>NZ_JQBR01000001.1 GCF_001438655.1 Pediococcus cellicola
AGATGGGCCAAAGATGCCAACGATTACGGAAACTGATTTGACACAGAAGGTTACTCGCACGATCACTTATAGTTTTAAGGACAGTAATGATCCAAACAAACCAGCGACTCCAACAGCCGTAACGCAAACGACTGAGTACAAACGTTCCGCGTTGGTTGATTCCAAGACCGGTGAGTTACTTGGTTATACAGCTTGGGTCGTTGATGGTACAAACCAGTTTGCGGAGATCACAAGTCCGGTCCTTGAAAACTATCAAGCAAGTCCAACCAGTGTTAAAGCCATGAGCCTTACAAGCAAAGACGTCGAGGCTGTTCGAGCGGGAACCTATGCTAGTTTGAATCAAACTGTTGTTTACACCTTTGTTGGCAAAGTAACGACAACCAAAGATCCTGATGGCGGTACGACAACCGTTACCAAGAATCCAAATGGCGAAGTTACCGATGTAAATAAGACTTGGCCAGATGGTGATAAGACACATGTACATGTCGATGTGGATACCGGTGTCGAGCACGTCACGGAAACGCCTAATGGTAAACAACCATTGCCAATTGTGACGGTTAAACCAGGTCAAACTGTCACAGTTGGAAAGACAAAGATTCATAACGATGAGCCAGATGGTGTTGTGACATTAACGCATGATTCTGGTGATAGTAAGGGATCGTTAGTCACGGTTATCGATAAAAACGGCGAACCAGAATATAGTTACTTGAAAGAACAAACAGGCATTTCTTATAAGCCAGAAGTTCAAAACAGTGGATCTGAAAAAGTGACGCAAGTACCAAAACTTTCAACCGTTAAAGTTACGAAGACTTCTGAAAAGAAGCAGGCAACTACCAAGAAAGCGACGTTACCGCAAACTGATGAACAAACTGATAAGACAAGTGCTGTTGTGGGGATGTCGTTATTAGGCATGATTTTAAGCTGGGTAGGTTTGAAACGTCGAAAACATGACGCAGACTAGTTTCAATTCTCTTAGCATTAAAAATCAAAAAAACAAGTTTGGATGCAAAATCCGAACTTGTTTTTGTATACATATAATTAAATTTTCGGGTAGATTATTTGATTAAAGATGGAAAGATAAACAAAAAGTATGAAAATTGAAGAAAATGCGAGAATCTCTTTATGGTTGTCAGATGAAATACAATAATTCATCTGATAGGCATGGAGGAATATTTATATGCCCAGAGCTAAGTACACAGCTACGAAAAAGTAGGCTATATTAAGGGAATTTAAGCAGTCAGAGGTGGCAATGAAAATACAATTGCAACGGAAGAGAGCAAAAATGATGTCATGAAAATACATTGTATTACAAGTTTAATGTGACGGTCAAGGCTACTAATTGTACGGCAAAAATTAACATAATTCCTTTCGTTTCTATCAAGATTAATGAAGATACTGGGACCTGCTCGATAAAGCTAACCCAAGTGACTTTGAAAAAAGATAATTATACCTTTACGGGTACGAATGTCAATTTGATGAATGTCGGAACCTATACCATTAAATTAACGCAAAGTGCCAATTTAACTGATGTTTCAGGTATGTACACGATTGCGTAACGACCGGCTACCATTACCTTAACTGCAGGGCAAAGTAAGGAGTGCGAAACCAGCGATCCCACTAGTTTTTCATCAACAACAAGTCATGTTTCAGATGACGATCATTTGAATTATGACACCACCTGTGTTCCGGGCAAAAACGTCGGGCATTATGATCTGAATGTGGCATTAGGAAGTAAGCATAACTATGCAGTTAGAGTGGTAGATAACACATTTGTGATCATACCAGTTCAAGTGAGTGCCGTAGTTGTATCTGGATCAAAAATTTATGATTGAAAAACAATTAGTAGTGATTTTACCCCAACGGTCACATTAACGCGAACCGGAAATGGAACTAATTTATTCGCAATTAATTGGGAATATTCTGGCTTTCCCTATAAGAAGATTGCTAAAGTGATCAGAAGTCAACCTTCTCTCCTGATTTCGATTACCAAATTTCGAATACAGAAAAGGGCTGGGAGTTTTTCTCAGCCTTTTTTGTGTGCGTGAAAGTTATTTTTGTTTTCTTTTAAAATGGTTATTTTTTTAAACAATCAGACTTTTTCTTAATTTTTGCCAGCGGTTACGTATGCTATAATGTTCAAAGTTAGCACGTTTATTTTCTCAAATAAGGTGGGTTCTCTTTTAATGAAAAAATTTAAATATTTAGATTATTTTATTTTGGTTCCGTACATTATCTTATGTGTATTTGGCGTTATCATGGTGTACTCTTCTAGTGCTGATTATTATATTATTAATGGAATCCGCGCAAGCAGTTATCTTTTTCGACAATTAGCCTATGTCATGGTTGGTTTATTGATTGCCGGAACTGTATTTATTTTAAAATTAAGCAAATTACGTAGTCCAACATTTATTAAAATATTTACGCTGGCTATGCTAGTGTCATTTTTTTACCTGCTGTTCTTTGGGCGAGTCATTAATGGAGCTAAGGGGTGGATTGAGGTAGGGCCAATCAATATTCAACCTGCTGAGGTTGCCAAAGTTTATTTAACCTTATATTTGGCTGATATGTTATCAAAGCACAATGATCGGTTAGAAAAAGATCCAAAGTCTTATTATCGTGCACCATTGATTATGACTTTAGTTTTTGTGCTTGCGATCCTTTTACAGCGGGATTTAGGTGGTGCAACGATCAACTTTGCCATTGCGCTCATTATCTTTTTTGCGAGTGGTATTGACTACCGCAAGGGAATTGGCACACTTTTGCTTGGGGCTTCTGCATTCATGTTCGTTATTTTGCCGTTAGCATCTAAAATAAATGTCAACACAAAAAATTATATGCTGCAACGAATCGTTGGGTTTGCGCACCCGTTTGAATTAGCCAAAGGAGCTGGCAACCAGTTAGTTAACTCGTACTATGCTTTAGGAAATGGGGGCGTCTTTGGTGTTGGTTTGGGGAACAGTATTCAAAAGAAGGGATACTTACCAGAAGCCAATACCGACTTTATCATGGCGGTGGTTTCAGAAGAACTAGGGTTGGTTACAGTGACCTTAATTCTAATTTTGTTACTGGTCATCGTCGGTCGTGCCATTTGGTTAGGAATTCATGCTCATAATATGTATGAAACTTTGGTTTGTTACGGTCTTGCGACTTACCTTTCTGTTCAAACATTCTTTAATATTGGTGGCGTAACCGGTATTTTGCCAATTACCGGTGTAACTTTTCCGTTCATTAGTTATGGAGGGTCCAGTATGTTAGTACTGTCAGTAGCGATGGGAATCTTGTTAAACGTAAGTGCTAATGTGCAACGAGAACGTATTCCTGACCTTAAATTAGTCCGTGAGTAAGCATTGGAGGGATCATTGTGAAAAAAGTATTAGTTGCCAATCGTGGGGAGATTGCCACACGTATTTTTCGGGCTTGTAAAGAGCTGTCATTACAAACAGTGGCCATTTTTGCAAAAGAAGATGCGCTTTCGGTGCATCGTTTTAAAGCGGATGAGGCCTACGAGGTAGGTGTCGGGAAGAAACCTGTGGAAGCCTATTTGGATATTGAAGATATTATTCGCATTGCAAAGGAAAACCATGTGGATGCCATTCATCCTGGTTATGGTTTTTTATCAGAAAATGAAACGTTTGCCAAGCGCTGTGAAGAAGAAGGCATTACCTTTATTGGGCCTAAGGTCGCCCATTTACAAATGTTTGGCGATAAACTAGTGGCGAAAAGCGTCGCTAATAAGGCGGGGATTGCGACGATTCCCGGCACAAAAGATCCTGTGACTAGTTTTGCGCAAGTCGAAGCTTTTGCTAAACAACACGGGTTTCCCATCATGTTAAAAGCCGCAATGGGCGGTGGTGGCCGCGGAATGCGTATTGTTTATGACCAAGATAGTCTAAAGGAAAATTACACGCGTGCTAAAAGTGAAGCCATGCAATCATTTGGCAGTGATGAATTATACATTGAAAAATATTTACAATCGCCAAAACATATTGAGGTGCAAATTTTAGCTGATTCATTTGGCAATGTGTTGCACTTATTTGAACGCGACTGTTCCGTGCAGCGACGAAATCAAAAGGTGGTCGAAATTGCACCTAGTGTGTCTTTACCAACTGAATTACGGCAACGAATTTGTGCGGCCGCGGTTCGTTTGATGCAGTCTGTGCATTATATCAATGCGGCCACGGTTGAATTTTTGGTTGAAAAAGATCAGTTTTACTTTGTCGAGGTTAATCCACGTGTCCAAGTTGAACATACCGTAACGGAGCTCATTACGGATCGCGATATTGTGCAGTCGCAAATTCTGATTGCACAGGGCAAAAACCTGTTTACGGATTTGCATTTCCCTCAACAAAAGGATTTAACTTATCAGGGTGCGGCCATTCAGTGTCGGATTACGACTGAAGATCCTGCCAAAAACTTTATGCCAGATACGGGTACGATCGAAACCTATCGTTCGCCAGGTGGTAACGGGGTTCGTTTAGACGTCGGTAACGCCTATTCCGGCGCAGTGATTACACCTTTCTTTGATTCTCTGTTGGTTAAAGTCTGTGTGCACGACAGCAATTTCCACAATACGGCCCAAAAGATGCTACGAGTATTAAATGAATTTATGATTAGCGGCGTACATACCAATATTGGCTTTTTAAAAAATGTCATTAGTCATCCTGTTTTTCAATCAGGAGAAGCAACGACCACATTTATCGATGAAACTCCCGAACTATTTGAAATGACAAATCATGCAGACTCAACTAATAAATTGTTGACATATATCAGTGATATCACGGTTAATGGGACGGACGGAGTGCCACGTCATGAAAAGAAATACTATCCAGAAGCACTAGAAAAATTACAAATAAAAACTGAAAAGATGCAGACAGCTAAGGATATCCTAGAATCTGGTGGTGTGTCGCAATTGCAGGATTGGATTCAAGATCAATCGCAGTTATTATTAACGGATACCACGTTGCGAGATGCCCATCAAAGTTTATTTGCGACTCGCATGCGGACACACGACATGCTCCCTATTGCTAACCAGATTGATCGGGGACTACCGCAATTATTCTCTGAGGAAGCTTGGGGTGGTGCTACTTTTGACGTTGCTTACCGCTTTTTACATGAGGATCCGTGGCTTCGGTTACAGGCGCTTCGCAAACGTATGCCGCACACTTTGCTACAAATGTTGTTCCGAGGGAGTAATGCGGTTGGCTATCAAAATTATCCGGATAATGTGATTCAGGAATTTATTCGGCTGGCTGCTAAAAATGGCATTGATGTTTTCCGTATTTTTGACAGTTTGAACTGGGTCCCTCAGTTAGAAACGAGTATTCAGGCTGTCCGCGACACTGGCAAAATTGCTGAAGCCACTATGTGTTACACCGGTGATATTTTGGATGCGAGTCAAAAGACATATACTTTACAATATTATTTAGATTTAGCACAAGAACTTGAAAAAGCAGGTGCCCAAATTCTTGCCATTAAAGATATGGCTGGAGTTTTGAAACCACAAGCGGCGTACCGGTTGATTAGTTCATTGAAAGATCGAATTTCGATTCCGGTTCATTTGCATACGCATGACACAACTGGAAATGGTATTGCCACTTATTTGAGTGCGGCAAAAGCTGGTGTAGATATTGTTGATGTTGCTGCTAGCAGTCTGTCTGGAACAACGAGTCAACCAAGTTTAAGTAGCTTATACTATGCGATGGCTGGTGTTGAGCGTCAACCACAACTTAATATTCGAAATGTTGAAGAGATTAACCGTTACTGGAAAGGCGTTCGTCCGTTTTATCAAGACTTTGAAAACGGGATGACGGGTTCACAAACGGATATTTACCAAACGCAGATGCCAGGTGGTCAATATTCTAACCTGCAACAGCAAGCACAAGCGTTGGGGCTTAAGGGACGTTTTGAAGAGGTCAAAACAGCATATCGCCAAGTAAATCAGATGTTTGGTGATATTATCAAAGTGACACCAAGTTCCAAAGTAGTTGGTGATATGGCCTTATTTATGGTTGAAAATGCCTTAACGCCGGATGATGTGCTTGAATCAGGGGAGCACTTGGATTTTCCGAAATCGGTTGTTGATTTCTTTGCGGGTAATCTGGGTCAACCTGTCAATGGGTTCCCATCGACCTTACAAAAACTAGTTTTGAAAAATACCCCAGCAATTACGGTTCGACCAGGTAGTCTGGCTAAACCAGTCGATTTTGCGGCCGTTAAACAGTCATTAATGGATCACTTGAAGCGTCCAGTGATGGATGAAGAAGTGATTAGCGGCATCCTTTATCCTAAAGTTTTTGAAGATTTTGAAAACTTTGTTGTCCAAAATGGTCCGGTGAGTCGTTTAGACACGCCAACCTTTTTCCAAGGCATTCGGCGTGGCGAAACAATCGATGTTGAAGTTCGGCATGGCTATCATTTGATTATCAAGTTAAATCAGATTGGTGAAGTTGATGAGCAGGGCCGACGTACTCTTTATTTCGAAGTGAATGGTCGTAAACAAGATATTGTGGTTCGGGATCTAAGCGTTCATGAAACGGCAATGGCGAAACGGAAAGCTGAGCCAACGAATCAAAATGAAATTGGCGCGACAATGAGTGGTTCAGTTTTAAGTGTCGCAGTTAAAGCTGGCGATCAGATCGGTAAGGGGACAAATCTGCTGGTCACAGAAGCCATGAAGATGGAGACGAGTATTCAAGCGCCATTTGATTGCGTGATTAAGCATGTTTACGTATCAGCAGGTGATGTGGTAGATACAAATGATTTATTAATTGAGATTGCACCACAAAAACTATGATGTCATACAAGCGAAATAGGAGGCTTTTATGGAATTTGCATTACAGCCAAGAGAAAGTATTACGATTAATCTAGCTAACTTTCGACAAGTGAAACAATTAAAAAAGTTCGGTCATCTAACCTATGTTTCTAAAAGTATGAAATATGCCATATTGTATGCTAATAAAAGTCAAGCTTTGAAAGTGTGTGCAGAAATTAGTAAGTTATCCAGTGTGCGACGGGCAGAAATTTCTCCGCGGGCCTCTTTAAAAGCTAATTTTGATGAAGAACAAGCTGCAGAATTTAAACGAACGAGCGAAGATTAGGTGAAGAAAAATGCGAATTGTATCAGGAGATTTTGGTGGCCGCCGGTTACGGGCAGTTCCAGGTGTAAAAACGCGCCCTACCACTGATAAAGTGAAAGAGTCCATGTTTAATATGATTGGTCCGTACTTCGACGGTGGACAGTCGTTGGATTTGTTTGCAGGCAGCGGTGGCTTAAGCATTGAAGCAGTATCGCGAGGTATTGAAAAAGCTTATTTAGTGGATAAAGCGCGCCCAGCTATTCAAACAATTGAGCAAAATATTGCGGTTACCAAAGCAGTCAACCGTTTTGAAGTGATTCGCCAGGATGCACGACGAGCGTTGAAAATCTTGGCCGAACAACAAGTAAGGGTGGATTTGGTGTTCTTAGATCCACCATATAAATTACAGAAAATATCGAAAAATTTAGCAGAAATGGTCAGTTTGAATTTATTGAACACTGGTGCGGTTATTGTCTGTGAAACGGACCAATTTGCTAATTTGCCTGAAGAGATGCCAAGTTTTCGTCTCTGGAAACGCCAAGATTATGGTATTACTGAAGTGACAATTTATCAGTTTGAAGCGGGTGATTAGATGAAAATTGCAATTTTTCCTGGAAGTTTTGATCCGTTAACGAATGGTCATTTGGATATTATTGAACGATCGGCGAAACTTTTTGATGAATTAGTCGTGGCGGTTGCAATCAATACCAGTAAAAATGCGCTGTTTACGACATCAGAAAAGGTAACCTTGATTGAAGAAGCGACGCACCACTTGGCTAATGTGCAAGTGGTGCCTACTAAGGGACTTACTGTGACTTTGTTTAAACAATTAGGCGCAAGTGTATTGGTACGGGGATTACGAGACGAAGCCGATTACCGTTATGAACGACAAATTGCCGAAATGAATCATCAGCTAGATAAAACGGTAGAAACCATCTTTTTAATGGCAGCTCCGGATAATAGTTATGTCGCCTCTAGTATCATTAAAGAAATTGCCAAAATGCATGGCGATGTGGGGACTTTTGTTCCTCAAAACGTGTGCCGCGCTTTACAGGCTAAATATAAGTAAAGAAGATGTTAATGAATGTCACGAATACGACGATTTTTAAAAAAATATTGGGTGGTGTTCGTTGCCGTCGTCGTTTTACTGGTGTTCTTTTTATGGCCTTTACGTCTGTATGTGGAAGGACCAGGTACAGCAGATCGCTTAAGTCCCTACGTTAAGGTGGCACATAAGCAAGATCACCGTAAAGGCAGTTTTCGGATGACGACCGTTTCTTTAATGCGGGCAACCCCAGCTCTTTATGTGTTTGCCAAGGTGATGCCGGACTATGAAACGGCTTCTACGAGTGAGATCACTGGTAATCAAAACAGCGCTACCTATAATAAGGTACAGACTTTCTATATGAAAAGTGCCATTAATCAAGCCATTTATGCTGCTTATAAGAGAGCTGGTCAATCTGTCCAGGTTCATTTCAAGGGCATTTATGTGCTTGAAATCGAGAAGAATTCTGCATTCAAAAAGGTATTACATGTCGGGGATACCATTACTAAGGTTAACCAGAAAAAGTTAACAAGTGCTGAGGATGCCATGAAAAAAATTCAATCTCACAAGGTAGGAGAGCGCATCACAATTACTTATCGGCACGATGGTAAAACTAAGATCGCCGATGGTAAGTTAGTTCGTCTTTCTACTGGAAAAGCGGGCATTGGCATTGGTCTTACCGACAATAACCGTGTCACAACCAAAATTCCAGTCAGTATTGACCCTCATGGTGTTGAAGGACCTTCTGCAGGCTTAATGTTTAGTTTGCAAATTTACAGTCAACTTACAAAACGAGATTTACGCAAAGGGCGTACCATTGCGGGGACCGGAACGATTGGCATGGACGGATCTGTGGGCGAAATTGGTGGAATCGATAAGAAAATTGTGGCGGCCAAAAAGGCTGGCGCTAGCATTTTCTTTGCGCCATATTTAAAGCCTACAAAATTGGTTGAAAAATATGAGCCGGATCACCTGACCAATTACGAATTAGCGAAAAAAACGGCGAAACGCGTGGCTCCAAAAATGAAAGTGATACCTGTGAAAACGATTGATGATGCCATTCATTATTTGGAAAAGTCAAACTAACATATCCAAAGAGATTTTTATGAATTGTCAAAATGACAATTAAATAAAACATCTCTTTTTTGTTTGCGTATTTTTCAGATGAAGGGGTGTGAAAGGTGTGATTGAAGAAATATGGGAAAACTATAAAAAATATATTTTAATTGGTGCGGGTGTCCTTTTAGTCGGTGTAATTATTTGGGTGGTTACGACCAAGTCGACACAACCAGCAGATGCCAATGCTTTGCTTAGTAGTAGCAATGAGACGAATACAGCAAGTTCACAGAGTGAGTCACAAATGAGTTCAATGAATTCAACTTCGGTAACTAGTAGCAGTTCGGCTAGCTCGGAAAGCAATGCCTATATTTATGTGGATGTAAAAGGGGCGGTTAAACAACCCGGGATTTTCAAAGTGAAAGCTACGATGCGCGTCGATGATGTGATTAATCTTGCTGGGGGAATGGATAAGACGGCGGACCGGAAGCACATTAATTTGGCGCAAAAGCTCACTGACCAACAAGTGGTCTATGTGCCAATTCGAGGAGAGATTAAGGGTGCCCCCACAGGAACAGTGGAAGCACAGATGGACACATCGTCAGCGGAGCCGGCACCTACTGACGCGGCAACAACCAGCAGTAGTGGCACAACGGCGCAGGCCGCCGGGAGTGTCAATTTAAATACAGCTACTAAAGAACAGTTACAGACGTTAACGAATATTGGTGAGAAGAAGGCAGATCAAATTTTACAGTATCGTCAGGCACACGGAAAATTTAAAAGTGTTGAAGAACTTAAGGAAGTCCAGGGAATCGGTGACAAAACATTTGAAACACTAAAGTCACAATTAAGTGTGTAAGTTAGTAGCTTTTTTTTGGTATACTTTAATTTAAAGAAGGAAGGCGTTATGAATGAACGATAAAAGAATTCCATGGGATCAGTATTTTATGACCCAAGCCGTGTTATTATCTTTACGGAGCACGTGCACAAGGCTTTCAGTTGGTGCTACTATTGTGCGTGATAAGCGGATAATTGCTGGCGGATATAACGGTTCCGTATCTGGAGATGTGCATTGCATTGATGAAGGCTGCTATTTAGTGGATGGTCATTGTGTCCGAACGATTCATGCGGAAATGAACGCCATCTTACAGTGTGCCAAGTTTGGGGTTGCTACGGATGGTGCCGAAATTTATGTGACCGATTTTCCCTGCCTGCAGTGTACAAAAATGATTTTACAGGCAGGTATTAAAAAAATTCATTATTTACGTAACTATCATAATGATGCTTATGCGATGAGCCTTCTCAAACGGATGCATGTTGAAGTTCAACATGTCAAGTTTACTGAAGAAGAAATCGCAGCAGTATCGATGGATCGAATTTTACATCAAGATCAACTTTGAAAATTTTCCTTGGTTCTTCATTACGATTTTGGCGGTCTTATTGGATGCCGTAATCACCATTAAATTATGGTTCTTTTTAATTTTTGTCGGTTACTGGGTAATCCGCATTATTGGATTGCGCCAGCAAGGCTTCGTCTATGCTACGCTGATTGGTGGCATGTGCTTCAGCGTGCTATTTTTGTGGCATGCGACTACTTTAAAAAAACAGATTTTGATGCCTCAAAGTGCACGGCAGGTTGAGTTGATCGTCCAACCAGACGAAATTAACTGTCAGGGTGACTATTTTCAATTTGTGGGACGTGACCATCAAAAACATAAATTCAAAGTGACCGGGTATTTTAAAAGTCAAAGGGAGCAACAACAGGTACTTGCTATTAAAAGTTCTGTAGCAATGACAGTTCGCGGAAATATTGTGCTAGTTGATCAGCCAGGTAATTTAAATCAATTTAATTACCGCGCTTACTGTGACTCGCAGGGGATAACCAACTTAATCAATAAAACCAGCCTTCTAAATTGGCAACCAGCTTCTGCCAAAAATCCTCTGACTGGGGTTTTGAATGTGCTTCACGTTTGGCGAAATAATGCCCGGTTGTATTGTGAAAAATTACCGAAACTGATGAACACTTATGCTTTGAGTTTACTGATTGGATTTAAGGATGAGCTGTTTGATGAGAATATGGAAGGTGTAACGACCTTAGGACTGTTGCATTTGTTTAGTTTGTCAGGACTACATGTTTTTTATTTTTGTTGGTTATTGCGGCAAATCTTTTTAAGAGTATGGTTGACAAAAGAGACCACTAATTGGCTTTTGATTTTCTTTTTGCCCGCCTTTTTGATCATTGGTGGGGGATCTGGGAGTTTATTTAGATCGATTATGATGGCGGAACTTGGACTGTTGGGGCAAAAACGGCAGACACAACTGAATGTTTGGAGTATCACGCTCCTTGTCAATTTAATGTTTGATCCGTACGTTATTTTAAGTATGGGAGGACAATTAAGTTATTTACTCTCATTTTTGTTGATATTTGTAAGAGAGGTTTCGTCGTTTAAACGCGCCTGGATCCTGAATTTAGTGAGTTTGCCAATCATTTTGTTTCACACGTATCAGTGGCATTTGCTGACTTCATTTGCCAATTTTTTGATTATTCCTCTTTTTTCGAATTTTGTAATGCCATTAGTCATTGTGAGTGCGGCAACGTTTTGGTGTTTTCCCCAACTTAGCCATATACTGACGTTTGGCTTGACGGGCTTTCATCAGTTAGTGAGCCAATTAAGTCATTTACCGGGCCAGGTGACTTTCGGAAAACCGTCCTTATTCTTAACAAGCTTGTTGTTGGTGATATCCTTATGTTGGCTTGCCTTTCCAAAACTAAAAAAGCACTTTATGTTAAGCTTAATGGGTATCTACTTAGTTGGTTTTGTTTGGATTCATTTTCCGCTTCATGGCGAAGTCACTTTTGTTGATGTGGGGCAAGGGGATAGTATTTTAGTCAGAATGCCATTTAATCGTTCCGTTACGGTAATTGACACAGGTGGTAAGGTTGGTTTTTTAAAACCTGCATGGGCTCAAGGACATCAAAAAAAGCATGAACCACCAGTTCTAAATTATTTACATAGCATAGGTATCGCTAAAATTAATACATTGTGCTTGTCCCATCAGGACGCGGACCACATCGGAGATTCCGGTGTATTACTTGCTAAAATGCAAGTGGACCAGGTGGTGATCCCCAAAGGAATGGAAACGTCACGAGGTTTTCAATCTAAAGTAAAACCTTTTTTGGGAGATGCACGACTTATTCCGGTACTTGCGGATCAAAAAGTATCTCATTTACCGTTGCATATTGTACATCCGTTTGTGACGGGCAAAGGTGAAAATCATGATTCATTGACGCTTTTAGGAAAATTTGGGTCTGATAATTTTATTTTTTCAGGAGATTTAGACCAAGCCGGTGAACGGGATATTGTGGCACGATACCCACAAGCACGAGCTTCAATTGTGAAATTAGGCCATCATGGCAGCAAAACGGCATCTGCCAAAGACTATTTGGCTCAAATTCACGCAAAGATTGGTATTATTTCAGCCGGAAAAGATAATCATTATGGTCATCCTAATCCAGAAACGTTGCAGACACTTAAGGAGTTACATGTACGGGCGTTATCAACGATTGATGAAGGGATGATTCGGTATCGTTTTACCGAGCAAAAATTTAGCAACTGGCAATTTGTACGGAGGAATTATGAAAAAGATTCAATACACGGAATTACTAAAAAGGCTAACCCATAATCAAACGGATTCCATTTATTTAATCCTGGGAAAAGAAGCTTATTTGGAACATCAAATACAGCAAGCTTTTCAAGCCTTAATACCAAAAGAAGAACAAGAAATGAATATTGGCAATTATGACATGGAGGTTGTTTCTTTAGGTGCCGCTTTAGATGATGCGACTTCTGCACCTTTTTTTGGTGAAAAACGGCTTGTGTTTATTAAAAACCCATATTTTTTAACAGGTGAACGTCATAAGGGTGGTCCCAATCATGACGTGGAAGGTTTACAAACTTACTTTGACCATCCAGTGGCTTCAACGATTTTAGTATTGTTGGCGCCGTATGATAAATTAGATGGTCGGAAAAAAATTGTAAAAACGTTGAATAAACAGGCAGATACTGTACAGATTGGCAATTTGAATCAAAATCAGATTAGTCAACTTATTCAAGATCGTCTCCAAGTCAAAAATTATGAAATCTCGGGAGATGCATTAAATCAGCTACTCTTTCGGACGGACTCTAAATTAAGTACAATAATGAATGAGCTTCCAAAATTAATGTTGTACAATATCAAGGACCGTAAAATAACAACAGATTCGATCAATGCACTTGTCAGTAAAAGCTTAGATCAAAACGTTTTTGATTTGAGTAATGCTGTTTTGCAAAAGAAATCAAAACAAGCTATTGATATTTATCAAGAGTTAATAAAGCAACAAGAGCAGCCTTTGCGCATTAATGCCGTATTAGTGGGACAATTTCGTCTTCTGTTACAAGTTAAAATTTTACAAGGAGAGGGATTCTCACAGGGGGACATTGCAGGAACGCTTAAAGTCCATCCTTATCGCGTGAAGTTAGCGATGCAGACAACGCGAAAGTTTTCAATGACGGACTTGAAAATGGGGTACACTGGGTTAGTGGATTTAGATTTGCAGTTAAAATCTACCCAAAAAGATCCTTCGCTTTTATTCGAGTTGTTTCTGTTACAGTTCATTGATCGAAAAATTGCTTAGTTTTTGTATTATAAAAGCCTGAAGATTTTTATCTTCAGGCTTTATATATTTTCTCAATTATTTAGCAAGTTGTTTTGTTAAACGAGATTTAGTACGTGCAGCTTTGTTAGCTTTGATTAAGCCCTTTGTTTTGGCTTGGTCAAGTTTGCTGATTGCTGCAAGATATAGGTCTTGTTTGTCATCAGCGCCTTTAACAGCTGCTGTTTCGAATTTTTTAACTGCAGTACGTAACTTACTTACTTGTGATTGGTTACGTAAAGCTGCCTTTTCGTTAGTTTTTACACGCTTCATTGCGGATTTAATAACTGGCATTTGATTCACCTCCACTAATCTGAAATCAATACTACAACAAGTGTTATTATACAGAAGACGCATATCGAATGCAATAAGAAATTGTCAAGTAACATTACTTGATAGGTGAATTACGACTAATTTTGGTGTGATTGCCAAAAAAATTCCTGTGAGATTCATGTTTGTGACTTGTTTTTCACGAGAAAGTTCGGTATGATGAACCTTGTGCATAAAGCACGAACCCATACTTGGTTTTTCGAATCACCAACGAATTACCCAGTTTCGGGCAATTGATTATAAAGGGGTGAAAATAATGGCTATTTCAAAAGAAAAGAAAAACGAAATCATCAAGAAATATGCACGTCATGAAGGCGATACTGGTTCTACAGAAGTTCAAGTTGCTGTCTTGACTGCAGATATTAATGAAATCAACGAACACATGAGTGTTCATAAAAAAGATTTTCATTCACAACGTGGTTTGATGAAGAAAATCGGTCACCGTCGTAATTTATTAGCATATTTACGTCGTACTGATGTTCAACGTTACCGTGATTTAATTCAATCATTAGGTTTACGTCGTTAAACTTATTAAAAGCAAAGGCATTTGGCCTTTGCTTTTTTTGTACATAAATAAAATAAATACGTCTGCCTTTGAAAATTTTTAAGAACTTTCAAATACATGAGAGTCAACTATCTAGATAAAATGTGTTAAACTTAAAGCAGTTTATACGTCGAGACAGAAGAAATTTCTATAAAGCGCACAGAAAAAGTTAAAAGGTAAGTGAATTTTTAAGCAAAACAGATGCTAAATAGAGTTTATTTAGGTTTGCAAACTAGAAAATTCCGCCAGAATAACTTATTGGGTGAAAAGATTTATCATACGATGACGGTCTTTTAATAATCGTGGTCCAAGCGCATTTTGATAGATAAACAATTGAATTTATGAAAGAAATTAAAAATTTTTTGAGGTGGAATAAATGAGCAATAGTATTAAAATTATCCCGTTTAGTGGGGTTCGTGAAAACGGCAAAAATATGTATGCTGTCGAAGTTAATGATTCAATTTATATTTTAGATTGTGGTTTAAAGTATCCTGAAAATGAATTACTAGGAATTGATGTGGTTATTCCTGATTTTTCATATTTAGAGAATCATCGTGAAAAGATTGTGGGTGTCTTTTTGACCCATGGACATGCAGATGCCATTGGGGCATTGCCATATTTTCTGGACTTGTTCCCAGTACCAGTCTTTGGTTCTGAAATGACGATTGCGTTAGCTAAATTAAATGTTGAAAAAGATCCTAAGTTGAAAAAATTTGATGATTTCCATGTGGTAAATGAAAAAATGGAGATTGATTTTAATGATGTCACTGTATCGTTTTTTAAAACCACTCATTCAATTCCTGAATCCTTGGGAATTGTCTTGAAGACTAGTGAGGGTCAAATTGTTTACACTGGTGATTTTAAATTTGATCAAACAGCGTCTTCAGACTATGCCACAGATTATGGACGTTTAGGACAAATTGGTGCAAATGGTGTCTTGGCCTTACTAAGTGAGTCGGCTAATGATGAAAATCCTAAGCCTTCTACTAACGAACGCGACATTGCTAATTATATTTTAGAGACATTTAAATATCATGAAGGCCGAATCGTCGTTGCTTCGGTTGCTTCCAATATCTTGCGGATTCAACAAGTACTGGATGCTGCTGCACAATCAGATCGAAAAGTTATTTTAACTGGCCACGATTTAGAACGGATCGTAAATACAGCATTACGTCTCAAAAAGCTCCATTTGCCATCAGAAGATATAATTGTCCCTCTCAATAAATTAGGGAGTTTGGACAAAGAAAAAACAGTCATTTTAGAGACTGGCAAAATGGGTGAGCCCATTAAGGCTTTACAAAAAATGGCTAATGATCCCGGTAAGGGTATCCACATTGAGCCTGGTGATTTGGTATTTATTACAACCACACCATCACATGCGATGGAAACCACGGTTGCAAAGACCAAGAACATGATTTATCGGGCTGGTGGCGAAGTGAAGGCCATTTCAGACGATTTAAACGCGTCAGGCCATGCTAGCAAAAATGATTTACAGCTCATGATTAACTTGTTAAAACCAAAGTATTTGATCCCAGTTCAAGGTGAGTATCGTTTGTTAAATACACATGCACAACTTGCTCGAGAAGTAGGGATGGCTGCCGACCACATTTTCTTAACCCAAAAGGGCGATGTTTTAGAGTACAAAGATCATGAGATGCATCTCGCTCAGGGAATTGAGGTTGGCGATACCATGATTGACGGTATTGGTGTCGGTGATATTGGTAATATCGTTTTGCGAGATCGCAAAATTTTATCAGATGATGGTATTTTTATTGCTGTTGTTACAATTGATCGTAAGAAAAAGTTGATTATTGGTGATCCCAAAGTAACTTCGCGTGGTTTTGTTTACGTAAATACCGATCATGATCTGTTGAAGGACAGTCAGGACATTGTGACAGAAGTGGTACAGAACAATTTAGATAACAAGGAATTTGATTGGGGTCATCTAAAACAGGATATTCGCGAAAAAATTAGTCGTTACTTATTTGAACAAACAAAACGTCATCCGGTTATCTTGCCAGTTATTATGGAAGTTAACCAACATCATCGCAAAGCACCTAAAAAGACTGTTGAAAAATAATTGCAACTGGTAATGTTGAAAAATTAACATTACCAGTTTTTAGTTAGGAGAAACAGATGAATGCGGAACAATTAAATAAAATTCAAGCTGCAGTTTCCAAGTCGAACTGGGAAAAGGTATTGACACTCATTGAACCATTTAACGATGAAGCTCAGCAGGATAAGCAATTAAATACCTACTTTGTGCAGGGGTTATTTCAAACAAAACATTACGTAGAAGCTTTGAAGTATGCCAACGATGCGTTGGAATTTTATCTAGATGATGATCAGGGGCGAAGTCTGTATTTTGAAATATTGCTCGCTTGTCAAGATTTTTTAGATGCTTATAAGTTTTTAAAATCTCTGCAGCAACGTCAGATCAGTACCGATCAGTTTGTGACGGCTCTAAGGACCAAAGAAGTCGAGGTGAGTGCTCAGAAAAACACCTTGAAACAAAAAATGAAAAAATTTTATCATGTTGGAGATTTGGATCTTCAAACTACCCAAAATGTTTTAGAAGAAGCTAAACAATTACCTGCGCAAGCCTATTTTGCGGCTGCCAAATTTATTTTTCTGGATCCATTTGTGCATCCGTTAATTCGGGCAACCGTTTTAGAAAATGTGTCGTTCATGAATTTTAACGAAACGATTAAATATTACTGGATTGATGATGCAAATCATGATGTTGCTTTAGGTGGACTTGAGGGAATCTTACACAATAAAGTTGACCAGCAGTTATCAACCGTTCTTCAAAAAAAGCTTGCCAATCAGGACCCAATTTTATTAGACGGAATCACAAAAGAAAAAAACTTATATTTAAGTTATGCGTATCCGTTCGCTGAACATATTTTCGAAACGCCTGAGGACTGGGTAGCTTATTGGCTTGAAGAAAGTTATGGGCGCAATCATTCGACGGTAACAGCAAGTCCAGAAATTGCAAAATGGCAGGCTAAATTTCAAGCTTATACACAACAACTTTTATCTGATCAACATTAAAATAAGAAAAAAGCTATTAATATTCAAACTTTTTTGGCTTAATTGGTTTACAAAACGCGGCGTTCTATATATAATGTTTAAGGATTCTCTGAGGTGAAGCTTTGCCTTTTCATGAGGATGTAGTATAATAGTTTTTAAAGAATCCAGCCACGCCAAGGGCTGAGTAATTCTTACGAAAATACAGGAGGTTCGTATTAATGGCAAAAGAACATTACGAAAGAACAAAACCCCATGTAAATATTGGTACAATTGGCCATATTGACCATGGGAAAACTACTTTGACAGCTGCTATCACAAAGGTTTTAGCTGCTAAGGGATTAGCAAAAGCTGAAGACTATGCAGATATCGATGCTGCTCCAGAGGAACGTGAACGTGGTATTACTATCAACACTGCTCACGTTGAATACGAAACAGAGAAGCGTCATTATGCTCATATTGATGCCCCAGGACATGCTGATTACATCAAGAACATGATCACTGGTGCTGCACAAATGGATGGTGCCATCTTAGTTGTTGCTGCAACTGATGGTCCTATGCCACAAACACGTGAACATATCTTGCTTGCTCATCAGGTTGGTGTTGACTATATCGTTGTCTTCTTAAACAAGACTGACTTGGTTGATGATGACGAATTAGTTGACTTAGTTGAAATGGAAGTCCGTGAATTATTATCAGAATACGATTATCCTGGTGATGATATTCCTGTTATCCGTGGTTCAGCTTTGAAGGCTCTTGAAGGCGACCCAGAACAAGAAAAAGTTATTCTTCACTTAATGGATGTTATCGATGAATATATCCCAACTCCACAACGTGATAATGACAAACCATTCTTGATGCCTGTTGAAGACGTCTTCACAATCACTGGTCGTGGTACTGTTGCTTCAGGCCGTATCGATCGTGGTGAAGTTAAAGTCGGCGACGAAGTTGAAATCGTTGGTTTGAAAGACGAAACTCTTAAGTCAACTGTTACAGGACTTGAAATGTTCCGTAAGACTCTTGATTTAGGTGAAGCCGGCGATAACGTTGGTGTATTGCTTCGTGGTATCAACCGTGACCAAGTTGTTCGTGGACAAGTTCTTGCTGCACCTGGTTCAATCCAGACTCACAAGAAGTTCAAGGGTGAAGTTTATATCTTAACAAAAGAGGAAGGTGGTCGTCATACACCATTCTTCTCAAACTATCGTCCTCAGTTCTACTTCCATACAACTGACGTTACAGGTGTAATTGAATTGCCTGAAAACGTTGAAATGGTAATGCCTGGTGATAACGTTACATTTACTGTAGAACTTATCGAACCAGTCGCTATCGAAAAAGGTACTAAGTTCACTGTTCGTGAAGGTGGACATACTGTTGGTGCCGGTGTTGTTTCTGAAATTGATGACTAATTAATTTTTGAACGCGCAAAAGATCCGGAAAATTTCCGGGTCTTTTTTTGTGTCCAAAAAAGATTTAATGTGTGTTTTATGCCCGATATTAGGAACATAAGCATTTACAATTAGTGTTGTATAAGGTAAACTAGTATCCGTATGCAATACAAATTGTAAAACCACTTTTATTGTCGGAGGGAAAATAATGACTGCAAAATGGGAAAAAAAGGGTGCTAGCGATGGCGAATTAACTTTCGAAATTAGCACTGACAAAATTCATGAAGGTTTAGATAAAGCTTTCCAAAAAACTAGAAAACAATTGAATGTTCCTGGTTTCCGTAAGGGACGTGTCCCACGCCAAATCTTCAACCAGATGTATGGGGAAGAAGCACTTTACGAAGATGCTTTAAACATTGTGTTACCAGAAGCTTATGAAGCTGCTATTGAAGAAACTAAAATTGAACCAGTAGACCAACCAAAAATTGATGTTGACAGTATGGAAAAGGGCAAGCCTTGGGTTTTGAAGGCTGTTGTGACTGTTAAACCAGATGTTAAGTTGGGTGACTACAAGGGTGTTACTGTCGCTAAACAAGCTCACCGTGTAACTTCTAAAGAAGTTGATGCTGAAATCGAAAAGAAACGTGAGCAACAGGCTGAGCTTGTATTAAAAGAAGACAAACCAGCTGAAAATGGCGATACAGTTACGATCGATTTCGAAGGTACAATTGATGGCAAGCCATTTGATGGTGGTAAGGCTGAAAACTATGATTTGGAGTTAGGTTCTAACTCATTTATTCCTGGTTTTGAAGATCAGTTAGTTGGTCATAAATCAGATGATAAAGTTGATGTTAAAGTAACTTTCCCTGACGATTACAATGCTGAAGATCTTCGTGGTAAAGAGGCTGTTTTTGCAGTTACTATTCACGAAATCAAAACTAAAGAACTTCCTGAGTTAGATGATGAATTTGCAAAAGATGTTGACGAAGAAGTTGATTCCTTAGAAGAATTAAAGGCTAAAACTCATGATGAGTTAAAGAGTCAAAAAGATGAGGCTGCAGCTCAAGCTAAAGAAGACGAAGCCATTCAAAAGGCCGTTGATAATGCTGAAGTTAAAGAAATCCCTCAAGCTATGATCGACGAAGACGTTCAGCGTCAACTTGATCAATATCTTGCAAACATGCAACAACAAGGAATTGATCCAAAGACTTACTATAAGATTACAGGGACCTCTGAAGATGACTTGAAGAAACAATTAGGAGAAGGCGCTGAAAACCGCGTTAAAACTAATTTAGTTTTGGAAGCCATCGTTGAAGCCGAAAAGATTGAGCCAACTGAAGATGAAGTTGCTGCTGAAATTAAGGATTTAGCTTCACAATACGGCATGGAAGAAAGTGCCGTTAAAAAAGCACTTTCTGATGACATGTTGAAGCATGATATTGCCGTTAAGAAGGCTGTTGCTGTCATTACAGATTCAGCTATTGAAGAAAGTAAATCTAAAGCTAAAGCAGACACCAAAAAAACCGATACGAAGTAGTTCAATTTAATCGATTTTGAAAAGAATCCATTGATTTATTTGATGGGTTCTTTTTTTAAAACGAGTTGTTAGCTAAATCAGCTATAGTTTGGTATGATGATGCTATAAACATTAGAGAGGTGAGTTGGTTGTTAGATAACACCGATAACACAGGTACAATTACCTGTTCTTTTTGTGGAAAGACTCAGGACCAAGTCAAAAAGATCGTGGCGGGTCCTGGTGTCTATATCTGCAATGAATGTATTGATTTATGTAAGGAAATAATTGATGAAGAAGTTTCTCGTGAGAGTGCAGAGGAATTTTCAGATATTCCTACACCAGCAGAAATTGTAGATAAACTAAACGAATATGTGATTGGCCAAAATGAAGCAAAACGGACCTTGTCTGTGGCTGTTTATAATCATTATAAACGAATCAATCAAATGGAAAATGCGGATGAAGGAGATACAGAACTCCAAAAAAGTAATATTAGTTTGATTGGGCCAACGGGGTCAGGAAAAACTTTCTTGGCACAAAGTCTTGCTCGTATTTTAAACGTACCATTTGCTATCGCGGATGCCACTACCTTAACGGAAGCGGGTTACGTGGGTGAAGACGTTGAAAATATTCTTTTGAAGCTCTTGCAGAATGCTGATTACGATGTTGAAAAGGCTGAAAAAGGCATTATTTACATTGATGAAATCGACAAAATTGCAAAGAAAAGCGAAAATGTTTCTATCACCCGAGATGTTTCTGGTGAAGGTGTGCAACAGGCACTTTTGAAGATTCTTGAAGGCACCATTGCTAATGTACCACCACAGGGCGGACGTAAGCATCCGCAACAAGAGTTTATTCAAATTGATACAACAAATATTTTGTTCATTGTTGGTGGTGCCTTTGATGGGATCGAAGAAATCGTGAAGAGTCGTTTAGGCGATAAAGTCATTGGTTTTGGGACGGATTCGACTAAAGCGGTCGATAAGTCCAAGAGTTTTATGCAACAGGTGATCCCAGAAGATCTGTTACGCTTTGGCTTAATTCCAGAATTTATCGGTCGGCTACCAATTTTGACGGCATTGGAGAAGTTAACAACAGACGATTTGGTTCGTATTTTGACTGAACCTAAAAATGCACTTGTTAAGCAGTATAAGACACTTTTAAGTTTGGATGATGTTAAATTACACTTTACACGCCAAGCTTTGCGGGCGATCGCAGAGGAAGCACTTTCTCGAAATACCGGAGCACGTGGCTTACGTTCCATCATTGAAGAAGTGATGCGTGACATTATGTTTGAAATTCCGTCTCGTGATGATGTTGAACAAGTTACGGTTACAAAACGAACTGTCGTTGACCATAGTGAGCCTGAATTAATTCTTAAAGATAAAAAAGCTTCTTAGGCTTGATTTGATAAGGAATAATGGTTTCTGTAAAGGAAACCATTATTTTTTTACCAAAATTTGTGGCCGTTGTGTGTTAAAATTAAACAAGATTAAAATGAGGTGGTTCAAAAAATGGAAGTTCATAATGTCGAATTAGTCATGAGTGCCGTTGCTCCTGCTCAATATCCAACCACAGGATATCCTGAGATCGCACTTGTGGGGCGTTCAAATGTTGGTAAATCATCGCTAACCAATGTCTTGATTAACCGTAAAAGTTACGCAAGAACCTCTTCTCAGCCAGGAAAGACGCAAACGCTCAATTTCTATAATGTTGAGGATCAATTATATTTTGTGGATGTGCCTGGATATGGCTATGCGAAAGTTTCGCGTAGTGAACGAGAAAAATGGGGTAAAATGATCGAAACCTATTTGACGACCCGTCCTCAGTTAAAAGGCGTAATATCTTTAGTTGACGCGCGCCACGCCCCTAGTGAAGACGACGTTACAATGTATAATTGGTTACGTTACTATGAAATTCCGGTTTTAGTTGTGGCTACGAAGAGCGACAAAGTGGCTAGAGGAAAGTGGAACAAAAGTGAGAGTTTGATCAAAAAAACTCTTCGCTTTAGTGCACCAGATGAATTTCAACTTTTTTCCGCACAGAATAAAATGGGCAAAGACCAGGTTTGGCAGTGGATTGAAGCACGGATGCAGGAGGATTAAGTATGGAGTTTAATGACTATCAGAAAAAGGCAAATCGCACGTTATTTGGAAACGAGCAAGTTCTTACAAATTGTGCCTTGGGTTTGGCCAGTGAAAGTGGTCAAGTAGTTGACCTTGTTAAAAATTATACTTTTCATGGTAAAGACTTAAATCGTGAAGAATTAACAAAAGAAATGGGTGACGTGTTGTGGTATTTATCGCAGGTTGCTCAGTGGGCAGATATTCCATTTGAACAAGTTGCACAAGAAAACATTGAAACCTTGAATAAACGTTATCCTAGCAGTAAATAAAAATGAGTGACCGATTATCGGTTCACTCATTTTTTTGATTTATTAGCCTTTTTTGTGTCTGTTGATCGTTTAAGAAATTTATTCTTTTTTTCGTTTGCCAGCTTATCTTCAGTCGGTGCCACGAATTTATCTAGCATTTTTTCGAGATTCAATTCACGTTTTACTTTTAGGCCCATATTCATCACTCCTTGGGCTTATGATAACAGATTTTATATCATCTGTCAGCAAATCAATAAATATACATTTTAAAATGAATATTTCTTATCATGGTGCATAAATGAGATTTATTTACGAAAATACTTGCATAAATAGTCATTGTGTCTTATACTTCATATATTCTACTTTTGATAGGGAGTTAAGGTTATGAAAAAAAAGTTTTTTGAATTGATTATGTTGATTGGATTGCTGTTTACCGCGTTGCCCTTTAGTCAAGCCAGTGCCGCAACAAATAATACTAAAGCGACGGATACGTCGTTGGCAAAGATCCAAAAAAAGGGTGTGTTGGTTTTAGGAACCAGTCCTGACTATGCACCTTATGAATTTCAGACAACTAAAAATGGTAAAAGTGTTGATGTGGGAATGGACATTAGTATCGCTAAACAAATTGCCAAGGATTTAGGGGTCAAACTTAAAATTAAAAATATGGACTTCGATTCTTTGTTAGTAGCTTTACAAACGGGTAAAGTGGATATGGTGATGGCAGGCATGAACCCGACACCTAGTCGGCGAAAAAGTGTCACCTTTTCAAATGTATACTATAAGGGTGGTCAAGATATTGTCATCAATAAAAAGGATGCGAAACTTTATACAAGTAAGAAATCCTTTGAAGGAAAAACGGTTGGTGCCCAAACAGGTACGATGCAGTACAACATGGCCAAAAAACAAATTGCCAACGTCACAGTAAAGGGGTTTGATAAAGGTGCTGATTTGATCTTAGCACTGCAAACGAATAAGATTGATGGCATTGTCATGGAAAAACCAAGTGCGGAAGCTTACGGTAAGAATAATCCGCAGTTAAGCCTTGTGAATGGACATTTTAATCTGAGTTCTGATGAGACCAGTTCTGCAATTGCCTTCCAAAAAGGTGCCACTAGCTTAGCCGGTGCTGTCAATAAAAGTTTGGCCAAAATTCAGAAAAAGGATTTAATTAATAAGGTTTACTTAAAAGAAGCTGGTAGCCATATGGAGACCAATACTGTTAATACGTCTATGTTCCACTACTGGAAGTATTTTGCAAAGGGCATTGGTTATACGTTGTTGATTTCAGCATTTTCAGTTTTCTTTGGGTTTATTCTTGGCACGATTTTGGCCTTCATGCGCTTGAGCCGAAATAAAATTTTTAAAGCCGTTGCCACTGCTTATATTGAATTTGTTCGTGGGACTCCGTTGATGGTCCAAATCATGTTTGTCTACTTCGGTATTGGGTTAATTATCAACTTGCCGGCCCTAACTTCCGGCATTATCGCTGTTTCGTTAAATAGCGGTGCCTATGTCGCCGAAGTGATCCGAGGCGGAATCAATTCGGTTGATAAAGGACAAACGGAAGCGGCACGAAGTTTGGGTTTATCCAAAAGCGGGACGATGCGATACGTGATTTTGCCACAAGCCATTAAAAATATTTGGCCGGCTCTTGGTAATGAATTCATTTCTTTAATTAAGGAAAGTTCAATTGTTTCAATCATTGGTGTCACAGACTTAATTTATCAATTAAAAATTGTTCAGTCTGATACTTATCGTGGTGTGGCACCGATTGTGGTTGCTATGCTGTTATACTTTATCGTTACCTTTGGCCTTTCCAAGTTGTTAGCTTATTTCGAAGGGAGAATGAAACATGCCAACTAAAATTTTAGATATCCAAAATTTGAATAAAAAGTATCATGATAATGAGGTTCTCAAAGATATTTCAGAGACGGTCGAAAAGGGACAAGTAATTTGTGTTATCGGGCCTTCGGGAGCTGGTAAGAGCACATTCTTGCGCTGCTTAACTTTGCTAGAAAAACCAAGTGAAGGACACATTCTTTTCGAAGGCACAGATTTAACTTCTCTGAAGGAAAAAGAATTAGATGAACTTCGGGAAAAAATGGGCATGGTTTTTCAAAATTTCAACTTATTTCCAAACATGACGGTTTTAGATAATATCAAATTGGCACCAATGAAAGTTAAAAATCTATCTGATGAACAAGCTACTGATATTGCCAAAAAATTACTGACGCAAGTGGGACTGTCTGATAAGGGCACCCAATATCCTCAGAGCTTGTCAGGAGGACAACAACAACGTGTGGCAATTGCACGTGCCTTAGCCATGCAACCGGAAGTCATGTTGTTTGATGAGCCCACATCTGCACTTGATCCTGAAATGGTTGGTGATGTGCTCAAAGTCATGCAGGACTTGGCTAAAGAAGGGATGACGATGGTTGTCGTTACCCATGAAATGGGATTTGCACGTTCGGTAGCGGATCAAATTTGGTTTATGGACGGGGGCTATATTCAAGAAAAGGGCACACCAGAAGATTTCTTTGATCATCCAAAAACGGCACGTGCACAAGATTTTCTTTCAAAAGTACTTGTGCAGTAATTATGAAAGTTCAAAAGAGACACCCTAAAGTCTGTTAAGTGTGAGAGCTTAAACTAATTTGTACATTAGTTAAGTTTTTGCAGTGCCTAACAGGCTTTTTGTGTACCCGAATGTGTGTTTGCCTTTATTGTTGCCCAGAATCTGGAAAGGCGTTATAATGTTACAGACTGATTACGATGCAAGGGGAGGTGAAGTCGGTTGGCTTCGGAACATATTGAGCATAAGTTGGCTTTGTTACCTGACTTACCTGGTTGTTACCAGATGAAAAACATTAATAGTCAGATTATTTATGTGGGGAAAGCTAAAAATCTAAAAAATCGAGTACGCTCTTATTTTAAGAGTTCCCATGATGGTAAAACGGCGCGCTTAGTTTCTGAGATTGCTGATTTTGATTACATTGTGACTTCTAGTGACAAAGAGGCGTTCTTACTTGAAATTACGTTGATTAAGAAATATCAGCCATATTTCAATATTAAATTGAAACGTGGAACGGGATATCCTTACATCAAAATCACCAATGAACGAGATCCGCAAATCTTGATTTCTGGGGATGTCAAAAAAGACGGTGCTTACTACTTTGGACCTTATCCTAATGTGTATGCTGCTGAAGAGACGCTTCACTTTCTGCAAAAGGTTTATCCTTTGCGTCGTTGCAATGGTTTCCAACATCGCCCATGCCTCTATTATCACATGGGACAGTGTTTGGGGGCCTGTTTCAAAACAGTTCCTGAAGAGGCATATGTGAAACAAATTGCCCGAATTAAATCCTTTTTGAATGGAAATGTCAAAAATGCGAAAAAGCATTTAATCGCAACAATGAATGAAGCCGCTCAAAATTTGGAGTTTGAACGTGCTGCTGATATTCGCGATCAAATTCATTACATTGAAGTCACAGTGGAAAAGCAAAAAATCATTTCAAATGATCATACCCCACGTGATTTGTTCAACTTTTATATTGATAAAGGTTGGTTGTCAATTCAAATTTTCTTTATTCGTCAGGCTCGCTTAATGAAGCGTGAAAAAAGATTGTTTCCAGTCGTAAGCACGGCTCCTGAAGAATTGACTTCCTTTATTTTGCAGTTTTATAACCAAAAAAACAATTTATTGCCTAATGAGATCTTGGTTCCAAGTGGTCTCGAAAACCAGGTTATTAGTGATATTCTTAAGGTTCCAGTACGTACACCACAACGCGGGCAAAAACGTGATTTGATGCACCTGGCTAAAGAAAATGCGCAGATAACTTTGGAAGAAAAATTCCGTTTACTTGAATTAGATGATTCTAAAACAGTTGGCGCAATGAAAGAAATCACGGATGCACTTGGAATTCCAGCTGGTCATCGCATTGAGGCCTTTGACCATTCACATATTCAGGGAGCTGACCTTGTGTCTGCGATGGTGGTATTTACGGATGGAAAACCAGATAAGAAAATGTATCGAAAGTATAAGTTAAAAACGGTGAACCATGCTGATGAGGCAGCCAGTACTCGTGAAGTGATTAGGAGACGTTACACACGGCTTCTAAAGGAGCATCAACCGCTTCCAGACCTGATTTTAATGGATGGTGGGGAAATACAACTCAATGCTGTCAAAGATGTTTTAGTCAATGAACTAAACTTGCAAATTCCTGTTGCAGGGATGGTTAAAAATGATAAACATAAGACGGCAGATTTGTTATTTGGTCCCGACGATCGTCATATTTTTCTTGATCCTAAAAGCCAGGGATTTTACTTGGTCCAACGAATTCAAGATGAAGTCCATCGATTTGCGATCACTTTTCATCGACAAGTGCATACCAAGCACTCACTCAGTTCTCGATTAGATGATATTGCTGGCGTTGGTCCAAAAACGCGCAACAAACTCTTACGTAAGTTTGGGTCTTTGCGGCGAATTGCAGAAGCACCTGTGACCGATTTACAAGCACTCGGCATTTCTGAACGAGTTGCAAAGACAATTAAAATTTCGTTGAGTGGGGCAGTTAAGAGCTAAATGTCACTTTATTGAGAGCGATTGCTCAATAGATGAAAGCATTCTTTAAATTTATTATAATTTGAGCTAAATCTCTGCTAAAATAGGGATATTGGAAACTAAAAAGTCATGTTAAAAAGCATTGGAGAAAAATATGTTTGTTGATCAAGTAAAAATTAATATCAAAGCCGGTAACGGTGGTAACGGAGCTGTGGCTTTTCGTCGTGAAAAGTTTGTTCCCAATGGTGGACCTGCTGGCGGTGACGGCGGTCACGGTGGCGACGTAATTTTTAAAGTGGATTCTGGATTACGGACACTGATGGATTTTCGTTATCAAAAAAAGTTTAAAGCTGCTTCTGGTAGCAACGGAATGAATAAGCAAATGACTGGGCGTAGTGCCGAGAATTTGGTTATTAAAGTTCCGGAAGGGACAATTGTTAAAAACACGGAGACTGGTAAAGTTATTGGAGATTTGGTTGACGATCAAGATACTTTAGTGGTAGCTAAAGGTGGCCGTGGTGGGCGTGGCAATATTCATTTTGCGAGTCCAAAGAATCCGGCACCGGAGATTGCTGAAAATGGGGAACCCGGCCAAGAAATTAGCGTGCAATTGGAATTGCGATTATTAGCTGATGTAGGGCTTTTAGGATTCCCATCAGTTGGAAAATCCACACTGCTTTCCGTTGTGACAAGTGCAAAACCTAAAATTGCAGAATATCATTTTACAACGTTGGTTCCTAACTTAGGAATGGTTCAATTAGATGATGGACGTGATTTTGTTATTGCAGATATTCCAGGTCTTATTGAGGGAGCTTCACAAGGTGTTGGTTTAGGATTTGAATTTTTAAGACATGTGGAGCGAACCAAAGTATTATTACATCTAGTCGATATGGGTGGTATTGAAGAGTCAGATCCTTTTGATAGCTATCAAAAAATAAATCAGGAACTTCAAAAATATGATCCAGATTTAATTAAGCGTCGTCAGATTATTGTACCAACAAAAATGGATATGCCTGATGCAAAAAAGAATCTCGAAAAGTTCCGCCAAGCGTTGCAAAAATCCGTTGGTGACCAAGCTGTTCCGGATATTTTTCCGATTTCTGCAGTAACGCATGAAGGGCTACAACCTTTGATGCGTCATGCGGCGGATGTGCTGGAAGCAACTCCAGATCCAATTAAAACACCAGAAGTATCTGATGAGGATTCTGTAACCTATGCATATGAAGCCAAAAAGCCGTTTACAATTGAGAAAGATGAAGACGGTACTTGGGTCTTAGCAGGTGAAAAACTCGAAAGACTATTTAAGATGACTAATACAGAACATGATGACAGTCTCATTAGGTTTGCTCGCCAGATGCGTGGCATGGGCGTTGATGATGCGCTACGAAAAGCCGGTATTAAAAATGGGGATTCGGTTCGTATATTAGATTTTACATTTGAATTTGTTGAATAAGTTAATTTTAAATGAAATATAGAGGAATTGCGTATGGATTCGGAAAGAAATACTTCTACTGAAGTATCAAGAAGGAAAAAAAGTTCCGCTCAACCAGAAAATTTAGTGTCACACAAAGGACATCAAAAACGGCTGAAACACAGCCGATACATAGGCGGGTTTGATGGGTTAAGAACGCTGGCCTTATTAGGTGTTATTTTGTACCACTTACTCCCGTATGACATGAAAGGTGGCTATTTGGGAGTTCCTGTTTTCTTTGCAATTTCGGGATATTTAATTACAGATTTGTTTGTTCAAGAGTGGGATCAAAACGGATCAATTAAAGTATTTAGTTTTTATGGTCGGCGATTGAAGCGGCTGTATCCTACATTAATTGCAGTTTTAGCGGCCAGTACGGCTTACATGACCGTGTTTGCCCAAGATCTCTTGACACATATTAAAGATATTATTTGGACTAATTTAGCTTTTGTCTATAATTGGTGGCAAATTGGGCATGGTCAGTCATATTTTGATCGTTACAACGGGGAATCACCGTTTACACATTTGTGGTATTTATCAGTATTAGGGCAGTATTACTTTGTTTGGCCAATTGTGTTAATTGCGCTTTTGATTACCTTTAAAAATCGTGGGCATATCATGGCACTCTTAAACGGTTTGGCAATTGTTTCTGCGATTCTAATGTTTATTTTGTACGATCCGTCCAATACGAACCGTGTGTATTATGGTTCAGATACTCGAATGACTCCTTATTTATTGGGAGCAGCTTTAGCCTTTTTCTGGCCGTCGACACATTTAAATCCACACTTGAATCGTAATGGTCGCTGGTTGCTGGACTTACTGGGAATTGGATCATTAGGTATAATTATCTGGATGGCTCTGGAAATGAGTGGCACAAGTAGTTTTACATACCATGGTGGTATGTTATTGTTCTCCATTTTTTCAGTTATACTTATTGCCGTAATTGCTCATCCTGGGACCAAGTTTGGTAATCTATTCAGTAATCGTTTGTTTGCATGGATTGGAAAGCGTAGCTATGGTATTTATTTATACCAGTTTCCGGTCATGATTTTTTATGAGAAAGCGGTTGTGAATATTGCAGCTCATCCGGTATACAATGCCTTAGCAGAAGCGGCAATTATTGTGGTAATCAGTGATATTTCTTATCGTCTAATTGAAAACCCGGCTGCTCATTTCGACTATCGGCATCCACTTAAGTTTGTTGGAAACCTGTTTAAAAGGCATTCGGTTTATGGCTGGAAACGACTCTGGGCGCTTCCAGTGATTGCGGTGATTGTCTTGGCCGGATATGGCACAGTTACTGGTGCTAAAAAGACAAACACACATGGCAATGCGTTGCAGCTTAATATTGCTAAAAATGATCGGAAGTCCTCAAAACAGAATAGTAAAGCTTTGGCTGCTCAGAAGAAGGCACGCTTAAAGAAAAAGCAACGTGCGGCAGAGCTAGAAAAGATCAAGAAAGAAAAATCAATTAAATTAACTGCAGCTGAAGAAAAAATTAAGACCAAGTACAACTTGCAACCCTCAGAAGTCAAGATCGCTAAAAAAATGTCCATAACGGGAATCGGGGATTCTGTAATGGCAGATACTTCTAATGATATGCAAGAAGTTTTTCCAACAGCATACATTTCGGCAAAGGTTGGTCGCCAAGTTTACCAAGCGTCTAGTCTATTGAAACAAATGGCTGCTCAGGGAAACTTAAGTGACAACGTGGTCATCAACTTAGGAACTAACGGACCGTTTACGACAGACCAGCTAAAAGGCATTTTAAAGGCCATTGGCGATAAACGTCAGGTGTTCTGGGTAAATGCTCATGTGCCGACTCGTAATTGGGAGTCACAGGTTAACCGAACGCTGCAAGCAGCTTCTAAAAAGTACAAAAATCTTCATGTTGTGGATTGGCATGGTTTGAGTGTGAATCAGTCAGGCTGGTTCTATGAGGATCATGTTCATCCAAATATAGAAGGTAATAAGGCTTATACGACGTTGCTAACCAAGGCAATTGTCAAATACGGAAGTGTCAATTAGAGCTAACCTAATTAAAACAAGCTCGAATTTGCTAATTGCATCACAAAACAAAGAGACGAGATTTAAGAAAGTGTGTCATTTTTCTTAAATCTCGTCTCTTTGTTTTGGCAAAATTTCATTTTAAAAAGTTAATTTAGTAGCTAGAGAATTTTTTGATAGTTCCTGGCCATCAGGACTGTATGCACTAGCAAACTGAAGGGTGCAACTATGCAAGTTGTGGACTAAGTTAGTGGGAACTAAAACGACAGCAGTAGTTGCCATAGTCTTATGAGCACCAATTCTTTTACCGGCCGAACTATCAACTAAGTTTGCAAGTGGTGTGCCTGCGAAGTCGTTAGAAAGCTTTACGTAATTCAGGCCACCAATGACAGCTTGTTGCGTGCCCTTATTTTGAATCGTAAATTTGATTTGCAGAGTATAGTAAGTCGCACTTACGTTAGTGTTATTAAATGCATCGGTGACAACTTGTCGCGCTTTTTTGGTCTTTGCCACATTGGTTAAAAGACGTACTTGCGTGATTCTATATTCAAATGGCCGACTAATAATGATTTGGTCAGCCTTTTTGACTTTGTTGAGTGTTACTTTTGTCCCAAAAGAATCATATGAAAATTGTTTTGGTTGGGTCAAATTGCCATGTGCCACATAATGACTATTTTTTTGAATTTTTGTGGATACTTTATAACTGGAGCTTTTTTGCTTTGCCTGGGATGGTGTAGATTCTTTTTTTGCGCTTGCCTGTGCTGAAGAGTTGTTAGCACGAGCTTGGCTAGATTTTTGATGGGCGTCCTTATTTTGATTCGTAAATGTCGTTTTCCCTTTATCTTGATAATGGGCTTCATGTTTTTCACTGGCACATCCTGCCAAAAGGGTGCTACTTAAGAGAAAAAGAACCATCAATTTCTTCATGACTATTCATCCTTATCCTAAAATTAATTTTGCGTTTCTTAAATGATAACCAAATAATTTTCTGGGTCTTGTTGCCAAGTAGCCCAGCTGCATACGGCCACTAACTGTTTTTGTGCGAGTCTCGAATTGATCCAAGGTTAACGCTGACATTCCTGGGACCACTATAAGCCACGGATCCATAAGTTCTAAAGAACTGATCGGAAGGGGCTTGCCATTTTGCATGACAAAAAGTTTAAGGTGGGGATCAAGTTCGGCTACTGACAAATTAAAATCAACTAATCGCATGATTATTCCTCATTATATCGTTTTAAATCGGTTTATTTGTTACAAATCAATTATAATTGATTATAAGAGACATATGAAGTGCAAACTAAAAGAGTTGGCATAGCAAATTGTGTTAAATTTGTGGTATGGTATTTAGGTAGGATTTATAAACAAGAGTAAATGGGGAACGACGTGTTATGGAATTAGAATTTTTAGGAACCGGAGCAGGTGTTCCCGGTAAATTTAGAAATGTTACGAGTATTGCCTTAAAGCTGCTAGATGAACGTAATTCTATCTGGCTGTTTGATGTTGGCGAAGGTACACAACAACAAATTTTACGAACAAATATTAAACCACGTAAAATTGATAAGATTTTTATTACACATTTGCATGGTGATCATTTATTTGGTTTGCCTGGATTGTTAAGTAGTCGTTCGTTTCAAGGTGGGGAGTCCGAGCTAGTCATCTATGGGCCAAAGGGCATTCGTCAATTTGTCCAGACTGCGTTGCGTGTATCTGATTCGCATCTATCTTATCCGATCAGCTTTGTTGAACTCGGAGATGAGGGTGTTATTTTTGAAGATGCTAAGTTCAAAGTTTCCTTTTTAAGACTGGATCATCGTATTGAAAGTGTCGGTTATCGAGTTGAAGAAAAATCGTATCCGGGACAGTTACAAGTTGAAAAATTAAAGCAGTTGCAAATTCCGTCTGGTCCAGTTTATGGTCAACTGAAAAAAGGCGAAACGGTCACCTTACCTGATGGTCGTCAAATAAATGGTAAGGAATTTTTGGGTGAGCCACAGCCAGGGCGAATTGTGACGATTTTAGGAGATACACGCAAAACTAAGAATAGCTTTCTATTGGCAAAGAATGCAGATGTTTTGGTGCATGAAAGTACGTTTGCTAAAAACGAAAGTAAACTTGCCCGAAATTATTACCATTCCACAAATATTCAAGCTGCAGGAATTGCTAAAGAGGCGCACGTACATCGTTTGATCTTGACGCACATTTCGGCTCGTTACACCGGTAAAATGGCTAATGAGCTTCAAAAACAAGCTCAGACAGTCTTTAAAGCAACTAAGGTTGTTCACGATTTTGATATTATTAATATTCCGCTTAAATAGTTCAGATGAGGGGTGATTCAATGTTGACTCGATTAAAAGAGTTACGTGACCTAGAAGGCAAAATAGTTTTAATTACTGGTGCGTCCAGTGGTGTGGGTAAATTAGTGGCCTTTGAAATGGCTACTCGGGGTGCAACTTTGGTACTTTGCGCACGCCATTTGACAGAGCTACGTAAAGTTGCTCAAAAATGTAAAGAGCTTTCTCAACATGCTGCCTATGTTGTTCAATTAGATGTTTCGGATTCTCAAATGATTGATCAACAATTGATCCATGTTCTCCGTGATATTGGTTCGGTAGATGTGTTGGTCAACAGTGCTGGCTTTGGATTGTTTGAACCATTCGTCGAATTGGATATGGCAACTGTCGAAAAAATGTTTCGGGTTAATGTGTTAGGGCTGATGTATGTCACACAAAGAATCGCGCAACAAATGATTACAGTAAAGCGGGGACAAATTTTCAATATTGCTTCGGTCGCAGGTAAAATTGCAACCCCGAAATCTACAGCCTATTCGGCTACTAAGTTTGCCGTTGTGGGCTTTTCAAATGCACTGCGCCTAGAATTGAAACCATTGGGCATTCAAGTGACCACAGTAAATCCAGGGCCAGTGGAGACCAATTTTTTCAAGACAGCTGATCCCAGTGGAAACTATTTTGATCGTATTAAACTTTTGGCTTTGTCACCAGAAAAAGTTGCACATCAAATTGTAAATGCGGTAGGATACAAACGACGTGAAATTAATGCACCGTTGTATATGGAACTGATTCACCGGGGATATGAGCTGTTTCCTAATTTTGGAGATCAGCTAGCAAGCAGTCAATTATTTAATCGGAAGTAGGGTCTTAAACATGAAAAATCAGTGGAGAGTTCTTGTTATTTTAGTTTTAGTTTTGTTGGTAGCTATATTTGCTATCGTTAATGTCAATGAAGTTCCTTTAAGCCTGGTATTTACAACGGTTCACTGGCCACTTGTACTTGTGATTTTGATTTCCTTGATTGCGGGTGCTTTGATTACCTTTTTGGTTTCCATGGGGACATCGGTGGCAGAAAAAAAACAACATCGGCGTGAAATGGATACAGCAACCAAGCAAATTGATGAATTGCGTGCCGATAACGCGGCATTAAAGCGGCGTGTAAATAACGTCAGTGTGGAAAAAGATTCAAGTAAACAAAAACTTGAAGAGCTATAAATAAGTATGCAAAATAAAATTGTTTAAAAACTGGACGAAAGTGACAAACTCGCAAGAGAAAGCTTTCGTCCACTTCGTTTTTTATTGATTAGACAGGGAAGTGGAGTCTTGTTGAAACCAAAGTATGAATGGCAGCTAGCGGATAAAAAATATACAGCGTTACAAGTGAGTCAATTGGCACAAGCTTGTCAGGTCAGTGAAATTACTGCAGAGGTTTTACTGAGTCGTGGTTATGATACACCAGAAAAAGTTGAAGTTTTTTTAACAGCTGATCCCAAGATGATCCACGATCCATTTTTGCTTCATGATATGAAAAAAGCTGTGGATCGTATTCAACAGGCCATTGTGGCTAATGAAAAAATCGTGGTTTATGGGGATTATGATGCAGACGGTGTGACTAGTACGACTATTATGTTCGAAACGTTAAATGAACTTGGTGCTAATGTGGATTACTTTGTTCCAGATCGTTTTAAAGATGGTTACGGTCCTAATATGGCAGAGTATCAACAATTTATCGAAAATGGTGTGACTTTATTAGTTACGGTTGATAATGGGGTAGCAGGCAATGAGCCGATCGATTATGCCGTAGCGCACGGGATGGATGTAATTGTGACTGACCATCATGAGCTGCCTGAAAAACTACCAAATGCCACTGCGATTGTTCATCCGCGCTATCCCGGTAGTGAATATCCTTTTAATGATCTTTCTGGTGTTGGCGTCGCCTTTAAAGTAGCTTCTGCTTTGTTAGATGAGGTTCCGGAAGAATTTTTAGATTTAGTTGCAATTGGGACAATTGGCGATTTAGTTTCGTTAACAGATGAAAATCGTTTTTTGGTCACCAATGGTTTAAAGCTACTTAGTGAAGGACAGCGTGTAGGTTTAAATGCGTTGTTAAAAGTTAGTGGTTTAGAGAATCAGAAGATCAACGAACAAGATATTGGATTCACCATCGCACCACGCCTAAATGCGGTGGGAAGGATTGGCAATGCTGGTGAGGCCGTGGAATTACTAACTACTTTTGATGAGGAAAAGGCTGACTTGATTGCCAAGCACATTGATTCTGTTAATGATCAGCGCAAACAGTTGGTTGAAGACATTTATGCTGAGGCTATTTTTCAAGCTCAGAATACGGATAATTCAAATCGAAAGACATTAGTGATTACGGGAACGGATTGGCATCAAGGTGTTTTGGGGATTGTGGCGAGCCGCCTTGTAGAAGCGACGGGTAAACCCACAATTGTCCTTAGTGGCAACCATTCAGACAGTGATTTGAAAGGTTCTGGTCGAAGTGTTGCCGCATTGAACTTATTTGAAGCGTTAAATGCCAAACGTGAAATTTATGAAAACTTTGGTGGGCATCACATGGCGGTCGGTTTGACCATTAAAAAAGAAAACATTCCTCAATTGCGAGACCTTTTTGAAGCTGCGGCGGTAGAAGTAAACTTGGATGAACATCAAGCATTGCCACTAAAAATTGACGGCGTGGTCAAAGCAGACCAAGTTTCAGTGACCGCAATTCAAGATTTGAGTAAATTGGGCCCATTTGGTACAGATAATCCGATTCCAGAGTTTGAGATTAAATTTGATCAGATCGCGGATGCAAAGCAAATTGGAGCTAACCAAGATCATTTGAAGTTTCAAATGGCTGGTAAAAGTCAAAAAATTGATGCAATTGCTTTTAAGCAAGGGGCAATGTTACCATACCTTCAAGTACAGCCCGGTGATGTTAAGGTAGTGGGAACATTGGAGCTAAATACTTGGCGTAATCAAACTAAACCGCAAGTTATGGTAAAAGATTTATGTGTCGATGCGGTTCCGGTTATTGATCAACGCACCACCCATTTAAATAAGCAAATGTTCGACCGACAAACAACCTATGTTTTCTTTCATAAGAAGACCTATGAGAAAGTACAGCATTATTTAAATCCGGCTGCGCAAGTGGCTATTTTGAGTGGCGAAAGCACACTTGAAACGGTCTTAGCAGGAGATTTAACCTTGGTGGACTGCCCAGATTCACTTACTAGATTTGCAAATTGGTTGGCTAATCAAAAACCAGACGCAATGACCGTTTATTTTTATCAACGAAACAATGCGTATCTGGATGGGATGCCCACACGTCAGCAAAGTGCCAAGGTATTTAAGTTTTTTGCAAATCACCCGGTTGTGGATTTAAAAAAACAGTTACCAGATGTTGTTGCCCATTTGCATATGGAACAAAATTTATTAGTTTTTCTAATACAGGTGTTTTTTGAGTTAGGATTTGTTAAAATAGACAACGGTCGTGTTTCTTTGGTTCCGAATCCTAAACCACAAAAATTGAGTGTGGCACCGACCTATCAGTTAAGACAACAACAAATCAAAACGCAAGAAAAATTACTATACAGCAAGTCTGCCGCGTTAACGGCTTGGATACAAGCTCGTTTGACAGATAATAATAAAGGAGTTGCTGAATAAATGGCTTTAGATTTACATGATTATGTCGCAAGTATTCCAGATTATCCAGAAAAAGGGGTTATTTTTCGAGATATCTCCCCACTAATGGGTGATGGTGAAGCTTATAAGCAGGCTACAAATGAAATTGTTAACTATGCGCGTGGTAGAGGGGTACAGATGATTGTGGGCCCAGAAGCGCGGGGGTTTATTGTTGGATGTCCGGTCGCCTACGAATTAGGCATTGGATTTGCGCCAGCTCGAAAAAAAGGTAAATTGCCACGCGAAACAGTGAAAGCAACCTATGACTTGGAATATGGCACGTCATCACTTTATTTACACAAGGATGCAGTAAAGCCCGGACAAAAAGTCCTCGTCACCGACGATTTATTAGCAACCGGAGGAACAATTTCAGCAACTATTGACTTAGTTGAAAAGCTAGGTGGTATCGTTGTGGGAACTGCTTTCTTTATTGAGTTAAAAGATTTACATGGTCGGGATAAAATTAAAGACTACGATATGTTATCTCTAATGCAATATTAGAAATAAATTGGGGATTTAAAAAAGAAGCCCAAAGGAATTAAATTCTTCCTTTAGGCTTCTTTTTGTGTGAATTTAATGATCATGTTTATTGTGCCAGTCAGTGATATATGCCAAGCGCTGTTTGAAACGTTTTTCATTTCCTTCTTCACTAGGATCGTAAAAATGATGACCCTCCAGTTCAGGAGGCATGGTCTTCATTGCGGTCAATTTATCCTCGGCAGACTGAGCATATTGATAATTTTTACCATAGCCCAAATTGTCCATCAATTTAGTCGGTGCATTTCTAATTTGTAGTGGTACAGGTAAGTTACCTGTCTTCTTCACTTCTTTTTTTGCTGCAGAACGAGCTTTGTAAACAGAGTTGGATTTTGGTGCTAAAGATAAGTAAATGACAGCTTCAGTTAGATGAACATCGCACTCGGGCATACCAAGAAATTGACATGCCTGAAAAACATTAATGCAAAGCTCTAAGGCTTTAGTATCAGCAACACCGATATCTTCACTCGCAAATCGTACTAGTCGTCGCGCAATATACAAGGGATCTTCGCCACCATCTAACATACGTGAAAGCCAATAAATTGCGGCATCAACGTCACTGTTACGCATAGACTTGTGTAAAGCTGAAATAATGTTGTAGTGTTCTTCACCATGTTTATCATACCGGAGGGACTTGGTGTTGATAAATTGATTCAGATTTTGGTTAGTGATAAGCACATGTTTTTGAGTATGTTCTGCGTTCAAAACAGCCATTTCAAGCGTATTTAAAGCCACACGCGCATCACCATTTGCAAATTGTGCAATAGTTAAAAGTGAATCGTCACTAATTTCAACTTTTAAATTAGGGAAACCCTGAGGATGATGAAGGGCTTTTTTTAAAAGAGACACAATTTCTTTAGAAGTAAGTTCCTTTAGAACAAAGACTTTACAACGAGATAACAGGGCAGAATTTATTTCAAATGACGGATTTTCTGTGGTAGCACCAATCAGAGTGATGCTACCACGTTCAACGAATGGTAAAAAAGCGTCTTGCTGTGCTTTATTAAAGCGATGTATTTCATCGACGAAAACAATGGTTTTTTCACCGAGTTCCCGATTCTCTTCAGCTTCTTCCATGATTTTGCGAATGTCCTTGATGCCACTCGTTACGGCGCTAAAAGTGATGAAATGGGATTTAGTTTTGTGCGCAATGATTTGGGCCAGCGTTGTTTTTCCGACACCTGGTGGTCCCCAGAAGATAATTGAGGGAAGTTGGTCCTGGTCAATAATGTCTCGTAAAACCTTTCCTTTGCTCAACAAATGAGTTTGTCCGGTAAATTCATCAAGTGTTTCAGGACGAACGCGATTGGCCAGTGGACTATTTTGAATATTTTGGTCAGCAAATAGCGATTCTTGTTTCAAGATAACCTCCTTATAAGTCGTTTTGATTCTATTTTAACATTATTATTTTGATAAGCATTGGAACTGCTTTGTTCAATTTCAGAAATTTTGTAATCAAGGATACCGGTAAGAAAATTATATATACGCGCATTCAATTTCCGGCTAGTAATATTCCTTGTGGTAGATGATATACCATTCGGTTATATCAATATGCAAAACTCGAACTACTAATGACATGCATATTTTTTTGTGAAGCGAGGCAGATTAATTGCAGAATTCATCTAGGATGATTACAGTGTAGATGTTATAAAAAAATGTAAGCGCTTAAATGAGGAGATGATTATGTGGCAGTTACTTCTGAATTGAATGTTGCTTTTAGCGATACGTTACAGTTCGATAGGTATCAACCAGCCGATGCTACGCCTAAAGGTCTCGTGATTGACATTCACGGAGGTGGTTGGTTTCGTGGCGACAAGCAAAAAGACCAGGATGTTGCGACCTGGTTTGCGCAGAATGGATATTTGACAATTGTGCCTAATTATCATTTGGTTCCTGAAGGATATTTTCCTGTTCCGCTAGAAGATATGGACCAACTTTTCAAACAGATCAGACAACAGTATCCGAACTTGCCGGTAGCAGTATTCGGTTCTTCTGCTGGAGGAAATATGGCTGTTGAAATGGGAATCAAATATAAAATACCGGTAATTTCATTGTCAGGCATTTTGGATATTAAAAGCTGGTTGGAAACCCATCAAGACGTGGTGGCCAAGCCGGATCAAAAACAAGATTTCAAAAACGCAGCCAGCAGTACAATCAATCAAACAGGCGATGACGATCCGTTTTATAAATGGTTTATTCTGAATTATCTAAAAGATCCGCATTTGGCTGATCAGGCCACTCCGGCATCTCATATTAAGGCCAAGAGTGGGCCAATGTTGTTGGTTAATTCTTTGAATGAATTCGTACCAATTTCTGGAGTATTTCAGGTAAGTACACAACTCGCAAGGTTCCAAACACCTGTCGAAACGATTCTGTTGTCTGGTACAAGGCATGCCAAAGGATACTTGAAAGAAGTACAACCTAATATTTTGTTGTTTTTGAAAAAGTATTTAACAAATAGGAGTGATTAGAATGACAAGCGAAGCAAGAAGAAATCCAGTGGAAGATAAATTATTAACACCTGAAAATTCAGCATTTTTATTAATTGACTACCAACCAACCCAAATCAATTCCATTAATTCGATGAATCGAGCTAAATTAGTCGACAATATTGTGAGTACAGTCGGTCTGATTAAGGCCTTTAAAATTCCAGTTATTTTATCAACAGTCAATGTCCAGACGGGGCGTAATCAAGATACAATTCCAGCATTGAAGCAGTTATTAGCGGATGTACCAAGTTATGATCGAACTACAATCAATGCCTGGGAAGATAAAGAGTTTCGTGCAGCCGTTAAAGAGACCGGCCGCCATAATTTAATTATTGCTGCTCTCTGGACGGAAGCTTGTCTAACTTTCCCAACTTTGGATGCTTTACGTGAGGGATACGATGTTTTCCCAGTTGTGGATGCAGTAGGTGGCACTTCAAAAGTCGCTCATGAGGCAGGATTGAGACGAGTGGAACAAGCTGGTGCACAGCCCACAAGTATTGCCCAATTAGCTTGTGAGTTACAACGCGATTGGCAGCGCACAGATACCGTTGCTGGATTTGTTAAAGGGTTAACTGATGCCGGGATTTTTTTAAGGCTATCCTAAAAGACAACACATCTATGAGGGCACGAGTTGACCGTTGACCGGTAGATAATTGGCATACTATTTTGGATGTAGCAGGTGATGATTTCTAATTAAAGTTGAAATGCACAATTGAAAATTTTTAAAGGGTGCTTAGCCTTTAATTACAATAGTTGCGGGAGATAAAAATAGTGATGGCTTGTTATAGTGCCTTTTTTGGTGCAATCATGGGATCTTTTGGAGACATAGCGCAACACGCGCTTATGTTTCGTGATGTGGGAAACCAATTATCTGCCAATGTCGGGGGAAAGGGACAATTATACGGTGCACGCCACAATGACCTAGTGCAACGGCAAATCAATGTGATGAATTCGAATAGTAAAGACTTTCCATATAAAAATGGATTGAAGAGCTGCAATGGAGTTAGTCGATAAACTGACTGAATTGGAGCTCTTCTTTCTCACTAAAGTTGACCATTTAGAATATCAAAAAACATGGTAATTTTCGTAAGTTGATTCCTTATTTAAATTGTTTTACGGAAACTATCCTTGAGGATAAATAGTGGTGAGTCGTACAGGTGGAGGTAAGTGTTATGAAAATGAGTGTTGTGGTACCAACGTATAATTTGGGATCATATTTAGCGCCTCTTTTACAGGATTTGACTAAACAAACGCACAGTTTTGAGCTTTGGTTGGTTGACGATGGCTCAACAGATGGCACACAAAAACAGATTGTGGACTTTGCGAGAGGAGTTCCAAATTTTCATGCTGTTCAATTAATGCATGAAGGCGTTTCTGTTGCGCGCAACTATGGACTAAAACGAGCAACTGGCGATGGAATTGTCTTTGTTGATGGTGACGATTTAATTACGTCCAATTTTATTGAAATTTTAGCACAAGGCTTAGAACAGGGTGCAGTCCTCGTTTCAGTAGGCTATGAATGGTATCGACGTCCTCAAAATCAAACGGATACTTTTATAGAATTAGATCAAAAGGCCATGTTTGATCAAGCGGCTGTCCATGGTAGTGAGATTGGAGGCTATATTTGGAATAAAGCCTTCAGTCGAAAGGCAATTTTAAAGGCAAATTTGATGTTTGACGAATCCTTGCATATTGCTGAAGATTATTTATTTACAACTACTTTTGTGGCTAAAACACCAGGAAAATATTTATATTGGCCCCGTGTTTTATACACAAAACGAAATAGACCTGACAGTACCTTGCACCGTGCTCAAATGAAAGATCGACAAGAAGAAGATACCGTATTTCAAAGAATTCACAAATTGAAGCAAGCATTCAAGGTCTAAATTAATTTGTAAAATGATTGAGAGGCGTTTTTAATGATTTTAATCATTTGTTAAGCGTTTTTGTAGCTTAGCTTTCTATGCTATGCTGGTAAGGTAAGTCATTCGTAATTGAAATAAAAGGAGATTTGAAAGCATGGAAGCGGATGTGGTGATTGTGGGTGCAGGAGCAGCAGGTATTGGTGCTGCAATTACATTAGCAGATGCCGGTAAAAAAGTCATATTGTTAGAGAAAGGCGATAAATATGGTGGGGCTGGTATGTTCGGTGCACAAGGTCTATTTGCAGTTGAAAGTGACCAGCAAAAAGCTGCTGGTGAACATTATACGATAAAGCAGGCCTATCAGGAGCTTGCAACATATGGGCACTACCGGACAAATTTATCTTTAACAAAATCCATATTACAGCAATCAGCTTCTACGATTAGTTGGTTAGATGATCATGGCTTGAAAACAGAATTGGTGGCTAATACACAAGAGGCCCACCAGCATCATCCACGAGTATATCATCAATATATTGATAAATTTGCTGGTTTTAAACGTTTAATTCGCCATTATCAAACTCATGGTGGTCAATTGCTGCTCAATACAGCTGGTGAAGAGATCCTCCAAAGCGGTCATGAAATCATTGGTGTGAAGGCCAAACATGAAGAAAAAGAATTTATAATTAATTGTTCAGTAGTCATTGTGGCAGATGGTGGTTTTATTGGAAATGCTAAGATGGTAAAAAAATATTTATCAATCGATCCTGATAATTTGTATAGCATGGGTGAAAGGAAAGCGACGGGTGATGGCATCCGAATGTTGGCGCAATTAGGGGCAGATACACGCCATCTAGGAATTTTTGAAAATCATGCGGCTTCGGTGGTCTCCCCAGAAAATCATCGATGGCACAATGATACGATTTTTTCACTTACTAATTTACCGTTTTTGTGGGTGGATCATGCTGGCAAACGTTTTGTGGACGAAAGCGTCTGTTACGATTTTGCTTTGTGGGGGAATGCGACATACGCGGCAGGTGGTTTTTATTATATTTTACTTGATCAACGATTTGTTGATTTTATTTCGAATCACGAATTAAATTGGACTGATGCGTTTGAACGTACTTTTAAAAGTCTTGCACATCAGCAAACATCGCATACAGTAGGGCCATTTTCGCAAATTGATGTTTATTTGGAAGAAGCTATTGAGATGAAAGCGGCCTGGAAGGCTGAAAACGTCGCTGATTTGGCGATGCAGTTACATGTGCCAGCAACGAATTTGCGAGCCACGATTACGCGATACAATTCGTTAATCAAAAATCATGCTGACAAAGATTTTTACAAACCGGCTAATTTTCTCAGATTTCCACTGGTTCAGGGCCCTTTCTATGCGCTGAAAGCTAAATCCACGTCATTGGGGACAATTGGCGGGATTGAAACAAACGAGAAATTAGAAGCTTTGACTGCTGAGAAAACGCCAATACTGGGTGCATTTGTTGCCGGAAATGATGCCAGCGGGATGTATGATACATCATATCCAACACTTGAGGGCATTAGTTGTGCATTTGCATGGAACTCTGGACGAATAGCCGGAAAATCAGCGATCGCTTTTCTGCAAAAGGTATCCTCTGACTCAGTAAAATTCTAACTGATTTTTCTTGCGGTGAGCGGCGTGGCATCTGGACAAGATTTGACTTGAATGCTAATCTAAAAAGGTGAAAGATCAAATGAAAACGAGACCCCGAGACAATTAGTGAGTGAAATCACTGTATGGCTGGGGATTTTTTTATGAAATTGGAGAAATTTTATTATGGATTTAGATCAATTATTTGCGCGTGCGCCGGTTCCAAAAGTTTATATGAAAATTGCTTTGCCAGTCGTTTTAGGAATGGTAGCCAGTATGGTATACAATTTGGCAGACACTTTTTTTGTGGCACAAACAGGAAATGCTAATCTGGTGGCCGGAATTGCTCTGGGAACACCGCTATTTTCGTTTATGTTAGCGATCGGCGATATTTTTGGACTAGGAGGTAGTGCGGCCATTTCACGATTGCTCGGGAAAAAAGAACATATTCAAAGCGCTCATCTCAGTAGTTACTGCTTTTATAGTTCGATCGTTCTAAGTCTTGTCTTAACGGTTCTAATGCTTGTATTTGAAAGACCGATCTTGGGTGTAATGGGTGTGACAGCACAAACTTATTCATATGCGGCGGATTTTTATCGAATGCTTGCAATTGGTGCCGTTTTTATTATTGTATCGCTGGTGCCGGGGAATATCATTCGTACAGAAGGTTTGGCAACCAAGTCGATGATAGCCACTTTGACAGGCACTATATTGACTATTATTTTAGATCCAATTTTTCTTTTTATATTTCATTGGGGAGCTTTAGGAGTTGGCCTAGCCAATGTGTTAGGATACGTGGTCAACACTTCGATATTAGTATATTTCATGATTAAGGACACTCAAATCTTGTCTTTATCGTTGAAAAAAGTTCGCGTTTCCAGAAAAGCGATCCGTGAAATCTTAAGCATTGGCATTCCGGCATCCTTAACGAATTTTATGCAGAGTTTTGGTGTAATGCTCTTGAATAACTATTTGGCTCCATATGGATCGGACGCGATTGCTGCCATGGGGATTGTTTTAAAAATTTATATGGTAGTCATGTTAATCATGGTCGGATTTGCGTTTGGGGCTCAGCCTTTGATTGGTTACAATTATGGTTCAGGTGATCGTGCTCGTTTTAAAGCGGTCGTAAAATTCGATTTTTTAGTTGAAGTGGTGTATGCACTAATTTGTGCGGTAATTTTAATGATTTTTGCACCACAACTAATGGCTTTATTCATGCACAATGCTAGCATTATCAGGATGGGTACCATTATGTTACGTTTGCTGTTGATGACGGCGCCACTTATCGGAGCAATTTTAGTTTTCACAACCATTTTTCAATCTGCAGGAAAAGCTGTGGGAGCGTTAGTAATGTCTATTTCACGACAAGGTGTTATATTTGGAATTGTCATTGTGATCTTAGCGGCTTGGTTTGGGTACACTGGCGTCATTATTGCGCAGCCAGTTGCGGATGTCCTTACCTTTATCATTGGATTTTGGCTCTATAAACAACTTTTAGCACGACGGTAAATTCAAGAGTTTGCCTTTTATGGGTTGGGTAGCGTACACTTGCTTACATAAATTAAGAGGAGTGGTGTGATGATTTCTATTAATCCTGCAGATTTAACAGCCAAAGCAACTTACAAATTAATTAGTGGTAGCCTTATTCCGCGACCAATTGCCTGGATAACCACGTTTAATGCGAAGCGGACTGTAATCAATTTAGCACCATTTAGCTTTTTTAGCGGTGTGGCTGGTAAACTACCGCTTGTGTCGGTTGCCATCTTAAGAAACGATGATGGCAGCATGAAGCACACTGCAAAGAATTTAGTGATTACAAAAGAAGGAGTCATCCACATCGTATCAGAAGGACTTGCTCATCAAATGAATTTAAGCGCTGCTAGCGTCGATGAAGGCGAAACAGAACTTAAAATAACGGAATTGGAGACAACTAAAAGTCAGGTGGTAGCTGTACCGGCACTAAAATCACCAAAAGTGCGTTTTGAAGTTAAATTGCATCAATATGTGCCCATAAAAGATGATCAAGATATGGTTATTTCAGATCTTTTTATTTTGAAAGTTGTTGAAATGCATTTTGATGATGCAGTGATAGACCTTGAACATCATTACATTCAAGCTAAGGCGCTTAAACCAGTGGCACGCTTGGCTGGACCAGAATATGCCAATTTAGGGAAAACGTACAAAATTTCTCGGCCAAAATAAAATACACAAAAACACTCAGTCAATACAACTTTCAGGTCATCTGAATTTTGCTTTGGCTGGGTGCTTTTTATAGGTAAGGAGTGAGCCATTTTTTGGCACTTTCAAGTTCTTGCTCATTGATATTATGAAATTGTTGGTGTTCAAAAATAGTGACCTCGGCATGTGCCTGTTGTAAAGTTTGCATGAGTTGCACGAAATTTGCTTTGGCTACAATGGGATCTTTGGCGCCATGTGAACCCCAAACTTTTACTTGGGACAGGTTTGGTAAAGATTGAGTTGGTTTTAACAACATGGGATGAAACAATATCCCCGTTTTGAAGGTAGCTTGCTTTTCAAGTAGCGCATAAGCTGCCACATTGGCTCCGTTTGAATAGCCAACAACGATCATCTCATCTGTGTTCAATTCATATTTGGAGGCTGTTTGTGCAATGGTGTCCAACAACCAATCAGTTTCTTGAGATAAACTGACAAGGTCAAAGCCGCCATCCTGGGTATGCGTGAAATAACGCGTTTGACCATTTTCTACTAAGCGCCCACGTATGCCCAACTGCGGGCTATCTGGAGCTAGATAACTTACAATTTTTGAAAGGTCTTGCTCATCACCACCAGTTCCATGCAGCATTAGAATTGGTGCAGAAGTTGACTTTCCAGGTTTAAAGAAAATGTGTGTTTGTTCTGGCATTCTTAATCCTCCGATTTTTGTTCAGTATTGAACGCCACCAGATGTGCTTCAATATCAGCACGTTGATCCTCTAAGAATGGTGGAAGCTCTAAATGAACACCAGCTTGCTCATAAGTTTCATCTTGTAAGAATCCAGGTCCATCTGTCGCAATTTCAAAAAGCACGCCACGACCAGGTCGGAAATATTCCGATTTAAAGTAAAATCGATCAACAAATCCCGATTGTGCTAAGCGGGCATTTTGAATACGTTGAATCCACCAGCGCAGACTTTCTTCGTTCTCTGTGCGAAAGGCCATGTGGTGAACAGTTCCAAATCCTTGAAATTGGTCTGGTAAAACAACGCTTGTTTCGGTAATGATTTGTGCACCGTGGCCACCATCATGTAACTCATATAGCGTTTTACCATCCGCTTCGGCAATTTTGGCAAATCCCATGACTTCAGTCAAAACTTTGTGGAGTTGTTCGGGGTAATTGACGGTTACAAACGAAGGGCCTAAGCCACTAATGGCATATTTCGCTGGTACTGTGCTATGTCGATAGGGGTCACCAGATGGGACACCGTGATTATTTTCGTCAGAAACCAATTGATATTGTTGATTATCAAAATCATAAAAATAAAAATATTGCGCACCAAAACGTGTTTTGATTTCATCATGACGAACGTCGAATTCATCAAAACGTTTTTGCCACCACGCTAGGGCTTGGTCATTAGGAACGCGAAAACCAATTCGCGTAATGCCATTGGTGCCTTGACGACCTTTGGGGATACCAGGAAAATCAAAGAAGGTGAGGTCGGTGCCAGGTTTACCCATATCATCGGTAAAATAAAGATGGTAGGTGCGAACATCGTCTTGATTAACAGTCTTTTTAATAAGGTGCAGTCCTAAAATGTCTGTCATAAACTTAAAAATTTTGGGAGCACTAGAAGTGATTGCAGTAATGTGATGTAAACCAATTAAATTCTTGTTCATGATAATGGCCTCCTTGGCACAAAATGAAAAATTGTTATTCACAGTATATATGCTGATCGAAAATAAGAAAAATAATACTAATCTTTTTTGAAATCGTTTACAGGAGAATTATAACAAATTTTTTCGAAAAAGCATTCTAAAAAGATTGAGGTCATTAATTTTAATTTTTTAAAATTTTATGAATATAAAAAAGGTTAGGGGGGAACTCACTCGTTAATTGGTTTTTACCAATCGTATGGAATGAGTTCTCCTCTAACCTGTGCTTTTCCCAAGTCATAATGACTAACGTTCACGGCGAACGGTATTCATAATCATGGGAAAGAATTTTATAGCGTATAACGCACAAATTCCGACGACAATGTAGACAACTTTAGAGAGGATGGCAGTTTGACCACCAAAAATAGTTGCCACTAAGTCAAAATTGAAAAGACCAACTAACAACCAGTTTAGCCCACCAATGATTAATAGACCTAGTGCGATGCTATCAATAGTTTTCATAACAAAGTCTCCTTTCTGAGAGTTCATTGCTTTATGGCACACTTTAAGTTTAACAAGCATGGTGGGGTAAGTTAAAGTTAGATACTCATCAAAATGAAATTTTCAAGAAAAGATACAAAATCTGAATGAAAGAAGCCTAGGTCACACCATTTTTCGAGTGAAACCAGCTTAGATATGAGACGTAATTCAGGAGGCTGACAACGCTTTTTTTAAAGTAGATTTTATTTAATTAGAGCTAGCGTTTGAATGGTAGCAAACAAGTTTCTTTCGCCACGAGAAATCTTAAAACAGTTGTTGTTTTGGATTAATTCGAGATCCTTTTGACGCACATCATGTTGTTGACGCAAAGAAATTATGCACTTTGCCAATTTCGATATTTTTTGGTATACTAACTTAGTACTTTTGGAGAGTTGGCAGAGTGGTAATGCACCGGACTCGAAATCCGGCGAACCGGCTAATACCGGCGCGCAGGTTCAAATCCTGTACTCTCCTTTATAGAATGATATAGGAACTTTTTAAAAATCAGAAATGCCAGTATAAAGGCATTTCTGATTTTTTATTATATAAGAAAGTATGAAAAAAATAATTGCATTTGTCTAACACTTAATACTCAGATTCTTTTTATCAATATAAGATTTGATATTCTACGATTTTTTGACACATTTCTGTTAGATATGTATCATATGTGACATTATTTACGATACTGATTCTTCCTTTGTTGCAATTTTAAACTTATGATAATTTACATAACAAGATTTCATTTTTTAAATTTGGAGGAAGATAAAATTGGAAAAAACAATTAAAATTCACATTATGCATACTGGGTTAGTTCGAGTTGACAAAGCGCTGCCATTTCATGGTTTATACCGAAATCCAATCGCATTTACAGGATTATTTAGAAGTGAAAAAAATAAGATTACGCTTCCCGTTTCTAGTTATCTCATTGAGCATCCTCAAGGAACCGTTCTAATCGATACAGGCTGGAATAAAACCATTCGGAAGAGTAATTGGAAAGAGCTAGGATTACAAGTACAAATCAATACCGGTTACTTGCCAGCTGGCTGGTCTGTCGATGAACGGCTAGCCAAATTCGGTTATAAACCAGAAGATATTGACTATGTTCTCATGAGTCATTTGCATTGTGATCACGCTAGCGGTTTACCATTAATGAAAAATGCAAAACACATTTTGGTTTCAAAACCAGAATGGCAAATTGCGAATCACTTACCACTTGTTTATTTACCCCATGAATGGCGAGGCGTTGATGTTCAAACCTATAACTACCAAAATTCTAATGTTGGCCCATTTCACCGTGCCTTCGACGTTTTTGGAGATGGCTCCATCTTACAGGTTTACACACCAGGACATGCTTCAGGAATGTCATCTACCTTAATCCGCGGTTCAAACGGTAAGTATGTTATATTAGCTGCTGATGTTGGGTATTCAAATGATTCGTGGGAAAAGATGTTAACGCCTGGAATTTGCACGAACCGTAATTACGCGATTCAATCATTAGGTTGGGTAAAAGAAATGGCCCACGACCCTAATTGTGTAGAAGCGCTAGCAAACCATGATACCTCAACAGATCAGCACAGCATTACTTTACCACTTTAGTGGCATAATTTTTGGTTAAATGTTGAAAGATATCATTCATCATATGTGCAATTTGTGGATCTGCACCATATTTTAATGACCAAATAATAGCGGTCATAACATTTGCAGCATATAATTGTTGGATGTAAAGTTCTGGAATTTTAAAGTTAAAATTATGTAAATAATTAGTCATGTGTTTGATCAAGATTTTTTTAAAATTAATTTCCAAAGAACTTTCGTGAAATGATAATTTCAATAAGCTTAAAATGGCGTCTTTGTGTTTATTTAGCCCTGTATAGAGCTCACTCAATAAATCATTATTGATACTGTGTTTCATGCGTTGTGCTAACAAATCATCTAGTATTTGTGAGTATTTTAAAATTAATTTGTTAAGTAAATCATATTTATCTTCATAATAACGATAGAAAGTTGAACGCCCTATCAAAGCTTCAGAACAAATATCCTTAATTGTTATTTTGTCAAAGTCCTTTTGAGTAATAAGATTTATAAATGCCGTTTCTATATCACGTTTACTTTTTATCGCCCTTAAATCGTTAGTATTCATAATATCCTCCACATGATAATTCTTTTTATATATTTTAACATGCCTAGATGGCTAGTTGGCACCGAAAGATTGCGCTATCAAAATGAATAGCGTATGGGTATTAACTTCTATAGCAGATCTATGAAATCCCTTACTTTACTGTCAGGCTGCGATTGCTTTCTTCTAAAATCAAATCTACAATAGAGCTTGTAAGTTAATTTTGGAGGAGGAATGCATATGCATCAAATACCAAAAGACGTCGTGTACTATGAAGCTGGGCCACTACGTAGCAATTTACCAGACCACTTTCTAAGTTCTTACATCATCCGCAGTATCATCCGAGTTGATGGGCAATTATTTCCGCAATCTGGAAGAAAGATTGACAACGTGATGGGACGTGCTATTTTTGCGGGTGTTAAAACCATTTCAACCGCCGTGGTTTCGTTCGATAGTGATCGAATCCGTATTTACAACAGTAACGGTGATAATTTGCGACAGTTGTCCTATCAAATGAGTGAAGCCATTCAGCTAGCACCCATTTTGGGAATGGCGGGTGCCAATTTTGCCACCTCACTTTTGATTACCATTTTTACGACGCAAGAAACGATTGTTTTTGTTAATCCTGGTCTTAAAGCTGCACCATCGTTGTTTAAGTTTTTAAAAACTACTGAACTTAAAATTGAAGATCCGTTTAAACTCCAGGAGCGCCTTGCTAAAAGTTCGGTTATGGACGTCACCCAAAAATATCGGTTTACTTACCCCAAAGAGGCCGAAAAATTAGGTTATCCAGAATTTATAGGAAATGTTGGGGCAATTTGGGGAGAGTAAGGCTAGTAAGTTCGATATTTTAGAGTTGAAACAAACTAATCTAATTTTTGACATAAAAAAGATGCTTATTCACTTTTTGAATAAGCATCTTTTTACGATTGAAATTATAAAAATCACAATTAAAAGACTTATTTACTTTCAGATTTATCATTAATAGCAAATGAAATCAAAAATGCAATAATAGCCAAAATTAATGGGAAGTAAAGACCAAAATGAACCCCGTTTGTGAAAGCATCTTGTGAATTTAAAGGAGCAGATGATGCGTGCTGACCAAGCCCAAGGAGGCTAGTGGCAACCGCTGTTGAAATTGCACCAATGATTTGCTGGAAAGTATTCATTATGGTACTACCATCGCCAGCTGTATGAGCGTCCAAAGCGTTCAGTCCGAAAGTCTGAGTTGGTGACATTGCCAGAGGCGCACCAATCATAATAACAATATGAGCTAAAATGACGTACCAAACTGCTGAATGTGAAGTCGTGAATAACAGCATCACCACGCCGATGATAACAATCAAGAAACCTAACACTGCTAACAAACGAGCTCCAAAACGATCATAGATTCTTCCGGAAATTGCTGAAAATAAAGCATTAACGACACCACCAGGAAGCATCACCACTCCGGTTAAGGCGACAGCAATTGCCAGTCCGTTTTGCCAAAACATTGGTAAAAGATACATAGATGATAGGATGATTTCGAAGTCCAACATGACCAATACGGCACCGATTCTAAAGTTTGGACGTTCAAAAACGCGAAAATTCAAAATTGGTGCATCAACATGTAATTGTCGATAAATATAAGCTGCAAGAACTAATAGGGAAACGACCAAGATGGTCAAGACAACGGCAGAACCCCAGCCATAATTACTTGCCATACTTACTGCTGTGACTAAGCCACCAAAACCAATTGTTGAAAGCAAGATCGAAAAAATATCGATTTTTGGCTTGGTGAGTTTGTTGACATTGGGCAAGTACTTAATGGCAAAGAATGCACCTACAGCTAAGAACGGCACGAAAAGCCAAAAAATCCAACGCCAAGATAAAACACCTAAAACAATACCAGAGAGTGTCGGACCAATTGCGGGAGCAAACATAATAACTAACCCAATAAGTCCCATCGCAGTTCCTAATTTGTAAGGCGGAAAAATTAGAGTTGCAACGGTAAACATTAACGGTAAAACTAACCCAGTTGCAATGCCTTGAATCATACGGCCAATTAATAAAATAGCAAAATTTGGTGCAAGAGCAGAAATAATGGCACCAACAATAAAATCAAATAATCCAAAAATAATTAATTGACGTGTTGAAAACCATTTAGTAAGCAAACTGGAAAGTGGAAGGACAATTCCAATGATCAACATATAGCCTGTTACTAACCATTGAATGGTACCGACACTGACGTTTAACTTAACCATCAGGCTTGGTAAAGCAATATTAAGTGAAGTTTCACTTAACATGCCAACAAATCCACCAATGAGCATTCCCATCATGGCTAGCATGGGGTGCTCAACTGGTACAGCAGCTTGTGGTGCTGTTGTTTTATTTACTGAACTTTCCGACATAATTAAAAACTCCTTTACATTTTTTATCAGACAATTGATTACATTAGCATAAATTTTTTTATCTCGTAAGTTTTTTGTGAAATAAAATGAAAATAAAGTCGTTTTTCATGAAAAAAGAAAAATTGATTAAGCTTACCACAATGATGGCATCTATGAGTTGGGTGGTAAGTGGAAATATGCTAGAATACAAACAGCGTATTTGAAAGTTTGAAATTGGAGGAATTTTACCGTGAAAGTTGGAATTGATCAGATAGGTTTCTACACCCCAAAATGGTATGTGGATATGGCAAATCTGGCGCAGGCAAGGAATGAAGATCCAAATAAATATTTGATAGGTATCGGTCAAAGTAAACAAGCTGTCATTCCTAACTCACAAGATGCGGTAACAATGGCTGCCAATGCGGCTGATACAATTTTAAGCGAAGCTAATCGTGACAAAATTGATCTCATTTTATTTGGGACAGAATCCGGCATTGACAACTCTAAATCAGGTGCCATTTATTTACAGCATCTTTTAGATTTGCCTAATGACGTTCAAAGTGTGGAATTAAAGCAGGCATGTTATGCCATGACGGCGGGAATTCAATTAGCTAAGGACCATGTGCTTGCGCATCCAGACAAGCAGGTTTTGGTTGTCGGTGCGGACATTGCACGTTATGGGTTGCATAGTGCTGGAGAACCTACACAAGGTGGCGGTGCGATGGCTGTGACAATCAGTGCAGACCCAAGAATTTTGGCCATTGAAGCTGAATCTGCACACTATGTTGCTGACATTATGGATTTTTGGCGCCCCTTATACGCTACAGAGGCTTTGGTGGATGGTAAGTATTCTTCTGCACAATATATCGATTTTTTTAAACGTACTCTCACGATGTATCAACAACATACGAATACAGAATTATCCGACTTGTCAGCACTAGTTTTTCACTTGCCTTATACAAAAATGGGGCTGAAGGCTTTAAAGTCAATCTTAAATGAAACTAGTGAGTCACACGCTAACCAATTGATGAAAAATTTTGAAGCATCGCGTGTGTTTAATCGACAAGTAGGTAATCTATATACCGGTTCACTTTACCTAAGCTTATTCTCGCTTCTGGTTAATGCTGATGACCTAAATTCCGGTGATAAAATCGGCTTGTTTAGTTACGGATCAGGTGCAGAAGGTGAATTCTTCGTTGGGACGTTACAAACTGATTACAAAAAAGCCTTACATGCTGACCACATGCAAAACTTGTTGAGAAATCGTGTCGAAGTAACCGTCACTGAATACGAAGCAATGTTTAACTCGCAAATGCCATTGCAAGCCGAAGATTTCGAGACAAATTATCGAGAGGATTCAGCCAAATTTTACTTGGCTGGCCAACAACAACAACAAAGGGTATACCACCAAAAGTAAGCTTAAGACAAACGAAAAACAGAAAGACACCTCTCTCACAAGTACTGACAGTGTGAAAGAGGTGTCTTTTTAGAATCTTATTGAGCAAAATAATTATAGGTGATTTGCCCATCCTTGGCCGTTAAGATTGGTTTGCTGGCATCATTAGGACTCATTAGAGAGACTGAATAACCACTTCCTAAATTCTTTTTCAGCGATAAGGATAGCTTTTTAAAATTAGTGACTACCTGATCAAAATTTGCTTGTTTAGCATTGGCTGGGGTTTTGATTAAAGATTTTAGTGATGACACAAATTTTGAATTTGTGGGGTGAACGTAATAAGTTTTTTGGGATTTTCCAAAGCTAACTGATCCGGTACCTGTATAATTCTTCTTGAGTGAATCAAGAATGCTATTTTCTTTAACTGATTGAGCAGCTTTCTTTTGCTTGGTAGTAGCATCCGGAAAAGCATTGTTATTGGCGTTATTAAAAGATTTGGCGAAATCTTTAGACGATTTAGGCGTGGTTTGCGTAGCCGATGATGTTTGTGCCTGACGATCGGAATGATTCCAAAATGGTAAGTTCAAGCCACTGTATATAATTAAAGCTAAACAAACAATAATAAAAAGAATGGGTGACGTCAATCGCTCACCATTTTGAATAACCATTGTCAATCTTAGAATGGATAAAACTAGTGCAAAAATTGCCATAATGAACAAAAATAACATAATTAATCTCCTCGGTCGTCTTTTTCTTACATTATCACGCAAAATAGTGTAAAGCACAATTGAAAAAGGTAAAGGAAGTATAAGCGTTTTTATGGTGTCTGTATAATCTAATTGTTATCATATGAGTATACTAATAAATGGTGGCGATTAAAATGCTGTCTAAATTTAAAATCGGGATGTTGGTAAAATGTAAACAATGTGATGATTTAGATTATCCCTTTTTGGGACGTGTCATAAATATTTTGAGTAGTAAGCTGGTCGTTGAGATCCTACAATTCAACTATCAAGACCGTTACAAAGCTTCTTTAATCCAGTATAATACAGTTGTAGAAACTAAAAATTGTGTCAGGGTGGAACTTATTCGTGTGAACTCCAAACATGATTCAATCTAAATAATGAAGGTTTTGAAATGAAAATTATTGTAGCTCCAGATTCTTTTAAAAATAGCATGTCGGCTAAATTGGCGACAAAGCAAATCATTGCTGGTATAAAAGAAGGGCGGCCCGAGCTTGATTGTGTTGGTTTACCAATGGCTGATGGTGGTGAAGGAACCATGTCAGTTTTGTTGGCACACATTGGTGGTAAGCTAGTTGAGACCCAAGTCGAAAATGCGTTAGGCAAACCGATACGCGCCCAGTTTGGTATTTCCAAAGATCATAAAATCGCGATGCTTGATATGGCATCTGCGAGCGGCATTGAGCATCTTAGTGAGCAACAATTGAATCCTTTAAAGACTTCTTCGTACGGAACGGGCCAACTGTTAAAGGCCTGTCTAAGGTATTCGCCACAAAGAGTGTATCTTGGCGTAGGAGGTAGCGCTACGAATGATGCTGGTGTGGGTGCCTTGCAAGCGCTGGGATTTCAATTTTTAAATGACCAAGGAAACTCAATTATTCGTGGAAACACTGGTTTATCTGAGCTTGCGCAAATTCAACAGCCACAAAAGACGCTTCATATGCCAGAAATCGTGGTATTAAATGATGTAGCCAATCCTTTGCTTGGCCAAAATGGGGCTTCAAGGGTTTTTGGTCCACAAAAGGGAGCTACCCCCTCAATGATCCAAAAAATGGAAGGCAATTTAACGCACTTAACGGAAGTTGTTTCGCAAACATTTGGCATAGATTATGCTGGTGATTGGGGGACAGGAGGTGCGGGTGGTTTGAGTTATGGGTTGAAAGCCTTTTTGCATGCTAAGTTGCAATCTGGCATTCAGACCATTCTTGAATTCATGCACTTTTCAAAACTCTGCCAAAGTGCGGATTACGTGATCACTGGTGAAGGTTCCTTTGATGCGCAATCTAAATCTGGAAAAGTACCATTTGGAATTGCACAAGCCTGCCTCACAGCGAATCCAAGGTGTCGTGTCATTATTTTAGCAGGTAAAATTGCATCGGATTTAGGAAATTTACCATCTAATATTGAAATGATTAAAAATATCAATGACCTTGCTGCAATAAACCAGAAAAAACCTGACTATGGATCTGAAAATATTAAACGGACAGGAAACTGGCTTGGTAAGTATTTAATAAAAAAAGTCGGAGAAAACTAGTTTTCTCCGACTTAGCTTATAAATGTATAGAAGGCATCTTAGAATTACCTTAAAAACACTTTGAATACCGTCTCTGCAATGCTAATAAATTTGATCGCGGTATAGGCCAACTACGCGGCCAAGAATTGTCACATTATCAAGAATAATGGGTGCCATGGTGTCATTCTCAGGCTGCAAGCGAATGTGATCAGTTTCTTTATAGAATCGCTTGCAAGTTGCCTCATTTTCGTCTGTCATGGCGATGACAATGTCACCGTTGTCTGCTGAAGTTTGTTTACGGACGATCACTTGGTCACCATTCAGGATGCCTGCTTGAATCATACTCTCACCACGAATTGTTAACATAAACAATTCACCATCTTCGTGTTCAAATTCGGGAGGTAGCGGGAAAAAATCGGTGGCATCCTCTACAGCCAAGATTGGTGCGCCGGCAGTAACGGTACCCAATACCGGAATTTTATGAGGAGTCGGGCTGACCCCTAATTCTTCGAGACCTAAAGGCGTTATTTCAAGGGCTCTGGGTTTAGTGGGATCCTTTTGCAAGAGGCCCTTTTTCTGTAACCGTTCAATATGGCCATGAACTGTTGAAGTAGAGGACAATGAAACGGCTTCCCCAATTTCACGAACCGTTGGCGGATATCCTTTTTCATTAACTTTATCATATATGTATCTCAATACGGCGACTTGTTTGCTTTCAGATGTTTTTGACATGTAGAGCACCTCGCATTTTCTTGTTTTTATTTTAACATAGGCTATTTCAGGATTCAAACAAATGTTCGGTTTATATTTTTGAAAAAGTTTTGTCAACAGTGTAGAATCATACTTAAAGATATCGGAGGGGATTATATGGCATCAGACGAAGAATTTCAAAAGCTGATTAAACGCATTAATGAGTTAGCACACAAGGCAAAAAATGAAGGTTTGACTGACCTAGAAATCATAGAACGTAAGGATTTGCGACAACGTTATCTAAAACGATTTCGTGAGGGCTTTAAGAGCCAGGTAGAGATGATGCGTGTTTTTGATAAAAATGGCAAGGAAGTTACGCCAGAAAAAGTAAAAAAAGTGCAACGAAAAAAAGGGTTGCGGGATGATTGAGGAATTTTTGCAATTTATAATTGCGCTTTAATCTTTTCTTATGTAAAATTAATGTTAGAATAAGAGGTACGAGAAATAATTCATGACTGCCTCTTTTATTTTATGGTTTTTTTGTGTACTATTGTATGGTATACATATTTGTTAGGAGGTTAGGACTTTGTCAACAGGAATTTGGATTTTAATCGTGATCATTGCATTATTAATTGGAGCAGTAGGTGGCTTTTTCGCTGCTCGCAAATATATGGAAAGTTATCTTAAAAATAATCCTCCGATCAATGAAGAAATGTTGCGGACTATGATGTTGCAAATGGGACAAAAACCATCGCAGAAGAAGTTACATCAAATGATGAACTCGATGCAAAACCAAGCAAAACATCAAAAATAGTTTTAAACAATTTTATGAATGATAAGGACAAAGATTATTTTTTGTCCTTTTTTTGTTGCCAAAAATCGGAGGCAGATAGCATATAAATAGATATTGGAGGATTTTATTGTGTCAATTTTTCGAAAATTAGCTTGGTTTTTTAAAATAGAAAAATGGAATTACTTAATTGGGGTCCTTTTCTTATTGTTGGTTGCTATTTTAAATGTTGTGCCACCAAAAATTATTGGTAATTTGGTTCAGGAAATAAGCACGCGTGGGTTAACAGGAAGATCGTTAATTCTTTCCTTATTGATTTTAGCAAGTGTGGGAATCCTGCAATACCTTTTTCGATTTATTTGGCGAGCCAGGATTTTTGGTGGCGCCGCACGACTTGAAAAAACCTTACGAAGTCGCTTGTTCACACATTACATGAAAATGGATCAGACGTTTTATCAAGAACATCGAACAGGAGACTTAATGGCACATGCCACTAATGATTTACAGGCAATTCAGCAGGTAGCTGGTTCTGGAATTTTATCATTTGCTGATTCCATTATTACAGGGATTACGACGGTTGTCGCAATGATGACTTTAGTTGATTGGCGTTTGACCCTTCTGGCAATGATTCCATTTCCATTATTGGCGATAAGTGCTGGTTATTTGGGCACAAAGATTCATATTGCCTTTCGTAAATCACAAGCGGCTTTTTCACGTTTGAACAATAAAACCCAGGAGAGCATCATGGGAATTAAAGTGATTAAATCCTTAGGGCAAGACAAGCAAGATACCGAGGACTTCGAAAAGTTAGTGGATCAAACTATCAAAATTAATCGAAAAGTCAACATGTTGGATGCTTTGTTCAATCCCATGACGACCATTTTGATCGGAATTTCCTATATGATTACATTGGTTCTAGGTGGTTCTTTTGTGGTTCATAATGTGATCAATATTGGACAGTTAGTTTCCTTTATCTCTTACATCACCATGCTCATTTGGCCAATGTTTGCAATCGGCAACCTATTTAACATTATGGAACGTGGAAATGCCAGCTATGACCGTGTTAATCTACTTCTACATGCAAGGTCAAGTATCATCGATGATAAACATGCCGTTCAAAAAAGAGCGACAGGTGATTTGGAGTTTGATGTAAAATCCTTTACGTATCCGGGAGATGAACAAAAAAGTATAGAAAATGTGTACTTTAAGCTTCTAGCTGGGAACACAATCGGCTTGGTCGGTCGAGTTGGTACAGGAAAATCGACCCTGATGAAATTGATTCTACGTGAATTTGATGATTATCAAGGTGCCATTACGGTTGGCGGAATCAACATTAAGGATTATGCTTTAAATTCTTATTTGCCATCGCTTGGATATGTACCAGAGGAGAGTTTCCTGTTTTCGGATACGATCAAAAATAATATTAAATTTGGCGACTTTGAAGCCACAGATGAAGAGGTGAAAGAAGCCGCCAAAAAAAGTGATCTATACGAAGATATTTTGGATCAGCCTGATCAGTTTGATACTGAAGTCGGAGAGCAAGGTGTTTCGCTATCTGGCGGACAGAGGCAACGTTTGGCCATTGCAAGGGCACTGATCATCAAACCAGAAGTGCTGTTGCTCGATGACGCCCTTTCGGCAGTAGATGGTGAAACAGAACACGAAATTTTACAGGAATTACGTGCTGAAAGAAAAGACAAAACCACAATCATTGCTGCCCATCGACTAAGTAGCGTCATGAACGCTGATGAAATCTTGGTCTTGGATGATGGACACGTCATTCAACGAGGGACACATGCTCAGTTAATGAACGAGACGGGTTGGTATAAAGAAATGTTCCACCGTCAACAAATGGAAACCAAGATTGAAAAAGAAGGTGAACTTCGTGCAGAATAAAAAAGAGTCCATTTGGGCCCACACAATGACAACAAAAGAGCAGTTTAAAACTATCAAACGTATGCTGCCTTTCACAAAGCCGTTTTGGAAGCAATTTGTGGTTGCTATTATTTTTGCTGGAATCGTGAGTGTTATCAATATCTTGTTGCCAAGGCTGATTCAATATTATATGGATCATTATTTAGTTCATAATTCGACACCATTGTCTGTGATGTTTGGATTTGCTGGATTATATTTCTTGGGTGCAATTTTCCAAGCAATTTTTCAATTTGCACAGACATTTCTCTATGCAATGGGAGCAGAACGAACTTTAGAGCGTGTGAGAATTCTTTTGTTTCGAAAACTGCATAAACTGGGAATGAGTTACTTCGATGCAACGCCAGCGGGCTCAATCGTTTCACGAGTCACAAATGACACAATGAGTTTACAGGATTTTTGGACCTTATTTATGACATTAATTGTCGGTGTTTTCGGAATTGCCTCTGCTTTGGTAGCCATGTTTACCACGGATGCCAAAATCACATGGGCGACACTAGTGTTATTGCCTTTTTTGGTATTTATTATTTGGTTTTATCAAAAATATAGTTCTACCGTTTATCGTCGTATGCGGGAAAATCTGAGTCAGTTAAATACTAAAATTAGTGAATCGTTAGTTGGAATTGGCGTAATTCAACAGTTTCGTCAGGAAAAACGTATTGAGTCAGAGTTTGAAAAAACCAATAATGATTATTTGTTTGCTCGCATGTCCATGATTCGAATGAATTCATTACTTTTAAATCCAATCATCAATCTAATGTATGCGCTAGGTGTGGTAATCGCTTTAGGTTTGTTTGGGATTAATGCCTTTAAGAATCCTGTGGCAGCTGGTGTGATTTATGCCTTTGTGAGCTATATCAATAGTTTTTACAATCCAATGTCATCCATGATGGATTATTTATCCACTTTCCAAGATGGTTTGGTTGCTAGTACCAGAATTTTGCGAATTTTAGATAATAAGTCCTATCAACCGAAGCAAAACGCTAAATCTCATTTGAAAATTACAGAAGGCAAAATTGAGTTTAAACACGTTACTTTTTCATATGACGGAAAAAATGATGTTTTGAAGGATCTTAATTTTACCGTTAATCCGGGCGAAACAGTGGCTTTGGTGGGTTCAACGGGAAGCGGTAAAAGTTCCACAATCAACTTGTTGATGCGCTTTTATGAATTTCAATCAGGGCAAATCTTGGTTGATGGCCATGATATTCGGGAGTTTCCTGCTGCCGAACTACGTCAAAAGATTGGTTTAGTTTTACAGGAACCATTCTTATTCTACGGTGATATTGCTTCTAATATTCGCATGTATAATGATGAAATTACGGACGATGATATTAGACGTGCTGCACAATTTGTTCAAGCAGATAAATTTATTGAAGACTTGCCTCAAGGCTACCACAACAAAGTTATTGAACGTGGTGCAGAATATTCAGGTGGTCAGCGTCAATTGATTTCCTTTGCAAGAACAATTGCGGGGGATCCCAAGATTTTGATTTTGGACGAAGCCACTGCTCATATTGATACGGAAACTGAAGATATGATTCAGGGAAGTTTGAAAAAAATGAGTCAAAGCCGAACATCATTGGTGATTGCTCATCGTCTCTCCACAATACAGGATGCCAACCAAATTCTTGTATTGAAACACGGACGAATTATTGAACGAGGAACCCATGATGAACTTCTAAAAAAACATGGTTTGTATTATGACATGTATGAACTTCAAGGGAATACTGACTTTAATGCCTAGAAAAAATCTGGTCATCACTCAAAAAAGGGTGTTGACCAGATTTTTTATTTTTTCGTCACATCAACGTATTTAAAATCAGGGTTAATCTTTTGGTCTAGCTGATTAAATGCTTGTTGTAGTTGCTTGTCTAGCGCATCACGACCGGCTTCGTCCATTTTTTGTTTGCGATCGATTTGAATGGGTCTTCCAAAGGCCACTGTAATTCTTTTTCGCGAAAAAAGAGATTTAAAAGTTAGTGGTCCTTGATACACAGTAGGGATGAGTGGCACATTTGCCATCTTTGCGATTACCACTGCACCCCCTTTTAAATGTTGAGAATGTCTTGAACCGGATGGAAAAATAACTGTCGACAGTTCACCCTGACGTAAGATTTTGACTGGCGTCTTTATTGCAGAAGGACCTGGATTAGTTCGGTTCACGGGAAAAGCGTGACAATGGACCAAAATCCAACGAATAACGGGATTTTTAAATAGTTCTTCCTTAGCCATGAACGAAAACTTTTTAGGGCTGGCAGCAAGTGCATAAAGGATTGGATCAAACCAAGTGCGATGTGGACCCACAAGGATGTAGGAACCTTTAGGAAGATTTTGGCGATTGACGTAATGTGGACGACCATTAATAATGTATAATAATATACGTATTAAAACTCTTAAAAATGAATAGACCATTTTGCAAGTCTCCTAACATGCTAAATTATTAACTCAAGTATGACCAAAAATTAAAATTGTTGCAAGTGTTGATTAGGGTGGGAACAATGAATGAATCAATTGAAATAAAAGAAAATGAACGTGTGGATCAACTTTACAGTCAAAACGTAAAAATTATTCAGAGTCCAGAAGTTTTTTCGTTTTCATTAGACGCTGTTTTGCTGGCAGATTTTGCTCAGTTCAAAAGCACGGCGAAAATAAAAATTATGGATCTTTGTGCAGGAAATGGTGCAATCGGGTTATTTGCTAGCCAAAAGACTAAGGGGCAGATCGATCAAATTGAATTGCAAGAAAAACTAGCTGATATGGGCAAACGAAGCATTTTACTGAACGGTCTGGAAAATCAAGTACACATGCACCAGCTTGATTTAGCCAATACGTTTACCAAGTTTTCAAAAGATAGTTTTGATTATGTCTTATGCAATCCGCCGTATTTTAAAAATGAAGTCAGCAGCAAGAAAAATCCCAACCCTTATTTGGCAATTGCCCGTCATGAAATAAAGACTTCGTTATCTCAAGTATTACAGGTAGCCTCGGGCTTGCTGAAAATGAATGGCAAGCTCTATTTGGTACATCGACCTGACCGTTTTTTGGATATTTTGAATACTTTGAAAGAAAATCGATTAATGCCCAAGCGAATTCGGTTAATTTATCCTAAACGTCATCAGGAAGCCAATATGGTTCTAATAGAAGCTATTAAGGATGGCCGCCCAGATGGCATTCGCTTTTTGGATCCTTTATATACCTATGAAGGGACAGAATATTCTAGCGAAGTAAAGGGACTTTTATATGGCAACAGATAAACGGGAACATTTTTTCTTTTATGTTTTGTTATGTGCAGATGGCACATTGTATGGCGGTTTTACAGTAGATGTTGCTAAAAGGGTGGCTACCCATAATGCAGGAAAGGGCGCAAAGTACACCAGAAGTCGGCGGCCTGTCCGGTTGGTATATTCAGAAGAATTTACTCATAAACACGACGCTTTAAGTGCAGAGTATCACTTTAAACATCAACCACGTAAACAAAAGCTAGCTTTCTTGAAAGCCAATGGTGTTTGCATAGAATGAAATGAAAGTGTCCAATGGCTTTTTTTGTTGTGTTATACTAAAAGTACATTTGTTAAGGAGGAATTTTTGTAATGAAAATTATTGCTTATGGTATTCGCGATGATGAAAAACCATATTTAGATGAATGGGTCAAGGATAATAATGTCGAAGTTAAGGCTGTTGCTGATCTTTTAACTGAAGATAACATTGACTTAGCTAAAGGTTATGATGGGGTTGTTGCATATCAACAAAAACCATATACTGATGGCATCTTTAAGAAGATGGATGAATTTGGAATCCATGCATTCTCCTTACGAAATGTTGGGGTTGATAACGTTCCGGTTGATTCCGTTAAGAAATATAATATTAAAGTTTCGAACGTTCCTGCGTACTCACCAAGTGCAATTGCTGAATTATCTGTTACTGGTTTGATGGCTTTATTACGTCGAATTCCTAGATTTGAAAACAAAATGGCAAAAGGTGACTTCCGTTGGGCTCCAGATATTGCTCAAGAACTCAACGAATTGACTGTTGGTGTTGTCGGTACTGGTCGTATTGGCCGAGCTGCGATGCAAATTTTCAAAGGCTTTGGCGCTAAAGTGATTGGCTATGATGTTTTTCGTAATCCTGAATTAGAAAAAGAAGGCATCTATGTAGATACTTTGGACGAAATTTATGCGCAATCTGATGTCATTACATTACATGTACCAGCATTAAAGGATAACTATCACATGTTAAATGATGATGCCTTTGGTAAAATGAAGGACGGTGTTTACATCCTTAATTATGCGCGTGGCTCACTTATTGACACAGATGCATTGATTCGTGCTTTAGATAGCGGCAAAGTTGCTGGTGCCGGCCTTGATACTTATGAAAATGAAGTAGGTATCTTTGATGTTGATCATAAAGGTGAAAAGATCAATGATGATGTCTTCAACAATCTTTTTGCACGTGACAACGTTTTGATTACACCACATGCTGCTTTCTACACGACTAAAGCTGTTAAGAACATGGTTCAAATTTCTTTGAACAATAATAAGAGCTTTATTGAAAATGGCAAGGCTGAAAATGAAGTTAGCTTTGACTAATTAATAAAAATCTCAGAAAAAGGAGCTTTTACGACAATTTTGTAAAAGTTCTTTTTTTGTATTCAAAACAATAACTTGCAGTATGCAAAGTTTTTCGGTATACTTATTGCTGGTGTTAAACCAAATTCGCACCTAGTTGGATGATCTGACCAGTGCTCAATGAGTTCTCAGACCAGTCGAAAACTAGGAAGGAAAAAACTATTGGAGGTATTTTTATTATGGCAGTTATTTCTATGAAGCAATTGCTCGAAGCTGGTGTTCATTTTGGTCACCAAACACGTCGTTGGAATCCAAAGATGAAACCATATATCTTTACAGAACGGAACGGAATCTATATTATCGATTTACAAAAGACCGTTAAAATGATCGATTCTGCTTATAATTTTGTTAAGGATATTGCAGCAGACAATGGTGTTGTGTTATTTGTTGGTACTAAGAAGCAAGCACAAACAGCTATCGAAGAAGAAGCAACTCGTGCTGGTCAATTCTATGTGAACCATCGCTGGTTAGGTGGAACTTTGACTAACTGGAACACAATCCAAACTCGTATCAAACGTCTTAAAGATCTTAAAAAGATGAACGAAGACGGCACATTTGAGCGTTTGCCAAAGAAGGAAGTTGCTCTTTTAAACAAGCAAAAAGACAAGTTAGAGAAGTTCTTGGGTGGTATTGAGGATATGCCTCACCTTCCAGATGCTATCTTTATTGTTGATCCTCGTAAAGAACAAATCGCTGTCAAAGAAGCTCGCAAGTTGAACATCCCGATCGTTGCTATGGTCGATACAAATACTGATCCTGACCAAATTGATGTGATTATTCCATCAAATGACGACGCAATTCGTGCCGTTCGTTTGATCACTTCAAAAATGGCTGATGCTGTTATTGAAGGCCGTCAAGGTGAAGATCAAAATACGGATCAACCAGCAGCTAACGAAGCACCTGCTAGTGAAAGTGCAGCAGATAGCAACGTTTCAGCAGATTCTCTTGAAAACCTCAAGAAAACTGTTGAAGGCGGCTCAGATTCTGCAAAATAGTTAATGATTAGGCTGTCGTAAGTCTCGACCTTTTTGGCCTGAGATTGAGATGGCCTTTTTAATGGAATGATGATTAAAAAAGGAGGCCATGGTTATGGCAAGTATTTCCGCATCACAAGTTAAAGAATTACGCGATAAGATCGGTGTTGGTATGATGGACGCCAAGAAAGCATTAGTTGCTTCTGATGGTGACATGGATAAGGCGATTGACTTTCTTCGCGAAAAAGGAATTGCAAAGGCTGAAAAGAAGAGTGGACGCGTTGCTGCTGAAGGTTTAGCCGACGTTGAAATTCATAATGATCAAGCAGCTATTGCTGAAATCAACTCTGAAACCGACTTTGTGGCATCAAATGATCAATTTATTGATTTAGTGAAGGGGATTACTTCACAGTTGGCTTTAAGTGCCCCAGCAAGTGTCGATGATGCTTTAAGTCTTGAAACTACAAAAGGTACAATTAAAGATGATATCATCGAAACGACTCAAGTAACTGGAGAAAAGATTACGTTACGTCGCTTCGATGTTGTTAAGAAGGCTGCCAACGAACATTTTGGTGCTTATTTGCATATGGGTGGTAAAATTGCTACTTTAGTAGTTTTAGACGGTGCAGACGACGCAACTGCTAAAGACATCGCAATGCATGTGGCTGCGATCAATCCTAAATATGTGAACCGTGAACAAGTCCCTAGTGAAGTGCTTGATCACGAACGTGAAGTTTTGACTAAAGAAGCTGAAGAAGAGGGTAAACCAGCTAAAATCATTGATAAAATGGTTGAAGGACGTCTCAACAAATTCTTAGCAGAAATTAGTTTGGACGACCAGGACTTTGTAAAGGATCCAGACCAAACTGTTGCCAAATATGTAGCTTCTAAGGGCGGTAAGGTAAAATCATTCATTCGTTATGAAGTTGGCGAAGGAATTGAAAAGAAATCTAATAATTTTGCTGAAGAAGTTCAAAAAGAAATGGGCAAATAACCGAAAAGTTTTAAAAAAGACATTTTGCAAAGCCAAGATGTCTTTTTTTATGCCTACATAAAATAGAATCAGGAACGAGTAAATTGCGAATAGATGGTTTCTCAGACTAGTTTTATGATAAACTAGAACGGAAGAATACGAGGAGGAAACACCATGACAGAAGTTAAATATAAACGCGTAATCATGAAGCTTAGTGGCGAAGCACTTGCGGGAGATAAAGGTTCCGGAATCAACCCGCCTGTTATTAAAACGGTGGCTGAAGAACTCAAGGAAGTTCATGATATGGGTGTTCAAATTGCTATCGTTTGTGGCGGTGGAAACATGTGGCGTGGTGAAACTGGCGAACAAATGGGAATGGAACGGGTGCAGGCAGACTATATTGGGATGCTTGCGACAGTTATGAATGCCTTAGCACTTCAAGACAGCTTAGAAACGCTAGGGGTTCCTACTCGAGTTCAAACAGCGATTGAAATGCGTCAGATTGCTGAACCATACATAAGGCGTAAAGCAGTCCGTCATTTAGAAAAAAATCGCATTGTTATTTTTGCGGCTGGAACAGGTAGCCCATATTTTTCAACAGATACAACGGCAGCCTTAAGAGCAGCTGAAATTAATGCAGATGCCATTCTCATGGCAAAAAACGGTGTTGATGGCATTTATTCAGCTGACCCAAACAAAGATACCTCAGCGGTTAAATACGAAAAACTTACACATATGGATATTATTGATAAGGGACTTAATGTGATGGATACCACCGCAAGTTCTTTGTCCATGGAAAATAATATTCCGCTAGTTGTCTTTAATTTAAATCAACCAGGGAATATTAAGAAGGTTGTTGAAGGACAAAACATCGGAACAACTGTTAGGGGGAAATAGTATGGCAGCAGAAAATGAAATTATCAAAACGGCTCAAGCAAAAATGACGAAGGCTGAACAAGCTTTAGAACGTGAATTAGGAAATATCCGTGCCGGGCGTGCTAATGCTAGTCTCTTGGATCGAATCAAAGTAGATTACTATGGCACCCCAACACCGGTTAACCAAATGGCTTCAATTACTATCCCGGAAGCTCGTGTTATTATGGTCACACCATATGATAAGTCAGCTCTAAAAAACGTGGAACAAGCAATTTTAATGTCTGATTTAGGAATTAACCCGGCTAATGATGGGACTGCAATTCGATTAGTGATTCCACAACTAACTGAGGATCGGCGTAAGGAGTTGGCTAAAGATGTTAAGGCAGAAGGCGAACGTGCCAAAGTGGCTGTACGTAATGTACGTCGGGATGCTATGGATGACCTTAAAAAAGGTGAAAAAGCCAACACTTACACAGAGGACCAATTGCATGACTTAGAGACACAAACGCAAAAAGTTACAGATGCTGCAATCAAAGCAGTGGATGCAATTGTGGCAAACAAAGAAAAAGAAGTTTTATCTGAATAATTGACGATCGATAAACTAAACAAAAACACAAAGAGCCTGACAGTTATCATCAGTGCTGTTTGTGTTTTTTAATTTTTTATGAAACGCAATGAAATTTTGTCCGATAATATCAACTTTAGGAATTTTCTGCTAAAATAGATGTTATGCATGTATACGAGATGGAGTGATAAAGTGTTTTCCAAGACGAACAAATCTGATGCACAAATGAGTAGTGAAACAGTCAAGTTGGATGAAAACATTCCTAACCACATTGCGATCATTATGGATGGAAATGGTCGCTGGGCTCAAAAGCGACATTTACCAAGAGTGGCGGGACACCGACAAGGAATGGATACTGTAAAAAAAATCACAATTAGTGCCAGTCACTTGGGGGTTAAAGTCTTAACATTATATGCCTTTTCAACCGAAAATTGGAAACGCCCATCAGGAGAAGTGAGTTTCTTGATGCATCTACCTGGCGATTTCTTTGATACGTTTGTGCCTGACCTAATTAAACATAATGTGCGTGTTAATGTTATGGGATATATTGATCAGTTACCGGATTACACGCAAGCGGCTGTGAAAAAAGCCATTAAAGATACAGAAAAATGTACAGGAATGGTTTTAAATTTCGCCTTAAATTACGGTGGTCGCTCTGAGTTGGTGACTGCCATTCAAAAAATAGCACAAAAGGTCTCAAATGATCAGTTACGTCCTGAAGACATTGACGAGACTACGGTTGATTCAGAGTTAATGACAGCTAGTTTAACGCCATACTCGGATCCCGATTTATTGATTCGAACAAGTGGAGAAGAACGTATTTCAAATTTCTTACTTTGGCAAATCGCCTATAGTGAGCTTGTGTTTACAGATGTGTTATGGCCTGATTTTACGGATGCTTCACTTAAAGACTGCATTTATCAATATCAGCAAAGAAACCGCCGTTTCGGTGGACTAAAATAAGGGAGTTATGAAGAATGAAACAACGTGTGACAACTGCAGTTATTGCTTTAATTATTTTTATCCCGGTAATCATTTATGGCCACTGGCTAATCGAGTTAGCGGGCCTCGTTCTTGGTCTGATTGCCGTTAATGAAGTATTGATCATGAAGAAGTTAATTTTAGTTTCGCCGGAAGCTATTATGGCAGATATTGGGGTGATTGCTCTGATTGCCCCGCTTAGCTGGTTTAGTTGGCTACCACCACAAATTGATCGAACTTTTGTGTTCTTCTTGTGCGTGCTTGCCTTATTAGTTCGAACAGTTTTCAGTCGTAATCGGTTTACGTTCGACGATGCCGGATCGGTGACACTTGCGGTTACTTACATTGGATTTGGGTTTAACTACTTCATTGCTGCACGTAATGTGGGGTTACCAATGTTGCTTTATATCCTGTTTGTCATTTGGTCAACAGACAGCGGCGCTTATATGATCGGAAGAAGGCTAGGTAAGCATAAACTTGCACCACATATTAGTCCAAATAAAACTTGGGAAGGTTCTATTGGAGGCAGTCTTTTGGCTACGGTTATTGGAACAATATTTTTAGCCTTTTATCCTACCCAATATAATTTCTTTTTGATGATTGTACTCACTCTAATCTTCTCTATTACAGGTCAATTTGGTGATTTAGTCGAATCAGCTTTAAAACGTCATTTTTCGGTTAAAGATTCCGGAAACATCTTACCTGGTCATGGTGGTATCTTTGACAGATTTGACAGTATGTTACTCGTTTTACCTATTGTTCATTTATTTGGACTAATCTAATTAATAAGTGAGGTATGCCATTGATACAAACGATTATTACATTCATAATTGTCTTCGGTATTTTGGTGATTGTTCATGAGTTTGGTCACTTTTACTTTGCAAAGAAATCTGGAATATTAGTTCGAGAGTTTTCAATCGGCATGGGTCCAAAGATCTATGCGTATTCCAAAAATGCAACTACCTATACATTGCGTATTTTGCCTATAGGTGGTTACGTGAGAATGGCCGGATTGGAAGATTCGGATGAAGAACTGAAGCCCGGAACGCCAGTTAGTTTAATCACAGGAAAAAATGGTAAAGTGGCGACGATCAATGCGAGTCATGATGCAACTCTTCTGAATGGCATACCTGTCGAAGTGACGGGGAGCGATTTAGAAAATGAATTGTGGATTGAAGGATATGAAAATGGGGACGAGGAAACACTTAAACGCTATGAGGTTGACCATGACGCTTCTATCATTGAATCTGATGGTACGAAGCTAAGGATTGCACCCAAAGATGTTCAGTTTCAGTCCGCTAAGCTATGGCAACGAATTTTAACAAATTTTGCCGGTCCGATGAATAATTTTATTTTAGCGATAATTGTGTTTGCCTTAGTTGGAATTTTGCAAGGTGCAGTTCCTACAAATTCAAATCAGGTCACAGTTATTTCAAATTCGGTGGCTGCTAAGGCCGGTTTAAAAACCAATGATCGTATTGTATCGGTTTCAGGTCAAAAAACAAACTCGTGGTCGGATTTGCAAGATACGATTTCGAAACGTCCTAATCAGAAAACAAAAGTGATTGTCAAACGAGATGGCAAAAGCCATTCGTATGAGTTAATACCTAAATCTGTTAAAGGCAATGAAGGCCGAATCGGCCAAATCGGAATTGAAAGTGCCTTGACCAGTAATATTGGTGCTCGAATCATGTATGGATTTACAGAAACGTGGAAGTTAACCGCAATGATCTTTACATTACTAGGCCATATGATTACGCATGGCGTGAGTGTCAATGATTTTGGTGGACCAGTGGCCATCTATGCGCAAACATCGGCTGCTGCTAAATTAGGCTTTACATCAGTGCTTACCATGCTTGCTTATCTATCACTGAATCTTGGAATTGTGAACTTAATTCCGATACCTGCTTTGGATGGCGGCAAAATTCTGTTGAACTTCATTGAAGGTATTCGTAGGAAACCAATGAAACCTGAAACAGAAGGGATTATAACCTTGATTGGCTTTGGTTTGTTAATGCTTTTAATGATTCTCGTGACTTGGAATGATATACAACGGTATTTTTTTAGATAATTAAAATTGATGGAGGAAAATAATGAAACAATCAAAAATGTTAATTCCAACTTTAAAGGAAGTTCCCAATGATGCTGAGGCTAAAAGCCATCAAATGATGTTGCGCGCCGGCTATATTCGTCAGGTTTCAGCTGGTATGTATGCATACTTACCATTAGCTTTTCGTACCATTGAAAAAATCAAAAAGATCATTCGTACAGAAATGGAAAAGATCGACGCTGTGGAAATGTTGGTTCCCGCTGTCTTACCAGCAGAGTTGTGGGAAGAATCCGGTAGACTAGCTACTTATGGACCTGAGCTTTTTAAATTTAAGAACCGTCATGATCGTGATTTTATTTTAGGCCCTACTCACGAAGAAACTTTTACCACTCTTATTCGTGATGAAGTGAAATCATATAAGCGATTACCATTGACTCTGTATCAAATTCAGATGAAATATCGCGATGAAGACCGTCCTCGTTACGGATTGTTACGTGGGCGCGAATTTTTGATGAAAGATGCTTATTCTTTCCATGCGGAAAAAGAAAGTTTGGATCAAACTTTTCGTGACATGGAAAAAGCTTATCAAAATATTTTTAACGCTTGTGGTTTAAATTATCGTGAAATTGTTGGAGATGCAGGAGCTATGGGCGGAAATGACTCAAAGGAATTTTCTGCAATTGCCCCAGTTGGTGAAGACACCATTGCTTATTCTGAAGAAAGTGACTATGCTGCTAATTTGGAAATGGCTAGCAGCAAATATTTAGAAATTGCAAGCGACGAATCACCTCGAGACATAGAAAAAGTTGCAACTCCTAATGCTAAAACAATTGACGAAGTTGCAGAATTTTTGAATCTAGAATCGGATAAACTGATTAAGACTTTATTATACGTAGCAGACGAAAAGCCGGTAATGGTGCTTGTCCGTGGTAACGATCAAGTCAATGAAACTAAGGTGAAGAACTTCTTGAAAGCTGATACCTTAGTTCCTGCAACTGACGACCAAGCTGAAACATATTTGAACGCTGATTTTGGCTCGTTAGGTCCGGTTGATGTAAATGTTGATGAGTTAACAATTTTAGCTGATCTTTATGTAAAAGATATGGTAAATGCAGTGGTAGGTGCTAACCAGAACGGTTATCATTACAAAAATGTGAACCCTGATCGAGACATCAAAGTTGATGAATTTGGGGATTTCCGGACTGTCCAAGAAGGAGAACTTGCGCCAGATGGCAAAGGTAAGTTGAAGTTTACCAAGGGAATTGAAATTGGTCATATTTTCAAATTAGGGACCCGTTATTCGAAGGCCTTGGGTGCGACTGTTTTAGATGAAAATGGACGAGCAAATCCAGTTATTATGGGAAGTTATGGCATTGGTGTCAGTCGTTTACTTTCAGCAATTGCAGAACAACGAGCTGATGACCACGGTCTAGTTTGGCCAAAAAATATTGCACCATTCGACATTCATGTAGTACCGGTTAATGCAAAAAATGAGGATCAAATGGCCTTAGCTAACCAAATTGAAGAAACGATGACAAATGCCGGTTATGAAGTTTTGGTAGACGATCGTAAAGAACGCGCAGGTGTGAAATTTGCTGACTCTGATTTGATTGGCATTCCAGTTCGTATTACAGTTGGCAAGAAGTCTGCTGATGGTATCGTTGAAGTGAAGTTACGCCGGACGGGGGAAACTCTGGAAGTGAAGATCGAAGAATTAGTAAATTCAGTAGGCATTTTGCTAAAAAACGAAAATCAATAATGTCTTTTGAGTAAAAACTTAGATAACGGCAAATCGGCAGGTACTTTTAAGTAGCGACTGATTTGTCGTTATCTTACTCATATGTCCATAGTTTGTTGAATTTATAAAGGGGAAGGAATTAAATTTTGAGTTTAGATAGCAAAGAGCAATTTCAAAAACTTCTCGAACAAATTGACTATCCTAATCGTGATGAGCCATACTTTCACTCGGCTGAAATCAAAAGTGTGGTTGTTCATCGTCAATCAAAAGAATGGACGTTTTCGTTTCGGTTTGAACAGCCATTACCATTTGATGTCTTTCAACAATTTTCCAATCACTTGTTAATTGCTTTCAAATCAATTGCAAAAATTACTTTTCAAATTGAAACGAATGCGTCAGAGATTGATATTAGCCTAATTGATGCTTATTGGGAATGGATCGTGAGACATAGTCATATTTCTTCACCATTGACTCAAGAGTTATGTGGGCATCATGTCCCGGTGATTAATGATGGACGAGTAATTTTCGCAGCAGAAAATGAAATTGTTCAAAACTTTTTAACCACGACCGCTTTGGGGCCAATCGAAGCAACGTACCAGCAGTATGGATTTCCTGCGTTTTCAATTCACACTATTGTTGATGCTTCAAATTCACAAAGCATGATTGAAGCCTTAAAGGCAAAAAAGGCAAAAAGTGATGCCGAATTAGCTCAGAAAGCTTCTGCAGCAATTTTGAAACAAGATGAAAAACGACAGAAGAAGCAAGTAGCAGGCGTTAATATTGATGGACCAGTCCGAATTGGGAAGCAGATTAATCCCGATGAAGATGTTACACGACTAGAACAAATTACACAGGAAGAGCGTTCGGTTGTCGTGGAAGGCTATATTTTTGATGTTGAGGTACGAACCTTACGCTCTAAACGACAATTGTTAATTTTTAAAATTACAGATTATAGTTCTTCGATCACTGTGAAGAAATTCTCACGAAATGATTCAGAGGAACAACTCTTCTCAACTGTTCAAAAGGGACTGTGGGTCAAAGTTCGGGGCAGTGTGCAAGAGGATACATTTATGCGTGATCTCACCTTAAATGCCTATGATGTCATGGAAGTGAGTCATCCAAGCCGACAAGATAGTGCACCGGCTGATCAAAAAAGAGTAGAACTGCATTTGCATACTAATATGAGTCAAATGGATGCCACCAATAATATTACAGATTATGTGAAACAGGCTGCTAAATGGGGACAAAAGGCTATTGCAGTGACTGACCATTCTGGTTTGCAGGCTTTTCCTGAAGCATACGCGGCGGGAAAGAAAAATGGTGTGAAAATTCTTTACGGTGTTGAAGCCAACTTGGTAGATGATGGTGTGCCAATTGGATACAATGACCAAAAGGTGCCACTAAAAGGTGCTACCTATGTGGTATTTGATGTAGAAACAACTGGGCTTTCGGCCATCTATGACAAAGTTATCGAGTTGTCAGCTGTAAAAATGCGAGATGGTAACGTCCTTGACCAGTTTGAAGAGTTTATTGATCCTGGATTTCCATTGTCAGAAATGACTACCAATCTCACGAGTATTACAAATGAGATGGTTAGAGGATCAAAATCTGAAAAAGAAGTTTTTACACTTTTTCGTGAATTTTATGGTGATGCCATTATCGTTGGACATAATGTGACTTTTGATATTGGGTTTATGAATACGGGATATGCGCGTTACGATATGCCACCGGTTAGCAACCCTATCATTGATACCCTAACTTTAGCACGATTTTTATACCCGACACTTAAAAGTTATCGTTTAAACACACTAGCTAAAAAGTTTAATGTGAATTTGGAACATCATCACCGGGCGATATATGATGCTGAATCGACAGGACATTTATGTCACTTATTTTTGAAAGATGCCGAAGATCGCTATCATATTAAATATCATAATCAACTGAACGACCACATGACTGAAAATGACGCGTATAAACATGCACGACCGTCACATGCAGTTTTGCTTGCACAGACACAAGCCGGGTTGAAAAATTTGTTTCGTTTGGTTTCTCTTTCAAACGTTCAATATTTTTACCGGGTACCAAGAATTCCGAAGTCTGAGTTAAATCGACTTCGAAATGGCATTTTGGTCGGATCAGCTTGCAGTTCCGGTGAAGTCTTTACCGCTATGATGCAAAAGGGGAAAGAAGAGGCAAAACAAAAAGCAAAATTTTATGATTATTTGGAAGTGATGGCCAAACCTGTTTACCAACCAGAAATTGAACAAGGGTTGATTCAGGATAATCGACATTTGGAAGAAATTCTTACCAATATTGTGAACCTTGGTGAGGAACTAAATAAACCTGTTGTGGCAACTGGGGATGTTCATTATTTGAATCCCGAAGATGCCATCTATCGGAAAATTTTGATCCATTCTCAAGGTGGTGCGAACCCACTTAATCGTTCTACGTTACCCGATGTGCATTTTCGAACGACTAATGAAATGTTAGACGACTTTGATTTTTTGGGGAAGCAGAAAGCGTTGGAAGTTGTGGTTAAAAATCCAGCAAAAATTGTCGATCAAGTCGAAGAAATAAAGCCAGTTAAAGATAAGCTGTATACGCCAAAGATGCCTGGGGCAAAACATCGCATTGAGCAGTTAACCATGGATAAGGCTCATGAATTGTATGGAGATCCATTGCCGCAAATCGTAAAGGAGCGGTTGGATAAAGAACTCAAAAGTATTATTGGTAATGGGTTTTCGGTAATTTATTTAATTGCGCAACGTTTGGTACACAAAAGTAATAAAGACGGCTATTTAGTAGGTTCACGTGGCTCCGTTGGGTCTAGTTTAGTGGCAACTATGTCTGGAATTACTGAAGTCAATCCTTTGCCGCCACATTATCGGTGTCCAAACTGTCAATACACTGAATTCTATACCAAGGGTGAATATGGATCAGGATTTGATTTACCTGACAAACTTTGTCCTGAGTGCCATACACCACTTATTGGGGACGGTCAGGATATTCCTTTTGAAACTTTCTTAGGTTTCAAAGGTGATAAGGTTCCCGATATCGATTTAAACTTTTCTGGAGATTATCAACCCATTGCGCATAATTATATGCAAGTGCTCTTTGGCAAGAAAAATGTTTTTCGTGCGGGGACGATCGGTACAGTCGCCGATAAAACGGCGTATGGATATGTCAAAGCTTATGAGCGAGATACTGGGAGCAATTTTAGAAATGCTGAAATTGATCGTTTAGCCAAGGGGGCCACAGGTGTGAAGCGCACAACTGGCCAACATCCGGCTGGTATCCTAATTGTTCCAGACTACATGGACATTTATGATTTTACGCCGATTCAATATCCGGCTGATGATCAGAGTGCGGCTTGGGAAACGACGCATTTTGATTTCCATTCCATTCATGACAATATTTTAAAAATGGATATTCTGGGTCATGATGATCCAACGATGATTCGTGCTTTGCAAGATTTATCTGGCATAGATCCTAAGACGATTCCGACGGATGATCCCGGAGTGATGAAGTTGTTTTCTGGTCCCGAAGTTTTGGGTGTTACGCCAGAGCAAATACAATCGAAAACGGGAACTTTTGGGGTGCCTGAATTTGGGACGCGATTTGTTCGTGGTATGTTGGAGGAAACACATCCAACAACTTATGCTGAACTCCTACAAATTTCCGGTTTGTCACATGGAACCGATGTTTGGCTGGGGAATGCTGAAGAGTTGATAAAAGCTGGAACCGCAACTTTGAAGGATGTTATTGGTTGCCGTGATAATATCATGACCGATTTAATTCATTACGGTATGGATTCTCAGACGTCGTTCCAAATCATGGAAAGCGTGCGTCATGGTCGCGGAATTCCGGACGGTGACGAAGATAAGATGCGCCAGGCTAATGTACCCGATTGGTACATTGATTCCTGCGGAAAAATCAAATATATGTTTCCACGAGCACATGCTTCAGCTTACGTTTTAATGGCGCTCCGGATCGCTTATTTCAAAGTCTATTTTCCAATTCTTTATTACAGTGCATATTTTAGTGTCCGCGCAGATGATTTTGACCTGGTTGCTATGGCTCATGGTAAAGAGGCAGTAAAAAATGCCATGAAAGCCATTAATGATAAGGGCATGGATGCGTCCACAAAGGAGAAAAACTTATTAACGGTTTTAGAGTTGGCCAACGAAATGTTGGAGCGAGGTTATTCATTTAAGATGGTTGATGTCAATAAATCGGATGCTTCACAGTGGTTGATTGAAGGAAAATCATTATTGGCACCATTTAACGCTGTGCCTGGCTTAGGTTTGAATGTAGCCAAACAAATTGTGGCGGCCCGTGAAGACAAGCCGTTTCTTTCTAAAGAGGATCTTTCTAAGAGAGGAAAGGTATCTAAAACTTTAATTGATTTTATGACTGAAAATGGTGTCTTAGCGGATTTACCAGATGAAAATCAGTTGTCCTTGTTTGATATGTAAGTTATTTGTACAGTATCCGCCAGATATGGTATACTGTTATTGAATCTAAGTGCAGTAGATGAGTGAGCAGAAATGCTCACTCTTTTTCTTGACAATATTTGAAAATTATTGGAGGTTTCAGTTTGGCAAGTGTTGTAGAAACAGTACAAAAGGAAGTAGAGCCCCTCATTGAAGCTCACCACTTTGAATTGGTAGATATTGAGTTTGTAAAAGAAGGCAAAAGTTGGTATCTTCGCGTATACATTGACAAACCTGGTGGGATTACAATTGAAGATTGTGCCATGGCTAGCGACCAGATTAGTGAAAAGCTGGATAGCTTGGAGCCAGACCCATTTCCACAGGCCTATTTTCTTGAAGTTTCTTCCCCTGGTGCTGAGCGACCAATTAAAACTTCAAATGACTGGGAAAAAGCCGTTGGGAAATACATTCATATCTCTTTGTATGCCCCTATTGATGGTCAAAAAGTATTTGAAGGAACGCTAGAAGATTATTCAGGTTCGACAATTTCATTATCATATATGGATAAAACCAGAAAAATCAATCAACAATTTGAGCTAAAACAAATTGGATTTGCGCGCTTCGCAATTAAATTTTAAAAGGAGAATTTGAAAAAATGAGCAAAGAAATGATTAGTGCCCTGAATACTTTAGAAGAGGAAAAGGGGATTAAAAAAGAAGTTGTAATTGATGCTTTAGAGGCTGCTTTAGTTTCAGCATACAAGCGTAATTATGGCCAAGCTCAGAACGTTGACGTTGAGTTTAACGAGAAAAAGGGAGACATCCACGTTTATGCTGTTAAAGAAGTGGTGGATGAAGTCCTTGATGATCAACAACAGGTGAGCCTATCTGAAGCTTTGTCAATTAACAAAGCTTATGAATTAGGTGATCATATTAAATTTGAAGTGACTCCTAAGAACTTTGGACGTATTGCTGCCCAAACAGCTAAACAAGTTATTTTGCAGCGTGTTCGTGAAGCAGAACGCGAAATTATTTACAACAAGTATAGCGAATATGAAAATGAAATTGTGACAGGTGAAGTGGCACGTCGAGATAATCGTTTTGTTTATGTCGACCTTGGTGGCGTTGAAGCTGTAATGTCTAAGCAAGACCAGATTCCGACTGAACAATATGAACCACATGACCATATTAAAGTTTATGTTACCAAAGTTGAGAATAGTGGTAAGGGCGCTCAGGTCTTTGTGAGTCGTAGCACACCAGATTTATTGAAACGTTTGTTTGAACAAGAAGTGCCAGAAATATTTGATGGGACAGTTGAAATTGTTTCAGTTGCTCGTGAGGCCGGTGATCGTGCAAAAGTGGCGGTCCGTTCTAATGATCCTGATATTGATGCCGTTGGAACCTGTGTGGGTCCCCGTGGTCAACGGGTTCAAACAATTGTGAATGAGCTTAATGGCGAGAATATGGATATTGTAGAGTGGGATGAAGATCCTGCTAAATACATTTCCAATGCCTTAAATCCTGCTGAAGTAGTTGATGTACTTTTTGATGAAGAAAATGAACGCACTTGCATTGTGATCGTTCCAGATTACCAGCTCTCGTTAGCAATTGGAAAACGTGGGCAAAATGCACGTTTGGCAGCAAAGCTAACGGGTTACAAAATTGATATAAAATCTGAAACGGATGCTAAAGATCTTGTTGAAGAACCAGATGACATGGAAATTAATGAATCTGATGATTCAGCAGATACCACTGATACAGATATAGAAGACTAACGTACAGGTTTAGTCAGGAGGTTCTAACATGAAAAAAAGAAAAATTCCGTTGCGTAAAGATATCGTGACGGGTGAAATGTTTCCGAAACGAGAGCTTGTTCGCGTTGTCAAGAACAAACAAGATGAAGTCTCGTTAGATCCAACGGGAAAGAAGCCAGGTCGAGGCGCTTATATTGAACTTGATGTCAAAATAGCAAAGCGAGCAAAAGAAGAGCGGACTTTTGATAAGGCTTTTAAGATTAAAATTGATGATGACTTTTATGATGAATTGATCGCATATGTTGACCATCAACAAGCCCGAAAGGAATTGTTCAAAAATGAATGATAGGCAAAAGTTTTCGAACTTGTTAGGCCTTGCTCGAAAAGCTGGAAAATTAATAACTGGGGAGCAACAAGTGTTACAATCAATTCGAAGCCAAAAAGCAAAACTGGTTGTTATAAGCACTGATTTAGGAATGGCAACCCAGAAAAAAATTTCAGATAAAAGTGAAACTTATCAAGTTCCTTTGCTATCATTTATGGATCGACTTGTACTTAGTCAAGCAATTGGACAACCAAGAGCGGTCGTTGCAATTGAAGATCAAGGATTTGCAAAAGCTTTATTAAAGTTAAATATTGAAGAAGGAGCGTGAAGATATGGGGAAAAAACGCATATACGAATTAGCTAAGGAAATTAATGTTTCTAGTAAGGATATTATTGCCAAAGCTAAAGAGGCGGGTTTTGACGTAAAAAATCACATGTCCACCCTTGGTGAAAATGAGGAACGTCAAATTCGACATTCATTCGCTACTAAAAATAATTCCAAAAATGAATCACCTAACAAGCGACCAGCTATGTATCGTTCAGCAAAAACTGGCAAAACAGTTGTTGAACGTTCTGAGGTGAAAAAACAGGAGAACAGTTTGCAGCAAAATACAACTAATAAACAGGGAATTCAATCTAACCATACAGAGCACAACAAACGACCAGCTGCTCAAAACCGCAACCAAACTAACCGATCCAATTCTACGTCGCAAAAACCACAGCGACAGAATAGTTCTGCAAGCAGCACTCGAAATAATTCAAATCATTCGAGTCAAAACAGGGCAGGTGGGCAAGCAGGACGTACCAGTTCGCAAACAAGAAGTTCACAAAATGGACAACCACAAAGAACTAACAATAACAGTACTGCTCGTACTACAAACAAGAGTCGTACCAATTCTAATTCAAATCGTCCAGGGAATAATTCACAGAATACTTCAAATAGTCGGGATAACCGTCGTAATAATTCTCAAGGTAATCGAAATTCAAATTCTGGAAGAAATCGATTTAATAATAACCGAAATCGTTACAAGAAGACTAAAAAGAATGGCCGATTACGTCAAGTTGAAAATAAACCAGCACCAACTAGAAAAAATAAGCCATTGCCATCAGTATTTGAATATACAGAAGGCACAAATGTGGCTGAAATTGCTAAAAAGATCCATCGCGAACCAGCGGAAATTATTAAGAAATTATTCATGTTAGGCGTAATGGTTAACCAAAATCAGTCGTTGGATAAGGACACGATTGAAATTTTGGCAGCTGATTACGGTATTAAAGCTGAAGAAAAACAAGAAGTAAATGTTTCTGATATTGATAAAATGTTTGAAGCAGAAGAAGCAAATACAGATCATCTTGAAAGTCGTCCACCCGTTGTGACTATTATGGGACATGTTGATCATGGTAAGACCACTTTACTAGATAAATTGCGTCACAGTCATATTACAGCTGGAGAAGCTGGTGGGATTACCCAGGCAATTGGTGCTTACCAATTAAAGCATGATGGTAAATTAATTACATTCTTGGATACACCAGGGCATGCTGCATTTACAGAAATGCGAGCTCGTGGTGCTGATATTACTGATATTACAATTTTAGTTGTAGCTGCTGATGATGGGGTGATGCCTCAGACTGTCGAAGCTATTAATCATGCTAAGGCTGCTAATGTACCAATTATTGTTGCAGTTAATAAAATTGATAAACCAGGCGCTAACCCTAACCATGTCATGGAACAATTGACCGAATATGGTCTTATTCCTGAAGACTGGGGTGGTGATACCATCTTTGTTGAAATCTCAGCTAAATTTGGCAAGAACTTGGATGAACTTTTAGATATGATTTTACTTCAATCAGAAGTCATGGAATTAAAGGCAAATCCAAAGCAAAATGGTGCCGGCTCCGTAATTGAAGCACGCTTGGACCCAGGTAAGGGATCAATTGCCACTGTGCTAGTTCAACAAGGAACAATGCATATAGGTGATCCAATCGTTGTGGGAAGCACGTTTGGTCGTGTGCGGACAATGACTAATGAATTGGGTCGTCGGGTTAAAGAAGCTACCCCTTCAACACCTGTTGAAATTACTGGCTTGAATGATGTCCCAGAAGCTGGTGATCGCTTTGTGATTTTTGATGACGAGAAATCTGCTCGTGCGGCTGGTGAAGAACGTGCTAAAGAAGCTTTGATGGAAGAGCGCCGTTCTAACAATCATGTCACTTTAGATAACCTATTTGATTCTCTTAAAGAGGGTGAAATGAAGGAAGTTGACATCATTATTAAGGCAGATGTTCAAGGGTCTGTTGAAGCCTTAGCCGGCAGTCTAAAGAAAATTGATGTGAAGGGTGTACGTGTCAATATCATCCATACAGCGGTTGGTGCAATAAATGAAAGCGATGTGGCTTTGGCCGAAGCAAGTAATGCCATCATTATTGGATTCAATGTTCGTCCAACTAATCAAGCTAAGCAATTAGCAGACTCATCTGATGTGGATATTCGTTTACATCGAGTTATCTACAATGCCATTGATGAAGTAGAATCGGCTATGAAGGGAATGCTTGAACCTACCTATAAAGAAGAAATTACAGGTCAGGTTGAAGTTCGCCAAATTTACAAGGTTTCTCACGTAGGAACTGTTGTTGGTGGTTATGTCACCGAAGGCTATATTCAAAAAGATAGTGGTGTTCGTTTAATTCGTGATGGTGTTGTCATTTATGAAGGTAAACTTGCTAGTTTGAAACGCTTTAAAGATGATGTTAAACAGGTTAAACAAGGTTACGAATTAGGGTTAACTATTGATGGCTACAATGATATTAAAGTTAATGATGTTATCGAAGGTTACATCATGAAAGAAGTTCCTGTAGAATAACAAGGAGGATCATTATGGCAAGATTATATCGAGCTGATCGACTTGGTCAGGAAATTGAAAAAGAAATTAGCGATATCATTCGTAAAAGAGTACGTGATCCTCGTGTTCAAGGAATTACTATTACTGGTGTTAACGTGACAGGCGATTTGCAGCAAGCGACTGTTTATTACAGTATCCTGTCTGACAAAGCTTCTGACGGTGAAAAAGTTGCGACTGGATTGAAAAAAGCCAAGGGCCTAATTAGAAGTGAATTAGGTTCAAGACTATCAATTTATAAAACACCAGATCTAATCTTTGAACGTGACGCTTCCGTACAATACGGTGATCGAATTGACCAATTAATCAATAAGCTCAATTCAAAAGATTAAGTTTTATTTCATTAATTACGAATTACGCAAAAAGAATGATCTGTTTTCTTACGGATCATTCTTTTTTTGTTTCTGGATTTTATAGATTATCGAGAGCTATGCTATAATTTAAAACAGTAAAAAATTGGAGGTTGTTTTATGGACGGAATCATTCCTTTGTATAAACCGAAGGGCATGACAAGCTTTGATTGTGTTGCAAAAATTCGACATATTTTGCACCAAAAAAAAGTTGGTCATAGTGGTACGCTAGATCCTAATGTAGATGGTGTTTTACCAATTTGTGTTGGGAAAGCAACAAAAGTGGTCAATTATTTGATGAATTCAGGAAAAGTCTATGAAGGATCTGTCACTTTAGGTTTTTCCACGACAACTGAAGATTTGGATGGCGAAGTTATTGACGAAAAAAACTTAGATAAGCCTTTTCGGGAATGTGAGATTGATAATGCCATGGAACAATTAACAGGTGAAATTACACAAATCCCACCTATTTATTCGGCTGTTAAAGTAAATGGCAAAAAGCTTTACGAATATGCAAGACAAGGTATTGAAGTTAAACGACCTGAACGTAAAGTTACTATTTATACTTTTGAACGAACCGGACAGGGCACCTTTGATAGTAAGAAAGGAACCCAAACGATTCCTTTTCGAGTGCAGTGCAGTAAAGGTACTTATATACGAACGCTAGCGGTCTCCCTTGGAAAGATACTAGGTGTGCCTGGTGTGATGTCACAATTAACTCGAATAAGTAGTGGCGGCTTTAAATTATCAGAAACAGTGACGTTTGAGCAATTGAATCAAGCAGTGATGACGCAAACGCTGTCTACACTTGTGCGACCAATTGATTTTGCGTTAAAAGACTATCCTCATTTTGCACTATCTGAAGATCTTTGGATGAGGGTTCAGAATGGTGCAATTTTAAAGCGGAGTAATTTTGATCAACCAAAACAAGCCACTTCAATCTTAGCGCTGACTTATCACGATCGTGTTCAAGCTTTGTATCAATATGATTCAAAACGGGCGGCCTACCGCCCGTTAACGATGTTAATTACTGGTTAGGAGGGTATCATGAAAATTATTTATTTACATCATCCATATGATAAAGAACAGATACCGGATCATCAAGTCGTACTTGCACTAGGCTTTTTTGGTGGTGTACATCGTGGTCATCAAGCAGTGATTAAAAAAGCTCGGATTGAAGCGAATAAACGACAGTTACCACTTGCTGCAATGACATTCGACCATCATCCTTCAGTTGTTTTTCCAAGACCTAAAATGGATAGCTTGAGATATTTAACATCTGTTAAACGAAAAGCGGAGCTAATGTCCCAGTTTGGCGTTGATGTGTTATACGTGGTGAGTTTTACGTCTGCTTTTGCGCATTTAAAGCCACAAGAATTTGTGGATCAATACATGATTGCCTTACATGCTCAAGCTGTTGTCGCGGGATTTGATTATACTTATGGACCACGCGAGATTGCCGATATGACACATTTACCAAAGTACACCAACGGACGTTTGGACATTATTACCGTACCTGAACTTTTACTTGATGGGCAAAAAGTGAGTTCTACACGCATTCGAAAAGATCTTGAAACTGGCAATGTAGATCATGCTAATCATTTTTTGGGCTATGTGTATCAAACCTCAGGATTAGTTGTGCATGGAGAAGCTCGTGGGCGAACACTGGGATTTCCGACCGCCAATGTGGTATCAGACCCTAACGTGCGTATACCCGGTATTGGAATTTATGCCGTTCGGATTAAAATCAATTCCAAATGGTGGCCAGCCATGGCATCAATTGGACGAAACGTGACATTTGGTGAAAATCGTCCGATTACGATTGAAATAAATATTTTCGATTTTAATCAGGAAATTTATGGTGAAACGGTTGATGTTGAGTGGTATCACTATGAACGCGGTGAAATCAAATTTGCTAACGCTACCGATTTAATTGAACAATTAAATAAAGACGAAAAAAATATTCGGCAATATTTCGCGAATTTAAAGATATCGGCGAAAAATGTTTGACTAATGTTGACATTTGATTCTCAATTTGTTATCTTTAATAGTGTCTTAGCACTCCGATGTGCTAAGTGCTAAAAGAGGTGATGGTTTTGCTGACAGACCGCGAGTTAATGATTTTAAAAGCAATCGTTCAAATGTATACGAATGATGGTCAACCGGTGGGCTCGAAAGCGCTAGTTAGCCAGTTGCCAATTAACGTTAGTTCTGCCACAATTAGAAATGAAATGGCAACTCTAGAAGGAATGGGGCTTTTAAAGAAAACACATTCTTCTTCAGGAAGAGTCCCTTCAATTCTTGGCTATCGGTACTATGTGGACCATTTGTTGAAGCCAGATAAGGTTCAGTCAAGCGATTTACGTCGCATTCGCGCTTCGTTTAATCAGCAATTTCAAGAGATTGGTGATATCGTTGCAAAATCAGCGGATATGCTTTCACAATTAACAAGTTATACTGCGTTTACGGTGAAACCGGAACTAAAGGATGCCAAACTTGAAGGCTTTCGTTTGGTACCATTGGGCGGTCATCGTGTCATGGCTATTCTGGTAACAGATAACGGTGATGTTCAGAATCGAACTTTCACGGTGCCGAGAAATGTTGATCCGGAAGCTATTGAGGCTGTTATCAGAATTATCAATGATGAATTAGTTGGCTTGACTTTAGCGGAAGTGTTTCAAAAGCTGAAGACAAGTATTCCAATTCAAATTGGCAAATATATTGAAACACCGGAAGGATTTCTCGACGTGTTTGAAGATGTCTTAAAGAAGTCAGCTACTGAACGTTTTTACGTGGGAGGGCGACTAAATTTATTGGACTTCTCCAAGCAACATGACCCAGGTTCAATCCGTTCGCTATACCAGTTGATGAATCATTCAAGCGATCTTGCTGATGTACTTGGTTCACCAGATCAAAATATTCGCGTCCAAATTGGTAATGAAATAACAAATAATCTATTGAAGAATTATAGCCTCATTACTGCCACGTATGATGTTGATCAACATGGTAAGGGCGTCATTGCGATTCTTGGACCTACCAGCATGCCTTATTCGCGCATGATTGGTTTGGTTGGCGCGTTTAGAACCGAATTGGCTCGACGTTTGATAGATTATTACCACGATATTGATGATATTTGAGAGGTGTGAGCAAGGTGTCTGAAGAAAAGAAAAATGAAGCGCAAAACGATTCAGCCAATTCAAAGACAAAGGATACTAAGCAACAGGCAACGTCGACGGGTAAAGTTGAAAAAAAAGATAAAAAGTCGAAAAAGACTGCTAAAGAAGTAGAAACTTTGAAGACGCAAATTGGTGAGTTGAATGATAAGGTTGATGCCATCACAGATCAGTACATCCGATCTAAAGCAGAAATTGCCAATATTCAAAAACGTAACGAAAAAGAACAAGCTAACCTAGTGAAGTATGACGGACAAAATTTGGCAAAAGATATTCTGCCGGTTATAGATAACTTGGAGCGAGCATTGTCTATTGAAGTTACTGACGAAAATGGCAAGCAACTAAAAAAGGGAATCCAAATGGTTTACGATCTCATGACTAAAGCACTTAAAGATAATCATGTAACTGAAATCGAATCTGTTGGAAAACCTTTTGACCCGCATATTCAACAAGCAGTGCAAACAGTTCCAGCTGAAAAAGGACAAAAGGCTGATCAAGTCGTCCGTGTTTTGCAAAAGGGCTATATGTTAAAAGATCGTGTCTTACGACCAGCAATGGTTGTTGTCACACAATAAATTAAAAAAGAGGGATATTTAAAATGGCAAGCAATAAAATTATTGGAATTGATTTAGGAACCACAAACTCCGCGGTTGCTGTCCTTGAAGGCGATAAACCAAAGATTATTACGAATCCTGAAGGTAGTCGAACAACTCCTTCTGTTGTTTCATTCAAGAATGGCGAAACACAAGTAGGTGAAGTGGCTAAACGTCAGGCAATCACAAATCCAGATACCATTGTTTCAATTAAACGTCATATTGGCGAAAAAGATTACAAAGTTACTGCTGGTGGTAAATCTTATACACCACAGGAAATTTCTGCCATGATTTTGGAATACTTAAAACATTATGCAGAAGATTATCTTGGTGATACAGTCGATAAAGCTGTTATTACTGTACCTGCTTACTTTGATGATTCACAACGTCAGGCCACTAAAGATGCTGGAAAAATTGCTGGTTTAGATGTTAAACGTATTATTAATGAACCAACCGCATCGGCTTTGGCTTACGGGCTTGACAAAAAGGATAAAGACGAAAAAATTCTCGTTTATGACCTTGGTGGCGGAACTTTTGATGTCTCCATTCTTGAATTGGGCGATGGTGTTTTCCAAGTTCTTTCCACAAATGGGGATACTCACCTCGGTGGTGATGACTTTGACCAAAAGATTATCGATTGGTTAGTCGATGAATTTAAGAAAGAAAACGGCGTGGACCTTTCTAAAGATAAGATGGCATTACAACGTTTGAAGGATGCTGCTGAAAAAGCTAAAAAGGATCTTTCGGGTGTTAGTGAAGCTCAAATCAGTTTGCCATTTATTTCTGCAGGCGCTAATGGCCCACTTCATCTTGAAAAAACCTTAACACGTGCACAATTTGATCAAATGACGTCTGATCTTGTTGCTCGTACAAAGACACCGGTGGACAACGCATTACGTGATGCAGGACTCTCAACTGGTGACCTTGATGAGGTTATCCTAAATGGTGGTTCTACTCGTATCCCTGCTGTTCAAGAAGCTGTTAAAAACTGGACTGGTAAAGAACCTAACCACTCCATTAACCCGGATGAAGCAGTTGCCCTTGGTGCCGCTGTTCAAGGTGGTGTGCTAACCGGTGATGTTAAAGACGTTGTTTTGCTTGATGTCACACCGCTTTCATTAGGTATTGAAACCATGGGTGGCGTCTTCACGAAACTGATTGATCGCAACACTACAATCCCAACTAGCAAGTCACAAGTATTCTCAACCGCTGCTGATAATCAGCCAGCTGTAGATATTCATGTCCTACAAGGAGAACGTCCAATGGCTGCTGATGATAAGACCCTTGGAAGGTTCCAATTGACGGACATTCCACCGGCACCACGTGGTGTGCCTCAAATCGAAGTTAAATTCGATATTGATAAAAATGGGATTGTCAATGTTTCTGCAACCGATAAGGGAACCGGCAAAAATCAAAAAATTACGATTAAGAGTTCTTCGGGTCTTTCTGATGAAGAAATTGATCGTATGATGAAAGAAGCCAAAGAAAACGAAGCTGCTGACGAGAAGCGTAAAGAAGAAGTTGATTTGAAGAATGAAGTTGAACAACTAATCTTTACAACTGATAAGACTCTAAAAGAACTTGATGGCAAGGTTTCTAAAGAAGAAATTCAAAAAGCCAAAGATGCTGAGGAAGCTTTGAAGAAGGCTCAAAAAGATAATAACATTGAAGATATGAAGACCAAGAAAGACGATCTGAATAAGATTGTTCAAGATCTTTCCGTTAAATTGTATCAACAAGCACAACAGCAGGAACAAGCTAAAGGTGGCAATTCAAAAGACTCCTCGACATCTGATAAGAAAGATGACAAAGGAACAGTTGATGGCGACTTTGAAGAAGTAGATCCTGACAAAGACAAAGATAATAAGTAATTTAATTACTTAATAGTTAATAAAAAGTCAAAGTCAAATGGACTTTGGCTTTTTATTACATTTGGACTATGATATTCTAAGTTTATCGATAAAAATGGAGGTTCATGATGGCGGAGAATAAAGATTACTATAAAATCCTCGGCGTATCCAAAGATGCATCTGCCGATGAAATAAAAAAAGCGTATCGCAAGTTATCAAAAAAATACCACCCAGACTTAAATAAGGCACCAGGCGCAGAACAAAAGTTTAAGGATGTTAACGAAGCTTATGAAGTTTTAAGTGACGAACAAAAAAGATCGCGTTATGATCAATTCGGTTCTGCTGATGCTAACGCAGGATTTGGTGGTGGTAACGGTGGTTTTAGTTCTGCTGACTTTGGTGGTTTTGGCGGTAACGGCGGATTCGATGATATTTTTAGTCAATTCTTTGGTGGCGGACGTGCGCGCAGTACACAACCTAATCAGCCTCAGCAAGGTGAGGATTTACAGTATCAGATGGACCTTACTTTTGAGGAAGGTGTTTTTGGTAAAAAAACAACTATTAAGTATAATCGTGAAGGATTATGTCAGACTTGTGGGGGTTCCGGGGCTAAACCAGGAACTTCTCCTGTGACGTGTTCAAAATGTCATGGTGCAGGATATATCCAGGTAACCCAAAATACACCACTAGGTAGAATGGTTTCTCAACAGGTCTGTGATGTTTGTCATGGTACTGGGAAAGAAATTAAAGAGAAATGTACAACTTGTCAGGGATCTGGACATGTCAATGAACGCCATGAAGTTAAAGTGACGGTTCCTGCAGGCGTTGAAGATGGTCAACAGATGCGCTTACAAGGGCAAGGAGAAGCAGGTAGAAATGGTGGTGGCTACGGAGACTTATTTATAATTTTCCGTGTAGCACCAAGTAAAATCTTCAAGCGCGATGGTGCAGAAATATTTTTGGATAAAAAAATTAGTTTTGTACAAGCCGCATTGGGCGATGAAATTAAAGTAAAAACTGTTCACGGTGACGTTAAGATGAAAATTCCAGCTGGTACACAGACTGGCACAACGTTCCGCTTACGAGGCAAAGGAGCCCCACGTTTGCGAGGCAATGGCAATGGTGATCAACAAGTAACAGTAATTATTGAAACACCTAAAAATATGAACGCGGGCCAACGTGAGGCAATGCGTGAATTCGCCAAGGCAAGTGGTGAAAAGGTTTCAGGTTCAGGTAAAACGGGTTTTTTTGACAAATTTAAATAATTTTCAAACACGAATGAGAACACCTTGCAAGAAGAGCCCATGAAGGGGAGCTACTTGACAATAGTGTCAAATTCGTGTTTTTTGTATGGTTCGTCAAATGAATTAATTGAGATTGGCCTGAAACGTTGCTATAATAGGATGAATGAAGATACATGAAAGTAGGATGAAAATGCCTGAATATAAAGATTTAAAGGATCGGCAACGTCATATTCGTAATTTTTCCATTGTTGCGCATATTGATCATGGCAAGTCCACGTTGGCGGACCGAATTTTGGAATTAACCGATACGGTAGCAAAACGTGATATGCAAGACCAACTGTTAGATTCAATGGATTTGGAACGTGAACGTGGCATCACCATTAAATTAAATGCAGTTGAATTACATTATAAAGCTAAAAATGGTGAAACTTATATTTTCCATTTAATTGATACGCCAGGACATGTAGATTTTTCGTATGAAGTTTCCCGTAGTCTTGCTGCTTGTGAAGGAGCCGTATTAGTAGTTGATGCTGCACAAGGGGTTGAGGCACAAACACTGGCCAACGTTTATTTGGCTTTAGATGATGATTTGGAAATTGTCCCCGTTATCAATAAAATCGACTTACCGTCCGCTGATCCAGAGCGTGTACGTGAGGAAATCGAAGATGTGATTGGATTAGATGCTTCAGATGCCGTATTAGCCAGTGCCAAAAAGGGGATTGGAATATCTGAATTGTTGGAGCAAATTGTGGCGAAGGTGCCAGAACCCACAGGTGATTTAGAAGCACCATTAAAAGCTTTAATTTTTGATTCCAAGTACGATGATTATCGTGGTGTTGTGCTAAGTGTTCGGGTTGTTGAAGGTATGGTTAAGGCTGGAGACCGCATTCGCCTCATGAATGGTGGTACGGAGTATGAAGTCAATGAAGTTGGTGTCAACTCACCTAAACCAATTAAAAGAGATTATTTGATGGCTGGTGATGTGGGCTACCTGACAGCTAGTATCAAAGATATCAAGGATACGCGGGTGGGTGATACGGTGACGGATGCCGTTCATCCCGCAAAAGAAGCCCTTCGCGGCTATCGCGAGATGAATCCGATGGTGTACGCGGGTTTATACCCAACTGATAATGCCAAGTTTAATGATTTGCGTGAAGCCCTTGAAAAGCTTCAATTGAATGATGCAGCCTTAGAATTTGAACCAGAATCTTCACAAGCATTAGGCTTCGGCTTTCGTTGTGGTTTTTTAGGTTTGTTGCATATGGATGTTGTACAAGAGCGATTAGAGCGTGAGTTTAACCTAGATCTTATTACCACTGCGCCATCTGTGACTTATCGTGCTGAATTGACTGATGGCACGACGAAAGTAGTTGAGAATCCTTCAGAGATGCCTGACGCTGCCACAATCAAAGCTATCAATGAACCATTTGTCAAAGCCTCAATAATGGTTCCTAATGATTATGTGGGTCCCGTCATGGAACTTTGCCAGCATCGGCGCGGCATATTTGATACTATGGACTACCTAGACAAATTCCGGGTCAACGTGATCTACTATATCCCTCTGTCAGAAATCATTTTTGACTTTTTTGATAAATTAAAATCTGGGACACATGGGTATGCATCTTTGGATTATGAATTAGCTGATTATCGTCCAAGTGACTTGGTTAAAATTGATATTCTTTTAAATAGTAAAAAAGTGGATGCACTTAGTTTTATTGCTCATCGTGATTTTGCGCAACAACGTGCAATTGAAATTACAAGTCGTTTGAAAAAAATTATTCCACGACAAAATTTTGAAATTCCAATTCAAGCTGCAATTGGCGTCAAAATCATTTCACGAACCAATATCAAAGCTTATCGGAAAGATGTCACTTCTAAAATTCATACTGGAGATCCCGATCGACGTGCTAAGCTTTTAGATAAACAAAAACGAGGCAAAAAGAGAATGAAAGCCGTCGGAACTGTTGAAATTCCTCAAGAAGCATTCATGGCTGTTTTGAAGACTGATACCGAACAAAATGAGAAATAAGCTAGTTCATTACACTATTATGGATTGGATTGTACTTATTTAGTTTATAAATGATAATTAATGTTTAAGTTGCTGATATTGGTTTACATTTCGCAAGGAATAGATTAATATAATGGATATCTAGAACAAATCGAATGCTTTAATTAATTTTTTTGGAGGTGGTATTATTTTAAAACGAACAAAGCAATTTATGAACTCCAATAAATATAGATATGAAAAACATTACATTCGACCACTTATGGCACCTGAAAATGTTTATGTCTTTAAATTTGGCAAAGACGAACTTAATAATCGTTTAATCATTAAATATTCCCATACATGGACGGGACGCATTAAGATTAATGAGATAGATTTGCGTTTGCATAAGCAACAACATCCACGTATATTTAAACGAGAATCTGAGTTGATCAAGTATTTGAAACAACATTTTGCGCAGCAAAAAAAGGTGTCTGAAAGTAATGGCAAACACTAATAGTGTCAAAAATAACAATTAGTCCAAAATACTAATTGTTATTTTTATACGCTGAAAAGTTGACCAAACTAGAGATAAGGGATTAAATAGGTTGACCTGGTCGAAGTTAAAGTGTATCTTAATTGTAATGAAACCTTTAACGCTGTCCTGTGAGACTTCAAAGGTTGGTCCAGAATAAGTGAATCCTAAACTATTATTCTACCCCTTTGAGTTGAAACAGCTCATTGGGGTTTTAATTATTTAGGAGGGTTAAAATGGCAGAGACAAACAATTTTCACAACGATGACGTGGTGTTAGATATTCATGACCGGCCAACTTTAGGGCATTGGATAGGGTTATCTGTTCAGCATATGTTTGCAATGTTTGGATCAACAGTTTTAGTACCAATTTTAGTAGGTTTAAATCCTGGGATTGCCCTTTTCAGTTCGGGAGTTGGCACACTGATCTATATTTTAATCACTAGGGGAAAAATTCCTGCTTATATGGGTTCTAGCTTTTCTTTTATTGTACCGATGGTGGCGTTGATGAAGACGACCGGCTATCCTGGAATAGCGCAAGGGACGGTTGCTGTTGGTCTTGTCTATCTATTGGTAGCCCTATTAGTGAGTTTTATCGGCTCGGACTGGATCAATAAATTGTTGCCTCCGATTGTGGTTGGCCCCATTGTAATGGTAATTGGCCTATCTTTAGCAGGAACTGCGGCAACTGATGCCACAATGCGAACATTAGCCTCCGGAACCACGACTTATGATTGGCGGTACTTTATGGTGGCACTGGTCACTTTGTTAGTGACAATTGGATTTAATATGTTTCTAAAAGGATTCATCAGCTTAATTCCAATCTTATTAGGTATTATCGTGGGTTATTTATTAGCTGTAGTCGTTGGTATTGTCGATTTCAGTGGCGTTATGGCTGCTGCTTGGTTCTCGCTTCCAAAATTTCAAATTCCATTTTTAACTTATCATTTGCATTTTTACTGGGGTGCGGTTCTGAGTCTGGCACCTATTGCTTTTGTCACGATGACAGAGCATACTGGTCACATTATGGTGCTAAACAAACTCACTAAACGTAACTTTTTCGAAGATCCAGGCCTGAATCACACACTGGCTGGAGATGGTATGGCTTCGGTTATTGCTGGATTTGTTGGTGGGCCACCCGTAACGAGCTATGGCGAAAATATTGGCGTGCTTGCAATTACAAAAGTGCATAGTGTGTATGTACTTGCTGGTGCCGGTGTATTCGCAATTATCTTTAGTTTTATTGGTAAACTCAGTGCTTTAATTCAAAGTATTCCTTCCCCCGTAATTGGGGGGATTAGCTTCTTGTTATTTGGTACTATTGCAGCTAATGGTTTACGCGTGTTAATTGATGAAAAGGTTGACTTTAATCGTAAAAAGAATCTTATGGTTGCTTCATCAATTTTGGTTATTGGCATTGGCAACGCCTATCTACAAATTTCTCAATACAAGTTTTCTGGCTTAGCTGTAGCAACGGTGTTAGGCATTTTCTTAAACCTCGTGTTGCCAGAAAAAGCTGTTAGTGAAAAAGAATTTGAGCAAAAACATTAGAAGGTACTTTATAAGATGTCATCATCAGAATTTGATTCTCAACAAGGATCAAATTCTTTTTTTGCTTTCTAAGATTGTAAAGCTGTAAAATATACTTAATGCAAAGTTTTGAAACTGATGGGATGAATTGAACATGCAAACTAGTTTTGATCAGGTACATACTTTTTTAACCAATGGCTCCACGGCACAAATTGCACAGCGACTTTTGGGTAAATGCTTGCGTTTTCAGTCCGCGACTGGTATTCTGACAGCTTATATAGTTGAGGATGAAGCCTATATTGGCCCAAAAGACCAAGCAGCGCATGCTTATAAAAATCATAGAACACCCAAAAACGAGCCCTTATACCATGAAGCGGGGACAATTTATATTTACCAAATGCGGACACAACTTCTTTTAAACCTTATTACTCAGGCAAAAAATGATCCGCAAGGGGTACTTATCCGGGCGGTTCAACCGGATGCTGGGTTGATAAAGTTCCAACAAAATCGGCCCGACAAATCATCTTTTGAATTAACCAATGGTCCTGGTAAATTAATGCAGGCATTCGGTATTCCAAAGAGACTTAAGGGAACCCATTTAAATGAGGGACCACTGAGCCTAGATCTTACCCAGTTTAAAATGCCACGTAAAATCGAAGCGAGCAGTCGAATTGGGGTTCCTAATAAAGGAATTTGGACGGATGAACCTTTACGCTACTTTGTTAAGGGAAATCCTTATGTTTCAAGAATGCGAAAACGTGAAGTAGACTTAATCAATTATGGTTGGCAATAGAAAGGAATTTGAATATGAAATGGACAGAAGTCATTGTACAAACATCAAACGAAGCAGTTTCAGCCGTCAGTAATATTCTTCAAGAAGCTGGATCAAAAGGTGTCAAAATTGAAGATGCCGCTGACTATAAGAAATTGCGTGCGGGTCAATTTGGTGAAATTCTTGATTTAGCTGAAATTCCACACATTGAAACAGGCGCATTAGTGACTGGCTATTATCCAGAGTCGATGCCAATTGATGACGTAATTAGCCAGGTAACCCAGCAAGTTAAACAGTTAAGTCGTTATGGTTTAGATGCCTCTCCTGGTAAAGTCTTACAAAAGCCATTAGTTGAAACGCAATGGCAAACGGCTTGGAAAAAATACTATCACCCGGTCCGAATTACGCGCAATTTGACGGTTGTTCCAGAATGGGAAAATTACCAAAAGTCATTTCCTGAAGAAAAAATCCTGAAGTTGGATCCAGGAATGGCTTTTGGAACAGGGACACACCCAACCACACAGCTTTGTCTACAAGCCTTAGAAATGTTTTTGCGTGGAGGTGAAACCCTTATTGATGTCGGCACAGGATCAGGCGTTTTAAGTATTGCGGCAAGTAAAATGGGAGCAAACAAAATTTTGGCTTACGATTTGGACGAAGTTGCAGTGCAATCCGCGTTAGATAATTTACAGCTCAATCCGGATGTGAAAAACGTGACGGTTCAGGCTAATGATCTTTTATCTGGTATTCAGGTACGAGCAGACATGATTGTGGCTAATATTCTTGCAGAAATTATTGAGCCTTTAATCCCACAAGCAAAAGCATGTTTAAAACCAGGTGGCGTTTTTATCACTTCAGGAATTATTAAAGAAAAATTACCAAACATCTGCCAAGGACTAAAAAAAGACAATTTTGAGATCATCGAAATTTTGCAAATGAAAGATTGGCGTGCTATTGTAGCAAAAAGACCATTAGAAAAGGAGTAGGCCAATGCAACGTTATTTTACGGACTATCCCATTCAAAAAAATGTTTCTTTTTTAGTGAGCGGCAATAATTTTCATCATTTAATTATTGTGATGCGCTCTAAAGTGGGTGATGAGGCAGAATTTGTTGCTAAAAATCACAAAGTATTTATTGGCAAAATTTTAGCGACTGCAGACCAACAGGCAGAGATTTTGCCCATTACTGAGCTTAAAAACTCTGCCGAACTTCCAGTTGAAGTGACAATTGCGTGTGGTATCTCTAAGGGAGACAAGAGTGAGTATATCGTACAAAAGAGCACGGAACTAGGTGCCTGTCATTTCGTCTTCTTACCAACTGCTTTTTCGGTCGCTAAATGGCCGGCTAAAAAAATTAATCGAAAAATCGAGCGCTTACAGAAAGTGGCTAAATCAGCGGCTGAACAGTCTCACAGGAATTATGTTCCCACGGTGACCTATGTCAACAGCTTGCAGGAGTTAAAGCAACTTCCTGCTGCATTCAAAATCGTTGCCTACGAAGAATCCGCGAAAAATGGTGAACACACTCAGCTGCATCACCAAATTGAGCAAATGCAGTCCAATAGTACCGTTTTAAGTTTGTTTGGTCCTGAAGGTGGATTGGCGCCAAATGAGGTTACACAGCTACAGGATGCGGGTTTTACAAGTGTGGGATTAGGACCAAGAATTTTGCGTGCAGAGACGGCGCCGTTATATTTACTAACTGCTATTTCGGTTTACAAAGAAATGCGGTAAAATCAAGTAATACACTTTAAGAATATGTAGGGAGGGATAACTTTGAATAAAACCTTAAAATTTTTTGTCCAAATAAAATGGCGGTATTGGCTAGCAGGGATTGTTTTTGGCTTTGTCTTACCGTTTGTTTTACATATTACAAGTGCCTCGCACGTTTTTATCGACCTATGGTTTCTCATGATTATTAACACATTAGCGGCCATAATTTTGGGGTCGTTAATTAAGGCTAATCGCGTGCATTGGGTCTTATTATGGCTATTTCCACTATTCTTTTTACTTGGGGTTCATTTCTTTTTACCCAATTATGCTTACTACTTTACGATTATCTATTTGAGTACCAGTTATATTGCTTATGGATTAACAAGTTAATCAACTAACTTTAAACAAGGGGGCTTAGTTATGTCGCAAGAACCAGTACTTTCTGCACAAGATGTCTTAAATATGTGTCGAAAATATATGAATAAAGACCATGTGGCAATTGTGCAAAAAGCATGTGATTTTGCCACCTATGTACACCAAGACCAATATCGGCAATCGGGTGAACCATACATCATGCATCCCATTCAAGTTGCCGGTATTCTGGCAGATCTGAGAATGGATCCAGCAACAATTTGTGCGGGATTTCTGCACGATACTGTTGAAGACACATTAATTACTTTGGGAGATATTGAAGAACTATTCGGACACGATGTTGCCGTTATTGTTGACGGTGTTTCAAAAATTAGCAAAATTCGTTACAAATCAAACCAAGAACAGCTTGCCGAGAATCATCGTAAGTTGCTCTTAGCTATGTCTAAAGATATTCGAGTGATTATTGTTAAATTAGCAGATCGGTTGCATAATATGCGTACACTTGAACATTTACGACCTGATAAGCAGCGCCGAATTGCAAACGAAACACTTGAAATCTATGCACCATTGGCAGATCGACTAGGAATTAGTACCATTAAATGGGAATTAGAGGATATTTCTTTACGTTATTTAAATCCGCAACAGTATTACCGAATTGCGCATTTAATGAATTCTCGTCGTGATCAACGTGAAGAGTATATTTCACTTGCAATCAAAGATATCAAGAAAGCACTTGATGCGCTAAATTTGCATGAAATTGATATTTATGGTCGCCCCAAGCACATCTATTCTATTTATCGAAAAATGGTGGATCAACATAAGCAGTTTAGTCAAATTTACGATTTATTAGCCATTCGAGTAATCACGCCTTCAATTAAAGATTGTTATGCCGTCTTGGGAGCCATCCACACGCGCTGGAGACCTATGCCGGGTCGTTTTAAGGACTACATTGCAATGCCAAAGGCAAATATGTATCAATCATTGCATACTACAGTGGTAGGCCCTGAAGGGAAACCACTAGAAGTGCAAATCAGAACCGAAGAAATGCATCGTGTCGCTGAATATGGTGTTGCAGCTCATTGGGCTTACAAAGAAGGAAAAACTGACAAAGTTAAAACTTCTGACACAGGTAAAAAACTAAATTGGTTTAAAGAAATTGTTGAACTGCAGGATGAGAGTAAAGATGCGGCTGATTTTATGGATTCCGTCAAAGGAGATTTGTTTGGCGATCGGGTGTATGCTTTCACTCCCAAGGGTGATGTCTTTGAGTTGCCAAAGGGTGCTGGGCCTCTTGATATGGCCTACACCATTCATACTGAGATTGGCAACAAGACTACCGGTGCGAAAGTAAATGGCAAGATTGTACCGTTAGATTATAAAATCAAAAATGGAGATATTGTGGACATTCTGACCTCTTCAAGTTCAGCGGGCCCTAGCCGAGACTGGATCAATTTGGTTTCAACGCGTCGTGCGCGCAACAAAATTAAGCAATTTTTCCGACAACAAGATCGTTCTGAAAACATTGAAAAAGGTCATGAGATAATTGAACATCAATTAAAGCAAACTGGCTTTGATCCTGTTGAAATTTTGGACAATCACAAACTTGAAAAGGTGGCAAATAAACTTCATTACAGTTCTGTTGATGACATGTATGCCGCAATTGGATTTGGAGATTTACCTCCTGTTGGTGTGGCTAATCGGTTAACTGACGATGTTCGTGCGAAACGAGAAGAAGATCGAAAGCGACAAGAAGAACGAGAATTACTCGAAGAACATCAAACCATTTCCAATGATAATGAAAGTGAAAAGGAACGTAAGAAAAAGAGTTCTTCCAGTGGTATTATCATTGAAGGCGCTGATAACTTACTGGTACGTTTAAGTCATTGTTGCAATCCTGTTCCAGGCGACCCTATTGTGGGCTACATCACAAAAGGGCGTGGCGTGTCTGTACATCGTACGGATTGTCCAAATGTAGCTCATGCGGAATCTCAGGATGAACGTTTGATTGGCGTTGAGTGGGAAGCTCCTAGTGACTCACGCAACAATTATTCAGCCGATTTAGAGGTTCAAGGCTATAATCGAAATGGCATGTTAAATGATATTCTGAAAAAAGTTAATAATACAACACGGTATTTAAATTCAGTGAACGGGAAAGTAGACCACAATCGGATGGTTACAATTAGTTTGACAGTTGGCGTTCGAAACCTGGAACATTTGAATCATATTATCGATAGCTTGAAAACGGTTAAGGATGTTTATGTAGTTAAACGCCCTACACATTAAGTTTACAATAAGGCATTCAGGTCGAATCAAATTATCTAATTGGTTCGGTTTGATGTCTTTTCTATTACATAAGGAGAGACAGAAGACATGAAAGTAGTTTTGCAACGTGTGAAGCACGCGCAAGTCAGCGTTGAAAATCGGATCATCGGAAAAATTAATCAAGGATATTTACTATTAGTTGGTTTCGAAGATTCCGACACAGAAACGCAATTGGATTACGTTGTTCACAAAATTTGCCATCTTCGCATATTTGAAGATGAAAATCAAAAAATGAATCTCGATATTCAACAGGTTGGAGGAAGTATCTTATCAGTTTCGCAATTTACGCTTTATGCAAGTACAAGACATGGGAACCGTCCCAGTTTTACGGCAGCAGGTGACCCTGATCATGCCAAACGATGTTTTGCTCGGTTTAATGAAAAATTAAAGCAGACTGAAATTCCGTTAGCAACGGGTGAATTTGGAGCAAATATGCAGGTTGACTTACAAAATGATGGTCCTGTAACCATTATTTTGGATACGGATCAACTTTAAAGGGGGAGACCAAATTGGATTTATTTTGGGATTTTGATGGGACCTTGTTTGATACGTATCCTGTTATGGTAAAAAGCTTTCAAAAAACTTTGACTCATTTTGGTGTTACAAATTTCAACAGCATTGAAATTTATCAAACCATGCGACAATATTCATTAGGAAAAGCGATTGACAAGTACCGTCCTAAGCAAACGTCAAGTTCGATATTTCGAACTAGTTATCGCCGCGTTGAAGATCAATACTTAAATCAGGCGAAACCCTTTGACAATGCTTTAAAGGTTTGTCAAAGAAATGTACAGGCCAGTGGACGCAATTTTTTGTTAACTCACCGCAACGACCAAGCAAAGCAATTGCTAGATGACTATAAATTCACATCTCTATTTAGTGGTTTTGTGACTGAAAATGATCATTTTCCAAGAAAGCCGGATCCGGCTTCATTAGTCTATTTAATCCAAAAGTTTCAGGTAAACAAAAAAGCTGCCATCATGATTGGAGATCGAAATCTCGACATTTTGGCAGCCCACAACGCTGGTATTAAAGGTATTCTTTTTGATCCAGATAATTGCGTTTTAGTAGAAAGTGCGCCGGAGCGACAAATTCAGCAATTATCAGAATTATTATCCGAAATTTAGTGATTGTTTAATTGTTCGAGAAAAATTGATTTAAACCAGTGGCAATGGCCTGAGATACTTGCTTACGGTAATGATGGCTACTGATTTGACGAAAGTCCTTGTTGGTATTAATGTAGCCACCTTCGATGAGAAGCGCGGGTCTGTAGTTGTCGCGAATCACTTCAAAGTCGCCAAATTGAACGCCACGATTATCTAAAGCAATTTTTTCTTTTAGCCGGGCATTAATAATTTGTGCTAAGCGCAGAGAAGTATCTTTATGGTAATAATAGGTCGTATCGCCAGACCCGGAATTATTTGTTGGTGCCGAATCATAATGGAAGCTGATAAAAGCATCTGCCTTATGTTTATTTGCTAACGCTGGCCTTGGTGCTAAGCCGACGTACACGTCAGATGATCGAGTCATGAAAACCCGTGCTCCTCTGTTTTCAAGAGCCTTTTTAACGGCTTGAGCAGTTTTTAAGGTGTATGTTTTTTCTTCGTGCTTTTGGTTAATCCCTAAAGCACCAGAATCGTTACCACCGTGCCCCGGGTCAAGTACAATCGTGGCTTCTGATAAATTGGTAGCTTTTTGCGCTGGAAAAGTCCGGTTCGTAAGCCATTGGGGGATCCAACCAAAATGATGGTCATGGTACCGAACTCGGATCCAGCCATTTTTGTTTTTTAATACGGTAACGCGGGTGTCTTCGCTTAGTGACCCTACCTTTTTGTAAGATAATGCGGGACCTGTACGTACAGCAACTTGGTCTAAGCCTACACGGACGGTTTTGTCCATAAAGAGCATCCTAGTTAACAGGACAGTTATTATTAAAAAGAAAAAAACAATCAGCAATTGATAACGATTATTTCTGATTGTATGCAAGATTTTATTGGTCATAGGCAATACTCCGTTTTTTAAGCTTCTTTTCATTATTATATACCAGATAGAGTTAAAATAGGGATATTTATCGAAGAGCTCTTGACAGAAAGGCCAGAGTTTAGTAATTTTAATGGTAGTTTCATATTAAAGCCAAAGACAAAGAATAGTAGGCAGTTACCTTTTTCAGAGAACCCAAGAATGCTGCGATTGGGTAGAGGGTCTGCCAAAAGACACTTTCGAGGTGGACCTGGGATCAGGTTCCGTTGTAAAACGTTATCTAGATAAGTAATCAATTAAGGTGGTACCGCGCCTAGCGCCCTTGTAAAAACAAGGGCGCTTTTTATTATTTTTCGGAAAATTTAAAATTAATGGAGGTTTTTTTATGAAGTATCAACGTCCAAAAGGAACAGCCGATATCTTACCAGAAGAAGCGGTTGCGTGGAGTTACATTGAGGATATTGCCAAAAAAACATTTGCAAAATATCGATTTGAAGAAATTCGGACACCCATGTTTGAAAATTTTGAGGTGTTCTCTCGTAGTGCAGGCGATACGTCTGACATTGTAACGAAGGAAATGTATGACTTTGAAGATAAGGGCGGCCGGCATATTACTTTGCGTCCAGAAGGAACGGCGGGCGTCGTGCGCGCTTTTGTAGAAAATAAGCTCTATGGTCCGGAGCAAATTAAGCCTGTCAAGCTTTACTACATGGGGCCAATGTTTCGTTATGAACGTCCTCAATCAGGTCGTTTGCGTGAATTTCATCAAATCGGAGTGGAAGCCTTTGGCAGTGAGAGTCCCAATTTAGATGTTGAAGTCATTGCCATGGGGATGCACCTCCTGAATCGCTTAGGCATCAAACATTTGAAGTTGGTGATTAATACATTAGGGGATCAAGAAACAAGATCTGCTTATCGTAAGGCGCTAATTGATTATTTAGAACCTCACTTTGAAGAACTGAGTGAAGATTCTAAGGAAAGATTGCACCGCAATCCACTACGGGTGCTGGACAGTAAAGATAAAAATGATCAAAAGTTGGTTGCTGACGCGCCTTCTATCTTGGATTATTTGACTCCAGAATCAAAAACTCATTTTGAAACCGTCAAAACTCTTTTGTCAGATTTAGACGTTCATTATGAGGTGGATGCTTCAATGGTCCGTGGATTAGATTATTATAACCACACCATCTTCGAAATTATGGCCAACGATAAAAGTCTTGGTGAGGGTGATGTTACTGTTTGTGCAGGTGGTCGGTATAATGGTTTAGTTGAAGAATTGGGCGGTCCACAGACACCCGGAATCGGTTTTGGATTAGGTGTAGAGCGCTTATTGCTTCTAATGCAAGCACAGAAAGTTGCTTTGCCGGTGCAAAACGCATTAGATGTTTACGTGGTTGGAATTGGTGATCAAACCAAAGCAGAAACTTTGAAATTGGTGGAGACTGTTCGCCAAGCTGGCTTTAGTGCTGATCAAGATTATTTGAATCGCAAACCAAAAGCGCAATTTAAAACGGCGAATCGCTTGAATGCCAAAATTGTGATCACCATTGGAAATGATGAATTAGAAAAACAGGTTGTTAATTTAAAAGTCATGGCAACTGGTGAAGAACAACAGGTCAAGCTGGAAGATGTTTATCAAAATTTTCCCGCATTATTTGGGGAATTTTTAAAACGGTAGGGAGATAAGAGAATGAAGCGCACAACATATGCAGGATTAGTTAATAAAGATTATTTAGACCAGGACATTGTCTTAAAAGGATGGGTTCAAAAACGTCGTGATTTGGGTAATTTAATTTTTATCGATTTACGTGATCGAGAAGGGATCGTTCAACTAGTTTTTAGTAAGGAATTTTCTCAAACCGCATTAAATGTTGCGGATGAGTTACGCAGTGAATATGTCATTGAAATTAAGGGGAAAGTGGTTCCTCGTTCCGAAAAAGAAATTAATCCCAAAATGAAGACAGGCGAAGTTGAAGTTGAAGTTCATGAAGCAAAAATTTTGAATAAAGCCAAAACACCACCTTTTTATATACAGGATAATATCAATGTTTCTGATGAATTGCGTCTTAAGTATCGTTACCTTGATTTAAGGCGTCCTGAAATGCAACGTGGTCTAATGATTCGTAACCGTATTACGCAAGCGGTTCACAGCTATTTTGATTCAAAGGGTTTCATTGACATCGAAACGCCAGATCTCACAAAATCAACGCCTGAAGGTGCACGCGATTATTTAGTTCCTTCACGTTTATATCCTGGTCATTTTTATGCTTTACCACAGTCACCGCAATTATTTAAACAATTATTAATGGGTGCTGGATTTGACCGCTATTACCAAATTGCGCGATGCTTCCGTGACGAGGATCTTCGCGGTGACCGTCAACCTGAATTTACGCAGATTGATATGGAAACTAGTTTTTTGGATGCAGAAGAGATTCAAGATTTAACAGAAGGGCTTATCGCCAAAGTGATGAAAGACACGTTGGATATTGAGGTTAAATTACCGTTTGATCGAATCACGTGGAACGAATCTATGGCACGTTTTGGAACTGATCAGCCGGATGTTCGTTTTGGCATGGAATTAAAGGACCTTTCTGACATTATGAAGGACTCTGAATTCAAAGTCTTTTCTGGCGCAGTTGCTAATGGTGGTCAGGTTAAAGCCATTGCTGTTCCTGGAGGAGCTGGTCTGTATTCTCGTAAGGCAATTGATGGATACACTGAATACATCAAGCGTTTTGGGGCTAAAGGCTTAGCTTGGCTAAAGGTCACAGATGACGGTTTCTCTGGGCCAATTGCCAAATTCTTTAAAGACGATGAGATACGGCAACAGATTTTGCAGGCTACCGAAGCTCAAAGTGGCGATCTACTCCTATTTGTTGCTGACCGTAGTAAAGTAGTAGCGGATACATTAGCTTATCTTCGTGTCACAATCGCTAAGGAACAGAACATGATTCCAGAAGACAAATTTGCTTATTTATGGGTTGTCGACTGGCCATTGTTTGAATATGATGAAGGCGACGGTCGCTGGGTGCCAGCTCACCATCCATTTACAATGCCTAATGAGGAAGACGTCCATTATTTGATGAATGACGATGAAGATCCCCACAAGGCTCACGCACAAAGTTATGATATTATTTTAAATGGTCTTGAACTAGGCGGTGGTTCAATTCGTATTCATGATCGCCAATTACAAGGCAGAATGCTAAAGGCATTAGGCTTTACCAAGGAACGTGCAGAAAAGAGTTTTGGTTATTTACTGGATGCATTAGACACTGGCTTTCCGCCTCATGGTGGTCTGGCTATTGGATTAGATCGCTTTGCTCGTCTGCTAGCTAAACGAGACAATATTCGAGACGTTATTGCTTTCCCGAAGAACTCGAAAGCGATTGAACCTATGACTTCCGCCCCACGTCCCGTAGCCGAGAAACAATTACAAGAATTACACTTATTCTCCGTTAATGAAAATGAGGATAATCAATAAAAAGCATAAGAGACTGGGAAAATTTACTTTTTCTCAGTCTTTGCTTTTTGAAGCTGATTAAGGTAAAAAGCGGATAAGTTAAGTGTGGTTATGATACTATATAAGCTGAATACGTAAATCATGAAATATGGAGATGTTTTAAAATGAGTAGAGAAGAAACCGCTATTTTCGCAGGCGGATGTTTTTGGTGCATGGTACAGCCGTTCGATTCTTTACCAGGAATTAAACAAGTTATTTCTGGATATACCGGAGGGCACACGGTTAATCCAACCTATGATGAAGTTAAAGCGCACAAAACGGGTCATACAGAGGCCGTTAAAATTACCTTTGATCCTGATGTGATGTCTTATGAAAAATTGGTGGAAATATACTGGCATCAAACAGATCCAACTGATGCGATGGGCCAATTTCAAGATCGTGGTGATAATTATCGGCCAGTAATTTTCGTGAACGGTGCACAACAGCGTCAAATAGCTGAAAAATCACGTGCTAAATTAGCTGCAAGTGGCGAATTTGATCAACCCATTGTGACTAAAATTGAAGATGTGGCCCCATTCTACCCAGCCGAAAAAGAACATCAGGATTTCTACCGTAAAAATCCCGAAAAATATAAGCTGCAAGAGGCTGGTGGTCGCGAAAACTTTATTCAATCACATTGGGAAAAGGAGAATTAATGGCTTCTTATGGACAAACAGTTTAAAAGAATTGCCAAAAGGCACCAGTATACAGCTCTGGCTGGTACTGCCTTTATTTATGCTATTTTGGTTTCAATTGCCATGAACTTTTTTTGGACCCCTGGAAAAATCTATGCTTCTGGGATTACTGGTTTTGCGCAACTGATTTCTACGTTAAGTTCACATTATCTGCCGTTTGGATTATCAACGGCTTTGATGCTTTTTGTTTTAAATGTGCCTTTATTCTTTCTAGCTTGGGCGCAAATTGGGCATCGCTTTACGCTTTTCACAATCCTATCCGTTGGTTTAGCCAGTGTGATGATTAAAGTTCTCCACCCGATTACCTTAACCACAGATCCGATTATATGTGCTATTTTCGGTGGGGCTGTGAATGGCTACGGTACAGGTCTTGCGTTAAAAAATGGGCTTTCAACTGGTGGATTAGATATCTTGGGTATGGTGTTGCGAAAACGTACGGGGAAAAGTATTGGTACCATTAATATTGTATTCAACGCATTTATTGTTTGTGCGGCGGGGTATGTTTATGGTTGGCCATTTGCTTTTTATTCAGCAATTGGGCTAATTGTGAATGCTAAAATTATGGACATGACTTACACGCGACAACAAAAGATGCAAGTGATGATTGTAACAGACCGCCCTAAGAGTGTGATCGATAGTGTGCAAAATCATATTCGCCGCGGTATTACCATTGTGCATGGCGCAGAGGGTGCTTACAATCATCATCAAAAGACGATTCTTTTCACAATTATTTCCCGATATGAAATGAGTGAATTGGAAATGGCCATGCACGAATCAGATCCAAAAGCATTTGTCAGCATTTCCGGAAGCGTCAAAATTTTAGGGCATTTTTATGAACCCTCACTTTAAAGAAGGCACAAACGTGATGAAAACAATTTATATGTTTCTGGTACGAATCTGTTCACTAATGTATGCAGGACAAAAGAAATCGCAAGTTGCTTATCTCATGAGTTTTAGCAACAATCAGGATTTTATTTTGAAATTAGCCGATCGAATTTCGCCTTTGCCACTGTATGTTTTTTATGAGGCTTCTGGGCAAGCAGATTTAGATAATTTAAAAAACCATCCTGCAATTAAGTTAATTCCTTTTAATAATGGTCTCGCTCTCTTCTTGAAGGTTATTCCAATTCTCATGCGTAGTAAGCTGATCGTAGTGGACAATTATTTTCCAGTTTTAGGTGCTATTATTAAAACGAAACAGATGCGAATTACACAGTTATGGCATGCAAATGGGGCAATCAAAGCTTTTGGATTTAGTGATCCTAGTACAGAACGTCGTGGAAAAGCGGCACAATTGAGATTTCAGCGAGTGTACGATAGTTTCGATGACATTATTGTTGGCTCTCGAAAAATGGCAGATGCTTTTCAGATTAATTATCGACTAGATGGTCATCAGACGCGCCTTTTAGGCTATCCTCGTTCAGACAAGTTCAAAAATAAAGATTGGATTGCACAAGCAAGAGAAAAATTTTACCGGTACTATCCTGCTTTGCGCGGCAAACAATTAATCTTATATACGCCTACATATCGAAAGGGGATTAGTTTTGCGTTCGCACCGGGGTTCGAAAAACTGAAACTTCCCCAAAATGCCGTTTTTATTTTAAGGTTACATCCCCATCTTCAACAATTAGAAAAGGCTTGGGAACAAAAAGTACCATTTGTAACAAGTATCCGTTCAGATATTACAACTGATGAATTGTTGACGGTTGCGGACACTTTGATTACAGATTATTCTTCAATTTTATTTGACTACACACTGCTTGATAATGCGCATCAAGTTGGGTTATTTGCGTTTGATCAGTCTCAGTTCGAAAAGACAGTGGGACTTCAACGTGACTTTTCTGAGGACTTTGACAAGCTTCTTATAAAAGATGTGCCTGAGTTGTCAGAATTCTTGGCACAGCCAGCACCGCAACAAATGGTCATGTCACAATTGAATGAACGGTGGAATACGTTTAATGATGGACATGCAACCAAACGGACTTTAGATTTTTTAATGAAACGGAGTGGCAATTAAATGCGTCATAAAATTGCACAAATCGGTAAGCTTTGCGCGCGGTATTTTTTAATTTTGATTAATGAAATTTTTGTGCACTTACCAGTCAAACGTCATTTGATTATCTTTGAAAGCTTTAATGGTCGTGATGTGAGTGATAATCCTGCAGCTATTTATCGTCAATTAACTGCTACTTATCCGGAATATCAAAAAACTTGTTTTTTTGGAATCAAGGGCAGTAATTTTCTAAAGGTAAAGAATGAATTTCCTGACATCCAGCTTGTCAAACGCTGGTCTTTTAAATGGATCTGGATAGTTGCTCGGGCACAATACTGGGTATTTAATTCACGGATGCCGTTATGGTGGCGTAAAAATAAACAGACCTATTATGTTCAAACTTGGCATGGCACGCCCTTAAAAAAACTTGGGCTAGATATTGATAACGTTGAAATTCCTGGAGTCACAACCCATAAGTATCATCTTGATTTCAAAAAAGAGGCAACCCGTTGGGATTACTTGATCGCTCCAAATGCTTATTCCGAAAAAATTTTCAAACGTGCCTTTGGCTTCAAAGGTCAATTTATTCGTTCTGGATATCCTCGTAATGACATTTTATATACTGAAAATAGCCCTCAAACGGTGGCCAACCTAAAATATCGATTACTCGGTCAGAAGACTGCTCAAGTCATTTTGTATGCACCTACCTGGCGGGACGATAATTATATATATAAGGGACGTTATCGATTCAAATTGCCGTTTGAGCTTCAAGAGTTTTTTCAGCACGTTGCTTCCAACACGATTTTAATTATTCGCCCACATTATTTAGTCAAAGATAATATTGACATTCGTGGCTACGAAAAGCGTGTCAAAATTATGGCAGACACAGATATTAACCAGCTGTATTTAATTAGTGATCTTTTAATTACCGATTATTCTTCGGTTATGTTTGATTTTGCTAACTTGCAAAAACCAATGCTTTTCTTCCCATACGATTTGGCACACTATGCTCATGAATTACGGGGCTTTTACTTCGATTATTTGAAAGAATGTCCTGGACCCATTGCCACGAATACACATGATTTTTATCAGCAATTAGAACAATTCAAGCAATATCGTGCATTTCCAAAATTTGATCAACAGACTAGACGTTTCGAGAAAAAATTTACCGACTGGGAAAACGGTACTGCGGCAGCACAAGTTATTAAAGCAACTGGAATAGGGAGGTAGATTAATTATGCTATTAGGCGCTCATGTCAGCATGAAGGCTCCTAAAATGTTTTTAGGATCAGTCGAAACAGCTCTAAATTATCATGCCACAACTTTTATGATCTATACTGGGGCTCCTCAAAATACACGTCGAAAACCAATCGAAGCATTAAAGATTTCCGATGGGCAGCGATTAATGAAAGCAAATCATTTGGACAGCTTAGTCATTCACGCGCCATACATTGTAAATTTGGGCAACACAATTAAGCCAGATAGTTTTCAATTTGGTGTTCGCTTTTTAAAAGAAGAAGTCCAACGAGCCGATGCTTTGGGGGCAAGCGAGATTGTGTTGCATCCCGGTGCTCATGTGGGCGCAGGCTCAAAAGTAGCTATTGAACAGATTGCTAAGGGTTTAAATCAAATTCTTACGGAAGATCAACATGTTCAAATCGCGATTGAAACCATGGCTGGAAAGGGGACTGAAGTTGGGAAGACTTTTGAAGAGATCAATGAGATTATAAAGCGAGTTGAACTACAGGATAAAATTTCTGTTTGTTTTGATACTTGTCATACCAGTGATGCCGGTTATCACATCCGTGATGATTTTGATGGTGTTTTAAATGAATTTGATCATGTCATTGGACTTGATTACTTAAAGGTTATTCATTTAAATGATGCCAAAAATCCTCAGGGAAGCCATAAGGATCGACATGCAGATATTGGTTTGGGCACGATTGGTTTTGAGGCTTTAAATTATATTGCTCACCATTCAAAACTGACTGCTGTGCCCAAAATTATGGAAACACCATGGGTTCCAGATCCCGAAAACGCAAAGAAGAAATATGCGCCATATGGCTATGAAATTGCGATGTTAAATGCACAACAATTCAATCCAAATTTGACAGCCGATATTTTAAGTCAAAAAGCTTTTGACTATTTTCTGAAATAAAAAGGTGAAGTAAGACGCTGAAATGTCTTACTTCACCTTTTTGGTATGTGCGTGTTAGGCGTTGCTAATATCAGATTCAAGACTTTCCATGATTAAAGTGGCGGTCTCTTCGATTGATTTATTTGAAGTATTGATAACTAAACAACCAATTCGTTTAAAAATTTTATCCGCATATTCAAGTTCTAGCTTGATGCCCTCTGTATTTGAATATGAAGACTCTGGGTTCAATCCATACGAAATCATACGTTGACGCCGAATATCATTTAAGACTTCTGGTGTCGTGGTTAATCCAAAAATTTTTTTAGGATCCACTTTCCAAATTTCATCGGGAATTGTTGCCTTAGGGACTAGTGGTAAATTGGCGACTTTGTATCCTTTGTTAGCAAGATATAGAGAAAGCGGCGTCTTAGAGGTCCGGGAAACGCCGAGCAAGACAATATCGGCTTTGAGGAAACCATTTGGATCTTTACCATCGTCGTATGTGACCGCAAATTCCATAGCCGAAATTTTATCGAAATAGCCTTCATTCAAATTATGAACAGTCCCCGGTTTATTGGCTGCTTGCAACCCAGTTCGTTCTTTGAACATTGCAATAGCCGGTGTGAGTACGTCGAGATAGATCAATTGGTCCTGTTGACAACGTTCCTTAGCAAATTTATTTAATTCGGGATTAACGAATGTTGAAAAAACCATTGCTTGTTGTCGATGTGCACGCTTCAAAATTCCATCTAATAAAGATGTTGTTTGCGTAAATGGATAACGGTCAAATTCAAACGTTTCACTAGGAAACTGAGCCGCCGCTGCTTTGGCTACAGATTCCGCAGTTTCACCAACAGAGTCAGAAAGAATAAATATTTTTGTTGTCATAATTAATCACCCTCATCTTTTTAACTTTAGTCTACCATACCGTTACAGGAATGAAAACGGTTTTATAAATAGCTGCGTAATTTTTGATAAAAGCGTGTTTGTTGTATTGACGTAAAAATCTATGTTATGTATAATAATAAAGAACAACAGATTTAATTTAATAATTCTGTCGTTACTTTAGAGCTCGGAGGGAGGGATTCAAAATGTCAAAAACAGTCGTTCGTAAAAACGAGTCACTTGATGACGCTCTTCGCCGCTTTAAACGTACAGTTTCTAAATCAGGTACTTTACAAGAATATCGTAAACGGGAATTCTACGAAAAGCCAAGTGTTAAACGCAAGTTAAAATCAGAAGCTGCAAGAAAACGCAAAAACAAGAAACGCTTCTAATTTTTAATGCTCCTGAAAATCAGGAGCTTTTTTTGTATCAAAAACTTTGAAAAGGGGATAAACTATGAGTTTAGTACAAACCATTACTGATGACATGAAAACCGCAATGAAAGCTCGAGACAAAAAAACATTAAGTGTTATTCGCATGTTGAAGGCGGCATTAATGAATGAAAAGGTCAAAGTGAATCATGAACTGAATGATGAAGAAGCACAAGCAGTGATTGCTCGCGAATACAAGCAGCGAAAAGAGTCTCTAGACGAATTTAAAAAAGGAAATCGGGAAGACCTGGCTGCTGATACTCAAGAAGAATTAAAAGTGGTTGAAAAATACATGCCAAAGCAGTTATCACAGGCAGAAATTGAAAAGATTGTTGCTGAGACGATTTCTACAGTTGGTGCAACTAACACTGCTGATTTCGGTAAAGTCATGGGAGCTGTTATGCCTAAGGTAAAGGGCAAGGCAGACGGAAAATTGGTTAACCAAGCTGTCAAAAGTCAGCTCAGCTAAAATTCTAAACGCAAAAGGAGTCAAGGCTACTTGGTAGAACAAAATGCAGTAGAAAAAGAATTTCTATTATCAAATCCAAGCGAAGAAATGTCACTTCTGGGTAATCAGGATAAATTTGTGCATATTCTTGAAGAAGGCATGAATGTGAGCATTCGTCCTTTTGGAGAAAAAATCAACGTTTCGGGGCAGGAACAAGCCGTTAATCGTACCATTAACGTTTTTAAAAATTTATTATCTTTGGTGAAACAAGGTATTCAGTTAAACAGTGCTGATGTGGTTAGCGCTATGAAGATGGCGGATAAGGGAACACTGAATTATTTTCAGGATATGTATAAAGAAACATTAATTAAAGATAATAAAGGTAAGGCTGTTCGTGTTAAGAACTACGGACAAAGACAATACGTAGATTCTGTCAAAAGAAATGATGTAACTTTTGGAATTGGACCAGCTGGAACTGGAAAAACATACTTAGCTGTTGTTATGGCAATTGCCGCACTTAAACGTGGCGAAGTCGATAAACTCATTTTGACACGGCCAGCAGTTGAAGCTGGTGAGAGTTTAGGGTTCTTACCTGGAGACCTAAAAGAAAAGGTAGATCCTTACCTTCGCCCAGTTTATGATGCACTTTATCAAATTATTGGTGCGGAACATACAACGCGATTAATGGATCGCGGAGTTATTGAAATTGCCCCATTAGCATATATGCGTGGGCGAACACTGGATGATGCTTTTGTCATTCTTGATGAAGCTCAAAACACCACAAGTGCTCAGATGAAAATGTTTCTTACCCGATTAGGATTTGGATCTAAGATGATTGTGAACGGGGACGTCACCCAAATTGACCTTCCACACGGTGTTCGTAGCGGACTGGTGGAGGCACAACGAATCTTACAAAATGTCAGACACATTGGATTTGTCGCTTTTAATTCTGAAGATGTTGTCCGCCATCCTGTCGTCGCTCAAATTATCAATGCTTATGAAACACACAAATCAAAGTAAAATGGAGTAATTTTAAAGTATGGATATTCAAATTTATGATCATACCAAAGAAGAGTCAAAAGAAAATCTTGAGTTAGTTCAAAACGTGTTAAATTTTGCCGGAGATTATCTCAAGTTAGCCAACAATACCGAAATGTCAGTTACTTTGATGCATAATGACGAAATTCATGAGATTAATAAAACCTATCGCCAGGTAGATAGAGCGACGGATGTCATTAGTTTCGCCATCGAGGATGATCCAGATGATGATCCCATCATTTTGGATGATGAATTAGCAGCTGAAATAGCACCAAATATTGGTGATTTGATGATTTCTGTAGACAAAGTTAAAGAGCAGGCTGATTTTCTTGGTCACTCTTATCAACGTGAATTAGGCTTTCTTTGTGTACATGGTTTCTTACATCTAAATGGTTATGACCACATGAAACCAGAAGATCAAAAGGTAATGTTTCCCTTACAGAAGGAAATTTTGAATGCTTATGGCCTTAAAAGATAAAAAACAAATTCAAAAAAATCATTCATTTAAGCAATCGTTTACACATGCTTGTTTTGGCATCTACCGCATTTTCAAAGAAGAACGAAACATGCGAATTCACACGAGTATAGCCGTTTTAGTGATTTTCGTCGGGTGGCTACTTCAAATCACAAGTTCTGAATGGTACTGGGTTATGGCCTGCATTGGTTGGGTTTTTGTGGCTGAAGTTTTAAATACGATTGCCGAAAATATAGTAGACTTGGTTACTGGAAAGACTTATAGTGAGCTAGGTAAACATATTAAAGATATGGCAGCTGGTGCAGTTCTGATTTCAGCTTGTTTTGCTGGAATTATCGGATTATGGATCTTTTTACCTAAAATCTGGCTACTTTTAATTCATTAGAAATAGGAGAAATATTTTGGAAAATTCAAACAAAAGTTTCCACTCTGGATTTGTGGCAATCGTTGGTCGGCCTAATGTTGGTAAATCAACCTTTATGAATTATGTCATTGGCCAAAAAATTGCTATTATGAGCAATGTGCCACAAACGACCAGAAATAAAATTCAAGGAATTTATACCACGTCTAAAGAACAGATTATTTTTATTGACACTCCCGGAATTCACAAAGCACATAATAAATTGGGTGACTTCATGGTTCAATCATCTTTGTCAACATTAAACGAAGTTGATGCCATTATGTTTATGATTAGTGCTAACGAAGAGCGCGGTGCTGGTGATAATTTCATTATTGAACATCTCAAACAAACTAAAAAACCGGTTTATCTGGTTATCAATAAAATTGATTTAATCAATCCCAATAAATTACTTGAAATTATGGATGATTATAAGGACGCTTTGAATTGGAAAGAGGTTGTGCCAATTTCAGCAACACAAGGCAATAACGTTTCCGAATTAATTGATACCTTAGCAGATGAGCTGCCTGAAGGACCACAGTATTACCCAGACGATCAAGTTACCGATCACCCAGAACGCTTTATCGTGGCAGAACTTATTCGAGAAAAAGTTCTCATGTTGACGAGACAGGAAGTACCGCATTCAGTTGCCGTGGTTATTGACAGTTTAAAACGTCAAGATAAACGAAAAATCCATGTGCAGGCGACCATTATTGTTGACCGTCCTACTCAAAAGGGCATCATTATCGGCCATGGTGGACAAATGTTGAAAAAAATTGGGACGTTAGCTCGCGAGGACATCGAGCGCTTGTTGGGAGATAAAGTTTATCTGGAACTTTGGGTAAAAGTATCTGAAGGCTGGCGTGACAAACAGTCCTTATTACAATCATATGGGTATCGCAAGGATAACTATTAAGGCAGGTTAGCATGGCATTACAAACAACGGCGCAATTTCATGGCATTGTCATGTACCGAAAAGACTACCGAGAACGTGACCAGTTGGTTAAATTTTTCACGCGCGAGTTTGGTAAAAAGATGTTTTATATTCGTGGTGCTCGAAAAAAAGGGTTTAAGCTGGCCGCGGCAATTTTACCCTTTACCACCGGTTCTTACGTTGGGTTGATCCGGGAAAAAGGGTTGTCTTACCTAAATGCAGAGAAACACATCACCCAATTCGAACAAATTAATTTGGATATTGAGCGAAATGCTTATATTACTTACATTTTAAATCTAATTGATACGGCATTTGCGGATGGTCAACCAATTCCTGTTTGGTTTGACATGACCAATCAAGCTTTAAAAATGATTGATGAAGGCCTGGACGCTCAAATCATTGGTCACATTTTCGAATTGCAGCTTTTGGATACGTTAGGTGTCCATCAAGAATGGCAGCAGTGCATTGTTTGCCATCGAAATGATTTACCACTTGATTATTCAGAGTCGTCAGGTGGCGTACTTTGTCAAAATCATTGGCATTTAGATCCTAAACGATCACATCTTGATCGACGGACTTTATATTATTTACAACAGTTAAGCCAAGTACAGTTAGCGAATATTCGTTCTATACATGTACAAAAAGCAACGAAAAAGAAACTTAAGGCAATTATCGATATGATTTATCAAGATGAGGTAGGGCTCAATTTAAAGAGTAAACACTTTATTGATACAATGGATTCTTGGAATTAGTACTGATAATATTGACTTTGAGAAGTAATTAAATTAGTATTAAAGAGAATTTAATATTGAACAATGATGAAAAGGATTTTTAGACCGATTTAAAGAGAGCTTAGGGTGATGGGACTAAGTAGGAGGTTTAAGGATTGGCGTTTCGGAGTTCGCAAATTAAGCTGCCGATAGTTTGTATCGGAAGTAGGGTGGAACCGCGAATAAAATCGTCCCTACGTAGATTATTCTGCGTAGGTTTTTTTGTGTTCAAATTAGCACTTATTAAAATTAAGAGGAGAGGTACAATGGTAGAAAAATTAGCTGTTCAGGATATTATTTTAACGTTGCAACATTATTGGTCTGACCAAGGTTGTATGTTGATGGAGGCTTATGATACCGAAAAAGGTGCTGGTACAATGAGTCCATATACCTTCTTACGTGCGATCGGGCCAGAACCCTGGAATGCCGCATATGTGGAACCTTCTCGCCGTCCTGCTGATGGTCGGTACGGTGAAAATCCTAACCGCCTTTATCAACATCATCAATTTCAAGTTGTCATGAAGCCATCACCAGAAAACATTCAAGAATTATACTTGGGAAGTTTAAAGGCTTTGGGTATTGAACCCTTAGAACATGATATTCGCTTTGTTGAAGATAACTGGGAAAATCCTTCAATGGGTTGCGCTGGTGTTGGTTGGGAAGTTTGGCTTGACGGGATGGAAGTCACACAATTTACATACTTCCAACAAGTTGGCGGTTTGGAAGTATCACCCGTTACCAGTGAAGTTACTTATGGATTGGAACGTTTGGCTTCATACATTCAAAATGTTGATTCTGTTTTTGATCTTGAATGGGGTCACGGCGTTAAATATGGTGAAATTTTTAAAGAACCTGAGTATGAACATTCAAAATACTCATTTGAAAAGAGTAATCAGGAAATGCTGTTACAACTCTTTGATGATTATGAACGAGAAGCTAAAGCTCAAATCAAAAATGGACTGGTTCATCCAGCTTATGATTACATTTTAAAATGTAGCCATACATTTAATTTGTTAGATGCACGAGGTGCTGTTTCAGTTACGGAACGTGCAGGTTATCTTTCTCGAATTCGAAACATGGCAAAATCAGTTGCAAAAGCCTTTGTTCAAGAACGGGAAGCACTCGGTTTCCCATTGTTAAAGGAATCTGATCGTCCAAAGGAGGCCACCAAATAATGTCACACTCTTACTTACTTGAAATCGGATTAGAAGAAATTCCGGCACATGTTGTATTACCTAGCATTGAACAATTAAAAAAACGAGTCGGCGACTTCTTGAAGGAACAACGACTTGAATACGCAGAAATTAAGACTTTTTCGACACCTCGGCGATTAACAGTTTTAATCAATGGACTGGCTGATCGTCAGGCTGATACTGAAAAAGAAGTCAAGGGTCCAGCAAAAAAAATAGCGCAAGATCAAGATGGAAACTGGACTAAGGCTGCCATTGGCTTTACACGTGGTCAAGGCTTATCAACAGACGATATTACGTTCAAAACAATTAAGGGCACAGATTACGTTTATGTGGTTAAAAAAACTGCGGGTAAAAACGTTCAGGATATTCTACCACAAATTAAGTCAGTCGTTGAAAAAATGAACTTCCCAACAATGATGAAATGGGCTAGTTTTAATTTTAAATACATTCGTCCCATTCGTTGGCTTGTATCTCTTTTGGATGATGAAGTCGTACCATTCAATATCCTAGATGTTAAGGCTGACCGTGTTTCACAAGGTCACCGCTTCTTAGGCAAGCCGGTCACAATCAAAACAGCAACCGATTACGAGGCACAATTAAAAACGGTTTATGTGATTGCTGATGCTCAAAAACGAAAACAATTAATTAAAGATCAAATTCATGATATATCCCAAAATAATAATTGGAATATCGCGCTTGATCCAGATTTGCTGGAAGAAGTTAATAATTTGGTTGAATGGCCAACTGCTTTTGCGGGGCATTTTGATGAAAAATACCTGGAAATCCCAGAAGAAGTTTTGATTACTTCAATGCGAGATCATCAAAGATTCTTTTATGTTCGTAATCAAGACGGTCAACTACTTCCTAATTTTGTTTCTGTTCGTAATGGTAACCAAACCCATTTGGACAACGTTGTCCGTGGTAATGAAAAAGTGCTGACTGCACGACTTGAAGATGCTGCGTTTTTCTACCACGAAGATCAAAAACATTCAATTCAATATTACGTTGAAAAGCTCAAAAAAGTTAGTTTCCATGATAAAATTGGGACGATGTATGAAAAAATGCAGCGGGTTCAAATTATCAGCCAGGAATTAGGTAAATTTGTCGGCTTAAACGACCAAGAACTTGCGGATGTGAAACGGGCAAGTGAAATTTATAAATTTGATTTGGTTACTGGCATGGTTGGCGAATTTCCGGAACTGCAAGGTACAATGGGTGAAAAATATGCGTTATTGGCGCATGAACGGCCAGCCGTTGCCACTGCAATTCGGGAGCATTATTTACCTATTAGCGCAAAAGGAGACTTACCAAAAACTAAAGTTGGGGCTGTCTTAGCTATTGCGGATAAATTTGATGACATTGGCAGTTTCTTCGCGGTTGACCTGATTCCTACCGGTTCAAATGATCCGTACGCCTTAAGACGGCAAGCACTTGGTATTGTTCGTATTGCTAGAGATCAGAATTGGCATTTCCCAATGCAAAACCTACAGCAGACCTTTTTAAGTGACTTGAAAGAAAAGCAAGCAATCTTTAATTTGAATTTTGCGCAACATGCAACCGATGTGCGTGACTTCATGAAAGACCGTGTTCGCCAGTGGTTCAGCACTAAAAAAGCACGCTATGATATTGTCGAAGCTGTGACAAAGGGAAGCAATACAGATATTTTAAACATGCTGGATGCCGCCAAGGTAATTGAATCACACAAGAACGATCCTAGTTTTAAAGAAAACATTGAAGCTCTCACGCGAGTGCTTCGGATTGCAGAAAAGGCTGATTTTAGTGCCATTAGTTTACAAGTTGATCCTCAACTTTTTGAAAATGATTCAGAGAAGGACTTGTTTGAAGCCGTAAATGACATTCAAAAGAAAGCTAATGACCGCACAATTAACGAAAACTTTGAAGCCTTACAGCGCCTCCGTCCTTTAATTGATGCATATTTTGATCAAACGATGATTATGGTTGATGATCAAGCGGTTCGAGAAAATCGACTGAAACAATTAACCATCTTAGCAAAACTAATTTCTTCAATTGGAAATTTGAAAGAATTAATTGTCAAATAAGTTAAACAATAATCTCTGTTTAAAATTACACTAAGTAATTCAAATGGAGATTATTTAGTTTCACTTTTATGCCGAGCGTTTTGATTGCTTTTTCTGTTGTCAGGCGGTATTATTTGATATGTGTCGATATTGTGGTGAAGTGTGCATTTGAGAGGGGGAAATCGTTTTTTGGCAAGACCAATTCCCGAAGATCTTATTGATCAAATTCGGACCTCTGTAGATATTGTTGATGTTATCGGTCAGTACGTACAGTTAAAAAAACAAGGAAAAAACTTCTTTGGATTATGCCCCTTTCATGAAGAGCGGACAGCCTCCTTTTCAGTATCCGAGTCAAAACAAATTTTTCATTGTTTTAGCTGCGGGCGCGGTGGAAATGTCTTTAAATTTTTAATGGAACTTAATCACGTTGAATTTCCGGTTGCCGTTCGTCAGATGGCAGATTTTGCTAGCATTAAAATTCCTGATGAATATTCTGAATCAGCGCAAAACGCAAACTCACAAAATAGTGAGCAAGCACAACTAATTTCGTTGTATGATCAGACGGCACAACTATATACGCATGTACTATTAAACACAAAAATGGGGCAACAAGCTTTAGAATATCTGCATCAGCGCGGATTAACCGACGATATTATTGAAAAGTTTCAATTAGGTTTTGCACCTGGCGAACAGTTGTTGAAAGAATTTTTTGATGAGAAAAAAGTGGATTACCAGGTGTTGCGTAAATCTGGGCTTTTTATTGAAGACCAACAAGGCCAGCTGCGAGATCGCTTTCGTGGACGTGTGATGTATGCCATTAAGAACCCGCAAGGTCATGTCATTGCTTTTTCGGGACGAATTTTAAATAAAGCTGATTCGCAAGCTAAGTATATCAACAGTCCAGAAACCAAAATTTTCAGTAAAAGTAATGTCTTATATAATTTTGACATTGCTCGGACTGCTATTCGACAAGAAAAGCGTGCGATTTTATTTGAAGGATTTATGGATGTCATCGCCGCTTACCAATCTGGGGTTACCAACGGAATTGCATCAATGGGTACTAGTTTTACAAATGAGCAAATCTACCTTCTGCAAAGGACAACTACGCAGCTAGATATTTGTTATGATGGTGATGATCCCGGACAAGCAGCAATCAATCGAGCTATTGACGCATTTAGTCAAAACAGTCAGCTAAAATTGAGTGTGATAGAGATACCGGAAAAGCTTGATCCTGATGAGTTTGTCCGTCAACATGGCGGCAAACAGTTCAATGAAATTGTGCATTCAGCAAGACTAACACCAACAGCATTTAAATTGGACTACCTCAAGCGAGATTTTAATTTAAATAACGAAGCTGACCAACTCACTTATATTGAACGTGCCTTAAAAGTAATTGGTCAGTTAGGTTCAAGTGTGGAACAAGATCTTTATTTGAACCAGTTAGCACAAGAATTCAATGTTCAGGTAGCTGATTTGCGTCAGCAGTTACGACAGATTCGTTCACAACAAAGTGTGGATGCACACCAACAAGCTAAACGAGAACCTTTGGTAGATAAGCCACAAGATTTTCATCGTCAAAAAGTTAAACTTGATAAGGTGGAACTTGCTGAACAGCGGTTACTAAATTATTTACTTTATGATCATAATGTTTGGCTAAAATTAGCCGGATTACCCAACTTTCATTTTGTTCATGAAGAATATCAAACAATTTATATGTTAGCAACTGGATATTTTGAAAATCATAATTCTTATGATTCAGCAGCGTTTATGGACTTTGTTCATGATACAAAACTCCAAAATATCATTGCGGAATTAGATCTACAAGATTTAGATGATGCTAACGTGGACCAATCTGTAAGTGACTACATTGATGTCATTACGGCGCAGGCACCACTCAGCCAGCAGATATCGGAAAAAACGAAATCGTTAAACGAAGCTAAAAAAATGGGTAATACTGAATTGCAGCAAAAACTCGCAGTCGAATTAGTCGAGTTGTATCGACAACGTCAAGGCGCTTAACACGTTCATGGAGGGACTAATAACTATGGCAAACACCAAAAAAAGTAATAGCAAAGTAACACCAAATCAAAAAACAGATAAAGGTTCTGCGAATGTGTTTAATACAAAAGCCTATAAAAAAGAAGTAAATGCTTTAATCAAGGCAAAAAAGCCTTCAAAACAGCTTCAATACAATGAACTATCTGATAAAATTGCCACTCCGTTCAAACTGGATGCTCGTCAGATCGATGATCTTATTCAAAAAGTCGAAGATGCAGGAATTAGCATTGTCGACGAAAATGGCGATCCTAGTACACATGCTTTGAAAGCTCAGAAAATAAGCAAAAAAGAATTGGATGACACCAAAGCACCAGCAGGGGTCAAAATTAACGATCCAGTTCGAATGTATCTAAAAGAAATTGGTCGTGTGCCTTTGTTAACCGCAAAACAAGAAGTTGATTTAGCGCTCCGCATTGAAAAAGGCGAAGAAAGTGCGAAACAAGAACTTGCAGAGGCTAACTTACGATTAGTAGTTTCAATTGCCAAAAGGTACGTAGGTCGAGGCATGCAATTTCTGGATTTAATCCAAGAAGGTAACATGGGTTTAATGAAGGCGGTTGAAAAGTTTGATTATCGCAAAGGATTTAAGTTCTCAACTTACGCTACCTGGTGGATTCGCCAGGCAATTACACGTGCCATTGCGGATCAGGCGCGCACGATTCGTATTCCGGTTCATATGGTTGAAACAATTAATAAATTAATTCGTATTCAACGTCAGTTACTTCAAGATCTTGGTCGAGAACCTACTCCTGAGGAGATTGGTGCTGAAATGGATATGCCAACTGAAAAAGTTCGAGAAATTCTTAAAATTGCTCAAGAGCCAGTCTCCTTGGAAACTCCAATTGGTGAAGAAGATGACTCGCATTTGGGCGACTTCATTGAAGACTCGGATGCCACAAGTCCTGCAGACCATGCCGCTTACGAATTATTAAAAGAACAATTGGAAGGTGTTTTGGACACGTTAACGGATCGCGAAGAGAACGTCTTAAGGTTGCGCTTTGGCCTAGATGACGGGCGTACACGCACTTTGGAAGAAGTCGGTAAAGTCTTCGGCGTGACTCGCGAACGAATTCGTCAAATTGAAGCAAAAGCTTTACGTAAATTGAGGCATCCTTCAAGATCTAAACAGTTAAAAGACTTCTTGGACTAAGAAAACTAGGGTTTGAATAGATTTGAATAGGTTTCAAAAAGACACTCCCAATCCACTCTCGCTGGTCTTTCAGCGGGTAAAAAAGACTTTTTAGAAGTAAATTGCAACATTTTTAAAGTTTTTTCAGGATTTTGAATAAAAAATTCAGTTTTTAGCACAATTCATCCAATCTATGCAGATAAAATTAAAAATGAATCACACTCCTTGAATCGAGAGTAAGATAACCAACAAATGCCGTTAAACAGGGATTTATAGCGTTTGAGCTTTTCTTATAATTCGATTAGACACTCTCGATCCACTCCCACTAGGCTTTCAACGGGTATAGATTTAAATTTCAGGAGTGAGTAGATTTCATGAATTTTATCAGTGGTAAAAATAAGTTAAACTTATTTTAAATAAAGGGATAATGATTTTAAAAATTCAATTCATGATTTGAATTTTACGGGAATTTTGATTGATTGAAAAAAAGGAGTCAGTTCACAATAAGAACTGACTCCTATTTTTTTGTTTATTTTCCCGACAAAAATTATTTTAGGTTTTGATTTTTTCGGTCGATTTCCTTGTTAACTTCCTTGTAATAATAATATTGTAGAGGAAACAATACGGTAAAAGAAAAAAGTTCCACTAATTCGACATAAATGTTTTTACTCAAAGAAGTGTCGGCCATAAATAGAATTAATGTGCCTAGGAAGAATCCTTGTTTTGAAAAATGAAAATGCTATTTTTTTGTGTGTATCTCTTGTAACCAGTCAGCTATTTGTAGCATGGTTTCTTCGTTGTCAGGAGAATTGGTCACTGAAAGAATAAAATCACCAGCTTGGTTAACAATTTCATTATTAATTAATCGGTAACCATTTTGATTAATGAAATAAAGACTTGCCATTAGAGCTGTTCGCTTGTTGCCATCTACAAAAACGTGCTTTTTAGTGATTTTTTGTAGAATAAAGGCCGCTTTTAGCCAAATGGTTGGATACAGTTCATGACCAAATACGACCTGGGCTGGTTGTTCAATAACTACGTGTAAAGACTCGGTAGATTGGACACCATAGTTGGTTCCATCAACCTGAAGAACAACTTGCTTATTTAGTTCAATCAGTTGCTGTGCCGTTAAATATTTAACTTTCATATTAGCGGTCCTTTAAATACTCAAGAACTGGTTTGAATTGATCAACAAATTCAGTAATATTGGTAACTTCTTTTGGTTTTAATTGATCAATCCGTTTAAAAATTATATCTCCATGTTCATTGATTGATGGCTCAAATTGAATATCAGTGGGCACATTTAACTCACTAGGTACAGTGATGACAGTAGTTTTAGCGACTTTACGAGTTTTAACGGTTTTTGGCATGAGTATCATTCCTTTCATTAGCAATAAGTTAACACAGAACGACGACATATGCAAGACATATGTTACTTGTGTTACGTATGATTGTTTTTCTGTAAAAAACAAGTTCTAGTGTTAGCGAAATTAATCATCAACATCAGCATCAATTTTAGCTTTAGTCAATTTCTTGAATTTTGCTTCTGTTGTGGCGTAATACCACTGAACATTTGCGTATAGATATGCGTATTCTATCATGCCATCTGGTATAATATCTTCCTTAGATTTCCAAGTCATAATATCAAGTTTTCACCACGGACACTATGATAATCCGTTGTATATTTACCATGATTATTTTCATTTTCCAAAGCATCTTGGCGTGCTTGGGATAAAGCTTTGAAGAAGCTTGATAGAAAATAGTCGAATCCATATCTTTTGACTGCAGGACTGGATTCAATTGATGCGCCTAGACTTGAAAGGGCCCCTAATAAAATTGAAGGTTAAGATTTTGCCTTCAGGTAAGATTAATAGACATAATTCGACGCTCCTTTTCGGTTTTTCATTTTGAGTTGGGCATTAGTTTTTATAAAATCGACTAACTTTGTTATGATAAAATTAGGAACCCACCCGCACTCAGATGAGGAGGATGATGGTATGAAAACACTAGAACATTACCTAGATAGTAAGTTTGCTGCACTACCAGACACCGCTGAAACAAGAAGGACAAAAACGGACCTGTTGGCTAAGATGACAACGCGTTATGACGAGCTCTTAGGTCTTGGCAAAAATGAGAACGAAGCACTGGGTACTGTGATCTCGGAGTTTGATTCGGTTGAATCGCTCTTTGAAGGGATAACTCCGACCAACGCACCGCCCGGAGATGAAATGACGCAGTCGGAAGCGGAGGCCTTTTGGCGAAGTACAAAGCGACTGGCAGTGGCGATTGCTGGCGGAATATTAAGTATTGCCATCGGTGCCGGTCTCATGGTTGCACTACTCCCGACCTCACTAAACTGGCTAGGTGTGCTGCTTCTAATTTTCGGTTTAATTATTGGGATTAGTGCATTTATCGTGGTTGGCTTGGCTCATGTCCGGGTGAAGGTGCCGCTTGATAAACGCGTGCTCTCCACTCAAATTAAAGTACTAGCAAAGGATCGTCAGCAGGACTACTCCAGCAGTTTTACGATCGCTTTAGTTGGTGGGGTAGCGCTATGCCTCTTCGCACTATTTCCGCCAATCTTACAAACCATTTGGAGCGCTGAAAGTTTTGGCTTACTCAGCGTGGCGGCTTTCATTTGGATTTTAGGAAGTGGCCTATTTGCGATTGTTTATGGCAGCATGGTTTACGCTGGATACAGCCGATTGGCCCGCGCTGACGTCTTTTATGCCGTAACTGATCCGGATGATAGGATGCTAACCGAATTAAAACAGCGAAACCCAAAACTTCACGGATTCTTGTATCAACTTTATTGGCCACTAGTATTTGTAGCCTACCTGTTGTTCTCGTTTGTTTTTGGGTTCTGGACGCTGTCCTGGCTCATTTTCCCGATTGCCGGTGTCCTGTTTGCAGGCATCCGGAATTATGCGTTGCAGATCCCTAAAGGATGATTAATCCAGTTCAAATCGCTTACACATTAGTGGGCGATTTTTTGTTTGCACGGATGGTTGCATTTTGAGAAAGAGTGAGTGTAATGATTAGTGAGTGTTCACCCACTTTTAAATGAGAAGCGACAAACGCGACGGAAACGATTCACGTAACCGGTTTGCGGTGGGGATACGGTAAAACAGTCGAGGCTATCAGTTTAATGGTACAATCTGGTGAAATTTCAGCCTCGATTGAGGTTCCGAGTGGTTCTGGAAAAACGATGCTGATTAACAGTATTATAGAGATGCTCAAGCCAATGCCTTAATCGAATGTACTTTTACAACATCAGATTGTATGTTAGGCATTGCAATAAAATCTAGCTGCAACACTGGATTACAAGTTTTTTGTAAAGTTGCCACAAATTTATTGAAGAACTTCAATTGATCAACGGCCATTACAAAAGGATATTCATTGGTGCGTTTGCAATTATATAGCAGTTTGATTAAAAATGAAATTGACGTTTTTGATGAATCGTCAGTGAGTCCATATTCTTTTAATTGGCATTTTTCTTTCAATATTTGATTAGTTCCATCTAACCGTTGATGTCGTTATTTACCTCCACAATGCTAAGCAAGTGTTTTATGCTGTCACTTAAACAAGATTTATCTTTGACAAACATTTTAGTGAATTCAGTTGCTTTTAAATTATATTGATCACCAAACTCTTTATTCCAACGCTCTTCATAGGTATTATCAGAATTTAACTCATCAAATAACTTTTCAACTCAGTTAAAATTTCAGAGATAGACATCGTTTCAATTGATTGTTCACAAAAATCAATAAAATTGTAGAATGGTGAGAATCATCAATTGAAACAATCCAACCATCTTTTTTTGTAATTCTCCATTGCCATCGGCCAAATCGAAATGACTGATGATATCAGTTAGTAATTTTTCAGCTTCTTTATCTGTTCTTATAATCACATTTGTCAAATTCATTCTACTTTGAAGGAAAGCTGGACATGGCATTGTTTGCTAGTTTAGTAGACTAGTGCATCAGCCACTCGACCAATATTCCATTATAAGAGGAGCTGAACGCCAATAATTGGATAAATCCAAATTCTCGAGATTCAGTTCATCTTTTACTTTGGATTCTTTTTATTTTTTAAAATTTAAAAGCTAAATAACCACGTGATATAATGAATTCAAAAACAAAAAGGAATTTTTAAATGAATGCAGATAAACTTTCAAATCGATTACAGACAGTTGCAAATTTGGTAAAACAAGGCGCTCGAATTGCAGATATCGGGTCTGACCACGCATACTTACCCGTATATTTAGCAAAACAACAAGTAATTGATTTTGCGATTGCTGGTGAAGTTGTACCTGGACCACATGCTAATGCAACCCACGAAATTAAAGTTCAGGCTGTTCAAGATATTGTATCTTCACGTTTGGGCAATGGCCTTGCGGTTGTGACGCCAGATGACCGAATTGACACCGTAATTATCGCCGGAATGGGTGGCACTTTGATTGCAGATATTTTGGAAAAAGGTCAAGCTAAGCTTCTTACAGTCACTAATTTGGTTTTGCAACCTAATGTAGGTGAGCCACGCGTTCGTCAATGGTTAATGAAGCACCATTATGAAATTACTGGGGAACAGATTCTAAAAGAAGATCATCATATTTACGAAGTACTAGCAGCACAAAAAACAACGCAAACGATTCGTTATTCAGAAAAAGAATTATTATTTGGGCCACAGTTATTAAAAGAATTACCTAACCCAATTTTCACTGAGAAGTGGCAAGCAGAATTAAAACGTGAGCAACAGGCCATACAGCAAATGAAACAAGCCCAAGTTTTGCCACAGGACCGAATTGACCATTTGCAACAAAAAATTCGTTTGATAAAGGAGGTTTTAAACGATGAAAATTAGGAGTTTCACACAACAACTTGATCAATTTGCTCCCAAGCAATTGGCCGAACCGGGTGATCCAATCGGTTTACAAATTGGTGATCTTGATGCGCAATTCACACGGGTTTTAGTCACGTTAGACGTTCGCCCAGAGGTGGTTGCCGAAGCCATAGAAAAGCACTGTGAGTTGATTGTGGCTCATCATCCGGTTATGTTTCATTCAGCTCGTAACCTTGATTTAAGTGTTCCCCAAAATCACTTATATGCAGAAATTATCAAACACAACATGACGGTCTATGCGGCACATTCAAATTTAGATGCCGCCGAGAACGGTATGAACGATTGGTTGGCCGAAAAAATCGGTCTTAATAAACCGCAACGTCTATTAGACGGTTATGTGGATGAACACGGTCAACAATTTGGTATGGGGCGAATTGGGACCCTGGAAAAACCTATGTCAATTAAGCAGCTTGCTGAAAAACTAAAAATAGATTTTAACCTTCAGGGGTTGCGTTTGATTGCACAAAACCCACAAAAAGTGATTTCTCGTGTTGCGGTGCTTGGCGGTGATGGTGGCAAATACTTCAATCAAGCATTAGCCAAAGGCGCTGAGGTTTTCGTCACTGGTGATGTCTATTATCATACCGGTCATGATATGCTAGCAGCCGGCTTGGCAACTATTGATCCAGGACATAATATTGAGAAAATTTGTATCCCAAAACTAGCGAACTTATTTCGTTCGTGGAAAGATATCCAAAATAATCATATACAGGTGATTGAATCAAAAGTTAATACAGATCCTTTTACGTTTATTTAAAACCTATTTTTTTACAAAGAGGGGGCTAGTGCTTTGAATCCGGACAAATTTACAAATGCTTTGCAAGAAGCCTTGGGGCAAGCACAACAAATTGCCATAAATCGCAAGCATCAAGCTATTGGTGTCCCAGAATTGTTTAAATTTTTAGGACAACCTGATCAAATGGCAGGTAGTCTATTAACCGAATTAGGTGTTAACAATCAGGCTTTACAAAATGAACTTGACCGTCAACTAGACGCAATTGCAATCGTTGAAGGCGACAATATTCAATATGGTCAGACATTCAGCTCTAATTTATTAAAATTATTTCAAGTGGCTGAACAACTAAGCAAGCAGCTGGGTGATGAGTACGTGGCCACAGAGATTGTGGTGCAAGCGCTGCTTAAAATTGAGGATCCCCTTACGGATTTCTTAAAAAAACAACAAGTTAGTGAAACGAAATTGGCTGCACAAATCAAAAAAATGAGGGGAGGAGATCGTGTGACATCTAAAGATCAAGAAACTCAGTACAAAGCTCTCAAAAAATATGGTGTTGACATGGTTAAACTCGTCCATGAGGGTCACCAAGATCCGATTATTGGACGTGACGAGGAAATTATGGACGTCATCCGAATTTTATCTCGCAAAACTAAAAATAATCCAGTCCTCATTGGGGAACCTGGTGTCGGAAAAACAGCCATTGTTGAAGGATTAGCACAAAGAATTGCTCGTAAAGATGTGCCCGACAATCTAAAAGACAAAACCATTTTTTCACTAGATATGGGTGCTTTGATTGCAGGTGCCAAATATCGAGGAGAATTTGAAGAGCGTTTAAAAGCTGTTCTAAAAGCGGTCAAAAAATCTGACGGACACATTATCCTTTTTATTGATGAAATTCATAATATTGTCGGTGCGGGAAAAACTGAAGGCAGTATGGATGCCGGTAACTTGCTCAAACCAATGCTCGCTCGTGGCGAATTACACTTAATTGGAGCAACCACGCTAGATGAATATCGAGAATACATGGAAAAGGACAAAGCCCTTGAAAGGCGTTTTCAACGTGTGCTAGTTAAGGAGCCTTCTGTAGCTGATACCATCAGCATTTTACGCGGGCTTAAAGAAAGTTTTGAGATCCATCACGGTGTCAAAATACACGATAATGCCATTGTGGCTGCAGCTAATTTATCAAATCGGTATATCACTGATCGTTTTTTACCTGATAAAGCAATTGACTTAATTGATGAGGCTTCTGCCACAATTCGTGTTGAGATGAACTCTATTCCAACTGAACTGGACCAAACAAACCGACAGCTTATGCGAATGGAAGTTGAAGAGACAGCTCTTAAAAACGAGACTGACACAGCTTCAGCACAAAGATTGAGTGAATTAAAAACAGAACTTGAAAATACTCGTGAAAAGAAAAATCATCTACAGAGACAGTGGGAAGCTGAAAAGAAAGCCATCAAAACGGTTAACGCAAAACGAACTGAACTTGAAGATGCTAAGCACAAATTAGAGGAAGCTGAAAATAATTATGATCTTGAACAAGCAGCCAAACTTCAACATGGTGTTATACCGCAATTAGAACGCGAACTGAAACAACTTCAGCAAAACGAAAAGCAGGATGCTAGCCATTGGCTAGTTGAGCAGTCTGTGACAGAAAATGAGATTGCTAACGTTGTCAGTAAAATGACGGGTATTCCAGTGACAAAATTGGTCAAAGGCGAGCGTGAAAAACTATTGCACCTTGCAGATAGTTTGCATAAGCGTGTGATTGGTCAAAATGAGGCGGTTGAAGCAGTTTCAGATGCTGTTTTACGTTCCAGAGCCGGTTTACAAGATCCTAATCGGCCACTGGGATCGTTCATGTTTTTAGGTCCCACTGGCGTTGGTAAAACTGAACTTGCAAAAGCCTTAGCAGAGAATTTATTTGATTCAGAACAGCATATGGTAAGAATTGACATGTCAGAATACATGGAAAAAGAATCCGTTTCTCGCTTAGTAGGTGCCGCGCCTGGCTATATTGGCTATGAAGAAGGCGGACAACTCACCGAAGCTGTGCGCCGCAATCCGTACACAATAGTGTTGTTTGATGAAATCGAAAAGGCCCATCCAGATGTCTTTAATATTTTATTGCAGGTCTTGGATGATGGTCGGCTTACTGATGGTCAGGGGCGAACTGTAGATTTTAAAAACACCATTTTAATTATGACCTCTAATCTTGGCTCAGATGTCTTATTACATGGTGTGGATGAAAATGGATTTTTGATAGAGCAAGCCAAACAGGCCGTGTTGTCTCTCACACAAACTAAATTTAAGCCTGAATTCTTGAATCGAATTGATGACATTATTATGTTTGCACCACTCAACTTAAAAGATATTGAGCAAATTGTTGAAAAGATGATTGCCCAATTATCAAGCCGATTAGCTGATCAAGAAATTCACTTAGAAATTTCGTCTGCTGCTAAAGAATGGATTGCAAAACAGGGATATGATCCTGCCTATGGCGCACGCCCACTACGTCGCTACATCTCTACAGAAGTGGAAACGCCTTTAGCTAAGGAAATTATATCGCAACGCATTAAGCCACATAGTACGGTCAATATTGATCTAATTGCCAATCAATTGGCATTTCAAAATACGATAAATGCATAATACAAAAAAGCGTAGGATTCACAATAAATATGAATGCTACGCTTTTATAAATTATTAAAGGTTCAATTGGTAAAAACACCGAACATACTCGGGAGTCTTTATTTAACTGAATCACTTTTAGATAATAAACTAATTCCATTAGAAGTAATTAGTGCGGCCACCGCGGCCACAATTCCAATAGTTAATGGTTTATATGTCATAACTTCTAGGGCACCCCCGATGGCACCAATAACTTCGCCAAAAATAAATGACCAGAAAATAATAACGACTTGTTTCATTACAGGACACCTCTCAATCAGAAATAGTTTAGCACAATTTACACAAAAATCAACTCAATTAGAGTCAGTCTAGTTTCTTATTACGCATATTTTTGTATAATGAAATTAAGAATTAAATCGAAAAGGAGGCGATATCATGAGTTTTGTACCCTTACAGGTTTCCAGTAGTTTCAGTTTATTACAAAGCACCACAAAAATTGTCGACCTGGTTAAAACCGCCAAATCAAGAGGCTTTCGATCCCTAGCACTTGCAGATACAAATGTGATGTACGGTCTAGTTGACTTCTACAATGCTTGCCGGACCGAAGGGATCAAACCGATTCTTGGCTTAAAGTTGGAGTTGTTTGGGGCCGTCGATTCTGAAAACCGCTTTCCAATTTTATTATTTGCTAAGGATTCGGTTGGTTATCAGCATCTGATGAAGATAAGTACCAAGAAAAACACTGAACCCAATGGTCAGGATCTTTTTTATAAACAAATCGAACCGCTTTTGAGTCATCTTTATCTTATTTTTCCAGCTGGCAATTCAGAGTTAGTTACCTTAGTAGAACGTGGGGATACCAAACTTGCCGAGCAACTAATCGCCTACATTCAGCAATACACTGACACTCAAAGCCTTTTAGTTGGCGTTAACGATCAACAATCAGAAGTTTTGCAAGCAACCTTACAACAAGTCACGCAAACGACACATACAGCAATGGTCACATTGCCTGAAGTGAATTATCTAAATGCCAGTGATCACTTTGCAACACAAGTTCTACGCGATATTGAAAAGGGCGAGGTCATTCGTAATCCAGAGCAATTTGAGAATTACAAGGGAGGAAATTGGCTACATCCTCAAAGCGAATATGAAAGTCATTATCAAGAAAAACATTTAGAAGCCGCTATGAATTGGACGCAAACGGTAGCCAAAAACTGCAATGTCACCTTAGAATTTAAAAAACCAGAATTACCTGCTTTTAATGTACCAAAAGGTTTTAACTCAAAGACATATCTGAAAAAGCTCACGAACGATGGTCTGCAAGCTCGATTAAGTCATCAAAAAGATAATGAAAAAGTTTATCAAAACCGGTTGAATCGTGAGCTCGATGTGATTGATAAAATGGGATTCGATGATTACTTTTTAATCGTCTGGGATGTGATGAATTTCGCGCACCAACATGAAATCACAACTGGTCCAGGTCGAGGCTCTGCGGCGGGCTCGCTTGTTGCTTATAGTCTTAGAATTACAGATGTTGACCCGTTGAAATATGATCTTTTGTTTGAACGCTTTTTAAATCCAGAGCGTTCCCAAATGCCAGATATTGATTTAGATATTCCTGATAATAAACGTGACGAAATTTTGCAGTATGTCCACGATAAATATGGCCATAACCATGTCTCACAAATTATTACCTTTGGAACATTAGCTGCCAAACAGGCTTTACGTGATGTCGGACGCGTATTTGGTATGGCACCTTATGAAATTAATCAACTCAGTAAACTAGTACCTAGTACTCTAAAAATCACTTTAAAAGAAGCTATGCAACAATCTCAAAAATTGCGTAATTGGTTATCGGACAGCTCTAAAAATAAGCTTTTATTCAGTGTGGCCCTTCAAGTTGAGGGGCTTCCTAGACACTTTTCCACACATGCTGCGGGCGTTGTTTTAAGTGCTCAAAATTTAAGCGATGTTGTGCCGTTGCAATCTGGTAGTGATGAGTTACTGCTCACACAGTATCCCAAAGATACAGTAGAGGCATTGGGCTTACTAAAAATGGATTTTTTGGGTCTTCGTAATTTAAGTATTATGGCAAACACCATCCGCATTATAAAACGGACAGTGAATGCCAACTTTGATGTCAGTCAAATTAATTTGACTGATAAAGCCACCCTAGAACTATTTCAAAATGCGGATACAACCGGCGTTTTCCAATTTGAATCGAGCGGTATCCGAAATGTGTTAAAACAATTGCACCCCGAAACCTTTGAATTGGTTGCGGCAGTGGATGCCCTGTACCGACCGGGTCCGATGGAAAATATTGACACTTTTATTAAACGAAAAAAAGGGCAAGAAGCTGTAAAGTATCCAGATAAAAGTTTGATTCCAATTTTAAAAAATACTTATGGTATTTTGGTTTATCAAGAGCAAGTTATGCAAGTGGCCTCTATCATGGGCGGTTTCTCACTTGGAGAGGCTGACTTACTGAGAAGGGCCATGAGCAAGAAGAAACGCACTGTCATTGATGAAATGAAGGCTAAATTTATTTTTGGTGCCACACAAAAGGGCTATCCTGAGCAAACTGCTAGGCAGGTGTATGATTATATTGAACGTTTTGCAAATTATGGATTTAATAAATCACACGCCGTTGCATACTCTAAAATGGCATTTGAGCTTGCTTATTTAAAGGTTCATTATCCAGCAGCTTTCTTTGCGGCATTATTGAATTCAGTCATCAACAATGCTAGCAAAATTAAACTATACTTGTCAGAAGCAAAACAACACGGCGTCCAAGTTGAAGCACCAAATATTAATTTAAGTCAATCTACTTTTATTTTAAAACAAGGAAAAATTCTTTTTGGGTTATCCTGCATCAAAGGTGTCCGACGAGATTTTGTGAATGACATTTTACAAGAAAGACAGAAAAATGGGCCATTCATTGATTTGCAGGCGTTTTTACAGCGAATGCCAGCAAAGTGGCTTAAACAGGACTTAATGGAAGCGCTCATTTATGCTGGGACTTTCGATACTTTTGGTTATAATCGTGCTGAGCTGATTTTGAGTTTGCCAGATTTATTAAGTAGCGTAGAATTGAGCGGCAGCAGCATGAATTTATTTGAAAAACTTGCTCCCAAAATTAAAAAAATTCCGGATTTGACGTTAGAAGAGAAATTAGAGAAAGAAAATGAATTTTTAGGTGCTTATCTTTCAGGACACCCAGTCGAACAATTTGATCAATTACGTCAACAGTATAAAATTACAGATATCTTAAATCTTTCCTTGAACCAAACAGCAACCTGTTTAGTGTACATCAATAAAATACGTACCATTCGTACTAAACGGGGCGAACAAATGGCGTTTGTGACCGCAAGTGACTTGACTGGTGAAATTGACATTACAGTTTTCCCGAACCAATATAAAGCATTTACTAGTGTGTTGGAAAAGGGGAGAGTGATCTTAGTACAAGGCAAAGTTGATGAGCGTAATGGGCTTCAATTAATTGCTAACCAGATGACCTTAGCTGAACAACTTATGAAATCTGCGTCATTAGAAAAGCAACGTTGGGTGCTTCGAATGGTTTCCGATAGACCAGAAGAAAAGAAAAAATTACTCCAAATCATACGGAATCATCCGGGAACTATTCCTGTTTTGTTATTTTATCCAAAAACAGATAAAAAAGTTTTATTAGAAAAACGCTTTTGGCTGACCAACACTGCCGAAACTAATTCAGCGCTTACAACCCTTTTAGGGAGGGGAAATGTTGTCTTGCAAGTTGTTAAAAATACCGGTATCTAGGGATTTGTTCGTCATGTTTTTCAATAAGAATAAAGACATTCAATTTCAAAAGTGGTAAAATTACAGATGAAGTTTATGAAACTCAATAATTATTTACTTGAGGTGAAGAAATGAAACGCATTGGTATTTTAACCAGTGGTGGCGATGCTCCAGCAATGAATGCTGCAATCCGTGCGGTGGCACGAAAAGCAATTAGTGCTGGATTAGAAGCTTATGGCATTAATTATGGTTTTGCTGGCTTAGTAGCCGGAGATATTCATAAGTTTGCTGCTGCTGATTTGGACGACTCAATTGATGAAGGTGGAACATTATTATATTCTGCTCGGTATCCAGAGTTTGCCCAAGTAGAAGGACAGTTAAAAGGAATTGAGCAACTGAAGAAATTCGGGATTGATGCTTTAGTTGTTATTGGTGGCGATGGTTCTTATCATGGTGCTTTAAGGCTTACTGAACATGGCTATAACACAATTGGTCTTCCAGGCACAATTGATAATGATATTCCATACACTGATTTTACAATCGGTTTTGATACAGCCTTAAACACAGCTGTTGAGGCTATTGATAAGATTCGAGACACAGCCAAGAGTCATCAACGTGTGTTTGCCGTTCAGGTCATGGGCCGTAAAGCTGCTGATATTGCACTTTGGGCTGGTGTTGCTACTGGTGCAGACGCAATTGTTGCTCCAGGACATGATTACGATATTAAAGAAATTGCCGAAAAGCTCAAGCGTAACCGAGTTGATGGCAAGGATTATGGTATTATCGTGATTGCCGAAGGGGACGCTAATTCTGATGCAGCGCCTGAATTCTTAGAAAAGCTTAAAGAATATGGTGACTTCGATGCACGAGCAGTTGTCTTGGGACATGTTCAACGTGGTGGTCGTCCAACAGCTCGCGATCGTGTCTTGGCAAGCAAGATGGGTGCATACGCTGTAGATCTTTTATTGCAAGGTAAAGGCGGTTTAGCTGTTGGTATCTTGGATAATAAAGTTCAAGCACACGACATTACTGACTTGTTTAATGCAAAACATCAACCTGATTCTTCGCTTTATGAATTGAATCAAGATCTATCATTTAAATAAACATTTAAACTCTGGTAAAAACGACATTAAAGTCTTTTTATAAACTAATCAAGGGAGAGATATAGTTATGAAGAAAACCAAGATTGTTTCGACACTTGGTCCTGCAAGTACATCAGTAGATACAATTGTTAAATTGATCGAAGCTGGTGCAAATATTTTCCGTTTCAACTTTTCACATGGTGATCACGCAGAACATTTAGACCGCTACAACAAAGTTATGGAAGCAGAAAAGATTACTGGAAAAACTGTTGGTATCCTTTTAGATACTAAGGGTGCAGAAATCCGTACGACAGTTCAAAAAGATGGTAATCAGGAATATCATACTGGTGACAAGGCACGTATCTCAATGGATGACTCATTAGAGACAACCAAAGACAAAATTGCAGTTACGTATCCTGGCTTGTACGATGATGTGCATGTTGGTGGCCATGTGTTGTTTGATGATGGTTTACTTGACTTTAAGATCGACGAAAAAGATGAAGAAAATCATGAATTAGTTGTTCATGCAATGAACAACGGTGTTCTTGGTTCACGTAAAGGAACAAATGCACCTGGCGTTTCAATTAACTTACCAGGAATTACTGACAAAGACTCAAGCGATATCCGTTTTGGTTGTGATAACATGAACATCAACTTTATCGCTGCAAGTTTTGTTCGTAAACCACAAGATGTCCTTGATATTCGTCAACTTTTGGAAGAAAAGAACATGACTGATGTTCAAATCTTCCCTAAGATTGAATCTCAAGAAGGTATCGATAACGCTGATGAAATTCTTAAAGTTTCTGATGGTTTGATGATTGCTCGTGGAGACATGGGTGTTGAGATTCCTGCTGAAAATGTACCTTTGGTTCAAAAATCATTGATCAAGAAATGTAATGCACTAGGTATGCCTGTTATTACAGCTACTCAAATGTTAGATTCAATGATTGAAAACCCACGTCCAACTCGTGCTGAAGCTTCTGATGTTGCTAATGCCGTTTGGGATGGTACAGATGCCACAATGCTTTCAGGTGAAAGTGCTAATGGTGCTTATCCTGTTGAATCTGTTGCAACCATGGCTAAGATTGACGAAAAAGCTGAAAATGCTATGGCTGAAGATGGTAACTTGCAAATTAACAAGTTCGATCAAAGTGACGTTACCGAAACAATCGGTGCTGCTGTTGCTCGTGCTGCAAAGAACTTGGGTGTTAAAACCATTGTTGCTGCAACTGAATCTGGCTACACTGCAAAAATGATTTCAAAATATCGTCCAAATGCTGATATTTTAGCAATCACTTTTGATGAACGTACTCGTCGTGGATTAACTGTTGAATGGGGCGTACATCCAATCGTAGCCGAAAAACCAGCTACAACTGATGATATGTTTGACTTAGCTGCTAACAAAGCTGTTGATTTAGGCTTTGCAAAAGAAGGCGACTTAATTCTTATCACTGCTGGTGTTCCTGTTGGCGAACGCGGCACAACTAACATGATGAAATTACAATTAATTGGTTCTAAGTTAGCATCTGGTCAAGGTGTTGGTGACGAAACAGTTATTGGTAAGGCAGTTATCGCAACTTCTGCTAAAGAAGCTAACGATAAAGCAGTCGAAGGCGGTATTCTTGTAACAAAGACTACTGACAAAGATTACTTACCTGCTATTGAAAAATCTAGTGCATTAGTTGTCGAGAATGGTGGTTTAACTTCTCACGCTGCAGTTGTTGGAATTTCAATGGGAATTCCTGTAATTGTAGGTGTTCAGAATGCTACATCAATTCTTTCTGATGATGAATTAATCACTGTTGATTCACGTCGTGGTGTTATTTATCACGGTGCTTCAAACGCTATTTAATTGATTCATTGATGCTTTTACAAAAAGACCGCTGTCAAAACAGCGGTCTTTTTCATACATATTAAGTTAAAATAAAGGAGTGAAATTTTTTCAATGGAGAGTTGGTTATTCTTAATCGGCATTTTGATTATTGCAATTTTAGGTCATAATCAATCTTTAATGTTTGCTACAGCTGCAGTCTTAGTACTTATGGCTATTCCTAATTCATCAAAATTATTGTCCCTTATCGAAAAACAAGGAATTAATTGGGGTGTCACCATTATTACAGTCGCAATTTTGATTCCAATCGCAACGGGACGAGTTGGTTTTTCGGATTTACTAAATGCTTTTAAATCTCCAGTTGGGTGGATCGCCATATTTTGTGGTATATTGGTATCGATTCTTTCTGCTCGTGGGGTTGGATTTTTAGCCATCTCACCAGAAGTAACGGTGGCCTTAGTTTTTGGAACTATTTTGGGTGTGGTTTTTCTGCGTGGGGTAGCCGCTGGTCCTATCATTGCTTCGGGAATTGCCTTTTGCATTCTCCAGTTATTAAATATAAAAATTTGAGGAGTTAACATGAATAATTTATTAGGTCACGTGATCGATACAAAAATGACGGATGAAAATGAAGATTATTATTTCTTACAAAACGAAGGAACTGTCTTCGAACTAGATAAAAAAGAACCAGTAAAACCTTTACACATTGGGGGACATTTTCAAGGATTTGCTTACGAAAATGAAGATCATAAGTTGCAAATCACCTCGCAAATCCCCAAAATTCAAGTTGGCCGTATGGGCTTTGGCACAGTCGTACAAAGTCGCAGGGACCTAGGTGTTTTTGTAGATATCGGCCTCCCCAACAAAGATATGGTGGTCTCTTTAGATGAATTACCAACGATCAAGAGTCTTTGGCCTCAAAAAGGAGATCGCTTATTAATTAGTTTACGAATCGACCATAAAAATCGGATGTGGGGAACATTGGCTGACGAATCAACCTTCCAAGAAATCTCACAAAAAGCTCCCCAAAACCTCAAAAATAAAAATTTAAAAGCCACTGTTTATCGCTTGAAGTTAGTTGGGACGCTAGTGATTACAAAAGATTATTACCTGGGCTTTATTCATCCAAGCGAACGTGATCAAGAACCACGGCTAGGCGAAGAAGTTGCTGCACGAGTGATTGGTATCCATCCAGATGGGACGTTGAATCTTTCGTTAAAGCCTCGCAGTTATGAAGCTATTGGCGACGACGCGGCTATGCTGCTTGCCATGTTGCAACACAATGAGGACCATGAATTGCCTTTTACCGACAAAAGTAGTCCGATTGCCATAAAAAATGAATTTGGTATTAGTAAGGGACAATTCAAACGTGCAGTTGGCCATTTATTGAAGGCTGGTGTGGTGACACAAGCAGATGGTTATCTAAAATTAAAAGAAGAAGGGTAGTCATATGGAAAACGTTCTTCAAGATTATTTGCATTCACTTCTGGTAGAACGTGGGCTTTCCCATAACACGATTATTTCCTATGGACAAGAATTGAAAGAATTTTTTGAATTTTTAAAAATTCAAAAAATAAACTCATTCGATCGAATTGATAGATATACTATTTTGAACTATTTAAAGCATTGCGATGCTGAACAAAAATCGCGTAATTCGATCATTCATACTGTGACCAGTTTGCGTCAGTTCTTTGATTACTTGGTTACAGAAAATAAAATCAATTCTGATCCAATGCTTAAAATTGATACACCAAAATCGGCTCATCATCTACCTCAAGTTTTAAGTGCTACAGAAATTCAAGCCTTACTAAACGTCCCGGATACACATAAAAAGCTTGGCGTTCGCGATCGAACTTTACTGGAAGTGATGTATGCAACAGGACTACGTGTAAGCGAAGTTGCAAACTTAAAATTAGATGATTTGAGACTAGAGATGGGTTTAATTACTACAATTGGTAAGGGCGATAAACAGCGAATTATCCCCATTGGAGACGTAGCGATTCATTGGTTAGAGGACTATCTGGATGGTGCCCGACAAATACTATTAAAAGGTCGAACAAGTGACTATGTCTTTTTAAATAACCATGGCAATCAAATGACACGTCAGGGCATTTGGAAAAACTTGAAAGCCATGGTGAGAAAAGCTGGTATCACAAAGGATGTGACACCACATACAATTCGTCACTCTTTTGCTACAACGCTATTGGAAAATGGCGCAGACCTTCGAACTGTTCAGGAATTACTTGGTCATGCTGATATTTCTACGACTCAAATTTATACCCACGTCACCAAACGACATTTAACGGAAGTTTACAATAAATACCATCCACGAGCTTAGCCAAAATTGTCGCATTAGTTAAAATATGGTAAAGTTGTTTATAATGTTTATAATTTTAATTGAAACAGACCCTTAGGAGGCTGAGTTCAACTTGTTAGTAAAATATAGAGATTCTTTCCAAAAAATAGTCATGGGATTACTTTCTTTTATTCCCGAACTGAACAATATTGACCGCATCAATCACGAACTAGATTGGTATGCAGCTAGTGATGATCGCAGCTTATTTTTGCAAAAAAATCAAGACGGTGATTTTATTGGATTGGTGGGTATTGAAAAACAAGCCCCTTATTTAATGATCCATCATTTGGCTTTCATACCACAACAACAAACGAGTGAACATGAAGATGAAATTTTCGATTTTTTATCAGATTATTATCCAGATTTACAAATGATGGGTACCATTGAAACCACTCCAATATTAGCAAAATGGGAAAAGAAGAAACATGACCAGGATGAATGATGACCGCTTACAACAGTTACCAAATGTGAAAATTAGTGCCTTTGAAGGTCCGTTAGATTTACTTTTACACCTTATTAAACAGGCTGAAATGGATATTTATGATATTCAGATTTCTGAAATCACTTCACAATATTTGGCGTATTTACATGTAAACCAACAGTTAAAACTGGACGTAGCGGGTGAATATCTCATTATGGCGGCTACTCTCATGCGTATTAAAAGTAAAATGCTTTTACCTACTAAACTGGAAGTCGATGATGAGTCGGAAGAAGAGCAAGATCCTAGGTTAGATCTTGTGACCCAGTTGGTAGAATATCAGAAGTTTCAGCAGGCAGCACAAAATCTGAAAACTTATGAAGAAAAACGTCAAGCTTTTTATACACGACAAGAATCCTCGGTCCCATCTGGAATGAAACTAGCTCATTTGGCGCCAGGGCTGACTGTTGATGCCCTTCAACAGGCTTTTCAAAAAATTATAATTCGACAGGAAAATGCACAACCCATCCATCGGACCATCACAGAAGAAAGCTTTTCAATTGCCGACCAATCAAGACTAATTGAAAAGAAATTGAGCCACTCTGCAAACGGACTTGATTTTAATCGATTATTTGAAAAAACGACTAGTGTTGTGAACGTTGTGGTAACTTTTATGGCAATGCTAGAGTTGGTAAAAAAAAGACAAATAACCTTTCAACAATCTGATCGGCTGGGGACCATTAAATTATTTAGTTTGGAAGATGATCATGGCAAGTAATATTCAAAAAATAGAAGCCCTGTTATTTGTCTGTGGGGAGGACGGTTTAAGTATTAATGATCTAGCTGATATGACCGGCTTTATGAAACCAGCTGTCTTATCGATGCTAGATAAGCTCACCCAAAAATACCAACAAGACTCTGATTGTGCGTTACTAATTCTACAAGCAGGTGGGCGTTATCGCCTTGCCACTAAGCCGAGCGTTGCCCCAGTGATAAAGAACTATTTTGATGCGCCACAGTTAACAAAACTCTCTACCGCTTCGCTTGAGGTACTCGCCATTGTGGCCTACAAACAACCCATAACGCGGATAGAAATTGACGAAATTCGTGGCGTTCAAAGTGGTTCAATGTTGCAAAAACTCTCGCTACGCAATTTGATTCAAGAAGCAGGAAGACTTGAAGAGCCGGGAAGACCAATTCTTTATAAAACATCACCATATTTTCTTAATTATTTTGGCTTAAAGAATCTTGAAGATTTACCAGCACTCCCTCAGATCAAGTCTGAAGATAGTGAAGATACGCACGATCTTTATTTGAAACGGTTCAGTGAAAAACTAAAGAAAAATGAGGATACACAAGATGGCAAATGAACGGTTACAAAAGGTAATGGCAGAAGCAGGAGTGGCTTCACGACGTAAGTCTGAAACCTTGATTACCTCTGGACACGTCACAGTAAATGGCAAAAAAATAACGACCCTTGGCACAAAAGTTGAAGATGAGGATCGTATTGAAGTTAACGGGATTCCGCTTCAAAGAGAAAAGCTAGTTTATTTACTTTTCTATAAGCCTCGTGGTGTTATTTCAAGTGTAAGTGATGAGAAACATCGTAAGACTGTCATGAGCTACTTTCCAGATGTCAGACAACGGATTTATCCAGTAGGTCGTCTGGATTATGATACTTCTGGAATTTTGTTAATGACTAACGATGGTAAATTGGCTAATCAATTAACACATCCTAAATATCATTTTGAAAAAACCTATGTGGCAAAAGTTGAAGGAATTCCGACCAATGATCAATTAGAAAAGTTACGACATGGAATTCGAATTGATAGAAAGCTAACCTCCCCAGCAAAGACCAAAGTGCTTAGTTCCGATTTGGAAAAGAAATCTGCAATTATAGAGCTTACAATTCATGAAGGCAGAAATCACCAGGTCAAAAAGATGTTCGAAAAAATTGGTCATCCCGTCACTAAGTTAAAACGTGAGAAATATGGTTTTTTGACTTTAGACGGCCTTCAGTCTGGAGAATGGCGCGCATTAAAAGCAACTGAGATTACGCGTTTAAAGAAAAGGTAGCCCAACATGATGACCAAATTAGAGTTTTCTGATTTCTTATTACAGTTTATGAGCGAATCCGATTGGAGACGCTCCAAAGTTTTTTTTAACAATTTAATCGGGAGAAGAACGGTATCTAACCTTTTTTGGGGGGCACAATACGGACTTCTGCCTTTTTTTAATTTGTTTAAACATCTGTCAGCCACTGATTTCCAAAAAAGTTTACACGCTTTAAGCCAACAAGGATTGATCCTTTATCAAGATAATAAAGTACGGTTAACTAAACAAGGCGTCAAGCAAAAGCAAATCTTTACGCCAATAATCGCGCTTTTTAAATTTAAGGGTATAGGCTTATATACAAACATAGAAACTGTTCAAAGCTGTATCCAATTAGCTGTTCAAATCACTTCAGAATTTGCCTTTCAAAATAATCGTTACTATCCTATACAGGCGTCGGGGCAAATTATGAATTTTTGTAAAAAGTGGTTTTCACAAAACAAATCGCGTACCTTGCCTCAACAATTAGAAAAAGAACTTAGTATTTTTTTGGCTAAGCTTAGTGATGACGATGCTAATGCATTTGCTAATCGCTTTATTGGCCATGAAAATTATGGTTTAACCGATCAACAGATAGCTAGCGCTCTAGAAATATCTAATTTTGATTGGGAACTTAAAAAATTAGATTTAATGACCCAGTTTATCAGTTGGACCCAAAGTGATTCGGACCAAGCGCCATTGTGTGCGCAACTGGTAGCTCCTTGGCTAAAGCAAACTCCGGTTTCAATGAGCAGCGATTTATCTTATCAACTTTTTCTAAAATACACTAATTTAGATCGAGTTGCACAACTACGACAAGTTAAACTTAATACGATCAAAGAACATCTCTTGGAAGCAGCTATTTTATTACCGGATTTTCCTTTTACACAACTCTTACCGGCTTCATTTCCCGACAAGGTTTTATCATACTTAAATGCTACACCACCACAGCAGTGGCAGTTTGCTACCGTCGTGCAGCTTGATTCTAAAATTTCTTTTTTTGAATTTCGCTTACTTCAAATTCAGAGAGGTCCCATTTCATATGTTGATTAGTGATTCACAAATATTTACTTTATTGAGAGAAAAGTTTGGCTTTTCAGACTTTAAAAAAGGACAACTTGAAGTTATTCATCAGTTAATGGCAGCAAAAAATGTCTTGGCTGTTTTACCAACAGGAACGGGCAAATCCTTAATTTATCAATTGTTTAGCTATTTAGTCAATAAACCAATTATTGTGATTTCGCCATTGATTTCTTTAATTGATGACCAAGTCGCTGGTTTAAATCGATTGGGAGAAAAACATGTAATTGGTTTAACATCCAAATTAGATCACGAACAAAGACGTTTTGCGCTACGCCATTTAAATACTTATCGTTTCATTTACCTGTCTCCGGAAATGGCAAACCAGCCTGAGGTTTTAGCAACACTTAAAAAGTTGCAATATGGTCTATTCGTCGTGGATGAGGCGCACTGTCTTTCACAATGGGGACCTGATTTTCGACCGGATTATTTGAAACTAAAGGATCTTTTATCCCAGTTGAATTCGCCAACAACACTTATGCTAACCGCAACTGCTACCGAAAGTGTTCGCCAAGATATCATCAAGAAGATGGGATTTACTGATAGCACCGTTCAAAAAGTTGTTTATTCTGTTGACCGTCCAAACATATACTTGGCCGTTGAGCATTGTGACACCTCTAACGCTAAGGATGAAAAATTAATGACCTTACTACAAACTTTAGAGGGGTCTGGTATTATTTACTTTTCCAGTAAAAAAAAGGCCAATCGAATGACTGAATTAATATCACAAAAAACAAATCGATCTGTGGCAGCTTATCATGCGGATGTTAATTTGGATGATCGTTACCGCATTCAGCAGCAATTTATGCAAGGAAGAATTGATATTATTTGCGCTACAAGCGCTTTTGGGATGGGAATTGATAAAAATGATGTTCGCTTTGTGATTCATTACCACATGCCAGGGAACCTTGAAGATTACCTACAAGAAATTGGCCGTGCTGGAAGAGACCAATTGGCTAGTATTGCAATTTTACTTTATACAGCAGGCGACGAATACATTCCTAGTACACTTAATCTAGCTACCTTCCCAAAATTGGCAAATATTCAGACTTTTTTTGAGAGGCCAGAAAGTCGTGATTCATTTGAACCTGATCAAAAACAACTTTTAGACTTTTATCGTCAGCAAAACGTTTCCGTAGATGAAGTGAATGAGATTTTTGAGGTACGTCAACAGGCCAAACAGACAAGTTTGCTACAAATACTAAATTTCGTTAATGAAGAAGCGTGTTTACGTGCTGATTTATTGGCCCATTTTGACGAACCAGCACCCGTTCATGATTCTAAATGTTGTGGAATTGATCAGGCACTATCAGCCATTAAGGCTTTGGGACTGGATACTAAGAAGCAATCAGTCCCACCGTCATATAAAACATTGAACCTTATTTCTTGGCAATCTCGTTTAACACAACTTTTTCACCGAAAAAATGAACATCAAAATTAGACAATATGGTACAATTGTGCTGGTAGTTTTTTCGAGGAGGAATAAAAATGCATCAAAATAAAGATAATAGTTCTGAAGAAAAGCAAGCAAACGATTCACAAGACAACGCGCCTTCAAGACGAGCTAATCGAAAGTCATATCGATACACGAAACTCATTGTTACCGTTGTAGGAATTGTTATTGTCCTGCTATTCATTTCACCAATTATTGCCTACATGCACAACCAAAACAATTTCAATCGACCTCAAACAGACGCTCAGATTGCTTCTTCAAAAGCGAAATCTCGCGCTTCTAGTCGCGCTATAGTGGAAAAAAATGCTAAGACGCAAGCCAGTTCTGCTAATGCAAGTCGTTCTAAAGCAAAAAAAGCTTCCAGTCTCGCGGCTGCTAAAAGCAGTTCTTTAGCTGCGACAAGCTCGAAAACCTCAACTAGTTCTGCTGACTCCAGTTCTAAAACAAGCAGTTCAAGTTCTTCACAAAGTAGTCAAACCGAAAAGAAATACGTGACGGTTCCAGCTGGTGAGGGACTTTATCGGATTGCAGTCAATAATGGCATTACTCAACAGAAACTAATGGAATTAAATGGGTTAACGTCAAGTTCAGAACTAAAACCAGGTCAACGTTTAAGGGTGAAATAATCAATTGAGGAGTCGTTTATAACATGAATAAGCAGCACATACAAGTTGCCATTGATGGTCCAGCATCTGCAGGAAAAAGTACTGTCGCAAAATTGGTCGCAAAGAAATTTGGATATGTCTATTGTGATACAGGCGCCATGTATCGTTCAGTCACATTAAAGGCGATGCATGAGAAAATTGACTTAACTGATGAAACTAAGATTGTAGCTATGCTAAAGCAAACCAAAATAGCATTCACTCCCGGTGATCCAGTGCAGCATGTGTTTGTCGATGACATTGAGGTCACAGATGATATTCGTCAACCGGAAATCACCAACTCTGTTTCTACCGTAGCCAAATTAGCTGGTGTCCGACATGAACTGGTTAATCGGCAACGAGAAATTGCGGATGTGGGGAATATTGTGATGGATGGTCGGGATATTGGCACTGCAGTATTACCAAATGCACAAGTTAAAATTTATTTGATTGCCAGTGTTTCAGAACGTGCAGAACGTCGATACAAGGAAAATATTAGTAAAGGGATTAATACTCCCTTAGAGCAGTTAAAAAAAGAAATTGAAATTCGAGATCAAAAAGATTCAACCCGTAAAGTATCTCCTTTGACGAAAGCTCAAGATGCCATTGAAGTTGATACGACTTCAATGAGTATCGATCAAGTAGTTGAAAAGATCACGAAAATCATCAATGAACGAATAAAATCGGAATTCTAATTTATTTAACTAGCTTTTATCGTGAATTTCGGCTATGATAGAATAGTATAGTGTTGTTAAGGAGGAAATTCGTAATGAGCGAAAACGAATCAGGTCAAAATAATGATTTATTAAACGCACTGAACAGTGTGGAAGAAGTAAAAATCGGTGATGTTGTAAAGGGAGAAGTCCTAGACATTGACGACGATAAACAAGTAATTGTGGGAATTGAAGGTACTGGTGTTGAAGGTGTTGTACCATTGCGTGAGCTTTCTACAACTCATATCGATGATATTAATGATGCCGTTAAAGTTGGTGATAAGTTAGATCTTGTTGTTGTTTCCAAAATTGGTAATGACAAAGAGGGTGGCAGTTACTTACTTTCTCATCGACGTATTGAAGCTCGCAAAGTTTGGGATGACATTCAAAAGAAGGCCGATGATGGCGTTGAAATTGAAGCACCTGTTACTCAAGTAGTTAAGGGTGGTTTGGTTGTTGATGCTGGTGTTCGTGGCTTCATTCCTGCCTCAATGATTGAAGATCGCTATGTTGAAGATCTGAATGCATACAAAGATCAGACATTGAAATTGAAGATTATTGAAGTTAACCCTGCAGAAAACCGTTTAATTCTTTCACATAAGGCTGTTGTGCAAGAAGAAAACGCTGTGAAACGTGAAGAATTAATGTCTCATTTGACTGCTGGTGATGTTGTCGAAGGAACTGTGGCACGTTTAACTAACTTCGGTGCTTTTGTTGATCTTGGTGGTGTTGATGGATTAGTTCATGTTTCAGAAATTGCTTATGAGCATGTCAACAAGCCTTCCGACAAATTGAAAGTCGGCGAGAAAATCAATGTGAAAGTTCTTTCAATTGATGAAGATCGTGGTCGTATTTCATTGTCATTGAAGCAAACATTGCCTGGACCTTGGGATGATATTGAAGAAAAGGCACCAGCAGGTTCTGTATTAGATGGAACCGTAAAGCGTCTTACTGATTTCGGGGCTTTTGTTGAAGTATTCCCAGGTGTGGAAGGATTAGTTCATATTTCACAAATCTCTCACAAACACATTGATAATCCTAGTGATGTTCTTAAAACTGGTGATCAAATTAAAGTTAAGGTTTTGGAAGTTCATCCAGATGCACATCGTTTGGCACTTTCAATTAAGGCTTTAGAGGAAGCTCCTAAGTCTGAACCAAAACAACGTAATACTCGCAACAACCGTTCTTCAGCTAATAGTTACAAGAATGATGCACCTGAGGAGAGTACTGGTTTCACATTAGGTGATTTAATCGGTAACGAACTTAAGGGTAGTCAAGAAGACGACGAAAAGTAAGTTAACATAACAATTATTACTGAGGCTGTGATGATTTCACAGCCTTTTTTATAAACTAGAAAGTGAGGTTTTACTATGGCAAATCCAATTGTTGCCATTGTTGGCCGTCCCAATGTGGGAAAATCAACAATCTTCAACCGAATTGTTGGCGATCGTATTTCGATTGTGGAAGATACACCAGGTGTCACACGAGACCGCATTTACGCACATAGCGAATGGATTGGACATGAATTTAGTGTCATTGATACTGGTGGTATAGATATCAGCGATGAACCATTTGTGAATCAAATACAGGATCAAGCCGAAATCGCTATTGATGAGGCTGACGTCATTGTCTTTCTTGTAAGTGTTAAAGAAGGCATTACTGATGCCGATGAAAAAGTGGCTCGCATTCTTTATAAAGCGAAAAAACCAGTTATTTTAGCCGTTAATAAAGTCGACAATGCCGAATTAAGGCAGGAAATTTATGATTTTTATAGTTTAGGCTTTGGAGATCCTTATCCTATTTCTGGTAGTCATGGATTAGGATTAGGGGACTTGTTGGATGCCATTGTAAAAGAGTTTCCCCAAAATGAGACAGATGAAGAGGATCAATCTATTCGGTTTAGTTTAATCGGTCGTCCCAATGTGGGAAAATCTTCATTAGTAAATGCAATTTTGGGTGAGGACCGGGTCATCGTCTCTGATATTGCAGGAACCACACGCGATGCCATCGACACCAAATTTACGACTGAAGATGGTACCGATTTTACGATGGTTGACACCGCAGGTATGCGTAAAAAAGGGAAAGTTTACGAAAACACTGAGAGATACAGTGTCATGCGCGCAATGAAAGCAATCGACAACAGCAATGTGGTATTAGTTGTGCTCAACGCAGAAGAAGGTATCCGTGAACAAGATAAACGTATCGCCGGTTATGCTCACGAAGCTGGCCGTGGGATCATTATCGTGGTCAACAAATGGGATACTCTCAAAAAAGATAATCATACCTTGAATGAATTTGAAGCTGGAATTCGCGAACAGTTTGCTTATTTAAGTTATGCACCCATTATTTTTGTCTCTGCCGTCACAAAGCAACGACTATCCCAGTTACCTGAATTGATTGCGCGTGTTGACCAAAATCATCGTCGTCGGGTTCAGTCTTCAACGCTGAATGATGTCTTAATGGATGCTATTGCTATTAATCCAACCCCAAGCGATAACGGCAAACGATTACGCGTTTACTATGGCACTCAAGTTAGCACAGAACCACCGACCTTTGTCATTTTCGTTAATGATCCAGATATGATGCATTTTTCTTATGAACGTTTTCTTGAAAATCGTATACGAGAAGCGTTTGATTTTTCCGGGACACCAATTCATTTAATTAAACGACATCGTAAGTAATTTCTTAAAAATACATGTTTTTTTAACGAAAACGCTTCTTTTTTGGGTAAATAGCATGAAAATCCTTGTCATAACGGACTTCCTGTGATATCTTTGAAATTGAAATAATACCGTTCAGGGTTATTGTTTCGTTGATCTTGGACCACTCAGGATTAACAAGCTTGATGATTTAGGTCATCAATGTAAACTTACCTAGGAGGTGAATCACATGGCAAATAAAGCTCAATTAGTAGATGATGTTGCATCAAAAACTGGCTTAACTAAAAAGGACGCAGCTGCAGCTGTAGATGCTGTATTTAGCTCAGTTCAATCCACTTTAGCAAAAGGCGAAAAGGTTCAATTGATCGGTTTCGGTAACTTTGAAGTACGTCAACGTGCTGCTCGTAAGGGACGTAACCCTCAAACTGGTAAGGAAATTCAAATTCCTGCTAGCAAGGTTCCTGCATTTAAGCCAGGAAAAGCATTGAAGGATGCTGTTAAATAATCTTTCATTATTTTATCTGTGATCCAGCATAACAACTGTTATGCTGGATTTTTTAATTTAAAACACTTACTATAGAGATACTGAATTTCCAATAATGAAGGGTGAAAAATATGAGCTACTCACAACAAGCACTAGAAAAAATTGAGAATGGCGACATTAAAGAGGCCAATCGATTATATGCCTGGGCATTACGTAAAGATGACGATGATACTCTTAATAGTTTTGCAGAAGAACTATATAGCCTTGGCTTTGATAATAAGGCTAAACGCATTTATGAAAATCTGTTAAAGAAATATCCTGATGAAGATTCTCTCCATGTTAATCTTGCCGATATCGAAATTGGTCAGGGAAACGCAGATGGTGCTCTGCAACATCTGGCATTGGTCAAACCAACTTCAGACGCTTATTTGCAATCTCTGCTTGTTTCAGCCGACTTATATCAAACGGAGGAATTATACGAGGTCAGTGAACAAAAGCTGTTAGAAGCTCAAAGAATTGCACCTGATGAGCAAGTGGTCCTCTTTGCGCTAGGTGAGTTTTATAATATGATGCAGAACTACAAAAAGGCTGCTAGTTACTACTTAACTTTGATTAAGCAGGGCGTTTTGTCTCTTTCAGCTGTTAATCTTGTGGCACGGCTGGCCACTGCATACGCTGGTATGGGTAAATTCGAGACCAGTATGGCTTACTTTGAACAAATTAAAGCAGCTGATAAAACACCGGACATCCTCTTCCAACAGGGATTTGTCTATTTACAACTTAAAAATTACGATCAGGCCATTACGTTACTAACGCAACTTCGGGATACCAATCCTGACTATGTTTCACTTTATCCCATTTTAGCAACGGCCCAAGAAAAAAATGGTGATCATAAGGCGGCTTATAAAACCATCCAAGAGGGTATTGGGTTTGATGAATATAACGAAGATTTATTCATTCAGGCAGCCCAACTGGCAAATGAATTACAAAAGCCTGAAGATGTTGAAAAAAATTTAAAGAAAGCACTAGCCATCAACCCTGAACAAATGAAAGCCGTTGTTCAACTGAGTAATTTGTATATTCAACAAAACCGTTTCCAAGCAAATTTCGATTTACTGAAACCTTATATTCAAGAAAACGATTTGGATCCTCAGATTTATTGGAATATTGCCGTATCCGATGAACATTTAGAAAAATTTGTTGAGGCTAAAGAGGCTTACCAAAATGCATATCCATTTTTCACAAATAACGCTGACTTTTTACATGCTGCTGTTTATTTTTTCCGACAAGTAGGGGCCCAAGAATGGGTTTTAAAAAGCTTACACGCTTATCTCAAGCTTGTTCCTGACGATTCTGAATTCAGTGACATGTTAAACGAATATGAGTCCAATGACTTTTGAGATTCACAGTTAAGTTGTGATAAGATAGATGAGGCTGTTTTAAATCTATAAATCATGATCGAGGAAAAGTAATGAACGCTGAACAATATAAAATTAAGGACTATTCACCAAAATTCGCCAAAAAAACCGTTACCGTCATGCGCAAGGTTACACAGCGCGCTTTCGGTGAACTGGCTGACGACAGTTTTGATAAACAGGTCAATCATTTCAAGAACGTCATCGCTAAACAGTATGCGATGCGAATCGTCACAAGCTTTAACGAACGCACAATTTATGGGGTCGTAATTTTTGATCAAAGTCATCTGATTGAGCTTCTGGTTGATCCGGCTAAGAAAAATTTAGGCATCGAAGCACGTTTGTTAAAAATAGTTCAACAACAAAGTCAAGGTGTTCTTGAATGTGATACGGCCAATCGGCAACTTAAACGGTTTTTAATCCAAAACGAGTTCCAAGAAGTCGCTGCGGATCATCTGATTTGGCGCCAAACTAGTCTATAAATGGAGAGATATGAATATGAGTAACCAAATTTATCTGGCAGCACCTTTTTTTAGTCCCAAACAAGAAGAACGGATTCGTACGGTTCAAAATTTACTCGCAAAAAATCCCACATTAGATAAAAAGAATATTTTTATTCCTATGGAACACCAAATGGAAAGCGAGGAATTTGGTTCATTTCGTTGGCAAACCGGTGTTTTTGGCAGTGATATGCGACAAGTACACCGTGCCGATGCAGTTGTTGCAATTCTTGATTATAAGCTAGACGTTGATGGTCTTAACCAGCCTGACAGCGGTACGATTTTTGAAATTGGAGCTGCTTTTGAAGCAAACATTCCAGTAATTATGGTACAGTTTCAACAAGATCAGGAATTAAACTTAATGCTATCCAGAAGTTATACCGCATTTTTTAACGGCAGTGACGCCATTAAGCAACTAGAAACTTATAATTTCAATGATTTACCAACCATTTTCAGTGATGTTAAGGTCTTCTAATTTAAAAATACCGCATATACACAGTTAACAAATTGTGCACATGCGGTATTTATTTTAAGAAATTTTCTTACCAGAAGGGGAGTCATAAGTAAATCCTTCACCAATTACTTCATGAACGTCAATAACCGAAATAAATGCATGGGGATCGATTTCATCCACAATCCGTTTGGCCTCACTAAGTTCATTCGATGCCAATACACAAAAAACCATTTTCTTTTCGTTTTTTGAATACGCGCCTTGAACATGAACGAAACTTGCTCCTCGTTGGAGTTCGTCCATCAACTGGTCTGCGATCAACTGGTAACTTTCACTAATAACCAAAATGCCCCTTGCGGCATATGAGCCTACTTGGGTAAAGGTCACAATTCGAGAAAAGACGAATGCTGCCAACAAAGTGTACATCATCTGACGCACATCGATATAACAAAGCGAAATTGTCAGCACAACGGCATCCAATGCAAATAGGGTTTGACCCATGGGAATGCCTCTTTTTTGCTCAATAATGCGAGCAATAACATCTGTCCCGCCGGTTGTTCCTCCAAATCGATAAACCAGACCACTTCCAAAGCCGCCTGCTAGACCTGCTAAAATACCTGCAATAAACATATCGTGGCCAATGTCAATGTTAATAGGAACACGTTGCCAAATCCATAACCACATAGATAACATCAAAGTGCCAAAAATTGTGTAGTACAAAGCACGTTTTCCTAAAAAGCGGTAGCCAATTGCTAATAAGGGTATATTAATCAAAATGGTCGAATAGGCAGGATCAATTTGAAATAACGCTCTAAAAATTAGCGTAATCCCTGTCGCACCACCTTCAGCCAAATGATTGGGAATATTAACTGTGGCTAAGCCAAGTCCGTATAAACTACAGCCAACCATAATCATAAAAAGATCTTTAAAGCGAATGGGTTCTTTTTTAATCATTTTTTCACCTACTTTACCCCAATATCATAACATACTGAACATGTAAACTAACCGTATGCATTTTAAAAAAACACGGTTTCTGTTAAGATTGAGACTAACAGAAAAAATTTGAATTTTAAAAGTTTAGGTTGGCGAATTTGAATATGAAAATTAAAAAATTACCTTCAGAATTTAATGCGGCCCGTCCTGTTCTTCAAACAATCGAAAAAGCAGGTTTTGAGGCTTATTTTGTGGGTGGCAGTGTTCGTGATACCATCTTAAATGACCCCATTCATGATGTTGATATTGCCACTAGTGCGTATCCATCAGAAGTTAAGGCACTATTTAAAAAAACTATTGATACAGGTATTAAGCACGGGACAGTCATGATTCTTGACCATCACGAAAAATATGAAGTCACCACTTTTCGAACTGAAAGTGGTTATCAAGATTTTCGTAGACCAGATAAAGTCACTTTTGTACGTTCTCTTTCTGAAGATCTGAAAAGGAGAGATTTTACAGTTAACGCGTTAGCACTAAAAGAGGATGGCACGATCATTGATCTTTTTTCTGGATTAAACGATCTTGATAATCACATCTTGCGAGCCGTTGGCAAACCCGAGGAACGTTTTCATGAGGACGCACTCCGCATGATGCGTGCCATTCGTTTTGCTAGCAAACTTGACTTTACGATTGAAAGAAACACCCAAGAAGCTATCAAACATCATGCGCCACTCCTCAAAAAGATCGCCGTAGAAAGAATTTTAGTAGAATTCGAAAAAATGATGATGGGGCAAAATCTAATTAAAGGTGTTCAATATTTCATTGAAACTGGACTTTTTCAGTACTGCCCTGGCCTTAAAAACCAGCAACAAGCTTTAAAAAAGCTCCTACACATAAATCCTAACGCACAATTGACAAACACTACGCAGGTCTGGTTACTCATTTGCCGAATACTCAAACTGTCGCCTAAGCAAAGCCATCAATTCTTGAGAAATTGGAAGACCTCTAATGAACTCATTGCATCCGTTGAACAAGGCTTGAGATTAGCAGATGCTATTGATAAGCATCAGGTCAACGAATTAATCCTTTTTCAATCTGGCTTATTTGTAGTTGAGCAAACTACCGCCGTTTTGGCTCTGCTTGATCCAAACTTCAAAGCAGATGATCCAATAAAGGCATACCACAAGTTACCAATTAAGTCCCAACAAGAATTAGCCATTAATGGCCGTGACTTGTTACAGGCTCAAATTATCAGTCCGGGACCTCGACTAGGTAAAGTTTTAACCGACTTACGGGATGAGGTACTGACCAACCGGATAAAGAATGAAAAATCCATCTTAATTTTAGAAGCCCAAAAACTACTTTTAAAACTGGAAAGTGAATAGCACATGCAAACTTTAAAGGCAGAAAATTTAACAGAAACATACGGAACTAAAATTCTTTTTGATAAAATCAATTTTTTGATTAATGAACGTGATCGAATTGGATTAATTGGAACTAACGGAACCGGAAAAACAAGTCTTTTAAATGTCTTAGCAAAAATTGATCCACCAGATGAAGGTACTCTTGAAACACCTAAGAATTATACAATTGGTTATTTGCAACAAGTCCCTAATTTAAATGAAAAAATGACTATTTTAGACGCCATTTTTGCAGGTTCACAGACGGTTTTTAAAACCATTCGCTATTATGAAAATGCACTGGCTGCCTACGCCAAACAACCGCAAGAACCAGAAGTTCAGCATCGATTCGAGTTAGCTGAACAGCAAATGAATCAAGAAGATGCTTGGGATGCAGAGAGCAACGTCAAAACTATTTTAACCCAATTGCATATCACCAATCTTGATCAAAGGGTAGGAACCTTATCTGGGGGTCAGCAAAAAAGAGTGGCGCTCGCTCAAACGTTAATCCAAGCGCCGGACTTATTGATGTTAGATGAGCCGACTAATCACTTGGATTTTGATTCAATTGCTTGGTTGGAACAGTATTTAGCAGCGTACAAAGGTGCTCTTTTGATCGTGACCCATGACCGTTATTTCTTGGACCAGGTTGCTAATCAAATTTGGGAGCTGTCTTTCGGAAAACTCTACCAATATCCTGGTAACTACCAAGCTTACGTTGCGGAAAAAGCTACTCAAGAGGAGCAAAACACCATTCAGCAACAAAAGGCCAACCGACTTTATAAGCAAGAACTTGCTTGGATGCGCAGAGGCCCACAAGCACGTGGTACGAAACAACAAGCTCGCATCAACCGTTTTGAAACACTAAGTCAAGCGGTCAACGCGCCTGAGCAAAAACAGACTAATATTGCTGTTCAACTTGGGCAACAAAGGTTGGGTAAAAAAGTTATCCAGTTGAAAGATGCTTCGCTAAAATTAGGCAAACATACTATTTTGAAGTCGTTTTCTGAACTGATTCAAGCTGATGAGCGAGTTGGCATTACTGGCAATAACGGAACAGGGAAATCAACCTTGCTAAACGTCATTGCTGGCATCCAAAAATTGGATGAAGGAATACTAGACATCGGAGAAACGGTCAAGTTAGGCTATTATACACAGAAAATTGAACCTATCCTAGAGGATAAGCGAATTATCAGTTATCTAAGCGAAATTGGATCAGGCGTTTTAAATGCCAACGGTGAACACATTAGTGTGACAAACTTGTTGGAACAATTTCTTTTTCCTCGTTCTATGCATGGAACACTGATACGCAAGCTATCTGGTGGTGAAAAACGACGCTTATATTTATTAAAGATTCTTATGCAGCAGCCCAACGTTTTATTATTAGACGAGCCAACTAACGATTTAGATATCGGCACCCTAACTGTTTTAGAAGATTATTTAGCCCACTTTAAGGGAACTGTCATTACCGTTTCTCATGATCGCTACTTCCTAAACAAAGTTGCCAATCATTTACTTATTTTTGATGGTAACGGCAAAATTGAACGTTTTACCGGCAGATTTACCGATTTTCTGACACAAAGCAACGGCAATGCACAAGCCAGCATACCCGAGAATACAAAGCACGTCGTTTCAATGACTCAAAAACAGGCCCCGAAAGCACCAGACAAAAAAGTAAAATTAACTTACGCTGAACAACTTGAATGGCAAAGTATTGAATCTGAAATTGATCAGTTAGAAAACCAAAAGGCAGAACTACAGACACAAATGAATGATAGTGGGGAAGATTATGGGCACTTAGCTGATCTACAAAAACAGGTTGAGGAATTGGATGAAAAAATCGACGCAAAAATGAACCGTTGGGAATATCTAAGCGAATATGCAACTGACTAGTCATGAGGAGGATAACAATGTTAGAACAACCATATTTGGATTTAGCAGCCTATGTTTTGAAAAAGGGAAACTTTAAAAATGATCGGACAGGAACCGGAACGTACAGTACCTTTGGTTATCAAATGCGATTTAATTTAGAAGAAGGTTTTCCCTTATTAACCACGAAAAAAGTTCCCTTTGGCCTTATCAAAAGTGAATTAATGTGGTTTCTTCATGGTGATACAAACATTCGTTACTTATTACAGCACCACAACCACATTTGGGATGAATGGGCTTTTAAAAAGTGGATTCAAAGTGACGCTTATACGGGACCGGACATGCACGACTTCGGACGACGATCATTAAAAGATGCCAAATTTGCGGAGGCCTATCAGGAACAAAAGAAGATCTTTGATCAAAACATTTTGACCGATGACACTTTCGCCAAAAAATTTGGTGACTTGGGAAACGTATATGGAAGTCAGTGGCGTGCATGGAAGACTTCCACTGGTGGAACAATTGATCAAATTAGTGACATCATTCATACGATCAAAACGAATCCCGATTCAAGAAGAATGATTGTTTCAGCCTGGAATCCTGAAGATATTCCTGCTATGGCTTTACCGCCTTGTCACACAATGTTTCAATTTTACGTTTCCGAGGGTAAGTTAAGCTGTCAGCTTTATCAAAGAAGTGGTGATATTTTCTTGGGTGTACCATTTAACATTGCAAGTTATGCCTTATTAACCTGCTTAATTGCAAAAGAAACGGGCTTAAAACCAGGAGATTTCATTCATACACTTGGGGATGCACACATTTACGCAAATCATCTAGAGCAAGTGAAAACGCAATTGACTCGTACCCCAAGGAAAGCACCAACTTTGGAAATTAATGGGGATGCCAAAAGCATTTTCGATTACGACGTGAAAGACATTCAATTAAAAAACTACAATCCGTACCCGGCTATTAAGGCACCAGTGGCTGTCTAAGTCGAAAGAAAGGGAAGGGCAAATGTTAGCTTTTGTTTGGGCTGAGACTAAAAATGGCATAATTGGAAGTGATGGTAAGCTACCCTGGCATATACCTGATGACATGCATTATTTCAAGGAGTTAACCACGGGACATCCCGTTATCATGGGTCGCAAAACATTTGAGTCTTTTGGAGGCAAACCGCTTCCCAATCGGCTCAACATCGTTTTAACGAGAAAAGACACGTTGAAAGAGACACAAAACCTAAAAGTGTCGCATTCTGTCAAAGAATTAATAGAGACGTACGCTTCTTCTCAGAAACTTATATTTGTCATTGGTGGCCGTGAAATTTACCAGCAGTTTTATCCATATGTAACCCGGCTTTATCGAACGTACATTGATATGACAATTTCCGGGGATACAAAAATGATTCCTATTGATTATAAACAATGGTGTTTAGTTGCCTCTCATCATGGCGTGGGCCCCGCACAGCAGCCGATTCCACACACTTTTGAAATTTATGAACGCAAAATTGATCTTAAGAACCACTGATGAAAATCGACGAATTCTCTGTTATAATCAATTCATAAACATAACTGTGTAGAAAGTGTGAATTTCAATGTCAAAAATTAAGATTGTCACTGACTCATCATGTGGCGTTACAGATCAAGAAGTAAAGGATTACAACATTACGATCGTTCCATTGACCGTGATGATCGATGACACCATATATGTGGAACGGGAAACCATTTCAAACGAAGAGTTCTTAACTAAAATGCAAAATTCAAAAGCTTTACCAAAAACAAGTCAACCACCAATTGGTAAGTTTGTAGAGGTATTTGATCGTTTAGGTGCTGATGGTAGTCAAATCATCTGCTTTAATATGTTAGAAGCGATTAGTGGCACCGTCCATGCTGCTGAACAAGCGGCACAACTTTCCAAAGCAGACGTGACAGTTGTAGATAGTCAAACGACTGATCGCGCACTAGCTTTTCAGGTTATTGAAGCAGCCAAACTTGCTCAACAAGGTAAGAGTCGCGACGAAATTATTAAAGCAGCTCAAGATATTCGTGATCATACTAAGTTATATATGGGCGTTATGACACTTGATAACTTAGTAAAGGGTGGCCGGATTAATCGAATGACCGGAATGATTAGTGGTTTACTCAACATTAAAATCGTCCTGCAGGTCACGGAAGGTGAACTCAAGGTCGTGGCCAAGGGTCGTGGCATGAAGACGATTAGTCGTTTCTTTGATGATGTTTGTGAAAAAATGGCAAAAACGCCTAACGTTAAAGCAATCGGCATTTCTCATGTCGGCGCCTTAAAAACTATCGCACCAATTAAGGCTAAGATTCAGGAACTTTTCCCAGACATTAAAATTCTGGTTCGCGAAACAGTTCCGATTATTGCAACCCATGGTGGTCCGGGTGCCTTTGCCTTAATGTATTATACTGGTGATTAAGTCGTAAATTAGCGGGACAATTGGTAGACACTACAAAACTACCATTTGTCCCGTGTTTGTATGATTAATAATGAATCAAGGAGTAAATTTATGAAGAAAATGATCGATTGGATCATCATGCTAATTGTTTTTGTCATGATCGTTGCAATGGTCGTTTTGGGCCTAAACTATTATTTCCCTAAATCTTCTCCAAATGAACAACAGACAAACACAGCCAAAGTCACACGTAAGCACAATAACGTGCAAAAAAGGCAAGTTCGGGTCACCGCATTAGGAGATTCACTTACTCAGGGAGTTGGTGATTCGAAAACAGATCAGGGTTATCCCAAGCGATTACAAAACAAGCTTAAAAAGACGTATCATGTTAAAGCAAAAGTATCTAACTATGGCATTGCAGGAGAACGCAGCGATCAAATTTTAAAGCGCGTCACTGAACAGTCGAAATTGCAAGCTTCACTGAAAAAAGCGGATGTCATTACTTTGACCGTGGGTGGAAATGATCTTTTTCAGGCCCTTCAAAAATATTCAACAGCATCTGAAGGGGAATTTACGTTGGCTGCTGAACGTTTAAATATTAAGTACGCAACTCAAGTACAACGGCTTCTAAAACAAATTCGGCATTACAATGCAGATGCTCCGATTTTCGTATTTGGAATTTATAACCCGTTTTTCGTTTATTTCCCTAACATTACGCAAATTAATCGTGCCGTAACTAACTTCGATGAAACAACTAAGGCAACGGTGTCTCAAGCGCACGCAGCATACTTTATCTCCGTCAATAAACTACTTTCACAAGGACAGTATCAAAGTTCTAAATCCTTAGCCGATTTAAAACAAAGTTCCGATGCCAAATCAATCGGTGACATGCAAATTAGTAAAGTAGAAAAGAATTTGGCAAATACTAAAGAAAAGAATATCTATTTGACTAGTACGGATCATTTTCATCCTAATGCAAAGGGCTATGACCAAATGACTCGTCTTTTATTAAGAAGTATGCGTATTCATGACAAGTGGCTTTATAAGGAATAAAATCATGCAAAATAAAAAAGCACAATTAACAAATAAACATCTCAATTTATGGAAATGGGCATTTATAATCCTATTGGCATTCCTCGTTGCCTTAGGGATCTTTTTTAAGATGCGGATCGCTAACACACCAATTCCAGAATCGAAAAGTGCGCAAGTTGCCACTCCAGAAAGTTCATTTAATGTCACCCTCAATAAGAAGCAGCTAAATGCACTAATGGCAGCGTATTTAAAACCCTATCAAACCAATAAAGGATTTTCTTATCAACTACGGGTCAATAAACAGGTTTTTCTGATGGGCAAGGTAAAAGTATTAGGAAGCCATGTCAATTATGCGCTATCTTTAGATCCAAAGGTGACAACAAATGGTAATATCAAATTAAAAGCTGACCATCTCGCAATTGGCGCACTAAGTATTTCGCCTAAAATGGTCTTAAGCTATATCGGTTCCAATTATAATTTGCCAAAGTGGATTTCAATAAAAAATAAAACCATAACTTTGAATTTACAAAAAATAAAAACACCAAACGGCATCTATTTCCGTGCTAAAAAATTGGATATCGCAGCTAATAAATTTATTTTTAGTGTCAATATTCCTAAACAAGATTAGAGGCTTAATAATGACCAAAACATTTTATCAATTTTTGATGACACAGCGAAATCCAGAAAGTTATGATCCCATAGCTGAATTCGCAAACAACGCTTTTTTTGATCAGTCTTTTCCAAAACAATCGACTGATTTCAATGAAATTTCCAAATATTTAGAACTAAATGCTGGGTACTTACCAAGTATGACAATTTTTGATGATACTTGGCAAAAGTATCTTGAAACAAATACACATGCATAATAGGAAGGTACTGAATGACTAATAAAAAACCAAAAATGGTAAAAAAAGCGACTTTAATCTGGTCAATTATCATCTCTTTAATTGTAGGCGGTGGTCTGGCGTACGGAATAGCTTACTTTCAAACTCGAGCTATTGTTTCACAAGCCCAAGCCACAAGTACCTCAATGCAAAAAATTCAGTCTGTTTATGCGACGATCACAGGAAATTATTACAAATCTGTTGATACCTCCAAGCTAACCAATGGCGCAATTAAGGGTATGATTTCTGCTCTGAACGATCCATTTTCAGAATATATGGATAAAACCGAAGCAACAAGTTTGAACAACCAAATTTCTTCTAGCTTTTCTGGGATTGGCACAGAGGTTCAAAAAGCTGATCAATATATCAAGATTATTTCCGCAATTAAAGGGACTCCTGCCAAAAAAGCTGGGTTATTACCGGGCGATCTCATTACGGCCGTTAACGGAAAATCACTTGCTGGAAAATCAATCACTCAGGCTGTGAATCTGATGCGGGGTAAAATCGGTACTAAAGTAACGGTCACAATCAAACGCGATGAAAAAACATTTAATCAAACCCTAACTCGAGCCAAGATCCCGGTTAGCACAGTTAATTCAAAAGTTGTGGCGCATCACATTGGCTATATACAAATTACGTCTGTTTCTCAACGGACAGCTTCTGAATTGAAGAAAGCTTTAAAACAATTAGACGAAAAACATGTCAATTCATATATTTTAGATGTCCGCGATAATCCAGGTGGGCTAATGGATCAAGCCTTAAAGATGTCGTCGATGTTTTTAAAGAATGGCAAAACCATCATGCGTGTTCAAACTCGAGATGGTAAGCAAGAAATTTATAAGGCAAGTAAAAAATACGACGATGGCTACAAAGTTACCAAGCCAGTTGCTGTTTTGATGAACGGCGGAAGTGCTAGTGCTGCTGAGATTTTTGCTGCCGCTTTGCACCAATCTGCTCATGCACCTTTAATAGGTACACAATCCTATGGAAAGGGTACAGTTCAAACAGTTAGTGACTTTAGCGATCAAAGTGAGATGAAGATCACTATTGCTAAATGGTTAACGCCAAATGGCACTTGGATCAACAAGAAGGGACTAACGCCAACAGATAAAGCTGATTATCCCAAGTATGCTTACTGGCAATTAATTGATACCAAGAAAACTTTCGTATTGGGAGATGTTTCATCCCAGGTAAAGACATTACAACGGGAATTAAATGTTCTCGGCTATTTCAAGGACAAAATGAACGGTTATTACGGCCGAACAACTCAGGTAGCTATTCAAAACTATCAAGAAAAAGCTGGTCTTCCAGTAACTGGAAAAGCAAATTCAAAAACTATTTTAAGTATTGAAACAAAGGTCCAATCAAAAGTTGCGAAGCACGATAACGCCTTGAAACGGGCACAGTCGATACTTAATAAATAACCAAGGAGGTAAACATGGCAAATATTCAATGGTATCCAGGTCATATGGCGAAAGCTATTCGTGAGATCCAAGAAAAATTACATTTGGTCGATATTATTTTTGAACTTGTAGATGCCCGGATTCCAGAGTCTTCACGTAATCCTAAGGTAAAAGAAATCATCCAACAAAAGCCACATCTCTTAATTCTTACAAAAAGTGACTTGGCTGACCCTTCAATCACTAAACAATGGTTAGACTATTATCATGCACAAGGGCAATATGCCATTGCTGTCGATTCTCGTGCACGGACCATTGAACGCGATATTCAAGGGCCTGCGCAAACTATCTTAGCGCAACGTTTACAAAATCAAACGGAACGCGGCCTAAAAAAACAAACGATTCGGGCCGTTTGTGTGGGTATACCAAACGTGGGCAAGTCTACACTGCTCAATCATCTGGTCAATAAAAAAATTGCCAAAACGGCAGATCGTCCCGGAGTGACTAAAAATCAACAATGGTTAAAGTCTAAAAACGGGCTAGCTTTGTTAGATACACCGGGTATCCTGTGGCCAAAATTTGAAGACCAATTGATAGGTCAAAAATTGGCTTTTACTGGCGCTATCAAAGAAAAATTGTTTGCAAGCGACGATGTTGCCTTATTTGGCTTGGCTTTTTTCATCCAACATTATCCAGAGGTATTAAAAGAACGATATAGATTGACAAAAACTGACCTAGAATTAGCCACGCCAGACTTACTACTAAAAATAACTAAATTTTTAGGCATGGGAGATGACTATGACCGGGCAAGTAATCGCATCATGCTAGACGCAAGAAAGGGTAAGCTCGGTCGATTTACATTAGATCGAATCGAGGACTTTGACCATGAAACAAACGATCACAATTAAAGCTCTAAAGGCACAACTTGCAAAAGTTACACAAGATTCTGATCCACTTTTCGAACAATTTCAAAATGATTCTAGGATAGGTGTTCAAACACTATTGAAACAAACCCACCGTCATCTTCATCAACAGCAGCTGGCAATGGTCAAATTTCAACAGCGCCTAAAACTGGAACATGAGGCTTGGCAACACGGTATCAATTTTGTTGCTGGAATTGATGAAGTAGGTCGGGGCTGCCTTGCTGGTCCAGTCATTACCGCTGCCGTAATTTTACCGCATGACTTTAATTTAATTGAAGTGAACGATTCTAAGCAATTGTCGATGGAAACACGACAACGTCTTTATCCCCAGATCATTGAACAGGCGGTTGCTGTAAATATTGGGATTGCTTCACCACAAGTGATTGATCAAATTAATATTTTACAAGCTACTAGACAAGCCATGAAACAGGCTGTACTAGGCCTATCTGTTCGTCCCGAAAAACTACTAGTTGACGCAGTGGATATTCCTATAAATATTCCTAAACAAAGAATGTTTAAAGGAGACGCTAAGAGTGCTAGTATTGCTGCTGCCAGTATCGTAGCCAAGGTCTATCGTGATCATTTAATGGCGATATATAACGACTTGTACCCTGGTTACGATTTTGCCCACAATGTTGGCTATGGCACTGCTAACCATTTGCATGCCTTGCAGACTCTAGGCGTAACACCTATTCATCGGTTAACGTTTGCACCTGTCAACAAATTCAAATAATTAGTTTCTTTTTGCGTATTTTGCCTTTGAGGTGAAAAATTTGCAAATAAGAAATTTTCTATTAAAATTACATTTATGTCAGGGGATAGGCTGTCACGGTGAGCTTCAATTCTGGCGTTGGTGGCGAGCACATCATGAGCCGGGAGATGAATGTTACCTGACCGCAAATGATTTGATTGCTCTAAAATGTGTGAGTGCGCAAAACCAAAAAAAATTTTCAAGTGCTTTTTCTTCAGTTGCTTTGCAAGAGTTGCTAGAAACTCATTTAGAGCAAGTAAATTATTTAACCATTGCTGATCCGCAGTACCCTGTTCAATTAAAAGAAAGTTATTTAGCTCCAATATGCCTTTTTTACCAAGGGTCATTGGAGCTTTTACGTTTTCCTCTACTTAGCATCGTAGGGGCGCGCTTAGCAGATCACTATGGTGCAACCAGCTTGTCCCAACTAATACCACCGGTTGTCAAACGTAATATTGTGGTTGTTAGCGGCCTAGCTGCTGGAATTGACGCCATGTCACATCAGGAAACGCTACGAAACGGCGGCCGAACAATTGCCGTAATCGGAACTGGACTAAATCGCTCATATCCTAAGCAAAATACAGCTTTACAACAATACATTGGAAAAAATCAATTGCTGTTGACCGAATACCCTTTGAACTCAGGTCCTAAACGTCATCATTTTGTAGAGCGTAATCGTATCATTGCTGGGCTTTGTGAAACTTTGTGTGTCATCCAGGCTAAACAACATAGTGGTAGCTTAATTACCGCCAACTTAGCGCTGCAAAATAACCGCAATGTCTTAGCCGTTCCAGGTAAAATTACGGATCCGCTTTCCGCTGGTTGCAATGAATTAATCGTAGCGGGTGCAAAGCCAGTTTTGAATTCACAGCATATAATAGAAGAATTTAGATTTGACAGAATTCAGAATATGAAATACGATTACTAGGAATTAACAGCGATTATCGATCTTAAGATAAGATCAAGTTAGGAGTTGGGTATGGCTACGAAAACCAAAAAGAAACTCGTCATTGTGGAATCACCATCTAAAGCAAAGACGATTGAAAAATACCTTGGCCGAACTTACAAGGTTATTGCAAGTTTAGGCCATATTCGAGATTTACCAAAAAGTAAGATGGGCGTTGATGTTGACCATGATTTTGAGCCTCACTACATTTCTATTCGAGGTAAGGGCGATGTGATTAAAAATTTACGCTCAGAAGCAAAGAAGGCAAAAAAAGTTTATCTAGCATCTGACCCGGACCGTGAAGGCGAGGCTATTGCTTGGCATTTGTCTTATTTACTGGGATTAGACACTAAAGACAAAAATCGAGTAGTCTTTAACGAAATCACCAAAGATGCTGTTAAGAACGCCTTTAAAGAACCTCGATCCATTGATATGAGCTTAGTTGATGCTCAGCAAGCTCGACGCGTTTTAGATCGGCTCGTGGGGTATTCGATTAGTCCTTTACTTTGGAAGAAAGTAAAAAAAGGGCTTAGTGCTGGACGTGTACAATCCATTGCGCTAAATCTTATTATCCAACGCGAAAATGAAATCAAAGCATTCAAACCAGAAGAATATTGGACAATTGAAAGTGAATTTCAAAAGGGGCGTCAGAAATTCCAAGCTAATTTCTATGGTGAAAACAATAAAAAACTAGCTTTGCCTAATAATGATGCCGTTCAAGCTATTCTTCAAAAAATTGATAAGAAAAAAGCATTCAATGTCACTAAAGTCGTAAAAAAGGAACGTAAGCGTTTCCCAGCACCACCCTTTACGACTTCTTCAATGCAACAAGAAGCTAATCGTCGTTTGAACTTTCGAACTCGAAAAACGATGATGGCGGCTCAGCAATTATATGAAGGAATTAATATCGGTAAAGAAGGTACTGTGGGTTTAATTACGTATATGCGAACTGATTCCACTCGAATTTCTTCAATTGCAAAGCACGAAGCTTCTGTTTTGATTCATGAAAAATATGGTGCCGAGTACGCGGCTACCAAACCACGAAAAGGTAAAATGCCAGAGGGCGCACAAGACGCCCATGAAGCTATTCGCCCTTCATCAGTGAGACGAACACCTGAAGAATTAAAAGACTACTTAACCAAAGATCAGTACCGTTTGTATAGTTTAATTTGGTCTCGTTTTGTAGCTAGTCAAATGACACCTGAGGTCATGGATACTATGGCCGTTTCTATCGAACAGAATCAGGTTAATTTCCGTGCAAATGGTTCTAAGACAAAATTTGCTGGATTTACCACAATATATAAAAACGCAACTGATAAAGATAATATCTTGCCTGATTTAGCTGAAGGCGACGAAGTTAAATTAACTAAGACAAATCCTGCTCAACATTTTACTCAGCCCCCGGCTCGTTACAGTGAAGCAAACTTAATTAAGGCCTTAGAAGAAAATGGCGTTGGACGACCATCTACGTACGCGCCCACTCTAGATACGATTCAGCGTCGTTATTATGTTAAACTGGTTTCCCGCCGATTCGAACCCACAGAGTTAGGTGAAATTGTTAACGAAATTATCGTCGAATTTTTCCCTGATATTGTCAATATTACATTTACTGCGGACCTTGAAAGCGAACTAGATGGTATCGAAGAAGGAAAAGAAAACTGGGTTCAAGTTGTAGACGAATTCTATAAACCTTTCTCTAAAGAAGTTGCACATGCTGAAGAGAATATGGAGTCCGTACAAATTAAAGATGAACCAGCAGGCTTTGATTGTGACGTTTGTGGCTCACCAATGGTTGTAAAAATGGGACGATATGGCAAATTTTTTGCTTGTTCTCGATTCCCAGATTGTCGAAACACAAAAGCAATCGTAAAAGAGATCGGTGTCATCTGTCCAAAATGTCACAAAGGACAAATTATTGAACGCAAATCGAAACGAGGACGCCTTTTTTACGGTTGTTCACGTTATCCAGATTGTGATTTTGTTTCTTGGGATAAGCCAGTTGGTCGTGATTGCCCCAAAGATGGTCACTTCCTGGTCGAAAAGAAAGTAAAAGGTGGGGGAAAACAAGTCGTTTGTCCAAATGGCGATTATGAAGAACCCGTTCAAAAATAATCAAATTTCAAGCTCATCATACAACATTAAATGAGAGTTGTTATTGAGTTTTCCTCCGTACTTTGCTAAAGTGGCAAGTGTACGGAGGTTTTGTTATGGAACAAAATAAAATCAAGTTATTTTTAGAATATTTGCAAGTGGAACGCCAATATTCTGATCAGACCGTGAAGGCATATCGTAGTGACTTGGAAGAGTTTTGCACGTTTTTGGCACAAAATGGTGGCGAAAAACCGTTCAAAGAAATTGATCACTTAGATGTAAGTGTGTTTATGACCCATTTATTTGATCAAAACTATAGCCGTACAACGGTGTCCAGGAAATTATCTTCATTACGTTCCTTTTACAACTTTTTAGCTAAAAATGACCTGGTGACTAGTAATCCATTCAAAAGTATCAAACTAAAAAAACACCAAAATCAGCTTCCACGTTTCTTCTATCAAAAAGAAATGAATGCTCTTTTTGAAGCCGCAAATTCTGATTCAGCCCTAGCTCCAAGAGATACAGCGCTACTTGAAGTTCTCTATGGCACTGGAATTCGAGTTAGCGAATGTGCAAGTCTAAAGTGGGCTAACGTCGATTTTAGTTTAAGAATGATGTTGATTCGTGGGAAAGGTGATAAAGAACGGTACGTCCCTTTTGGGCAATACTGTGATAACGCCTTACGAATCTATCAAGCCTCCTGTGAAAAGCCACTCATGTCCAAATATCATAAGAAGCATGACTATGTGTTTGTAAACCATTATGGAGATCCTATTACAGCGACAGGAATCGAATATGTTCTAAATCAGATTATTGCCAAAAGTAGTCTAACTAGTCATATTCATCCCCATATGTTGCGACATACATTTGCCACACAACTTTTAAACAATGGTGCGGATCTACGAACAGTTCAAGAGTTACTTGGTCACAGTAGTTTGTCGACCACACAAATATATACACATGTGACACCAGAAAACTTACAGAGCAATTACCGTAAATTTTTTCCGCGTGCCACTCACGAATAACGAAGGGAAGAAATTTTATGACAGTAAAATTTGAAGCAACTACCATTATTGCCGTCCATAATAACGGCACAAACGCCATGGCTGGCGACGGTCAGGTGACAATGGGTGAAAAATATATTATGAAAGGCACTGCCAAAAAAATTCGGCGTATTTTCAATGATCAAGTCGTTGTTGGCTTCGCTGGTAGTGTTGCGGACGCATTTAATTTGGAAGATAAATTTGAAAAGAAGTTGTCCGAGTATTCTGGAAATCTTCAAAGAGCGTCGGTTGAGTTAGCACAAGCTTGGCGGAGTGACCAAAATCTCCAAAAATTAGAAGCCATGTTGATTGTCATGAATAAAAATGAGATGTACCTCGTTTCGGGAAGCGGTGAAGTTATTGAACCTGACGAGGGAATCCTAGCTATCGGATCTGGGGGTAATTTTGCCCTTGCTGCTGCCAAAGCACTCAAAAAACATGCCCAACAACTTTCAGCAAAGGAAATTGCCGAAACTGCCATCAACGTTGCTGGCGATATTGATATTTTTACAAATCACCATGTTATTTCTGAATCGTTTTAGGAGGAATTGAAATGGCCGAAATTGATAAAACACCAAAACAAATTGTTCGTGAACTTGACGAATACGTCATTGGTCAAAATGCAGCTAAAAAAGCTGTTTCGATCGCTTTGCGTAACCGTTACCGTCGGCTACAATTACCTGTAGGTATGCAAAATGATATCACACCCAAAAATCTTTTGATGATCGGACCAACAGGTGTCGGAAAAACTGAAATTGCTCGCCGGCTAGCAAAAGTGGTTGATGCACCATTTGTTAAAGTTGAGGCTTCAAAATTTACTGAAGTAGGATACGTTGGCCGTGATGTGGAGTCAATGATTCGTGATTTGGTCAATGTTTCTGTTCAAATGGAAAAAAAGAGCCAATTTAAAGATGTTCGTGCTGAAGCAGTAAAAAGAGCTGACAATCGACTAGTGAAACTGTTAGTGCCTGCTACAAAGAAAGAAACAACCCAAAAACAAAACGGGATAGATTTTCAAAACCTAATGTCAATGGTGGAAAAGATGCAACAAGGAGAAAATCCTGATGTCACTAACAACGTCAACGAGGAGGTAAGTGACGAGGTTCGTGATCAGCGCCTATCAGTAGCTGAACAACTTAAAAGGGGCCAATTAGAGAATAGTGAAGTCACCATCTCAATGGAAGATCCACAGCAAAATACTGGTATGAATAGTATGATGGGACAAATGGGTATCGACCTTAGTGAATCATTAAGTCAGATGATGCCTAAGAAACGAATTCAAAGAACGGTTCCCGTTTCCGAAGCGCGTGAAATTCTAATTCGTGAAGAGTCCGAAAAATTGGTTAATTCAGGAGATCTGTATCATGATGCCATCAAGAGAGCTGAAAATACAGGGATCGTATTTATCGATGAAATCGATAAAATTATTGCGAAATCAAAACAAAATTCAGGAGAAGTGTCCCGTGAAGGTGTGCAACGCGACATTTTACCTATTGTCGAGGGCTCACAAATTAACACCAAGTACGGGCCCATAAATACAGACCACATTCTTTTTATCGCGTCTGGTGCCTTCCACGACTCTAAGCCAAGCGATTTAATTGCGGAATTACAAGGACGTTTTCCAATTCGCGTGGAACTTAACGACCTGTCTAAAGAAGACTTTGTGAAAATTTTGACTGAACCTAATAACGCATTAGTTAAACAGTACATCGCCTTAGTTGGCACAGACAATATCAAATTAACTTTTACAATTGAAGCTATCAATAAAATTGCCGAAATTGCTTTCAAAGTGAACCATGAAACTGAAAACATTGGTGCACGTCGTCTGCATACAATTCTTGAAAAACTTCTCGAGGATATTCTATATGAAGGTGCGGATATGGAAATGGGAGAAATTACGATTACCGAGCACTATGTTGAGGAAAAAATTGGTGACATTGCTGGTGACAAAGATCTTAGTCAGTATATTCTATAAATAAACGGGGTTTGATTAATGGTTACATTAAAAAATGAGTTTTTACAAGTTGTGATTAATGAATTAGGGGCTGAGCTCACTAGCGTTCGCTCCTTAGATAATGATCTTGAGTACATTTGGCGTGCCGATAAGCAGGTTTGGGGCAGACATGCACCCGTCCTGTTTCCAATCGTTGGTCGACTCAAGGACGATCATTATGAGTATCAGGGGACCACTTATGAGATGCACCAACACGGTTTTGCCCGTGATTCAAAGTTTGAAGTTGTGGATGCTAATGAAACACACGCCACACTTAAATTAACGGATAGCGATAAGAGCCATAAATTATATCCATTTGAGTTTGAATTAGTCATTAGTTTCGATTTAAAAGACCACGAATTACATGAAACTTATCGTGTTTACAACCCAGATGCTGAAAATCCGTTATTATTCTCAATCGGCGGCCACCCTGGATTTAACACAAATCTTGGTGCAGGACAGGTTTTTGAGGATGTTAGATTAAGCGTAGCGCCAAAGAAAACTTACCAGCAAATACCACTAAAGGCGCCTTTAAACGATGCCGACAATGCGTTTTCTGTGGACTTCAGCAAATCATTACCACTTAATCATGAGGCATTTAAGGACGATGCTATTATTCTTGAATTACACAATCAAGAAACTACATTAATGTTAGACAATCAAAAGAATGATCATGGGGTTGCCTTAACAATTGAAAATGCGCCTTATGTGGGCGTGTGGTCACCTTATCCTACCAAGGGGGACTTTGTTTGTATCGAACCTTGGTGGGGAATTGCTGACAATGTAAATAGTTCGGGAAAACTAGAAGAAAAGATGGGCATTGTTAATTTGGAACCACAAAGTGAAGCTTCTCAAAGTTTTGAAATTTCTTTCTTTTAAATGAGTCAAAAGAAAAGAGGTTGTCACATTATGACAGCCTCTTTCTTGTTGATCACTTCTCATTTATTTTTATGATGATACCAATATCCAAATGGGATAAGGTTCTCCGTACCATTCCTAAGTCTCTTAATATTTTCCCGGTGTCGGTAAAATATAAAAATCGTTAACACTAACGCCACAAGTGTCAAAATGAAGTCATGGTAAGCTAATGACCACACACTAATAATTACCATTGCCGACATGCTAGCCACACTTACCATACTCGTTAGATAAACCAGACTGGCAAATACGAAACAGGCAATTACAAAAAATGAGGGATTATATGCCAATAAAATACCGGCACTAGTCGCAACCGCTTTACCACCTTTGAAATGATCAAAAATAGAAAAAGTGTGTCCTACAATCGCAGCAAGACCAATTAATAACGGGTTAACATTAGGCGTATTAAATATGTAAGGTTGGCTTGCCGCCAAGGTGCCCTTTAAAATATCCATGAGTAAAACAACAGTACCCGCTTTAGGTCCGAGAACGCGAAAAGTATTCGTGGTGCCAATATTGCCACTTCCTGACAGGCGGATATCAACATTGAAGAATTTTTTGCCAATCATGACGCCTGAAGGGATCGATCCTAACAGATACGCAATAACTAGCATTGCAATAATTTTTAACAAAGGTTTGCCCTCTTTTCACTTGAGAATCACTTGTAATTTTAGCATGTTTAAAATTCAATTCCAACGTTTGTTTTGACGTATGTTATATTAAGTAAGATGGTATTTTCAGATTCGCCTAAATTAGATATGATAGAAACGCATGAAGTATATAAGTAGAAAGGGTATTTGAAATGAGTAAACGCAGTTCAGCAGAGTATAATGATTCCTCAATTCAAGTTTTACACGGCCTAGAAGCTGTGCGAAAGCGCCCCGGGATGTATATCGGCTCTACAGATTCAAGAGGACTACATCATCTTGTTTATGAAATCGTCGATAACGCCGTAGATGAGGCACTTGCGGGGTTTGGAAAAGAAATTAACGTTACCATTCACCCGGATAACAGTTTGACTGTAACCGATCATGGTCGAGGAATGCCAGTTGGCATGCATGCGTCTGGTATCCCAACCGTTGAGGTTATTTTTACAGTTTTACATGCAGGCGGTAAGTTTGGACAAGGCGGCTACAAAACATCAGGTGGTTTACACGGTGTTGGCGCTAGCGTTGTGAATGCTTTGTCCGAATATTTGACGGTTGAAATTGTACGAGAAGGTAAAAAATACCGCGAAGAATTCAAAAACGGCGGTCATCCAGTTGGCACTCTTAAAAAAATTGGTAAAACAAAGCAAACCAATGGGACGACTGTCACATTTAAACCAGATCGAAAAATTTTCACCACCACTGTCTTTAATTTTAATACATTGGCCGAAAGATTACGGGAATCTGCCTTTTTATTAAAGGGTGTTAAAATCACTTTAACAGATGAACGTGAAAATCAGGAACAGTCTCAGGTCTTTCTTTACGAAGAAGGTATTAAAGAATTCGTCAGTTATTTGAATGAAGACAAAGACACTCTTGGTGACATTCTTTATTTTGATGGCTCAAAAGATGGTGTTGAAGTCGAGATTGCTGGTCAATACAATGACGGCTATTCAGAAAATATCCTATCCTTTGTAAATAATGTCCGCACCAAAGATGGCGGGACACATGAAGTCGGCATGCGCTCAGGATGGACCAAAGCTTTTAACGAATATGCTCGTAAAGTGGGACTTTTAAAAGAAAAAGATAAAAATCTTGAAGGTAGCGATGTTCGTGAAGGATTATCCGCGGTTATTTCTCTAAGAATTCCAGAAAAAATTCTCGAATTTGAAGGACAAACTAAAGAAAAACTTGGAACACCAGAAGCACGAACCATTGTCGACAACGTTGTGAACGAGCAATTGCTTTTCTACTTAATGGAAAATGGTGAATTTGCTCAAATGCTTGTACGTAAAGCACTAAAAGCAAGAGAAGCAAGGGAAGCTGCACGAAAAGCTCGTGACGCAAGCCGAACGGGTAAGAAGAGAAAAAAAACAGATCGTCTCCTTTCAGGGAAGTTGACCCCTGCACAATCTAAAAACGCGGCCCATAATGAGCTTTTCTTGGTTGAGGGGGATTCCGCTGGTGGAAGTGCTAAACAAGGCAGAGATCGCAAATTTCAAGCTATCCTACCACTACGAGGTAAGGTACTCAATACCGAAAAAGCCAAGTTGCCTGATGTGATGAAAAATGAAGAAATCAGTACCATGATTTATACCATTGGTGCTGGAGTGGGAGCCGAATTCAATATTGAAGATCGGAATTACGATAAAATTATCATTATGACCGATGCAGATACCGACGGTGCCCATATTCAAATCTTGTTATTAACATTCTTCTATAAGTACATGCGTCCAATGATTGATCATGGCCATATTTACATCGCTTTACCACCACTATACAGATTGCAAAAGAAAAATGGTAAAAAACTAAAAACCGTTTATGCTTGGACCGATGAAGAACTCGAAAAAGCTTCCAAAGAAATGGGTCGCGGATTTGCTTTGCAGAGATACAAAGGACTTGGCGAAATGAACGCAGACCAGTTATGGGAAACCACTATGAATCCAGAAACACGTACTTTAGTTAGAGTTCGGATTGATGATGCTGCTCTAGCAGAGCGACGAGTTACCACCTTAATGGGCGATAAAGTGGAACCACGAAGAAACTGGATCGAAGATAATGTTGAGTTTTCTCTTGAAGAAGAGGGCAGTATCTTGGACAACGAAGCTGTAAACGTCGCTCATGAAGATGAATTCGAAGAAATAGATGACAATCAAGACCAAAAATAATGAGGGGAGGAACCTTAATTGGCTAATTCAAAAAAAGAATATACACCAAAAATACAAGAACTAACTTTGGAAGACGTCATGGGTGATCGTTTTGGTCGTTACTCTAAATACATTATTCAAGAACGTGCTTTGCCAGACGTCCGTGACGGATTGAAACCGGTCCAACGTCGTATTTTATATGCCATGAACCAGGACGGTAACACCTACGACAAAGGCTTTCGTAAGTCTGCCAAATCAGTCGGAAATGTTATGGGTAATTTTCATCCCCATGGTGACAGCTCCATTTATGAAGCATTAGTCCGTATGAGTCAGGATTGGAAATTGCGAGCACCCTTAATTGAAATGCACGGCAATAACGGTTCTATCGATAACGATCCGCCAGCCGCCATGCGTTATACAGAAGCCCGGTTAAGCAAGATATCTAGCGAAATGCTAAAAGACATTGATAAAGAAACCGTGGATTTTGTTTTAAATTTCGATGATACAGAATACGAACCAACTGTTTTACCCAGTCGTTTTCCTAATTTATTAGTAAACGGTGCTACGGGAATATCAGCAGGATATGCCACTGATATTCCACCACATAACCTTAATGAAGTCATTGATGCCTTACTATACCTACTTAAGCATCCCAACGCTGACTTAGAAAAACTGATGACTTTTGTAAAAGGTCCAGATTTTCCAACTGCAGGTATTATCCAAGGACTGGATGGAATCAAAAAAGCTTACCAAACAGGCCGTGGCAAGATTGTCGTACGATCCAGAACTAAAATATTGCCATTGCGTGGTGGTAAATCACAAATTGAAATCACTGAAATTCCTTATGAAGTCAATAAAGCACAGTTAGTCAAAAAAATTGATGAAATACGTATTCTGAAAAAAGTTGACGGCATTGTTGAGGTACGAGATGAGTCAGATCGCCAAGGTCTTTCTATTGCGATCGAGTTAAAACGTGATGCTGATGCAACTGGTATTTTAAATTACCTTTTCAAAAATACCGATTTACAAATTTCGTATAATTTTAATATGGTTGCTATTAACCATAAGCGTCCCGAACGATTGGGTCTTAAAGCGTTTTTACAGGCCTATTTAACTTTTCAAAAAGAAATTATTACTAAACGAACACGCTTTAGCTTGAAAAAGGCAGAAAAACGCCAGCATATCGTTAAAGGATTGATCAAAGCTCTTTCTATTTTAGATCAAGTCATTGCCACTATTAGAGGTAGTAAAGATAAAAAAGATGCCAAAAATAATCTGGTTCAACAATTTGCTTTTACAAACGAGCAAGCAGAAGCCATTGTGTCATTACAACTTTATCGATTAACCAATACTGACGTCACAGCTTTGGAAGCTGAATCCGCTGAATTAGATAATCAAATTGCGAGTTACAAAGAAATTTTAAATAGTGAGGCTGCTTTGGCACAAGTGCTTCACACAGAACTAGTGCATGTCAAGAAAACATATGGCACACCTCGTTTAACCGAAATTCAAGACGAAATCGAAGAAATCAAGATTGATCGAAAAGTAGTTGTCCCGGAAGAACAGGTTATGGTTCTTGTCAGCCATGATGGCTATCTAAAGCGTAGTTCACTTCGTTCATACAATGCATCCGGTGATGACAACGGTCTTAAAGATGAAGATTATCCTATCTTCTTGAAACAACTCAGCACGCTAGACCATCTGATGATGTTTACTAATAAGGGAAACCTAATTTCAAGACCTGTCCATGAACTCACAGATTCACGTTGGAAAGACACAGGTGAACACATCTCACAAACGATTGGTTTGGGTGATGATGAGCGCATTATTAAGACATTTTCTTTCCACACGTTGGATGAAAGTGGCGAATTTTTAATTGCAACCAATGATGGTTTTATTAAGAAAACCAGTTTTGCTAATTTAACACCTGGTCGTAATTATAAGAAACACGCAGCCGTTTATATAAAACTCAAAAATCAAGACTCAATCGTCGTTAATATTTTTTATCTCGCACAACCTGTTAAAAAAACTGTGATGCTCGTTTCAGAGCATGATTATGGGCTAAGATACGATCTTGCCGAAATTCCTACGATTGGCGCACGAACGGCTGGTGTGAAATCGATGGATTTACGTGATGATCAAATTGCGAATATACAACTTGTTAATGATAGTTCCGAAGTAGGATTAATCACACAAAGAGGAGCGTTTAAACGGATGGCAGTTGCAGACATTCCTGTGACAAGCCGAGCTCGACGCGGTATTTTGGTCCTTAGAGAACTTAAAAACAATCCGCATAGAGTCGTTGATTTTACTGAATTAGTTCCAAACGCCGTTTTAGAAATTCGTACAAGTCGAGAATTATTACACGACATTGTCGCTGATGAGCATCCATTAAGTGGTCGTTACTCAAACGGTTCGTTTGTTATTGATGTGGATAGTGAAGGCCAACCAGAGTCGATGGTTGTAAAGCCAGCTCCTGTTGTAGCTACTTCACCTGAACATTAAAAATTAATTTAAGTTTAACTTACGTCTTTTAGAATAAAGATTCTTGCATTGCATGACGTTAACCATTAGAATAGTTATAGTTATTATTGAAATTGAATTATAATGATTAAAACTAAAAGGAGATACGGTATGAAATCAAAACAAGAAGCAATCTTTTCATCTAAAACGTTAACTTACTTCCTCCAGCTTGCTGATACTATGAACTACACACAAGCCGCTCAGATTCTCGGGATTACCCAGCCGGCGTTAACGCAACAAATTAAGAAACTTGAACATACGGTCGGTGCACCATTATTTTACTCAGTAGGTAAAAAGCTTCGACTATCGGATGCGGGCTATACTATGCTGAAAGCTACACACAATATTAATGAAGTTTTAAACCAAGCAACCGATGAGATTCAGCAATCAACCTCGGCAACTCAGGGCGAAATTAATATTGGCATGTTAGCTTCAATTGAATCACGTGTATTTGAAGACTTTATTACTAAGTACTATAAACAACAACCCGAAATCAAAATCACGTTGCACACCTTAACTCGTAAAGAAATCTGGGAACGTCTTGAGAACAATCGTATTGATTTAGCGATTATGTATTTACCTGATGATAGTATCAAAAATTGGAAACCCTACGAATCACGTAAGATTTTAAACGAAGATCTATTGTTCATTCACCATGATCAAAAACTATCTAAGCAAAGAAAGATTAAACTAAAGGATACCTTAAACGCTAATTGGGTCACATATCCTGAAGGTTATTATTTAGATGGTGTTTTACGTGAAGCATACAAAAATCAATTAGTCGATGTGCCTAGAAGTGTTGCACGCTTCACAACCCCTGATCAGATTCGCCGTTTTGCAGAAACAGCTATGGTCAATACTGCTTTACCAGCTTCCTATGTGATTTCACATCCAGGATCTGATCAAACTTGGATGGCACGTTTTGATCCAGCCATCAATTTTGATTTAAGTTTCGTCTTCCGTAAAGACAAAGATGAAATTCCACGAATTAACACGTTCTTAAGTGCTTTTGATGACTATTTAAATGAAGAAAGCTATACAGAGCGACTACGAAAAGTAATTGGTAACCAAAATTAAACGATAATTTTTAAATAAGGAGTTCTTGTAAACATGAGTAAAGAATTAGTTTTTGGCCACAAAAATCCAGATACAGACGCCATCAGTTGTGCCATTGAATATGCGTATTTAGCAAATAAATTGGGTGACGAAGTTGAAGCAGTTGCGTTAGGAAAAACGAACAATGAAACAAATTTCGTTTTAGACCGCTTTACTGTCAAAGCACCACGTGTCATTACTAAGGCAAAACCAGAAGTAGACTCGGTTGTCTTGGTTGACCATAATGAGGCCATTCAAAGTGTCGATGACATTGCTGATGTGACGGTTACCAGTGTTATTGATCACCATAAAATTAATTTTACTTCTGCACAACCACTTTTCTACCGCGCAGAACCAATCGGCTGCTGCAGTACTATTATCTACAAAATGTATTTGGAAAATAAAGTTGAAATCCCAAGCAATATTGCCGGGTTGATGTTGTCATCTATTATTTCTGATACCTTGCTTCTGAAGTCACCAACAACTACTGACGATGAACGTAAGGCAGTTCCTGAACTTGCAAAACTTGCTGGAATTGATGATTACGAAGCTTACGGGATTGAAATGCTCAAGGCTGGTAGTGACGTTAATGAGCGCAGTGCGACTGATATTCTGGAGGGTGATGCTAAATCATTCGAAATGGGCGGTAAAACCGTTCGAATTGGTCAAGTCAACGCAGTAGATCTAAACGATGTTTTCAAGCGTCAGGACGAACTTGAACAAACAATGAAAGATCTTATGAAAACAAAATCGTATGATCTGTTTCTATTACTTGCAACTAATGTCTTAACCAGTGATTCTGAGTTATTAGCACTGGGTGAGGGGACACAGACTGTTGAAAAAGCCTTTAACGGTAAGCTTAATGATAACCGCATGGCTTTGCCTGGTGTTGTTTCACGTAAAAAACAAGTTGTCCCACCATTAACTAAAATGTTCGATTAAAATCGTTTTAAATTAAAAACCAATCGTTATGGCTTACAGCAAGCGATTGGTTTTTGATTTACCTTTAAAATATATAACCCCGTTAAATATAAATGCTGACTTTTATAAAGCAAATTAATTGTTAAAATGGACTAACTATTATATAGTACTTATTGCGTCAAAATAAATCTACGGAGGTTTCGACAATGAGTGAAAAAGACCTAAAGCACCGTTTATCTAAGGAAGCTTACGAAGTGACGCAACACGCCGCCACAGAAGCACCATTTAGTGGTCAATACGACGATTTTTATGAAGATGGCATCTACGTTGATATTGTGAGCGGCGAACCCTTATTTAGTTCACGTGATAAATATGACGCAGGTTGTGGTTGGCCATCATTTACCAAGCCAATTGACAAAGAGGTCATTAAATCAGAGACCGACACCTCATTTGGTATGGTACGTGACGAAGTTCGTAGTAAAAACGCCAATTCTCACTTAGGTCATGTTTTTGATGATGGACCAACCGAAGCCGGTGGTAAACGATTTTGCATCAATTCAGCCGCACTTCGCTTCGTTCCCGTTAGTGACCTAGCAGACGAAGGCTACAAAGCTTATCAAAAATTGTTTGAATAAGGAGTTGTGCAAAATATGGAAGAAAAAGCAGTATTTGCTGGTGGTTGTTTCTGGTGCATGGTTCAACCATTCGAAGAACAACCAGGTATTAAAAAGGTTTTGTCCGGATATACCGGCGGTCACGTAGCTAACCCAACTTACGAACAAGTTAGCTCATATACAACAGGACACACTGAAGCCGTTGAAATTACGTATGATCCAGAAATTATTTCGTACGATAAATTAGTTGATATATACTGGCAACAAACGGACCCAACTGATGCTATGGGCCAGTTTCAAGACCGTGGTGATAATTACCGTCCAGTTATTTTTGTAAAGAATGATGAACAACGAAAAATTGCTGAAGCCTCAAAAGAAAAACTTCAGCAAAGTGAGCTATTTGACGATCCAATTGTAACCACCATTGAAGATGCCAAGCCGTTTTATGTTGCTGAGGAGGAACACCAACAGTTTTACAAGAAAAATCCCGCTCGTTACGCGCTTGAAGAACAAGGTGGCCGCGAACAGTTCAAAAAGCAGCACTGGAATTAAGAAATAAGGCCTAAGATCGCAATTAAGCGATCTTTTTTTATTGGTTTCATTAAGATCAAGATCATTAAACCCGAACATCAAAAATAAATAAAATAAAGCTAGCATTCGTGTGTCATATTTGTGAAAAATCAAATTAACTGACAAAGATTAAATAATGTTTGAACCACCGACACTACATAATTTTTTAAAGGATACTAGAACGCAAATTTATATGATGCCACAAATAAAAACGAGCATAACCAGAACCTAAAAAATGGAAAGATTTGTAAATTTGTTGAAACACCATTAATTCCACTTATTTAAACTACTTTGAATAATATATATTATGTAAACTAGAGTTAAATTTATCTTTAGACCTGCTAACATGCTAAAACCCACTCCTCGTTTCTGTCCTCACGAATTTCTTTAAAATAAAAAACCTTTCAGTTTAAGTCTATGAACTGAAAAGCTTTCTTATTTTGACTAGCGCTGACTAGAACTTGTTGCTTTACTACTTGCTGATGAAGAAGTTGTGCTACTACTTGAATTTGTATTTGTTTGTGCCCGTGATGCTGAACTAGACGAACTACTTTGGGTCTGCGCAGCATTGGAACGAGCGCTCGAACTATAGCTAGATGAAGAATATGTGTTCCCGCCGTTAGATGTATCATAATATTGATTATTATTACTACTGTCATAGCCATAGGACTCGGTTGAACTCATCTCTGAAGAAGAGCTTGTCTGAGATTGCCCGTAAGTCTTAACTGCTTTTTCTACTCGAGCCAAGTCTTTCTTTGCTAAATCAAAATTAGAATATTTATTTAAACTATCTAGTAATGTATTCAAGTTCGAAGTGGTTACAGAAGCCTTTAAAGTACCATGTTTGCCATTTACAAACAAATCATTAGTCTGTTTATGAAGTTTCGATACTGCTTTGGCCCTAGTTTCTAATCCACTTAATTTTTTATTATATTCATTGTAGAAACCTGAAAAATCAGATTCAAATGACGATGATTTTAGTTCTTGCAATAATGCACTTACTTTTGAACCGGTCGTACTTTCTCGATAATTACTGCCGTTTTTTAGATTAGCAACATCCTGTTCAAAATTAATAGCACTTTTACCTAAACTTGCTAATTGACTATATTGATTGGCTTCGGTATTATTTTTGACCTTTTTAGCATCTGCAGCTAAAGCACTCATTTGAGTCTGAGTAGCGTCATCTGTAATGTTGTCTCGATCGGAATTAAAGGCTTTTTGCACAATCTTTTCAGCATTGGCTTGTGCTTGATTATTGTTTGAACGCCGCACAAAGAAAACCACAGCTAGAATAATAATGACCAGTAAACCAAGCACCCATAACCAATTTTTGGAATGCTTTTTATTGGCATTACTCTTTTTTGGCTGCTTAGGTCTAGGTACCTTTGAATTTTTTGGTGATTCTTTTTTCTTTTTTTTGCCAGCCACTTTTTGTTGCTCTCGTTCTTTTAAACGGCCCATCCGGGTTCCCGGAACCGACCAATCGTTATTATTATTAATTGTCATCATCTTCCCATCTCTTTTGATCTCTCATGCTGAAATCATGCAGTACTTTGTTCGCTACTCTTAATTTACCATTTTTTTGAACCAACAACTAGTATGTAAAAACAAAATCCCCAAATTTGAGTAAATGACTGCTCATGTTTGAGGATTCACTATTGCTATCAAAATAGGAGCGCTTAAACTCACTCAAAAATCAACATTGGCACGATCATTGGACTTCGCTCAGTTTTTTGATATAGAAATTCTTGAAGGTCATCGATAATATTGGTATTAAAATCTTTTTCTGTAGGATGTGCTTTTTCTTTCATCGTATTCAATAAAGAATGAAACGCTGCCTTGTTTGTATCATGAATCAATTCATTTGATTCACGCATATAGATGAACCCACGTGAAATTGTGTCTGGGCCGGCAGTAATCCGATGTTTCTTAATATTAATCGTTGCCACAGCAGTGACAACACCCTCACTTGCCAAAATTGTGCGATCACTTAAAATTTGTGAACTCACGTTGTCATTGATGTCTGCATCATTGAGATACACATCGCCAGCACTAAAATGATCGGCAATTCTTGCGCTATCTCTCGTTAATGCCAACACATCACCATTTTTCATAATAAAACAGTTTTCTTCTGGCACGCCGGTTTGCTGAGCCAACTTTTTATGAATCATCTGCATCCTGTATTCACCATGACACGGCATAAAGAACTTGGGCTTAATTAAACGTAACATTAGTTTTTGGTCTTCCTGACCACCATGTCCAGAAGTATGAATATTATTAACCTTACCATGGATAACCGTCACGCCAGCTTCATCCAATTTGTTGATCAAATGGTTTACGCTGACGGTATTGCCAGGAATTGGGTTACTTGAAAACACAACCGTATCATCAGGTTGTAAACTAATTTGTCGATGCGTTCCATTCGCAATACGACTCAAGGCTGCCATTGGCTCACCCTGAGAACCCGTACAAAGAATCATGAGCTTATTCGCTGGTAAGTTTTTTAATTCTTGAGCATCAACTAAAGACTCTTCTGGTATATTAAGGTAACCCAACTTTTGTCCAGCTTCAATTGCATTTTCCATGCTACGACCAAAAATAGCAATTTTTCGTCCTTGCGCCAGCGCAGCTTCACAAGCTTCACGCACACGATAAACATTGGAAGCAAAAGTAGCAAAAATAATTCGGCCCTGAATTTCTGTAAAAATTCGTTTAATACTTTGTTCAACAAAGCGTTCAGATTTAGTAAAAGTTGGGCGTTCCGCATTGGTACTATCAGACATCAAAAGTAAGGAATCTTTGCCACCAATTGCTGCCATTTTCTGGAAGTCTGGTGAAGGAAGTCCCCCCACTGGCGTTAGATCAAACTTGAAATCACCTGTTTGCACAACAGTCCCTTGTGGCGTATGGACTGCAATACCAAGCGTGTCTGGAATTGAATGGGTTGTTCTGAAGAAAGATACCGAAAGCTTTCGGAACTTAAGGACCGTATCTTCCTGCAATTCATGCAATTCGGTTGTTCTTAATAAATTATGTTCTTTTAGCTTTCCCTTGATTAATTCTGAAGCAAATGGTCCTGCCCAAATTGGAACATTAAGCTTTTGAAGGAAAAACGGAATTCCCCCAATATGATCTTCATGTCCATGAGTAATGACTAGTGCTTTAATTTTTTTCTGATTTTCAATCAGGAATTGGTAATCCGGAATAATGTAATCCACACCTAATAGTTCATCTTCAGGAAATTTAATCCCACAATCGATAATGACAATCTCATCTTGATATTGCACACAATACATATTCTTACCAATCTCACCAAGGCCACCAACTGCATAAACAGCCACCTCGTTGTTCTTAACTTTTAATTTACGCATAAAAAACTCCTTCTTTTAATAAACCCTAATGTGCACATACCCCACTAGCGTTATAGTAATCTTCTTATTTTTTCATGGTGATCGCATTTCACCATTCCGATTGTATTAAATTAACCTTATCACATTCGCTTACAGTTCACAACAAAAGACTAATCCTTTTTAACAAACTAACAAAAAAAGACTCAAGGTAACCCTCAAGTCTTCTGAAATAAATTTCAAATTTTTGTATAGTCTTCTAGCCAGGCTAATGCCAATGCTTTTTCTCCCAGATGTGTGCCAATAACTGGTCCAAAATAACTGATATCAATTGGTAATTCAGGATATTTCGTTTGTAGTCTTTCTTGCCACTTCAAAGCTGCTGGCTCATCATTAGCATGAATGATGATGGCTCGTAAAGGATAGTTAACCTTTTCTTTACTTTGCTCAAAAAGTGCTTCTACCCTTGCCAACGCTTTCTTTGTTGAGCGAACTTTTTCAAATGCCACAATTTCATGAGCATCATTAAACGTTAAAATGGGTTTTATTTTTAATAATCCACCAATAAACGCTGAAGCATTTGATAGTCGACCGCCACGAACAAGATTTTGTAAATCATCAACAATGAAATACTCTCCAAAAGTAGCACGCAACTGATCTAGGCGCTTCAAAATATCCTGTGGCGCTTGCCCTTCACGAGCCATTCGTGCGGCTTCCAAAGCTAGTACGCCCATTAAACGGACTGTAATTTCAGAATCATAAACATAGATGTTTAAGCCTTCAATTTCGTCCTTAATGGAATTTAGACTGCTGACAAATCCAGAAATGGTACTTGCTAAATGGATACTAATGACATTTTCATAGCCTTGATCACGCAGATTTTTATATAATTCGATCATTTTGCCTAAAGGCGGCTGTGTTGTACTTGGAAAAGATCCTGAAGTACGCAATTTTTGATAGAACTCTTCACTAGTAATATCAATGCCTTCATCATAACTTTTTCCATCAATCACAACTGGAATTGGAACAACTGTTAAGTTATTATCAGTGATTTCTCTTGTTGTTAAGTAACAGGTACTGTCCGTTACGATGGCCGTTTTCATGTATACACCAACTTTTTAAAATTAATATTTCAATAATAGCACAAAATATGCCATTTTCAAAAATCATTTCCAAGTACTTAGTTTAGCACATTTTCCTTTGACACTGGTATACTAGATATTAACAGTTTATTCAAGAAAGAAAGCAGGTTTCCTATCTATGTCCTTTGATGGCTCCTTTACCCATGCAATGGTTAATGAATTAAACACCTTATTACAAAGTGGCCGAATTACAAAAATTCATCAACCCTATGAAAACGAAGTAATCATTACTTTTCGTGCCAACCGAAAAAATTATCCCGTGTTGCTCTCAGCACACCCTAACTATGCACGTGTCCAGATTACAAAAATTCCATATGCCAATCCAGCAACTCCCACTAACTTTGCCATGATGCTCAGGAAGTATCTAGACGGTGCAATTCTAAATGGCATCCAGCAAGTTGAAAATGATCGTATTATCAACTTTTCGTTTTCTAAACGAAATGAATTAGGTGACGTGGAAGAGCTCCTACTAGCAGTTGAAATTATGGGCCGCAGAAGCAACATTGTTTTATTAAATAATTCTACTAAAGTAATCCTTGATACAATTAAGCATATTAATGCGGACCAAAACCGTTATCGCCTACTTTTACCAGGAGCGACTTATATTACGCCGCCTAGCCAAGATAAACGTAATCCATTTACAGATACTAGCGAGGCTTATGTGACGGCCCAAAACAATTACCCTAATCAAGAAGTATTGGCCAATGAATTGCGTAAAATTTACCAAGGTTTGAATAAAGATACCAGTTTGGAGTTGGCCCATTATTTGCACCAACATAACAAGCCAGATGCATTTAAATCTTTTTTCGCGCAATTCAACCAAGCTCAACCAACCATCACGACGCAAAAACGCAAAAGTAATTTTACAGCTTTCCCTTATGCTACGATTGAAGGCACACAGCAACACTTTGAAACCTTAAGTGAGCTTCTTGATGCTTTTTATGTGGCCAAAGCCCAGCGTGACCGCGTGATTCAAAAGGCAGGTAATCTGGTTCATGTTGTTAAAAATGATTTAAAGAAGAACCGCATCAAAGTAAAAAAACTCAATCAGACCTTGGTTAACTCTGAAAAAGCAGATGATTATAAAATTAAAGGTGAGATTTTGACCACCTACCTTAACCAGGTGAAACGAGGAATGACCGAAATTACGCTACCGAATTACTACGATGAAAATCGCGATATTAAAATTTTACTTTCAAACCAAATTTCACCTTCACAGAATGCACAAAAATATTTTAAGAAATATCAAAAGGCCAAAAATGCAGTTCATTACGTTTCTGAACAACTGGCTAAAACAAATCAAGAAATTCAATATCTAGATAACATTATGACTCAAATTGAGTTAGCCAACCCGCAAGACCTCGACGAGATTCGTGAAGAATTAGAAAAAGAAGGTTATTTGAAAGCCAAACAAACTAAGCGTAAACAAAAGCGCGTACAACCAAGTAAACCGGAAACCTTTTACTCAACCGATGGTACAAAGATCTCAGTTGGTAAAAATGATACTCAAAACGACCGATTAACTTTAAAAACTGCGAAAAAGACTGACATCTGGATGCATACGCAAAAGATTCCTGGATCACACGTTATTATTCACGCTTCTGAGCCATCCGAACAAACGCTGATCCAAGCCGCTACACTGGCAGCTTATTTTTCGAAAGCTCAAGACTCAGCTCACGTTCCCGTCGATTACGTCCCAGTTAAACGAGTGCACAAACCAAATGGAGCCAAACCTGGCTTTGTCATTTACGAAGGACAAACGACATTAATTGTGGATCCGGATGAAAAAATGGTCCAAGAATTACGTGAACAAAATTAAATAAACACAAAATAAGTCGCCAAGTTAAGTATCAAACTTGGCGACTTATTTTGTGAATTCATAAATATTATTTTTCTGAAATCTTAGCTCCAATTGCCAACGAGAAGGGTGGATTCTGTGGAGATTCAATCTCTAACTGCTCATAAGGAAAAACATGCTCAAGCGTTAATTGTCTATCTTGCACAGGATTAATGGTCTTAACCGCTGCGTCATCTAGACGGTTAAATACCAATCTAATTAAATCAGCTGTTAAATCATGGTTTAACGCATATGTCATAAACGGAATATCTTGAATAGCAAGGGGCGTAATGCCCGTCACAACCAGGTGTGAACCCTCTTGTTTAAACATAACTTGATAAATGCCATCCTGTTGTTTTTGAATTTCACTTTGTGTGATGTGCTGAATTTTTTGTGTAATTTGGCCCCCAACGGATGATGGGAAATGCAGGCTGGCGTCCTCCGCCGTATAAAAACAACCCAAATTAAAAACCTGCGTGTTTACCTTCTCTGCCACAACTAAGTACTGAGATTCCACATTTTCAGCCCGCGAAGTTCGTGATAACGGTAACTGCGTAATTTCAATTCCTGCCTCAATTAAGTCAGTCACAATTTGCCATTTTCCTTGTGCGATCACATAATCGGGTTGTTCACTGTTGATAATGTTTAAACAGTTTTCAACAGTCAATGGCTCCAAATAAAGCTTATCTGCCATCCGCGGTAAGATAGAAACCGCACTCGGATTATTATTAATCAAAATCGTTTCAAATCCTAGTTCTTGACAAGTTTTAATTGCACGAATGGTCACGTATTCAGCCGCCGAATTGGTTCCAACCTGGTTATTCGCTGTGCCTAAAATGAAGGCTTTCGGTCGTTCACTGATCTGAGATTCGTTCTCGGTCTCAAACGTTGTGTAGTAACTTCTATTATTATACGGAAATTCCCCTGCAGTCGGTTCAATACCTTTAAATGTGGGTTGAATATGATTTTTCTCTCGAAATTCACGTACCTTTTTATCAGAACATTTCCACAGACGCGCAATCTGTGAGTCTCCATACCCATAGTATTTTGCATTTTTCAAAACGTTGATATCAAAAAAGTTTTTTCGCAAATTCTTTTCAATTTGCACAATATGAATTAGTTTATAAAAATAAAACGCATCAATTTTCGTCAACTCTGACAGCTCTTCAACTTGATAACCACGGCGAATTGCTTCAAGCAAATAAAAAATCTCTCCTGCTGTAGGGTGCACTAAAACGTTTATCAATTGACCTTCATTCAAACGCGACTCATCTAAAGCTGCCTGTTCAGAAGTGGTTGCGGAGTCAACTGACCGAACAGCTTTTAAAAGAGCTTCCTCTGTACTGCGGCCAAACGCAATAACTGCCCCTGTTGATTTCATCTGTGTATCTAGCTCTTGACTTGCATTGGCAAAACTTGCAAATGAAAATGTTGGAAAACGGACCGCAATATGATCCAGTGTGGGTTCAATGAGCGCTAAAGAATCATGCTGCCTAAGCCCCGGAATCTTAATATTTCTGAGATTGTGTCCTAGATTAATCTGAGTACTTACCAGTGCTAACGGATAGCCAGTTGCCCGTGCAGCAAAAGCTGTTGTTCGATCAAAATAAGGATTCACACGAATAACAAAGTAGTTTCCCGTTGCTTGATTTAATGCAAACTGAACATGGCAAACGCCACGAACTTTAAATTCCTGTGCAATTCTAAGTGCCGAGGAACGAATAGCCTGAAATTCCTGGTCTGTCAACGTTTGAGTTGGTGTGAAAACAATGGAATCTCCAGCATGTACGCCAACCGGGTTAAAGTCTTCCGCAGCGCAGATGAGCATTCTAGTATTTTCATTGTCCCGCACCACCGTGGCTTCAATTTCTTTAAAACCCACAATGCTTTTTTCAACTGCCACTTGATGTGTTGTCGAAATTCGAAATGCTGATGCCAAAAGTTGTTTTAACTGATGCTCATTTTCACAACGTAACCGATTTGAATTGCTGATTGCCGCAACAGGTTTGATAATTACTGGATATCCAATTTTGTGAACAAACTTTAAAACTTCTTTTGTATCTCCCAAAATACTGGTAGGGATATATGGCTCATGAATGTTTTGTAAAATTCGATTTAAGTTCTCTGGGTTTTGGGTATTTGCAATGGTACGTAAACTAATTCCCAAAAGTCGAATGTTCAGTTCCTCAAAAATGCCGGCTTCATCTAATTGATGTAAAACCTGAAGCACCGGCGCGCCACCAAGTGTGGGTACAATACCGTCAAATTCATGCGTTCGCAAAACTTTGATTAGTGCGTTTGCGTTCAACTGACTGATAATAAAATGCTGCTCATCAAGGTAACTCCCCGCTACTGAATTTGCATTGTTACTTACAAGTGAAACTTCTTTACCATTTGCTTGTAATTCTTGGATCGTTTGCAATGTTGCGGTTTCCAGTTCCGTATCAACGCCGATTTCGTTGGGTCCCGAACCAATAATTAATATTTTTTGTAACTTTGTGCGTGCCATGTTTTACCGCTCCATTCGAGTAGTCATAATTTCAACGAATTCATCAAATAGTTCTGAACTTTCTAAGGGACCAGGAGCGCCATCCGGAAAGAATTGAACACTAAAAGCTGGATAATCTCGATGCCGTAATCCCTGAACGGATTGATCAACCAAATCAATGTGTGTCGTCAGCATTTTATTACGGTCAATCGACGCACGGTCAACCGTATATCCTTGCCCTTGTGAAGCATAAAAGATTTCATCCGTAATAATAGAAAGAATGGGATGATTATCACCATGATGCTCAAACTGAAGGGGCTTTACCTTTGCCCCGTTGGCCATTGCAAATAGCTCATGTCCAAGACCGATCGCAAACATCGGAATTCGTTGCTCCACTTCTGCAATCATGGTAGTTAAAGATTGCGGCAAATCCTCCGGGCTTCCGGGTCCAGTAGATAAAATTACCCCATCTGGATCCAGATCGAAAATTTGGTCAGCCGTACATGAATATGGTAACACCGTTACATTACAGTTTCGCTGACTTAATTGCCGTAAAATACCGTGTTTTAGTCCTAAATCAACTACAACTACGTTTAACCCCGTTCCTGGATTCGGATAAGCTTTCGGCGTTGAAACTTGATTGACTTGCTGATTCGTTAACACAATTGCATTGAGTTGATCAAAAGCATGTGCTAAGTCCTTCACTGGATCTACAATACTTCCCTTGACAGTTCCTTTTGCTCGTAGTTTGTGAATGAGTGCTCGCGTGTCAATGCCACTAATTCCGGGGATGTTTTGAATCTTTAAGAACTCGTCTAATGAAAGGCGTCGCTGTCGATTAGTAGAAACATCAGCTACATCGCGAACAATAACCCCTTTGCAAGTGGGCTCGATTGATTCATAACTAGCACGATCAATACCGTAGCCACCAATTGAAGGCTGTGAGAAAACAATAATTTGGTTATGATAAATTTGATTTGTAATAATCTGTTGATACCCAGTCGCACTCGTGTTAAAGACGACTTCACCAAATGTTGTTGCCGGAGATCCAAAGGCTTGGCCACGATAGACTGTCCCATCATCTAAAATTAAATATCGTTCACTCATGGTCCTCACCTCATTTGATTACTTACGATTGACAATTTTCACAGAATCTTCTTCATCAATTTCGGAAACCGAAACTTCAATTTTCTCATTTTGAGCCGTTGGGATGTTTTTACCCACAAAATCCGCTCGAATTGGCAGTTCACGATGTCCACGATCAACTAATATAGCTAAGTTTATTCGTTTTGGTCGACCTATATCCATAATGGCATCCATGGCTGCTCGAATTGTCCTTCCAGTATATAAGACGTCATCGACCAAAATAACTTTTTTCCCTTCTAGGCTAAATGCAAAATTAGGCTTTCCAGGTAATTTTGGATCTGTATCAAGTTGATGCACATCGTCGCGATAAGCTGTCACATTTAATTCACCAACAGGGACCTCAACGTTTTCTAACTGCTTCAATCGTTCTGCAATTCGTTGTGCAAGAAAGACGCCACGTGTTTTGATTCCAATAATTACCAGGTCATCAACGCCCCGATTACGTTCAATAATTTCATATGTAATACGGGTTAATGCCCGTTTCATTGCCATAGTATCCATAATTTCTTTTCCCAATCCAACTAACTTCCTTTCTAAATTAAAGGCGAACCAAATTTTCATTTGCTTCGCCAAAACTATGCGGTCAAAGTGTTTTATAACGGCAATTGTAACTTAATATGCCCTAACTTTAACCATGTTCAGATTGCGTGTCAAGCCATTTTAAAATCTTTGTAAAGACTTCAGGGAGTGGCGCTTTAAACTCAAGATATTCACCAGTTCTAGGTTGTTTAAATCCTAAAACACTGGCGTGAAGGAATTGACCATTTCCTTTTAAGGTCTTCTTAGGACCATATAAAGGATCACCCGCTACGGGATGACCGATATATTTTAAATGCACACGAATTTGATGCGTTCTGCCAGTTTCAAGTTGGCATTGAATTAAGGTGTACGTGCCGTACCGCTTCAACACTTTAAAATGAGTCACAGCTGGTCGGCCTTCTGAAATAACAGCTTGTTTTTTTCGATCTTTAGGCGAGCGACCAATCGGCGCATCAATTGTGCCTTCATTTTCTTTAATATTTCCATGGACCAACGCAATATACAGCCTCGTATTTGTTTTAGCTTTCAACTGAGCCGATAAACTTTGCTGTGCTTGGTCATTTTTTGCCACCATTAAAAGCCCAGAAGTATCTTTATCAATTCGATGGACAATTCCAGGACGGATACTTCCATTGATAGTCGAAAGGGGACTATGATACAGCAGCGCATTAACTAAAGTATGATTGGGATGCCCTGGGGCGGGATGTACTACCATGCCTTGTGGTTTATTGACAACAATCACATCTTCATCCTCGTAGACAATATCTAATGGTATATCCTCTGCTTCCAAGGCAATAGGTTGTTTTTCTTCATCCTGTACTTCTACTTTATCTCCAGGCTTCACACGGTATTTAGTTTTAACTGCCTGAGAATTCACTAAAATATGCTCATTTTTGATCAGCCCTTGAATATGAGAACGCGTTAGATCTGGAAATGCGGTTGCCAAAACTTTATCGATGCGTCCCTGCTCATTTTGAATCACAAGTTCATGTGTTAACATATCAATCCTCCAGTTAATCCTCTTTAAGGATAGCAATAAAAAGTATAATGACACCAATTGTTAAACTCAGATCTGCTACATTAAAAATTGGAAAATTTATAAAATCTAGCTGAAACATATCCACTACATATTTTAGCCGAAGACGATCAATAAAGTTACCAAATGCGCCAGCAATGATTAGACTTAGACTAATCTGATACAGAAAATGGCCACGTGTTCGATATAAAAAATAGCCTAAAGCCGCAAGTGCCGCGATTGTAATCAAATAGAAGAAACCCGTTTTGCCCTCTAAAATACTCCATGCTGCCCCATCGTTTTGAATATTGGTCAAAGATAAGATTCCTGGAATTGCGCCGTGTACGGCTCCTAATTCAATATTAGCGACCGTCCAAACTTTCACAAGCTGGTCCATGAGTATCACCAGCACGATAAGGAAAAAATCAATTATAAATAACATCGTCAATCCTCAATTTCTACTAAAATAATCCACTTATTTTGCCATCATCATTGATATCAATATCCATGGCTGCGGGATGTTTTGGCAATCCTGGCATTGTTAAAACATTACCAGTCATCGCTACGATGAACCCAGCTCCCAGTTTGGGTACAAATGATTTTACATGAATTGTAAAATCGTGTGGAGCTCCCAATAATTTAGCATCATCTGAAAGCGAGTATTGTGTCTTAGCCATACAAACGGGTAATTTATCCCAACCTAATTTTTTGAATCGTTTAAGTTGATTACTAGCTTTTTTAGAATATGATACGTGTGCACCACCATAGATTTTGGTGACAATTGTTTTAATTTTATCTGTCAAATCGCTGTCCTGGTCATACAGTATCTTAAATTGACTTGGTTGTTCCACTGTTTTAAGAACTACTTTAGCCAAATCAAGAGCGCCATTTCCGCCTTTAGCCCAGACATCCGTATCAATTGCCTGCACACCGAGTTTGGCACAAGTCTCTTTAATGTAATTAATTTCTTGTTCGGTGTCTTGTGTAAAACGATTAATTGCCACAACAACTGGCACGCCATACTGTTGCATGCTCTTAATATGATGTAACAAGTTGCTTATTCCCTTTTCCAGGGCAGATAAATCTTCCTCGGCCAAGTCGGCTAAGTTCTGCCCCCCATTGAGCTTCAACGCCTTCACCGTGGCCACAATCACAATCGTGTCAGGACGTTTTTTTAACACTGGGACCTTAATATCAAGAAACTTCTCTGCTCCCAAGTCAGCGCCAAACCCAGCTTCTGTAATGGTATAATCCGCTAAGTTAAGTGCCGTTTGAGTGGCCAAGACACTGTTACAGCCATGTGCAATGTTTGCAAAGGGTCCTCCATGGATAATAGCTGGTGTGTGGCCTAACGTTTGTACAAGGTTGGGTTTGATGGCATCTTTTAGCAGCGCTGCAATTGCTCCCCCAACCTTTAAGTCGGCAACTGTCACCGGCTGTCGATCACGCGTGTACCCAATTACAATTCGATTAATACGTGCTTTTAAGTCGTGAAGATTTTTAGCTAAACAAAGAATTGCCATAAGTTCACTGGCAACCGTGATATCGAATCCATCTTCGCGAGGCACTCCCTGAGTCGGACCACCCAGTCCAATAACCACGTTGCGCAAAGCACGGTCATTAATATCCAACGTACGTTTCCACACAATTCGCCGTTCATCAATCCCTAACGCATTGCCCTGTTGCATGTGGTTATCAATTAAGGCAGCAAGCGTGTTATTTGCAGCTGTCAGGGCATGCATATCACCAGTAAAGTGTAGATTAATGTCTTCCATTGGCACAACTTGTGCATAGCCGCCACCCGTTGCCCCACCTTTCATACCCATTACAGGTCCTAAAGATGGTTCACGTAAGGCTACAATTGCTCTTTTTTTAAGCAAAGAAAGCGCATCACCTAATCCAATCGTCACAGTTGATTTTCCTTCACCTGCAGGTGTTGGATTAATTGAAGTGACTAAAATTAATTTACGCTTTGTTTCCTTGTTTACACGCAACGGCAATTTAATTTTGGCTTTATATGATCCATATTGTTCAATATCATCTTCACTGAGTCCTAATTGATCAGCAATTTGCGTAATTTTATTCATTTTTACATTTTGTGCGATTTCAATATCCGTCATTTTAATCCCCCACAATCTCAGCGTGATTGGTCTTTAAAAGTTGCAAAACAAGTTGCCGATCTTTTTTTGCTAGATAAAAAAAATGTAACGTTCCGTTATAAATAAACTTGATTCCCATTTTTGTGGTCTGTACTTCTTTGATGTCCGAAATGGGTATCAATAACCAATTTTTTTGTAGTGCTCGATTAACAACCAATTCGCCATCCTGAATCTCTAGAGTGCGCGTTAAAAACTGAACGAGTACAACCATGATAAAGATCACAAAAAACGCCGCTGCAATCCAGTTAAAATGAGTTACCTCTAACCAAAAGATGACTCCCATAACTAGCAGTAAAGTCGTCCAAGTCCATGAAGAAATGCTAGCCATTAAAGCTGGCTGATAATAAAAATTTGTCTTAAAGGGTTGCATAGGCGTCACTATCCTTTTTTACTAATATAAGTTGTAATTGGTTTTTGATAATTCGAAAACCCGTCGTCGTGCTCCAACAGTGAGGTGACTAATTTGGCCACGATGGGTCCCGTTGTGAGTCCAGACGATCCCAGTCCAGAAGCAACCAAAATATGCTTACTTCCAGGTAAACGTCCAAAGAAAGGAGAAAAATCGTCTGAAAAAGAACGCGTACCAACTCTATTGGCAACGAGATCGTTCTCCGACAAGTGGTTATCAATGCGTTGTGCACTTGCTAAGAGCTCCTGAAAAGCTTCTTGTGTGAATGTTAAGTCTGTACCAGGACCATTTTCATGAGTAGCACCAATGATTAATTGTCCGTTACCAACGGGCATAAAATCTTTTTCACTCTCTGGCATAAGAACTGGTGACACACGATCGTCAGGATACGCTGGTACACGTAGTTCAATCAACTGACCCTTTTGAGGATAAACTTTCACTTCATAGTTTAAAGGTGCCAATAGGTCATTAATTCCATGACCTGCACAAAGAAAAATATCGTCAAAATGAACCAAATGACCATTAAACTGAATAGTTTGATCATCGACCAAAGCCACTTTCTCATGTTTAACTTGAACGCCATTCTGTTCACTTAAACGCAACAAGTGAGTCACAAATTTTTGACCATCTATGCGCGCCCCACCACTAACATAAATGCCTTGTAGATTTGCAGTTACTAAGGGGATTTTCTGTTTGATTTCATCACTCGTAACCCGCTTAATTTTCCCCATCAGCGGGGCTTCTTTTTTTCTATCTTGAGCTAAACTTTCTAGCTCATCTAGGCTCTCTTTACTTTTACGTGTGATAATTGTGCCGGATTGAATATACGTATCACTCTGCATATGCGTTTCTTTAGCTAATTGTGAAATAAATACAGCGCCATCCTTAGCTAACGTATACCAACGCTGATTTCGTCGTTTAGATAACCATGGCGAAATAATACCAGCTGCTGCCTTTGTTGCCTGCCCTTGCTCATCGTCAAATAAACAAACCGAATAATCCGCTTGTTTACTCAATAAATAAGCTGCAGTAGCGCCAACAATGCCACCACCAATAATTGCAATTTTTTTCATTTATGCCTTTTCACGCTTTCCTTCATGATGCCAGATGGGCTTACCCCAATATTGGAAGTAGTCTGTCCGTAAAGCACCATTATACAGTTTTCGTTTTTTTGTAGCTTGATTCCCATAAAATCGCTCAAACTCTAGATCACTGGTCAAAATGTACTTGCTCCACGTCTTCAGAGGTCGATAAACAGTTCCCATTTCGTGGTAAAGTTTACGCACGCTTTCTTGATCACTTAGACGTTGCCCATAAGGTGGATTGGCCACCAATATGCCATTAATTTTATCGGTTTTAAAATCTTTTACTGCCATTTGTTTAAATGAGATGACATCCGCTAGCCCGGCTTCCAACGCATTTCTCTTCGAGATTTCAATCATATTTTGATCAATATCATAACCGGCAATGTCCAATTTAACGTCATAATTTGCTTTAGAATCGGCCTCATCACGTAGCTTTTCACTCAATTCAGCAGGTACCCAGTCCCATTTTTCACAAATGAAACTCCGATTAAAACCTGGCGCAATGTTTTGCCCAATTAAAGCGGCTTCAATAGGAATGGTCCCTGAACCACATACAGGATCCACAAAGGGCATGTCCGGTTTCCAACTAGTTAGTAAAACCAAAGCAGCCGCCATATTTTCTTTCAGTGGTGCACCACCCTTGTCCACACGGTAACCACGCTTAAATAAACTTTCTCCAGTAGTATCTAGAGTCAGTTGAACTCGATCTTTATTAATGGCCACTTCAATGGGATATAATGCCCCAGTTTCTGGCAATCTTGTCCGCCGATGATACGTCTCTGAAAGTTGATTAACAATTGCTTTTTTAACGATAGCCTGTGCATCTGGTACGCTATGAAGCTGTGAATTACGTGAACGTCCCTCAACTGGAAAGGCTGCGTCAATTGGTAATAATGTGTCCCAAGCCAACTGCTTTGTTTGCTCAAATAAGGAATCAAACGTTTTTGCGTCAAACTCCCCCACAATAATTTTAATTCTGTCTGCCGTTCTTAGCCAAAGATTCGTCCGCAAAATATCTTCGACCGTTCCTTCAAAACGTACGCGGCCATTCTCGACCTGGACGTGATATCCTAGGTCACGAAGCTCTCTTCCGACTAATGCTTCAATACCGCTTGCACAAGTTGCTATTAAATCAAATTTTTGCATGTTTTCACCTTTATTTTTTAATCTAAAAAAAACTAGGATAAAAGCGAACTTCTACCCTAGTCTCCTGAAATGTAAATCTCTATAAGCCATGTTTTGTCCAAAATGAATTCTCAGGTTCAATTCAAATTTGGGTAATCATCTATCTCCAGGTGTAAACACCTGCCCCCACATTTAGTTCAATTCCAGATGTGAAGCGCCCCTACCAATGTTTGGGTTGCCCGCTCGTGGGGTTTACCGCGTTCCATCAACACGATTTCTCGTCTTGCTGCGTTTCTGTGGCACCTTAGGGAACATAAGAACATAGCCGAAGCCTTAGTTCCGTATTCCGCCGTTATCTCAAATGAGACACCTCAGCTTATTTTTTCACCGAGCACGAACACTACAAGCATCTCAGCTTGTGCGGGCATGGACTTTCCTCAGCCTACATAAGTAGACCGCAATTACCCGAGATTTACAAAGTATAATTAAATTCGATGTGATTCATTTTCGCCATTATCAAGTTGCGAACCAAACACGCGACGTTCCAAATTCGATAATCGTTTGAGAATATCCATGTTAGTTGCGTTATTGACAGGCTGTGTACTAGAAGTAGTCTTACCTACAGAAACTTGTTTTGTTAACTCATCAATCTTATCAAGTAATCTTTCATTCTCATCTTTTAACTGCTGGATGTTTTTCTGAAAAGTCTCGTAATCTTTGATAATTGTATCCAAATAGGTATCAACATCTGCCGGATCGTAGCCACGCATCTTAGGTTTAAATTCTTTTTGCAAAATATCTTTTGGAGTAAGATTTATGTTATCCATATTTAGCACCTCATAATTATTGTAATATCTGCGTAACACGTATTCCATTGTATCAGACTTTAATCCAAATGAAAACTATTGTTCTGATTTTCTGCATATTCTTGTGCAGCATCTTGTAAATCATCCATGTCGATTAGTTCTAAAGGATAAGGATGACTGTCTCGCCATTTTTGAATCACGTCGTAGTCATACTTAGTTTTCCCGGGATGTTCCGGATCGTAAACTAAGATAGCCTCATCCGTATGTGTTAACATAAAATGCTGATAAGTTTTTAATTGTTGTGGCGATTGATAAGGATGATGACTGATACTTTCATTGAAATCAGCTTTAGCTAAAGTTTCGCTCAGCTTGGCCTGGTTGGCCTCATTCCATTGCTGACCAAATTCTGTAAATGGCAGCATAATGGCGATTTGAAATTCAGGATACTCGTGCTTTAATTCGTAGCCGGCCTCTGTAGCCCACTGCTCAATGCCCATCTGTGCACCCGTAATTAACCAGTCCGCTCCTGATTCAATTCGATTTTTCAGGGCCTGTTTTAGCACATACTGGATCACCAAACGTTTAGGATCCTTATCGTCAAAAACGGTTAACTCATAACTACGGTATCCAGTAATCCATATTCGGCTCATGATGTTGCCTCCAAATTTTAAGAATATATTTCAAAAAGGTATTACCTTTACATCTATAGTATAATATAGAAAATAGGAAGTGATAGACAAGTGAACTTTCATTATCCATCAGGAAAAAAGTATGCAGTGGCCAAATCGACTTCATCTAAAAAACAAACTCCCAAAGCACCAACCCAATTTGGTAAGCGAGGAATGTCTTTAGAAGATGAATTAAATGAAAGCAATCAATTTTATCTTGCTCATGGTATTGCGGTTATTCATAAAAAACCAACGCCCATTCAAATTGTCAAAGTTGATTACCCTAAACGAAGCGCAGCAGTTATTCGCGAAGCTTACTTTCGTCAAGCCTCAACCACAGATTACAACGGTGTTTATAAGGGTTATTATTTAGATTTTGACGCCAAAGAGACAAAAAGAAAAACCGCCTTCCCACTTGATAATTTTCATGCGCATCAAATTCGCCATATGAAAGCTTGCCTTGCAGCAGACGGAATTTGTTTTACAATTATTAAATTCGTAGAACTAGATCAAATCTTTTTATTACCGGCAACAAATCTTTTTTTCTATTGGGATCGTCAACAAACGGGTGGCAGAAAGTCCATTCCACTCAGTTATATTAAAGAAAATGGCTACTTGATTAAGTATCGTCTAAACCCACTTATCCCGTATTTAAAAGCAGTGGATCAATTATTAATCGAGCAATACGAAGGAGAACACAATGCAAAGGAATAACCATAATTCTGACAATAACCAAGTGCATCGTACACAGCACTCACAATTAACCTCACCGCCACATCGCAAACGCTCAATTTTTATTAGAGTTCTATTATGGCTTGTGGGAATTTTTCTAGTTGCTTTCTTGGCTGGTGCCGGCTTGTTTATGTATTATGCGAAAGATGCCCCTAACATCACTGAAAAACAGCTTTCTAGTGATGAGGCCACTATCGTCTATGATAAAAACGGGAAAGTCATTAGCCGACTGGGAGCTCAAAATCGTGATTACGTTAAAGCTGATGAAATTCCTAAAGCACTTAAAAGTGCGGTTGTTTCAATTGAAGACAAGCGATTCTACAAAAATAATGGTGTCGACCCTGTTCGAATAATTGGCGCAACGTTTGCCAACATCAGTGGGTCTTCTCTTGGCCTGCAAGGGGCTAGTACCCTTACGCAGCAATTAGTCAAACTTTCCGTTTTTTCAACAGATGCTAAGGACCGAACATTACGGGTCAAAGCCCAAGAAGCCTGGCTAGCACTGCAAGTTGACAGAAAATATTCCAAGGATAAGATTCTTGAATTCTATATCAACAAAGTTTACATGGGTAACGGTGTTTACGGGATGGGAACGGCTGCCCAATATTATTATGGAAAGTCGCTTTCCAAATTGAATATATCTCAAATTGCGTTGTTGGCCGGCATGCCACAAGCACCTAGTTCCTATGATCCGACCAAGTATCCACAGTATGCCCTGTCTCGACGAAATACGGTTCTGCAGGCAATGGCAGACAACAACGTCATTACCGAGTCACAGCAAAAACAAGCTCAACAGGTAAGTATTAAAGACGGTTTAGTCAAGAAACACCATACTACGGGACTTTCAACGGCTAATAGTAAAGTTGTGGATGCCTATTTAAAACAAGTCATTAGTGATGTGGAAGCCAAGGGATTTAGCCCTTATACTTCCGGAATCAAAATTCACACCAATCTAGATTTGACAGCTCAAAAGCATCTCTATGAAATTGCAAACTCTAGTACCTATGTTCAATTTCCTGATTCCAAATTTCAATTAGGTGTTTCCATAACCGATCCTAATAACGGTAAAGTTGTCGCAATGCTTGGCGGACGACAAACTGGAAATGTCACATTCGGATTGAACCGAGCAGTTCAAACTGATCGCAGCAGTGGTTCTACGGCCAAACCTCTTATGGATTATGGGCCTGCTGTTCAGTACTTGAACTGGCCAACAAGTCGAACAGTTAAAGATGAGCCATTTACCTATCCGGGAACAAACACAAAGCTTTATGATTTTGATAGAAAATACGAAGGTAAGATGACTATGCGCCAAGCTTTGGTGCAGTCACGAAACATTCCCGCCATCCGAACTTTACAAGATGTCGGCATTAGCAAAGCCACCTCGTTCCTAAATAATCTTGGAATCTCGCAGAAGAAAACTTATGACCTTCAAAACGGAATTGGTTTATACATCTCCCCACTTCAAGAAGCAGCCGCTTATGCAGCCTTTGCAAACGGTGGGACCTATTATAAGCCTTACTATGTGAATAAAATTGTTACTCAAAGCGGCAAGACCTATCATTACAGAAGCCATGGAAAACGAGCCATGAGTAAAGCCACAGCCTATATGATTACAGATATGTTAAAGGGTGTCTTAACTGATTCAAATGGTTCTGGAACTTCCGCGAATATTACTGGTCTTTATCAAGCAGGTAAAACTGGTACAACTGCTTACCCTTCTGACATTGCTGATAACTATCCAAGTACGGCTTCAATGGATTCTTGGTTTACTGGTTATACACGCCACTATAGCATGTCAGTTTGGACAGGATATGATCAGCAAAATACGGCTTCTGGATTTCTTAGCCAGCAAGAAACGACAATTGCTCAACTAGTTTATCGCAGTATGATGAGCTACTTATCAACTTCTGTCACAAATGAAAATTGGGAACGCCCGTCTAGTGTTACTGAAAAAACTGTCAACGGTGTTAAGGAGCTTTTTAAAGCCAACAGTAGCTATAGCAGCACTGGCAATAGTGACCAATATTCAACAAACAATTCTTCAAGTTACAATCGTTCAGCAAGTTCTTCTAGCTCTCCTGCCACAACAAGCAGTGATACTTCTTCTAGAAGCAGTGACAATAGTAATAGTAGCAACAGCAGTTCAAATAGTAGCTCATCAAGTTCTAGTTCTTCTAGTTCAAGTAGTTCTTCCAGCTCGAGTTCTTCAAGTAGCAAAAGCTCATCTAGCAGCAAGGAATAAAGTTATATAAAAAAGCTTCATCACAAATGTGATGAAGCTTTTTCTATTGATCAGAAATTTTATAAATTGGAATTTTAGGCCCGGTCAGATCCGCTTTTTCGCCATTTTGATTACGCCGATCGTGACGCGACGGATCTAAACCATTATTTCTTTGCCTCTCCTCTTCTTTTTGAACCTGGCTTACAGACGTCAAGTGCTTTTTCTCCCAGTTAAGTAAAATACGATCCATGTATCGCAAACTGTACGCCTGACTCAAAACAGCTTCTTTTAGAGCCAATGAAATCATCTCAGGCGCATAATGATCGTCATTCAGCCACTGGTTAATCGTTTCGTATTCAATTGGGGACAGTGGTCTCCCAAATTCAGATTCAATTTGTGCAAAAATTGTTTCTCGATCCATTTTTTCGTTCGTTTGTTGTTGTTTAACGACCTCATGATTAGCTGATTGCAACAATTTCTCAAACAAACGTTCAAAGCTGTACTGATCATAACTTTTACCATCTGCATGTTTGACCGTTTTAATTTCCATCAAATTATTTTGAATCATTTCATGCAATAATTCATAAACTTTACTCTCACTCAATCCCGTCTCTTCCGCAATCAACTTTGAACTGGGAAAACGGTCACCTTGCTCGCGTTGTTTTTCGATGATCAGATAAATGATCAACTCATCATTAGTTAAACCAACCCGGTGAAAATTACTTAACAGGTAGTTAGATACAACCGTATTTCCTGCCTTTAAATAGGATCGCATGAATTCGTCCAAGGTGATCACCTCTCTTTTCTTGTCAACGTGAAATTAAGGATTTAAACGGTGGAGCATTCTTGGAAACGGAATCGTTTCGCGAACATGGTCTTCGCCCGTAATCCAAGTTAAAGCGCGCTCTAAACCAAGTCCAAATCCAGAATGAGGAACAGACCCAAATTTCCGTAAGTCTAGATACCATTCGTAATTCTTAATATCTTGACCAGTCTTCTCTAACTGTGAAACTAAATAGTCGTAATCGGTGGAACGTTCAGAACCACCAATAATTTCACCATAGCCTTCAGGAGCTAGTAAATCAGCACAAACAACTAAATCATCGCGTGTTGGATGTGGCTTCATGTAGAATGGCTTAACTGACTTAGGATAGTTCATAACAAAGACAGGTTGTTCGAATTGATCAGCTAAGAAAGTTTCCTCAGGCGAGCCAAAATCAACGCCCCACTTCAAATCAGGGAATTTGCCAGAAGCTTGTAGCATTTCGATCGCCTTATCATACGTAATTCTTGCAAAAGGTAATTTTGTGTATTTTTTCAAAGTCCCAACATCGCGGCCTAAAATTTTTAGTTCGTAGGCACAATGGTCAATAACATTTTGAACTAAAAAGGCCACATAGCGTTCCTGAACCTGCAAGCTCTCTTCTTGATGCATAAAAGCCATTTCAGGTTCGATTTGCCAAAATTCAGTTAAATGACGACGTGTTTTGGATTTTTCTGCACGGAAAGTTGGACCAAACGAAAATACCTTTCCAAAAGCCATCGCACCGGCTTCTTCGTAAAGCTGGCCGCTCTGTGATAAGTACGCTTCACGATCGAAATATTTGGTTTTAAATAATTCAGTTGTGCCTTCTGGCGCACTATCCGTCAAAATTGGCGCATCAATCTTGATAAACCCTTCCTGATTAAAGAATTCATAAGTGGCACGAATAACCTCATTACGGATTTCCATAATGGCATGCGGTCGTGACGAGCGCAACCAAAGATGACGGTGGTCCAAAAGAAAATCAATTCCGTGCTCTTTAGGCGTAATGGGATAATCGCCACTTTCGCCAATAACTTCAATGCCATCAATTTCAATTTCATAACCAAAATGTGAACGATCATCTTGATGTATCGTTCCGGTTACCCACATGCTTGTTTCCTGTTTCAGTTTCTTGGCAAGGTCAAAAATTTCCTCACCAACCGTATTTTTAACAACAACCCCTTGAAAAAAGGCAGTGCCATCACGTAATTGTAAAAAACTGATTTTTCCACTTGACCGTTTATCTGTTAACCACACGCCAATTTTGACACGTTCATCAACATGATCTTTGGAATCGATTATACTAATTTGTTCCAAAATAGAAATCCTCCTTGAGTTTACTTAAATGTTATTCACTGAACGAACAACAGCTCCATTTTTAAAGTTTAAAGTTTTCAAGCACAATTGTCCAGAGTTAGTCATATATCCGACTTCCCAAACAGGTTTCTGCTTATAAATCCCCATTGAAATCGTGGTAACTTTTTTGGGATTATAGGAATTCCAAATCTTTTTAAGCGCATCATTTCGGTCAATGCCCGCAGATTGTTTAAAAATCCGAACTTTCTTCCCATTATTCGAAATGATGACATACACTGGTACATTTTGTTTATTAATTCCAGTTACCACGTATGACGTTTGCTTATCATTTGCCCAAGAAAAATCGGTCGTCGTTTTCAGATGTGCATATTTTTTAGCAATTCGCAAAGATTGACTTCGTGCAGAATCCACCGGTTTCCGGATCTCGTGATAGATAATTGAACTACCACCAACCAGAATTATAACCGCAGCAACAAAAATCAAAAACCAGTGACTGTTATGTTTTCTTGACCTTTTCAAATTCCTGGCTCACTTTCTATAAATTCTTGAACTTTCTCATTATAACAAACATATTGACACACGTTAGGAATGATTCTTAAAGAATTCTTTTAATTCATCATCTGCTTGATTTAGCGGAATTTTTTGAACTGGCATATCTTTTGGTAAACTGTGCAACATGACTTTCCCATAGCTTTTGTCAAGAATTCGCCGGTCCAAAATAACAGCTACGCCATAATCGCTTTCCGAGCGAATCAAACGACCAATCCCCTGTTTTAACCGTAAAATACTTCGCGGTAAAAGGGCTGACATAAACGGATTGTGGTGTGCTTGTCTTTGCAGCTTGGCTTCCGCTTTAGTGAAAATCTCATCTGGTGAATCAAACGGTAATCTTGTAATAATTAAAAGATCCAAGTTGCCGTTTGCTAAGTCCATCCCCTCCCAAAAGCTAGATGCTCCTAATAGAACACCATTTGAACTAGATAAAAATTCGCGTGTCAATTTAGATTTAGTGCCGTTAACTCCTTGGGCCAAAATTCGTCTTGTTCGACCCAAATCCGTCTTTTGGATATGGTTAAACACATCCTTAATTGTCGTTAAAGAATTGAATAATACTAAAACCTTTCCAGGTGTCACCTGAGTAAGGCGATAAATGGCTTTTGTTAAGTATTGGGCATAGTCCTCAGACCCGATTTCATTGATAACTGGCCCATCATTAACAATCTGTAGACGGGTATTATCCGCAAAATTATAAGGACTACTATATTTTTTCACAGTTGTGACATCGGTAGTTAAACCAACTTGATTTAAAAAATACTTGGAACGACTATTTGAGAATAACGTAGCTCCAATCAAACTTGGTTTTTGAAACCACGGATAAACCTTGTTTTTAATATAATTAGCACTTTCAACGATTCCCTGAGAAAAGCTGACACTACCCGCATCGTGTTTTGGACCTACCTGAATCCAATAAAAATCTGCCTCATCCACTTTTTGTGATTTATTTTCTAAAAACGCGCGGAAGATTCTCAAAAAAATTTGTGCCTGTTGTTCAATTTCCAATTGACAAGTATTCAACTTTACCCAAGTACGAACTTCAGCTTCTACTAAATTATTTTGTTGCTTTTCAATAATTTTACTAAGTGACTCAAACTCTAAAACTTCAGCTGTGAAGCTATCGCGTAAATTCTGTAAAGTAGCAAGATTATGATCACTAAATTTTTTTAACTCCGAAGCCATAACGACATGTTGATATGGCAAATTCGCGGCATTACTTGGAATTTGCCGTAAAAAATATTTGAACAACTGAACTTGAATAACCGAAATCAACTGATTTATGTTTTCAAGTTTTGCTGACATTTGATAGACATGAAAACTTCCCATCGAATCACTTTGAATAATTGGTGAGTGATTAATCCCGGTATTCATCTTTAAATGACTCACAGCACTGTGAGCCATGCTCATTAGGTGATTGATATCAAAGGTGAGTCGGTTTTCCTGCAAAATAGTGTTCACAAACCGCTGTGCTTCATCAATAACTAAGTAAGGTGCGTGTTTTTTATCACCCAGTAATTCCGCATGACGCGCTAAAAAAGCATGATTAGTGACAACTAACTGAGAAAAATGTGCCTTTCGAATCACACGTTGATAAAAATCTAAATCATAAAATGAACTTTCAGGATCCAAGCTTGCAATGCCCTGATGACGAATCTCGTTTAACACCGTGATTTTATGATTATTGATGTGCAACTCATCTAAATCTCCAGTTTTTGTATAGGTCAACCAAACTAACAATTTCATTTTAATTAACCGACTTTGATTGGCCGGATCTCGTTCAGCTAACAAGTGTGAAAATTTAGCAAGATCAAGATAGTGATTACTCCCCTTTACCAAAGTGGCATCAATCGGCACAGAAAGGATCTTACTTAAGATCGGAACGGCCTTTTCCATTAATTGTGACTGTAATAGCGTCGTGGTTGAACTTACAATTACGGGCAATTGATTTTGAATAGCCAAGAAAGTAAATGGCAACAAATAGGCAATCGTTTTGCCAATACCAGTAGGAGCTTCAATGACCATTGCTTTTGAATCTTTCCGTTGATAATTTGCATAAATAGCATTCATGATTCGAGCTTGGGCACTTCGCCATCCCAGATCATCTTTAAAAAGTTTCAACTTGGCTTTTTTAGATTGTGGATAGCGACCTAATTCGTCACTCGTAACATTATTAAAGGTCGTTCGTTGCACACGGAGGACCAAATTTTCTCTAATCATGAGATACATCGGCAAATGACCCGGATTTTTTCTTTTTTTGATCAAAGCCAGTTGAATTAAGTTCGCCGTTTGTCTCGGTAAACTTCCAGATAAGTCTGCCAATTGTGACAAAGTCTGCAATGGCAAACTCGACAAGCGCTTCATTAGAATAAGAAATAATTTTGCTGTTGCTAATGCATCACTATCCGCTGAGTGCGGATGTTTATGCTGAATCCCAAAATATCGGGATAAATCACGTAAACGATAGCCATTGACAGTTGGCAACAATATTTGACTCATAGTAACCGTATCGACGGCTTCAATTGTGAGTGGTGGATAACCCACTCGCTCAAATTCATAATTTAAAAATGGAAAATCAAAATTAACATTATGCGCAACAAAAACAGTATCTGCTAAAAGTCCATATAAAGTGGGCGCAATATCATCAAACAAAGGTGCTTTTCTGACACGCTGATTTGTGATTCCTGTTAACTGTTGAATCGCATTTGGAATACCCATTTCTGGATTGATATCCGTAGCAAACGTATTCACAATTTTATGATGTTTAATAAATACACAGCCGATTTGAATTACGCGTTCACCCGCATTTAAATTTGTGCCGGTTGTTTCAATATCGACAACTGCATAGGTTGTATTAGAGTCCATATTTTCACCAGTTACCTCATAAATTGTTGGTTCATACCATTATATGATACTACATTCCAAGCAACTCATAAACGGCTGAGAATTTTTGATGTTAGAATTTAAAACTTTCGAGTTGTTTTATCACCCTTATCTTACTTGTGAGTTAAGCACTAATACTAATTATGTTATCATTTCTAAAAATATGTTAAGATATAAATTTGTGTATAGACTACAAAGTCTAAAGCGCTAGACTTAAGTCGAGATTAATCGAACATCCAAAATTAGCTTCTAAAATATTTTTTTGAATTTGAAAGTGAGCGATTGATGTGCTAAAAACGGCAATGGGCCAAAGTCACGCAAAAATTATTTTTTTTGGAGAACATAGTGTGGTATACGGGCAACCAGCAATTTGTTTACCTGTATCAAAAATCAAAACGAGTGTTACCATCACGGCCGTAAACACGGGACAAACCATTCAAAGTCGCTATTTCACAGGTAAATTGTCTGCTATGCCAGACAGCCAAACTGGCATTCAGCTACTAATCAGAACCATTCTTACGGAACTGAAACAAGAAGCGACCCCGTTTGCGATGCAAATTGAGAGTGCCATTCCGGCTGAACGTGGAATGGGTTCTTCAGCGGCAACGGCAATTGCCATTATTCGTGCTTTTTTTCATTTTTTTGAAGAACCATTATCACACAGTGAGTTACTCCGATTGGCAGACGTTTCGGAACAATACATTCATGGAAATCCTAGTGGGCTAGATGCTGCTACCACCAGTTCACGGTTTCCAATCTGGTTTGTTCGTGGACGGCGGCCACAAACCATCCCTATTAAACAAAATGCTTTTTTAGTCATTGCTGATACTGGTATCTTGGGGCAAACCGGTCTTGCCGTTCAATATGTCAAAAATAGATTAGCTCAAGATCCACAAGCAGAATTGGCCATTGAACATCTGGGCCAAAATGCGAAACAAGCCCGTATCTGTTTAGCCAATGGGGATGCCAATACTCTAGGACACTTAATGAACGATACTCAAAAAAATTTGGCAATGCTTGGCGTGAGTCACCCATTAATTGATCAATATATCAAACTAGCCTTAGACTCAGGCGCGTTAGGCGCGAAACTCACTGGTGGCGGAATGGGCGGATGCTTAATTGTACTAGTCAACAATCAAACTCATGCACAGAAAATCGCCACCGTTCTACAACAAAACGGAGCTGTCCAAACTTGGACTGAACCATTACGTAGCTTAAAGCATAAAGGAGATCAAAGATGATTACAGCCCGTGCACATACCAATATTGCGCTTCTAAAGTATTGGGGTAAAAAAGACGAAAACTTAATCTTGCCTTTTAACGACAGTATCTCTCTAACTTTAGATCGTTTCTACACAGACACAAGTGTGGAATTCGATGCCAATTTGGTTGAAGATACCATCACCGTCGATCACCAGCCTTTAATTGGTCCTGGATTAAAACGAGTCACACGTGTTTTAGATCTCATACGGGCCAAAAGTGGTCACAATTTGCCGGCCAAAGTTTTTTCCTCTAACCATGTTCCGATGGCGGCTGGTCTTGCTTCTTCTTCTTCAGCTTTTGCCGCACTGGCTGCCGCTGCTGCAAAAGCAAGTGGCTTAATACTTTCCAATCGTGAACTCTCCATTTTGGCACGCCACGGCTCCGGATCTGCATCCCGTTCAATTTTTGGCGGCTTCGTTCAATGGCATGCCGGTTTTGATAATCAAAGCTCATATGCTGAAAGCATTCAATGTCCTGTTGATTGGGATGTGAACTTGATCACTGTTCTAATCGATACAAAGCAAAAGAAGGTCAGCAGTACCATTGGCATGCAATCGGTTGCTAAGACTTCCCCTTTCTTTCCAGCGTGGGTAAAGAGTGCCCAGGCAGATGTTAAGCCCATTAAAAATGCGATTCTTAATAAAAATTTAGCATCCCTAGGTGAATTAGCCGAACAAAACGCAATGCGTATGCACGCGACAACGTTTGGTGCAATTCCTAGTTTTACTTATTTTCAGCCTGAAACGCTTGCAATTCTTAACACTGTTCGCAACTTAAGAAAACAAGGTGTAGAATGTTATAGTACTGTGGATGCAGGCCCAAATGTCAAAATTATTTGTGCATCAACTGATAACGAAAAAGTTATAACCAGACTGGCTGCTATTGTTGGTCAGGATCGTTTAGTAGTGTGCAAACCTGGACCAGGTGTTACGTACCTATAAACATTAAATTCAAATTTTGAAGGGACATGATCCATTGATTACGGTGAAAGCACCTGGAAAACTTTATATCGCGGGAGAATACGCGGTTGTTGAATCCGGATATCCGGCCATCATTGTGGCCTTAAATCAATTCGTAACAGCTTCAATTGAAAAAACAGAAAACATTGGTCAAATTGTTTCTGAACAATACCATGAAAACTCAATTTATTGGCGTCGTCAGGGATCTAAAATGGTTTTTGATAACCGTGATAATCCTTTCCACTATATTCTTTCCGCAATCAATCTTACGGAAGAATATGCAAGCAATCTAAACAAGGAACTTGGTCTATACAATCTATATATCAATAGCGACTTGGATAGTTCGGATGGTAAGAAATATGGCCTTGGTAGTTCTGCAGCAGTAACGGTAGCTACCATCAAGGCGTTAGCTAAATTTTATCATCTGCCCTTAACCAAAGACAGCTTATTTAAATTAGCAGCTATTGCTCATTTTGACGTTCAAGGGAATGGTTCGCTTGGTGACATTGCTGCCAGTGTTTATGGCGGGTGGATTGCCTATCATTCTTTTAATCGTGAGTGGTTATCTGCTCAAAGACGTCAAACAAGTTTAATGGACCTCTTAAACAAACCGTGGCCAGGGCTAGATATTGAACTCTTAGACCCACCAGCAGAATTAAAGTTAATGATTGGCTGGACAGGATCCCCTGCTTCAACCTCGCACCTCGTTGATAAAGTGGCTTTGGGAAAGGTTAAAGATCAGCAAGAATACCAAGTATTTTTAAAAGAAAGCAAAGCTTGTCTTAAAGAAATGATTCGTGGTTTTCATGATCAATCCATTAAAGTTATCCAACATCAATTACGTGTAAATCGAAAAATTTTAAAGAAATTAAGCAACTTTAGTCATGTCTCAATCGAAACCTCAACATTACAAGAAATGATTAACGACGCCGAACAAGCCGGCGGCGCTGCAAAAAGCTCTGGTGCTGGTGGTGGTGATTGCGGAATCGTGCTTATTGATAAAAAATTATCGACGCGTGAGTTACTTAAAAATTGGCAAATCAAAGGAATTAAACAATTGAATTTCAACGTGCATAATGTCACCGAACTTTAGGAGAATGATTCATGAAAGATATTCAGTCGCATCGAAAAGATGAACATGTCTCGCTTGCAGAACATCTTTACCAACCTCAAGCACACGCTGGTTTTGAACATATTCGGCTAATACCAAATAGTTTGCCAGAAATTAGCCAGAAGCAGATAAATTTAAACAGTACTATCGGGGGAATCGTAACAGATTACCCTTTTTATATTGAAGCCATGACAGGTGGTAGTGCTTATACAGCCAAACTTAACCAAAGCCTAGCTAGGATTGCAAAAGCTACCCACCTCCCAATGGCTGTTGGCTCTCAAAGTGTCGCACTTAAGCGTCCGGATCTTGAAGCCAGCTTTAACATTGTGCGAAAAACTAATCCAACGGGCATTTTACTTGCTAACATTGGTGCAAATCATTCAGCTAAAGACGCTCAAAAGGCAATTGACATGATCGATGCCAATCTATTGGAAGTGCATATCAATGTAGCACAGGAGCTCATTATGCCCGAAGGTGATCGTCAATTTAACTGGTTAACTCATATCCAAGAAATTGTTCAAAATGTCTCCGTTCCTGTGATCGTCAAAGAGGTTGGCTTTGGAATGACTTATGAAACGATGTTAAAGCTCAAAGAGATTGGCGTCAAAAATATTAATGTCGCTGGATACGGTGGTACCAACTTTGCCAAAATCGAAAATGAACGGCGGCATGATCACGCTTATGATCAGTTATATGACTATGGATTAACGACTGTTGAATCCCTTTTAGAATCACGACCCTTGCAACATCAAGTAGCTATTATTGCTGACGGCGGAATCCGAACGCCTTTAGATATGGTTAAAAGCTTAGCACTCGGTGCGAATATGGTGGGCGTAGCGGGTCATATTCTTCACACGCTCTTACGTTTGGGAGAGACAGAGACCATTAACCTTCTCTCTGCTTGGCAAACACAGCTCGCTGATTTATTCACTCTCCAAGGTGCGCGTGACATTAAAGCTTTATCTGCCAAAAACATTTTATTAGATAGCGAGTTGTCCTCCTATTGTCAACAACGCCATATTCAATTTCCATAGAAAAGAAAACGGAAAAAGGTATTTTGCCTTCGCCGATTTCAACTGTATAAAATAAAGAAACAGGCTGAGAAATTTTTCCAGCCTGTTTCTTTATTTTATATAAGTACTTACAAAGATGTTTTACTCATGACGCTATTTAAAAAGCGTCATGTTTAATTTCAAATCTGAATTTTTTAGGATAGAAGTTCTTAACTACGCCATTCACCACTTTGCCAAACCCAATCGTTAAGTTTTGATAACACAACACATGCCAACCGCTTTTGACTTCGGTCACCATAAATGTGTCTCCATGAACATATTTCTCCCACTGGGCAATGGTCACTGCCACTGGATCAATAAAATCCTGTGGTTGCTCAGCTAACGCAAGTGGCAGTGCTGGCTCAAAACGATTTTTCTTAAAAACACCTAGATTGACTCCAGGTCTTACAACCTGTAAGTCATCTAAATTAGGTAATTCTACTGGCATGGCATAAAGATAATCCCCAAATGCTAAAAGCCGTGAATCTGGAACAGGGCTAATTAATAATTGGTCGGCAATTTTATGCCAATCTTGTTTTTGCTGTTTTGTGACGTTAGTTTTTTGTGTCTTAGACAACTTATGTGTAGATACTTGACCTTGCTTCTTTAACTGCGCAATAAAATGCCCTTCTCCACGCATTTTATGTGGAAAAATACGGAGTGTTTCTGCTAGTTGCGGATTTCCATCCGCCCATTCTGGTCGCCCGTTATCCATACCTGCATATTTCTTAATTGGCAGGATCTGTAAATCAGCATAGTTTTTTAATAGCCAAGCAATATTTTGTTCATCTTCTTCTGGGGCAAATGTACAAGTTGAATAAATCAAACGACCACCCGGTGCCAGCATCTTAAGGGCACTGGCTAAAATCTTTTTTTGTCTATTTGCACATGATGCTGGGTAATCCGACGTCCAATATTGAACTGCCTCGTGATCTTTACGAAACATTCCCTCTCCAGAGCACGGTGCGTCAACGACCACCACGTCAAAAAACTCTGGAAAATGATGTTCTAAAGTCTCGGGTGATTCATTCGTTACAATTGTATTTTTTAAGCCAAATCGTTCCACATTTTCAGCCAAAATATCGGCTCGTTTACGATTAATCTCGTTTGAGACGAGTAACCCCTCTTGCGCCATAAAACTAGCTAGATGTGTCGTTTTTCCACCTGGAGCTGCACATAAGTCTAATACACGCTCCCCAGGCTTAGGATGGGCAACTTCACCTACGTACATCGCACTAGGCTCCTGACTGTAAATAAGGCCGCTTTGATGATCTACAGTTTTACCACTCACGGAACCATAATAACCAAATTCACTATAGGAGACTGGATCACTAATGGCATGCACTAGTGGTTGTTTTTGGGCTTTTAACGGATTCACCCGAAACCCCTTAGCTGGTCCTTCGTTAAATGATTCTAAGAACTCAGGGGCCTGTTGCCCCAGTAATTTTGTATACTTTTCAATAAATGCTGCTGGTAACTGCATACTTTCACTCATTTCTAAATTTAATAGCATCCCTCTTGAAATTATGTTAACTTAGTTTAAGATACTTTACTTTCTATTATAAAGCTTATTGGAGTGAATAACATGTCTCAAAAACTAATCACTATTGATCTTGATGGCACGACTTTAAACAATCAAAACAAAGTCTCCCAAAAGACAGTGGCTGTCATTAAAGCCGCTGGTGCTGCTGGTCATATCGTCAGTATTGTGACCGGTCGGCCCTACCGCATCTCAGCTGCCATTTATGATCAACTCCAACTAAAAACACCGTTAGCCAATTTTAATGGTGCCTTAACTCACATTCCCCATCAACATTGGTCTGGTGAATACAAACGAACCATTAATAAGGCTATTGTCCTAGATATGCTGGAGAATCAACAAAAATTGCAACTCAAAATGATTGCAGCCGAAGGTAAGCACACCTATCTAGCCAATCATTTACCACCCGCTGATTTAAATTTTTTTCCAGCAACCTTAAGGGAGGATCAGTTACTTTCTAAATCTTCTCTTGTTCACAATCCGACTTCCTTAATTCTTTTCGTGGCACCTCATCAAGAACAAGTCGTTCGCAATACGGTATTGCACCACTATGGCCAACAAGTGGATGTAGGTGTCTGGGGCGGACCCAATAGCGTTTTAGAAATTGTTTCTAAGGGAATTCAAAAGGCCAAAGCCGTCGCTTATATTGCCAAACAGTATCACATTGACCGACGTAACATCATCGCCTTTGGTGACGAACACAATGATGCTGAAATGTTAGAATATGCTGGCCGTGGCGTGGCTATGCAAAATGCAACCCCTACGATTAAAAGTATCGCTAACGATGTGACTGAATTTGACAACGACCACGATGGTTTAGCCAAATATCTTGAATCCTATTTACAATTAGCTAAGTAAAAATGGAATCCATGCAAAAGCCTAACTCAGTGGCTTTTGTGCCCGGATTCCATTTTTTATGACCTAAAAAACTACTTTTGATCACTTCTCAAAACACCACCGTCGCTATAACGATCGGGACGCATTTCGTTTAACACAATGTGGATATGTTCAGCCGGAGCACCGGTATTCTTAGAAACCGCATTGGTAACATCTTTCACTAATTGACGTAATTGATCGGTCGACCGTCCTTCAATAAGATCGATGTGAACTAAAGGCATATCAAATTCCTCCTCAATATTTCTTCTTATTATCGCAAGGATTAGCAAAAAATTCAAATCAAACTTATGCTAGAATGTAAACTGTATATATATTCATTTTTAAAGGAGAAGCTTTTATGACAAATCTAGCGAATAATTATTCAGCTTGTACAAGTTTTTTGGCTGGCCGCTTAGCTACTGCTGACGGTTCAACCTTAATTGGCCGCAATGAGGATTCCCGTTCAGCTTGGCCAAAACACTTTGTGGTTCATCCACATCGTGAATTTTCAGAAACTCAAATATTCAAATCAACGGATAATGGATTTACACTCAATTTACCCAAAGTTGCTGCTAAATATACCGCAACACCAGAGTGGACTGACAAATACGGTCTTTTTGAAGAGGAAGGTATTAACGAGTACGGTGTAGCTATGAGTGCCACCGAGAGCGCCTATACCAACAATCGCGCATTAGGGGCTGACCCCCTAGTTGCAGATGGCATTGGTGAAGAAGCCATGGTAACGGTCACTTTGCCTTACGTGAAGTCCGCTCGCGAAGGGGTGAGCTACCTAGGATCAATTATTGAAAAATATGGGACCTCAGAGACCAATGGCATCCTTTTCTCTGACGTAAATGAAGTTTGGTATATGGAAACAGCTGCTGGTCATCAATGGGTAGCACAACGTATTCCTGATGACGCCTACGCGGTTGTCGCAAATCAGCTATCCATTCAAGAAATTGATTTTAATGATGCTGATAATTTCATGGTTGTCGCTGGTCTGCAAGATTTCGTTAACCAAAACCACTTGAACTCTAAACGAGATACATTCAACTTCCGTGAAATCTTTGGAACGAACGACTTATCAGATGAATTCTACAACAATCCTCGTGTGTGGTATGGTCAAAAATTACTCAATCCGAGTATTGACCAACAGCCACAAAGTCAACACTTGCCTTTTATTAGACGGGCAGAAAAGCTCATTCAAGTTGATGATGTGAAGCAAATCTTGAGCTCCCATTTCCAGGGGACACCCTTTGATCCCATCGGTATTGGTTCGAAAAGTGACAAGACACGCTATCGACCAATCAGTTTGGCTAAAACCCAGGAGTCACACATCCTACAAATACGTCCTAATCTGCCAACTGCTATCGCCGGTATCCACTGGTTGGCAATGGGAGTCGCTGCTCAAAGCATATACATTCCGTTTTATGCGGGTATAAAAGATACACCAGCCAGTTATAAAAAGGGAATATCTACTTATCAACCTGATTCGGCCTACTGGATTTACAAACAAGCGGGAACATTGGTTGATGCACATTACTTAGAATTTGGACCCTTGCTAGAAGATGTCCAGGACAAAACCAATCAACAACTGATCCAAAACTTACATGTGAGTGACAAAATGGCTTTAACTTTGGGTGATAAAGCCTTAGAAAATTATCTAACCAGTCAAAGTAATCAAAATGCAGCTTTGGGACTGCAAGCTATGCAAAAATTGATAGCTGAATTAATTACTAAAATGACAGATATGTCTCCGTTAAACTTTAAGCAAGACATGAACTTATAATTCAACAGATGAGGAAGTAAATATAATGGAAAAAACAAAAAAGATCTCAGTTACGGGGTTAATACTGATGATCTTCACATCAATTTTTGGATTTGCAAACACCACCGTTGCCTTTGATCAGATGGGATATGCAAGTATTATTTGGTACGTCATTGCCGCCTTTTTATTCTTTTTACCAAGTGGTTTAATGTTCGCCGAATACGGTTCTACTTTCAAAGATGCCAAGGGAGGCATTTATTCTTGGCTAGAACAGTCAATCGGAGAAAAATTAGCGTTTATCGGCACTTTTATTTGGTTATCATCCTGGATTATCTGGATGGTATCCACTTCATCTAAAGTGTGGATACCCTTCTCAACCATTTTTGCAGGTCATGATGCCACACAGAATTGGCATCTATTTGGATTAAACGCTACACAAACCGTCGGCTTAATGGGTGTATTCTGGATTTTAGTGGTAACTTACTGTGCCACTCGAGGGATAACTTCAATAGCCAAAGTATCTTCAATTGGTGGAATTTTTGTGAGCTTACTGAACGTAGTCTTATTTATTGTTAGTCTAAGCATTCTTTTTTTAAACCATGGTCATCTTGCAGAACCTTTTAACGGGGTTAGCAGCCTCATAAACTCACCTAATCCAAGTTTCATGTCACCAATTGCCATGCTATCCTTTATTGTTTATGCGGTCTTTGCCTATGGTGGGATGGAATCCATGGGTGGTGTCACTGACAGTCTGAAGAAGCCTGAGAAAACATTTCCTCGCGGTATTATTATTTCCACCATTATGATTGGCATCATGTATGCACTCTCGATTTTCTTATGGGGTATTTCAACTAACTGGCACCAAACATTATCTGGCCATAATGTAGATCTCGGTAATATTACCTACGTAATGATGAACAATTTGGGATTTGTATTTGGCCACGCACTAGGATTGCAGACAACATCTGCCATCACTTTAGGCCACTGGTTTGCTCGTTTCGCAGGTCTTGGGATGTTCATGGCTTATTTAGGCTCATTTTTTGTATTAATTTACTCCCCATTGAAATCATTTATTCTGGGATCTCCCAAAAAGCTCTGGCCAGCCAAAGTCACCAAATTAAACAAGGCAGGTGTTCCCGCTTTTGCCATGTGGTGCCAAGCAGCCATTGTTGCAATTTTTGTTTTCTTCATTTCATTCGGCGGTTCTGATGCTCAAAGCTTTTACACGATTTTAACAGATATGGCCAACATTTCGACTACTTTCCCTTACCTATTTTTGATTGGTGCCTTTCCATTCTTCAAGCGCCGTCAAGATCTGGATCGACCATTCGTTATTTACAAAACAAAATTTAGCGTGTATGCAACCACAATTCTGGTTTTACTTGTTTTGATTTTTGGTATTATTTTTACGGTAATTGAGCCCATCTTGGAACATGATTTGATTACTGCATTTTGGACAATCATTGGTCCGGTATTATTCGGAGCAATTGCTTGGTCATTTTATGCCGTTCATGAGAAAAAATCGAATCAATAACTAAAAAAAGCAAAAAGGTGTTTCCAAAAAAGGTGTTTCAATGTTTTTATCATTGAGACACCTTTTTGAGTTAAAAGAATTCTTAATATCCTGACCTTTATAAAATAATGGGAAAACTAAATGTTCGTTAGTCGTCAAAACCGTTGAGGACCATTAACACAATGCCACCTCCGACAACTGCTAAAATTAGAATTCCCGCGAGCAAAAAGTTAAACAAAAAGCCTAAGCCACCACATAATAATAAAACAATAAAAATCACGGGATGACGAAAACAAAATTTTATAAATCCCATTATGAGTTTAAAAAACAATACTATAAAAATAATTAGCCCCAAAACAACCGCAATTTTAGTATTTACCGCTGTACTAGCCGCCAAGATCAAACTATTCATGTACGTGACATCCTCTTCTAATTTAAATTATGAATAAAGTTGCTGTAAAGCTGCTAAATCTGCCTGAGAAAGTGCGGTTCTTCCTTGATCAACTGGATACATAACTGAATGACGATCCGTACTATGATCTAAACCTAATGCATGACCTAACTCATGCATAGCCACTGAAAGTCGCACAGATTGAACGTAATGAACATTCAGACTTGCTTTAGCATGGTTTACAGTGTAGGCATCCCAGCCGGTTTGCTGAATAATGACTGGTCCACCAACACCTAGTTCAATTACCCCTGCTTGACCTTTTTGGGCGGTATCGTAAATCGAGAATACGATCTGGTTTTGTTTTTGTGTGCCAGTTCCCGCCACCAATTTCACAATTTTAGTCGCATTATAAGCTTTCACAGCGGACAAGAATTCACGTCTTACCTTTTCCGGCGTTCCACTTGCAAATCGATAATAGTAAACATTTTTGAGCGTTTTACCTTTCACATTGCTCTCTAATGGCGTTGCTTTTTCTCCACGAACATCTGACTGCTGTTTTTGGGATTGACTAGATTTAGAAGTTGGCACCGTTGTTTCATATCGGTCAGCCAAACTTGGTATTTTGAAATTTTTTACCACTTGACTCATTTGTTGCTGCGTTTTTGTGATAATCCTTTCGGCCACTTGTTGCACATTAGAGCTAGTTAATAAAAACAGGACTAAAGCGACGATAACTAACCAGCCCACTCTTTTTGGTTTCAAGATCCTTTTCCCTTCTCTTAAAAGTCTACAAATCTGGTAGATCCTAGTATAAACTAGATCTCCTGATAATAATATTTTTAAATTAAATTCGCAAGATACTTAATTATTTGTTAATGTTTATAAAAAAAGTAAGCAAAATCAAAAGTGATTTTGCTTACTTGAATTTTTAACTTTGAAAGTTAATAATTTGGGCGGTTATCCTAACGACGATCTTCTTTAATACGAGCAGCCTTACCATGTAAAGCACGTAAGTAATAAAGCTTAGAACGACGTACACGTCCATGACGAATAACGTCAATCTTAGCAACTCGTGGTGAGTGCAATGGGAATGTACGTTCAACGCCGACGCCATTACTGATCTTACGAACAGTATAAGTTGCGCTAATACCAACGCCATGACGTTTAATTACAACGCCTTCAAACAACTGAATACGTTCACGCGTGCCTTCAACAACACGGGCATGAACCCGAACTGTATCTCCAGCACGGAATTCAGGAATATCATCACGTAATTGTGATTCGGTAATTTTGTTAATTAATGGATTCATAGAAAAATCCTTCCTTTCATCAACATTCTTAATCTTAATTGAACAGCGGAATATTGTTTGCTTTAGGTCTTATCAGACCAGTTAAAAGCTTATCATAAAAGCTGGCCCCTGTAAAGCTGACCTACCAATCAATCGTTGGTATCCTGCTCAGCTTTAATTTCAGCCAACAATTCTAAATCTTCTTGATTCAACCTCATCTTTTTCAAAAGATCTGGTCGTTTAAGCAAGGTGCGCTTTAAAGCCTCTTTACGACGCCACTGAGCGATTAATTGATGGTTACCACTCAATAGGACGTCAGGTACTTTCATCCCTCTAAAATCGGCTGGACGTGAGTATTGAGGATATTCTAACAATCCGGTGGAGAAAGAATCTCCTGGCGCCGATTCTTTATTACCTAAAACGCCGGGCAACAATCGTACCGTAGCGTCAATCATGACCATTGCGGCTAATTCACCACCCGTCAAGACATAGTCGCCTAATGAGACTTCATCAGTCGCTAACGTCTTAATTCGCTCATCATAACCCTCGTAATGCCCACAAATAAAGGTTAAGTGTGATTCACGCGCAAATGACTCTGCTAAATGTTGATCAAAAGGTTGTCCACCCGGATCTAATATGATCACGCGTCCTTTAGGCAAATCCGCATTCTGAGATTCTAGCTCGGCCATAGTATCAAAGATAGGTTGCGGTTGTAAAAGCATTCCTGCACCACCGCCGTACGGATAATCATCCACATTATGATGTTTATTTGTAGAATAATCACGAAAATTGGTCACTTGAACATCAAGTAGCTGGTCTTCAATTGCTTTCCCCACAATGGATTGGTGAAGTGGCCCACTAAACATATCAGGAAAAAGACTTAAGATATCAATTTTCATGACTCCAAGCCCTCCAATAGGTCAACAGTAACGCGACCATGAGCCAAATCAACATCTTTGACTACCTGATGAATATAAGGCAACAATAAGTCCTTTTTTCCCGAACGCTTTACCACCCATACATCATTAGCCCCTGGAGACAGAATTTCAGTGATTTTTCCTAGTAACTGATTCTGTTCATCATATACAGAAAGTCCAATAATATCATTGTAGTAAAATTCGTCGTGACCCAGTACTTTCCGATCATCTTCAGAAACTTTGAGCTCAAATTTCTTATAACGTTCCACATCATTAATAGAATCTAATCCCACAAAACGCAGAAAATAGACTTGTTTTTGCTGCCGAACCTGAGCAATTTCAAGTGTTTTGACCGGTGTTTCATTTTGAGGCGCAAATAAAAATAGCTTCTTACCCACCTGAAAACGGTCCTCCGCAAAATCGGTGATTACCATCACTTTCACTTCGCCATGAATACCATGTGTATTCACGATTGTACCCACTTTATAGTACTGCATACCTTTACCTCGCTATATAATAAAAACTCTTAAACTAGTTGAACACCGTTTAAGAGTTTTTTGCTTTGCCATCTTCAATAATTAATCGGACACGTTTGGCCCCATGGAAACGAAAGCTGTAAACCACATTGCGAATAGCTTGAGCAATGCGGCCACGTCGTCCAATGATTCGGCCAACATCACTATCAGCCACGCTTAAATGAAATTCATAAAAACGGTCTGATTCTGATTGTGTGATCGAGATTCGCTCCGGATGCGAAACGAGTGGTTTAACAATTGTTAAGATTAAAGTTTCTACATCTTTCATAAGCAATCACGCCAATTATTTAGCAAGCTTTGATTCGTGATACTTTTTCATAATACCAGCTTTTGAAAGAATATTCTTAACTGTATCAGATGGTTGTGCACCATTGCCTAACCAATTTAAGATGTCTTCCTCATTTAATTTAACTTCGGCTGGATTAACTAATGGATTGTAAGTACCAACTTGGGCGATAAAACGACCATCACGTGGTGAACGAGAATCAGCAACTACCACACGGTAGAAAGGACGCTTCTTTGAACCCATTCGTTTCAAACGAATTTTTACAGACATGTCAACACCTCCTGTTTTATTTCACGATAAATAATATACCAGTTATTCAATCAGATGTAAAGGTTTTTTTCTTTACAGGTGATTTTTTAAATTATTTAACCGACAGTTTTTTTCAAATTCCGTACATTTTATCGGTCGTCTTCAATCACAGGATTAGCTTCCTTGACAGTTTTTAGCAAATCAGCATCTTGATTTACTTCGTGAACAACTCGTTTAAGACTCGCTTGACCCACAGCAGCACCATCATAATCAAAATGGTACTTACGTTGCACATATCGTCCAGTATAATAATAAACTTGACCATCGTTTAAGGTATAAAACAATCGGTTGGTATCCCCAGATGCTAATTTGATGGTATAAAGGACGTTATTTTCGCCTGGATTACTTAGACTGTCATCACTCACTTCATCAAAATTATTAATGTAAACAGTCATACCACTTGTCGCAGCCGTGTCCCAAACACCGGTCCATAAATCGTCGTCCGAATTGTTGATCTGGTCGCTACCATAGGCCACAATAGCTGATGCAGCTTCTTCTGGTGTCAAGTCTGAGACAATCAGTTTTTCAGGTTGCGTATCACTGGACGTGCTTGAGTCTTCACTTGAGTCCTGGTCTTCCGACTGACTGGTGCTAGAAGTACTAGAGCTAACCGTTGCTTGTTGCTCATCGCCTCCACTTACCTTGTTTCCTTCAGTGAGGACAAACCATGCCCCAATCCCTAAAATGATCACCAGAATGCCTAAAATACTCATTATGAGTCCGGCTTTTTTTCCCGACTTAGGTTTTGAAGTTTCCGGTATAGATTCATTTGCCTGATATCTATTTTTTCGTGTCATTGGTTCTGACTGAATAGTACGTAAATCATATCCACAGTTCGGACAGAATCGGGCATTTTCTTGCAATTCATATCCACAATTGGGACAAAAATGTAGTCGTTCATTTTCCATGCTTATTTCTCCTAACTTGGCTTCATATCATTACTAGGATAGCATGTTTTGAGATTGGAATAAATAAGACTGAGCAGTTCTGCATCACTTTAAATTGAGGCAATTTGTAAGAAATATAATGAAATAATTATTGAATGAAAACAATAATTGCAATTTAAAACTAAACATGCTATTTTATAAGTATAAATTTAACATGCCACTTCAAAGTAGTCCGTCACTTTGAAGGACGACCCGTCCTTGAGAAAGTCAAGTGATGGGTTTTTTTATTAAAAAATATTTTGCGTATGCAATATTATACAGGAGAAACAGCATGTATCAATACTATATTCAACAGATTGTAAATAAATACAATAACTCGGTGATTGGTTATGAACTATTATTACGACAGCGGGTTGAAAATGGATGGGGTCCCGTAACTAATTTTGCTGACGTTCCGGCTGAAATTATTGCCAAAAAGATCGTCACGATTGCTCGTCAATTATATACTAAGGTGCCTTTTCTTTCTGTCAATGTTAATCGCACACAGCTAATGAATCAGGAAGTTGTCAAGGCCTTAATTAAAATTCAAAAAAGTTTACGACCCGTTCAAATTCAAGTGGAACTTACCGAAGACGACCCAGAAACTACAATTTCTGAAAAACATGTAATGGCACAATTACAGTATTTTAAAGCACATGGGATGACGGTTTCCATCGACGATGTTGACTGTGGTTGCAATACGCAAGATCAAGTTAATTTATTACTACCCTTTGTCAACGAAATCAAATTTGCGCTACAGAATTTTGGTCAAAGTGTTTACCTGCCTGAGATCAAACAACGCATGCTATTTTGGCGAGACTTTGCTACGCAACATCAAATTCGCTTTATTCTTGAGGGGATAGAGAATGAAGCAATTGATCATTTCATTGACCATTTTGACATTGATATCCGGCAGGGATATTTTTACGAAAAACCGCATGCCATTGCAGCGCGTCCAGGATGGCAAAATCTAAAAGATTCTTAACTTCTAAAAATCACGAGATCACAAAAAAGCATTCAAAGACGAAAAATTCTCGTTTCTGAATGCTCTTTTGTTTCACCTTAAAACTTTGACCATAATGCTTCTCAAAATCTTATATTTACTTATTACGACGATTCTTTTTCATCCGTTTTTTCTTTCGTTTCTTAGCCTTACGAACCATTGAGTTCATTGCAATTTTAGAAAGACGACCACTGACACCCTTACCTAATAAGCCTTCCATTCCATTAAAATTACCTTTTGACATCTGGTTCATCATCTTTTTCATCTGGCCAAATTGTTTGATCATTCGATTTACTTCAACAACCGGACGTCCAGCACCTCCGGCAATCCTTCGTCGGCGGCTCGGATTTAGAAGATCCGGGTCTTCTCGTTCAGCCGGAGTCATGGAATAGACAATAGCTTTCATATGCGCCATATCTTTTGGATCAATATTCACATTTTTAAGAGCGGGATTATTAGCCATTCCTGGAATCATCTTCATAATGTCTTCCATAGAGCCCATATTTTGCATTTGATCCATTTGATCTACAAAATCATTAAAATCAAACGTATTCTCTTTAATCTTTTGGGTAACTTCCTGCGCTTGTTTTTCATCATACTCTTTTTGGGTTTTCTCGATTAAGGTGAGCATATCGCCCATACCGAGAATTCGCGAAGCCATACGATCAGGATGGAAAACATCCAAATCGGTCATTTTTTCGCCCTGACCAATAAACTTAATTGGCTTGCCTGTGACGGCTCGAATAGAAAGCGCAGCACCACCACGGGTATCGCCATCTAGTTTCGTCAAAACGACACCAGTCACATCAAGTCGATCATTGAATCCTTCCGCGGTATTAACAGCATTTTGCCCTGTCATCGCATCGACAACCAAAAGAATTTCATTTGGATTTGCTAACGCCTTGATCCGCGCCAGTTCGTCCATCAGCTTTTCATCGATTTGTAAGCGACCAGCCGTATCAATAATGACATAATCATTTTTTTCTTCAGAAGCCTTTTGCAAACCTTGCCGAACAATTTCAACAGGATCTACATCTGTGCCCATTTGAAAAACAGGAACGTCAATCTGTTGACCCACCTGCACCAACTGATCAATCGCCGCTGGACGATAAACGTCGCCTGCAATCATGAGTGGCCGTGCTTTTTGCTCATTTTTTAACTTTAAAGCTAATTTACCAGCCGTCGTCGTCTTCCCAGCACCTTGCAACCCCACCATCATGATAATCGTTGGAATTTTTGGTGACTTATTCAAGTCGACCGCTTGGTCACCCATAATGGCAACTAATTCATCATTTACAATTTTAACAATTTGTTGGGTCGGATTAAGTCCCTTTAAAACATCTGCTCCGATAGCTTTGTCGCGTACGGTTTTGACAAAATTTTTAACGACAGTAAAATTAACATCCGCCTCTAAAAGGGCCAAGCGAATTTCACGCATCGCACCTCGTAAATCTGTTTCAGAAATTTTACCTTTTTTTCTTAACTTGCTAAAAGCATTTTGAAGTCGTTCTGTTAAACTTTCAAAAGCCATGGGTACTCCCTACCTTTCATTTCGCTTCAATAGATTCCAGATTATTTACTAATTGGAGAAGTGTTTGATCGTGCGGATACTTTTCTTGCACATAAGTTAATAAGCGATCCGTTTGATGGTTACGAGCCAAGAAATCGCCAAAAATATGCAATTTTTCTTCGTAATCCTCAAGTATTTGAACAGTCCTCTTAATATTATCATACACTGCTTGTCGACTAACAGCGTAATTTTCAGCAATTTCACCCAATGAATAATCATCGGCATAATAAAGTTGCATATAATTACGTTGTTTTTTGGTAAGTAAACTGCCATAAAACTCAAACAGGAAATTTATGCGATTATTTTTCTCGATTTCCATCGTTCACACAACTTTCTATTTGTTTGTTTCCAAAAAGCCGCTAAATAAGCCATCAACAAATTCTTTGGGTGAAAAGGGACTCAAATCATCAACTTGCTCCCCAAGACCGACATACTTCACTGAAAGATGAAGTTGATTACGAATAGCTAGCACAATTCCGCCTTTAGCCGTTCCATCTAGTTTTGTTAAAATAATGCCTGTAACATCTGTCGTTTCTTGAAATACTTTTGCCTGATTCATCGCGTTTTGACCCGTTGTGGCATCCAAAACAAGCAGAATTTCTTGTGGTGCATGAGGAATCTCACGTGTAATGACACGACGCATTTTATCTAGCTCTTTCATCAAATTAACTTTATTTTGAAGACGGCCCGCAGTGTCAACTAAGACCAAATCATAATTCTCTTTTTTAGCTTTTTGAACCGCGTCAAACACAATTGCAGCTGGATCACTTTTTTCTGGTCCAGCGACCACTGTCACGCCATCGCGTTTTCCCCATTCTTGCAGTTGTTCAATAGCTCCCGCACGAAAAGTATCACAGGCGGCAAGCAAGACTTTTTTTCCACGCTTTTTGAATCGACTTGCTAACTTTCCTATACTGGTGGTCTTTCCAACACCATTGACACCAACAAATAGAAATACGCTGGGCCCTTCTGTCGCGAAGACCAAATGATTATCCTCTTCGGTACCGTTACGAGTGTATAGTGAAACCAGTTTAGCCACGATTAGGTTTGCAATTTGCTTTTGGTCGGTCACGTGATTAGTCTCAATATCTTCGCGCACCTCATCGCTAATTTGAACGGCTGTTTCAAATCCGACATCCGCACCAATTAGGGTTTCTTCCAAATCGTCATAAAAGTCATCATCTACGCCACTAAAATTAGTAAATAAAGCTGTAAGTTTTTGACCAAACGTGCGACGGGATTTTTCCAACCCACGATTATAACGATCTACTTCTTCAGCATCTTGAGTCGTAATCTCGTCTGGATTAAGTTGAGAAACTTTTTCAGCTGATGAAGCGGCGGCATTATTTTTATCTTCTGCAACTTTTTTTGCTGCTTGTTGCTCTAAAACTTGTTGTTCTAATGCTTGTTGTTCAAGCTTCTTTTTCTTTCTACGTCCGAATAAACTCATTATATTTGGGTCTCCTTTCGTGAAACATCTTCTAACGATACCGATGCCATCTTTGAAATGCCAGATTCCTGCATAGTCACCCCATACAAGACATCACATTCCACCATTGTCCCCTTTCGATGTGTAATCACCACGAACTGGGTCTGATGTCTAAAATTACGTAAGTAGTCAGCAAAACGTGTCACATTGGCATCATCAAAAGCAGCTTCTACTTCGTCTAAAATACAAAAAGGAACTGGGTTGACTTCCAAGATGGAAAATAATAAGGTAATCGCCGTTAAAGCACGCTCGCCACCAGAAAGGAGACTCAAGCGTTGGAATTTTTTGCCAGGCGGCTGTGCCTTTATTTCCACTCCTGTAGTCAGTAAGTGATCAGGATCTGTTAGCTCCAATTTTGCTTTTCCACCGCCAAACATGCGAACAAAAACTTTTGAAAATGAGACCGAAATTTTATCAAAAGTTCGTTTAAAGCGGGTTGCTGCCTCAGCATCAATCTCGTTGATAGTTTCTAATAACTGTTTTTGCGAGGTCATTAAATCATTTTTTTGATCGTTAAGAAATTGGTAGCGACTAGAAACACGTTGATACTCTTCGATGGCCCCAACATTAACTTCGCCAATCTCCTCAAGTCCCTTTTTTGCCAACTTAAGATCTGTCTGCAATTGTTCCTGACTAATAGCGAGACTTTGTTGTTGAGCAAGTTCAAAACTGACTTGATATTTTTCGCTTAATGCACCTAATGCGTGGTCAATTTGTTCCGTCAAATGCGTGGCCTTTATCTGAATTGCTTGTAAATCATCTGCCGCCACTGAGCTAAGTTCCTGAACACGTTGTAAATCCTGTTCTTTTTGAGTAAGTTCTTTTTCCAAATTAGATAGCTTTGTTTTGCTTAAATTTAAATCTTTCTGAAGCCTTTCAATTTGGGACTTGTTTTCAGCTAATTCCTGCTGGGTGACATGACGTCTCGATCCTTGTGTCTGTTGATTTTGTCTTAACTGTGCCTGTTTCAGCTGATCTGCTGTGAGTAACTTAACCACGGCATCAATATTATCCGTCAAACTTGCCAAATTTGCTTTCACTTGCGCCAACTGAACACGTGCCGTTGTTAACTTTTCTTGATATTGAGCAGTAACCTTTTGTCCCTTTTCTTGTGTTTCTCTCAAATTTTCTAACGCCTTTTTTTGGTCTTTCGTGGCATCAGAAAGATCCTGTAGTTCTGCTTTCAATTGGTTTTCCTGTTTATTTAAGCGTTCACTTTCGGTTGAGAAATCACGATTTAGCGACTCGTTTTGTCCTGACTCGTATCTAACAGCCGTAATGCGACGTTGTAAATCTTGCATTTGGTTTTCCAAAATTTCCAGCTGTGTTTTGGCATCTTTGTAAGCATCATTATTTTTATTAAATAGCTGTCGCTGTTCGGTGCCTTTCGTTTCGGCTAATGCCAGACGTTCTTTAAAGTCATTAACCAGTGCTTCTCGATTGGTCAACTCACGTTGCATTTGGGTGACTTGCTTTTGTAAATCCGCACGGATCTGTTTTTGTGTCAACAACCCCGCATTTTGATGACGATTAACGCCACCCGTCATGGATCCTGTTGGATTAATAATTTCGCCATTCAACGTCACAATTTTTAGACGCATCGGTAAACTTTTACTCAATTCAGAAGCCTGCTTTAAATCTGACGCAATCAAGATATTCCCTAGCAGATATTGTTTCACCAATGTTAGATTTGGCTTAGTCATCACCAAATCAGCCGCCACACCTTCGACACCTGCCTGTTTTAAAATAGTTTGGCGAACTGTTGCGGGTATTTGTTTAGGGCGAATTCTGGATAATGGCAAAACTGTAACCCGGCCTGCTTTGTGTTGTGTTAAATATTGAATAATTTGCCGAGCATTTTGATCATCTTGAGTCACCAAATGTTGTAGCTGACCACCCAAAACCGTTTCGATCGCTTTGGTATATTTATCTGGCACCTCAATTAGATCTGAAACCACCCCAATTAGGCCTTGAAAGTCAGCCTGCCGTTTTAAAACATTTTGAACGCCTTGATAGAAGCCACGTAATTCGACTTCTGAACTACTTAAAGTCTCCAAACGTGTTTTTGCTTGTTGATAGATCCGTACAGCATCTAACCAGCTGTCCTGGCTCTGCTTTTGACTTGCTGCCAATTTTTGATACGCATCTAAATCTTTTTTTAGTTCTGTCTCCGAAAGTTCGGCTTGCTTTTTGTTTACTTCAACCACTCGTTGTTGCTCTTTATGAGCTTCAGTGATCTCGTTTAGATTGTCTTCCAACTTTAAGAGATCGGCATTTACGTGCCGCTGTTGTTGGCTATCTTGTTCATAAGACTTTTTTAAATTAACTTGCTCATTATGAACCTGGGCGACTGCTTGCATTTTCTCAATGTAAGTAGCCTGTAGCTGTTCAATTTTTGCTTGAATGGCTTTTTGCTTACGTTGAAGTTCGCGGGTCGACAAACTTTTTAGCTGCGTTTTTAAATCAGTAACTTCAGCTTGCCTTTTTTTGACTTCCGCATCTAAAACGGTCTTTTGTTGCTGATACGCATCCAATTTGGCCTGATTCGTTTTGATCGTTTTTGCCAACTGATCAAGTTGTTGCTGCTGATACTTATTTTTTTCCGAATCTAAATTTTGCTGACCTGATAAACTTTCATACCTTTTCGTAACCGTTAGGAGCTCCGCTTGGCACTGATCCTTTTGTGACTCTAACTCTGTCCGCTCTTGTTTTAAGTGCACAACATCAGCTGATAGGGCTGTTTTTTTATCTTGATACTGTTTAACTAACTGAGTGGCGTCTTTAATATCACTCGTTGCTTTTATGTTTTGTTGCTGTAACTGATCAATGGTGTACACTAAACGCGTTTTTTCCAGTTTGTCAAACGTCTCTTTTTGATCTAAGTAATCTTTGGCTAAACTACTTTGTTCTTCCAATGGATCTAATTGCGATTGTAGCTCGGCAATGAGGTCGCTAACACGATCTAAATAATCGTTCGTTTTGGTTAGCTCTGCTTCTGCTTTTTGCTTATCCTGCTTATAGCTTAAGATTCCCGCAACTTCTTCAATGATTGTACGCCGTTCTTCCGGTTTGCTATTGAAGATTTCTTCAACTCGACCCTGTGAGATCACCGAAAATGAGTCACGGCCCAAACCAGTATCCATAAAAAGATTTAAAACATCCTTTAGGCGACACTCACTTTGATTAATTAAATACTGGCTATCTCCATTACGAAACAACTTTCGCGTCACACTTACTTCAGTATAATCGGTCGCCAAAAAATGATCCGTATTATCAAAAGTGATCGTTACCACTGCTCGGTTAAGGGCTTGTCGGCTTTCAGATCCTGAAAATATCACATCAGGCATTTTGCCTCCACGCAAGCTTTTAGCAGACTGTTCCCCCATCACCCAACGAACGGCTTCAATAATGTTACTTTTACCACTTCCGTTAGGTCCCACAATTCCAGTAATACCGTCTTCAAAATTAATGGTGGTTTTATCTGCAAAAGACTTAAAGCCGCTTATTTGTAAGGACTTAAGTTTCATGAATATCAAACTCCTAATCTAGGCATTTTTAACACGTAATTCTTGCAAAGCATTTTTGGCTGCATCCTGCTCTGCCAATTTTTTTGACTTACCATAACCAACACCAAGCTTTTGCTTATCGGCAAAGACCGCAACTTGAAAATCTAGATCGTTATCCGGACCTGCCTCGTTAACCAAATCATAGCGAATCAACACATCACCATTACGTTGCAGAAATTCTTGCAAATTCGTTTTATAATCGATCACATGGTCGAATGCACCAGTGTCAAGTTTCGGAAAAATAACTTGGTGCACAAAACGTTCAACTGTTTCGCGTCCTTGATCCAAATATACCGCCCCAACAAATGATTCAAAAATATCACAAAGAAGCGAATCTCGATTACGGGCCCCAGCTTTCTCTTCCCCTTTACCTAGCAAAATATACTGGTCCAAATGACATTCACGGGCAAATTGGCTAAAACTCGCTTCACAAACCATTGCCGCTCTCAATCTGGTTAATTTTCCTTGTGGCATTTCTGGATAACGTTTAAAAATATATTCAGAGACAATTAATTGTAAAACTGCGTCTCCCAAAAATTCAATCCGTTCGTAAAATTTCAATCCTTGATTCGGATGCTCATTAACATACGAAGCTTGTGTAAGTGCTTCGTCAAGCAACCGTTCATCATGAAATTCAATTTGAAAATTCTTTTTTAACTCTTCATCAACCGTTTTTTTCAAGTTTTTCATCCCTTCTTAAACACTCACCTTAACATTATATCTTTTTTTCGTGAAACTGCCTACTTTCAGGCAACGTAAAACAAATTGAGACCAGAACACTCATGTTCCAGTCTCAATCTGTTAGCGTTATATTTATTTTTTTTGATTAGCCGTAATAAAATCGACTGCTTGTCCAACTGTTGAAAGCTTTTCTGCATCCTCATCCGAGATTTCTGCTCCGAATGCATCTTCCAATTCCAGAACAAATTCAACAATATCGATTGAATCAGCGTTTAAATCTGTTTTGAAGTTTAAGTCGTTGGTAATCTTAGATTTGTCAACATCAAAGTGATCGACAATAATATCGGAAATCTTATTAAATACTTCTTCTTTAGTCATGGGTTACTCCTTAATCATTTAATTACAAAAGATAAGTTTAATGTTTTTCTTCGGTCTTGTCCACCAAAATCAACAGAATTTTAATTTCTATTCTTTAGGACGTGTCGCAAAATAGTCAGCCAAATTTTTAGTTAAGTTCGCAGCAACCATTGATCTTAACTGCCTTAAGGCATGGTAAACCTGAATTTCATTGCTTGAACCATGGGCTTTAACCACTGGCGCTTTCACCCCCAATAAGACGGCACCACCATGTTTGGAATAGTCCATCTTGTTTTGCACCTGTTTAAAGGCTGGTTTCAATAAAAGTCCGCCAAGTTTGCCCTGAACCCCAGAATCTAAAATCGTATGTTTGAGTAATTTCAGCATGGAGAGCGCTGTTCCTTCTGTGTTTTTTAAAACGGCATTGCCCGTAAAGCCATCAGTGACAACAACATCCGCCTTACCATTTAACAATTCACGAGACTCAATATTACCCACGAAATTCAGATGAGTATCATCGCTCAAGATCTGATAGGTTTCCTTATGCAAGGGATCTCCTTTGTCTTCTTCAGTACCATTATTTAACAATGCAATCCTAGGGTTCGTCACCCCCATCACATTAGCACTATAAAAGTTCCCTAAAATGGCAAATTGGTGCATATTCTTAACTTTGCTTTCCGCATTTGCACCGACATCCAACATTGTAAATGAATCTTCTGGTCCGGCTAAAGCTGGTAAAGTAGTTGTCATCCCTGGACGATCGACACCTTTAATTCTGCCGATAATAAACAGGCTGGCTGCCAATAAAGCCCCTGTATTGCCTGCTGAAAAAAGTGCATCGGCCTTACCATCTTTAACCGCTTGTGCAGCCAAAACTAAAGAAGACGTCTTCTTTTGACGAACGGCACGAACTGGTTCATCACCCATCGCAATCTCTGAATCCGTATGAACGATCGTAATGCGCTCTCCATTCTTTAAGAAAGCTTTGATCTTACTTTCCTTCCCGAATAAGATAAATCTAAGATCCGGATACTGATCACGTGCCAATTCCACACCTTGAACAATTTTTTCAGGGGCATAATCCCCGCCCATTGCATCAATTGCTACTTTCATTTTGATTCCTCGATTCCTTTTCATTTTTAATCGAAATTTGCATTTTTTTGCATCATCATATCTAAATACCGACTTAAAGGCTTAAAATCAGGTTTTGTATGCCAATCTGCTTGTTGCACAATTTTGTTAGCTTCCAGTTGTGCGGTTTGCAACGCACCAATATCCACGACTGGATCACCAATTCGAAACTCAGGAATACCAGATTGCTTACTACCAAAAACATCACCTGAACCACGTAACTGCAAATCTGCTTCAGAAATTTTGAATCCATCATTAGACTGGGTCATAATTTTCATTCGCTTAATTCCCGTCTCATTTTTGGGATCAGCAACTAAAATGCAGTATGCCTGATCTTTTCCTCGTCCAACTCGTCCACGTAGTTGGTGTAATTGAGCTAGCCCAAAACGATCAGCGTCATAAATAATCATGACCGTGACATTAGGGACATCCACCCCAACTTCAATAACGGTCGTTGAAACTAGTAATTGATAGCGATTTGCTTTGAAATCAGTCATAATTTGATCTTTTTCTTCCGGTTTCATCCGGCCATGTAAAAGCCCAACTTGATAGTCTGGAGCAAACTCACTTTTAAGCTGTTCATACAGTGCCATTGCGTTTTTTAAATCTAGTGACTCCGACTCCTCAATTAAAGGAGTCACCACGAAGGCTTGATGTCCGGCCGCAAATTGCTTTTTTACAAACGTAAGCATGCCACCAACGTCGCTACTTTTTACCCAACTAGTTCGCACTGGTTTCCGTCCATTAGGCATTTGATCAATAATTGAAACATCCATTTCCCCATACGCGGTAATAGCCAAAGTCCTTGGGATGGGGGTTGCTGTCATTGCCAAAACGTCAACTTTAGGTCCTTTTTTACGTAACGTTTCTCGTTGTTTAACTCCAAAACGATGTTGCTCATCAATAATCACTAAGCCCAAATTCGAAAACACGACATCATCTTGAATCAAAGCATGTGTCCCAATCACTAAATTAATTTGCCCATCTGCAATGCCGTCTAATAAGGCGCGACGCTGTTTTGATTTTGATCCAGAGGCACCTGTTAAAAGCCCAATGTTAACGTCCGTCCCAGCAAATATTTTTGTCAGATTATTAGCATGTTGTTCCGCAAGAATTTCGGTGGGAGCCATTAAAGCTGTTTGGTACCCTGCTGTAATGGCAGCATACATCGCAACGGCAGCAACAATTGTTTTTCCACTCCCGACATCACCTTGCAACAGACGATTCATTCTGATAGGACGCTTTAAATCCGCACAAATTTCGTTGACCACTCGCTTTTGAGCGTCCGTCAATTCATACGGGAGTCCCGCAATGAAAGCCTTCAACTTATCAACATGATAGTTAATTATTGTCCCGTTTTCAGTTTGGTCTCGTTTCTTTAAAACCTGAAGTTCCATTTGAAATAAAAAGAATTCTTCAAAAGTAGCCGTACGTCTTGCTGCTTTAGCTACTTTTAAGTTTTCAGGAAAATGCAAGTCATGCACCATTGTTTGGCGATTCACCAATCGGTATTTTTTTATTAAAGCTGCTGGAATAATCGTTTCAATTTGATCTCGATAAGCCTCAAAAGCTTGAATGACCAATTTTTTAATTGTTCCTTGTCGAATATGCTGATTAGCAGGGTAAATCGGATCAATTTCACCAGATTCGGAAGACAAAAATGGTAATAATTTCATCCCAGTGAGACTTCTTCTTCGCGCATCCCATTTCCCGTAAACTGCAATTTTTTGATCTATGACTAATTGTTTTTTTAACCAAGGCTGATTAAAAAAAGTGACCATGACCGACTCTTGCTCCGTTAAAAGGCGAAAGTTAATTCGGTTTTTCTTTCGCCCGTACCGCGCAATAATAGGTTCTGAAGCAATTTTTCCTTCAAGAGTCACCTTCTGTTGATCAACTAAGTCAGTCATATTTTGAGGACGAAGGTCTTCATACCGAAACGGAAAATAGTATAGCAAATCTTCAATTGTATAAATTCCCAGCTCATTTAATGCCTGCTCGCGTTGTAATCCTACGCCTTCCAGTTGCGAAACTGGGGAAAAAAGTGTCTTTTCAGCCATCATTTTGACTCCCTAACTACAAAAAGAGGCGGCGTATGCCCACCTCTAACATCAATTATTCAACTGAAACAATAAATGGATAAACAGGTTGATCACCTTCATGAATTTCGATCTCTAATTCATCATCCATTTCGTTGATCGCTTTTTCAAGCTTCTCAGCCTCAGTCTTTTTAGCATCTTTACCGTAAATGATAGTCACAATTTCGCTATCTTCATCCAGCATCAACTTGACCATAGCAATCGCAGCTTCCAGACGTGTTTTTTGAGTTGTCTCAATGTTTCCATCGATGATTCCCATGAAATCGCCTTTTTTAATTGTTCGGCCTTGCACCGTAGTATCCCGGATTGCAGTCGTGACCTCACCATTTTTGACCGCGGACAAATTATCTTCCATGCTGGTCACATTGGTAGCCAAATCATTATCTGGATTGAAGCCCATTAAAGCTGTCATTCCTTGGGAAATATTTCGACTATGGACAATTTCAGCTGGAATGTCTGCAACCTTCACTGCTTGTTCCGCTGCCAAAAAGATATTTTTATTATTAGGCAAGATAATTGCCCGTTTGGCATTTGACTGATTAATTGCAGTCACAATGTCAGCCGTGCTAGGATTCATAGTCTGACCGCCACTAATAATGTGAGTCACGCCCAAACTGCGGAATAACTTATCCACTCCTGCACCGGAAGCAATTGCAATAATGGCCGTCCCATTGGTTTCAAGGACCGGTTGACTTGCTTCTTGTTGGTCATCTTTTTCAATGATCTCTTCTTGTTGTTGACGCATATTGTCTACTTTAACCGTAGCCAAGTCACCAAATTGTTGCCCCCATGCTAAAACTTTACCTGGATGCTCTGTGTGAACATGCACTTTAACAACATCTTCATCGTTGACAACCAAAAGCGAATCACCCAATTTTGCCAAATAATTATAGAAGGTATCATAATCAAATTTTTGCGTAACTTGCAACCCTTTGCCAATTCGCACCATAATTTGAGTACAATAGCCAAATTTAATATCGGCGGGATCAATTTTTCCCTGAACACTTTGATGATGCTTAGCTTCCACCATCTCGTCCATTTGCTCTTCATCTGGTTGTTCAACTTCTGCTTCTGTTCGACCATTCAAAACATCATCAAAGGCGTCAAAAACAAAAGTTAAGCCCTGACCACCGGAATCGACAACACCCACTTCTTTTAACACAGGAAGAAGATCCGTCGTTTTTTTAAGAGCTTCCTTACCAGCTTGCGTCACAGCATCCATTACGGAAACAACATCACCTTGTTCTTCAGCAACGTCTTTACCTGCCTTAGCCGCTTCTCGGACAACGGTTAGAATAGTTCCCTCAGTTGGCTTCATAACCGCCTTATATGCCGTTTGAGCGCCATCTGCAAAAGCTTGGGCCAAATCATTAGCATTTAAAGTTGCTTTATCAGCCACGCTTTTTGAAAAGCCTCGAAAAATTTGTGAAAGGATAACGCCGGAATTTCCTCGGGCACCCATTAACAATCCCTTTGCTAAAGCTGCAGCCAATTTTCCTACATGCTCGCTAGGTTCATCCATTTCATACTTTGCGCCGCTTTCCATTGATAAGCTCATATTAGTTCCCGTATCACCATCGGGAACAGGAAAGACATTTAATGAGTTAATGAAATCTGCGTTCTTTTTTAACTTTCGAGCGCTCGCTTGGATCATTTGATCAAATTCTTGGTTAGTAATTTCAGTAGTGACTACTTTCAATTCTAATTTCCTCCTCGTTTTAGTCCTGCATATCTAGGCTTCTAATACTTTTACACCCTGGACAAAAACGTTCACAGAGTTTGCTGAAACACCTAACATCGATTCCAAATTATATTTTACTTTCGATTGAACATTTTTCGAAACTTCCGAAATTTTTGTTCCGTAACTGACAACGATATAAACATCAATTGCGACACCATTGTCTTGTTGTCGGACAACAACACCTTTAGCATAGTTTTCTTTTCGTAAAATTTCATTTAAGTTATCACGAATTTGATTTTTACTTGCCATGCCTACTACACCATAATTATCAGTTGCAGCGCCGCCAACGACAGTAGCAATTACATCATTTGACACATCAACCGTGCCATTTTTAGTTTGAATTTTTACAGCCATCTTAAATAGCCTCCTTAAAATCGTACTTCAGATATCAACGATATTTTACCATACTTCAACAATGCGATAAACGCAACTATCTTTTATCGACCTTTAGGGTAACTTCCCTAAAACACACGTCATATTAGTATTTTACCAAAGAACTCAAGAATTCTAAATGGTTACAGGTCTTTTACTAACGTCACCTTATTTTTTTAAGAAATGCGATTTAAAACAACTGTCAAGTAAAATTACTTGAAAGAAAAGTATTGCAATCGTGCGACATCTATGATAAGTTATTTAGGTGAGTTAAAAAGAATTCTATGATAAATATAGAAGCGACAAAGGAGGATTTTAAAATGGCAAAAGACTTTGTCACCGGTCGTCGTACCCACTTTGGTAACACACGTTCACATGCTTTGAACCACAGTCGCCGAAGCTGGAAACCAAATTTGCATAAGGTCCGCATTCTTGTGGATGGAAAACCTAAACGTGTTTGGGTTTCTGCTCGAGCATTGAAATCAGGCAAAATTAAACGTGCATAAAAAAGATTGAAGCTTTTAAAAGCTTCAATCTTTTTTATTGTTCTTTTTTAAGATCACGACTGTAAATAACTGCTACCGTTCCGGAAGTGAAACTAAAATTTGCCGTTGGTTGAACAAATTCATTGCTCACATAGGCTGTCGGGTACGGATCAATTTGATCCTGTAGCCTATATTTTTCATCCGGTAGCGTCAACTCCTGTACAGCTCCTAGCGTGATGAAAGATAAATACTTATAACCAGCTACTGCTTGTATTTGGTGATGTCCTGGTTTAAAAAAACGAATTATATTCTGCTGGTCAATCATTTTTATCTTCTGTGCATATTGATTGAATCGTGGTTTTAAGACCATTAAAAAATTACTCAAAAAGTGATCCAGGCGTCCACCAGATATGCCGTACAAATTCACAAAATTGGCATGATACTTCTCAAAAGCTTGTGATAAAGCCAGTTCAGTGTCGGTGTCGTCCTTAACCGGGTCGACTTGGATGATTTTACCAACCCGGTTTTTAACCCGCCTCAACTCATCCTCACTCATTGAATCAAAATCACCAACTGCCAACGTGGGAATGATACCGTGTTCTAATAGTGTTAAGCTTCCTCGATCCACACCAATCCAATTCACATCATTTGTAAAATCAATTGGGAGATCTGGTAGTTGCGGACTACCTGCTAAAATATTGACCAGCTTCATGACTTGGTCCTTAATTTTAATTTTTTGATTTGCGCAATGGGATCCTCACTATTAAAGACATACGAACCAGCCACAGCAATATCAGCTCCTGCTTGATATACCTCACCCACCGTGTCATCATTTATACCTCCGTCAACTTCAATTTTAAAATCGTTTTCTCCAGTTTGACGAAGTTGGTTGAGCTGTTGTATTTTTGAGGTCATCTGTGCGATGAATTTTTGTCCACCAAATCCTGGGTTAACTGTCATGACAAGCACTTGATCTACAATTGGTAACACATCTTGAATCAAACTAACCGGACTTCCCGGATTCAACACAACTTCTGCTTTGACACCGTGCTGCTTTATCATTTCTAATGCACGATAGATATGTGGTGTACTCTCAACGTGGACACCCACAATATCAGCTCCTGCTTCACAAAATTGACTTACAAATCTCTCTGGATTTTCAATCATTAAATGGCAATCCAGAGGCATACTTGTGATCGGTCTAATGGCTGCTACCATTCCAGGACCAAAACTTAAGTTAGGAACAAACTGTCCATCCATGACATCAATATGTAAAAGGTCCGCTCCACCTTTTTGAGCAACTTCGATATCAGGCTTTAAATCAACAAAATTTGCGCTTAAAATTGATGGTGCAACTTTAATCATAGGTTATTTCCTCCCTTTCTTTGAATACCCTTTTCGTTCATAATCTGGTTTTTGAGCTTTAATTAGATTAAAAAATTGAACATAATTATCATAGCGGCTTTGCCGAATATGGCCAGCTTCAACCGCTGCTTTTACAGCACAATTTGGCTCATTAATATGCAAGCATTCGCGAAAACGACAATTAATACCTGTCTTCTCGATTTCCGGAAACAGATTTTTTAATTCTTTCAGTTGCATTTCAAACACAGTATAACTTGAAAAACCTGGTGTGTCCGCAACAAGACCGTTTCCGATTGAAAACAAGGTAACTTTCCGAGTTGTGTGCTTACCACGATTCAAAGCTTGTGAGACATCCCCGGTTTGCAATTTTAAATTCGAATCTATCTGATTCAAAAGTGTCGACTTTCCAGCACCAGTTTGGCCCATAAAAATGGTCAGTTGTTCCGAAAAATCTGCCTTCAAGGCAGCAATTGAACTCGGCAGAAAAGCTTGCCAATCCAAGTAAACTTCATATCCAATTTTTCGATAATCTTCGGCAACTTGAGTTAATGCTGCTCGTTTTGTTACAGGGGTCAGATCGCCCTTTGTAAAATAAATAATTGGCCGAATATGTTTTTCTTCTAGGGTCACTAACTGACGGTCCAATAAATTAGTCGAAAAATCCGGTTGAACGCAGGCTGTCACAACAACCGCTTGATCAATATTAGCCAAAGGCGGACGAACTAATTGATTTTTTCTAGACGCTATTTTTAAAATGTAGCCCTCACCAGTTTCTTGCCGTTCGAATTCTACCCAGTCACCAACCAATGGTGAAATTTTTTGCTTTCGAAAATTTCCCCGGGCTCTTGTTCGATATGTTTTCCCCTCACTATTGACATCATAAAAGCCGCTTAGCGATTGAATAATTTGTCCTCTTTGCATAAAACCCTCCAGTTATTAATTAGCGACAGAAAAACGAATAGTTGTGACCCTTGGTACCACAACTTGATCCGGCACAACACTTTGATAAATGATCTTCCCACGGTCAAATTGGGTTGTTTGCACAACGTCTCTTTGAACTTTGAAACCTTTTGCCCGTAAATGCTTAGCAACCTGAGTATAGGAGCTGCCAATATAATTTCCTACCACATAACTATTAGGTCCTTCGCTCATCACAATGTTGACCGTAACGCCAGCTTGCACTTGTTTCTTCTTAGTAGGTAATGTTTCAACAACGCGTTTATAAGCAACTTTTTGACTGCCCGTTTTCGTAATCCGTCCCACTTTAAGATCATGATTCTTTAAAGTTTCGGTTGCTTGGATTTGAGTCATTCCAGTTACGTTCGGAATGGTAACGACCTTGGGAAAGCTGAGATAAAAAGCAATGGCAATACCACTAACAAACAAAACTAATAAGCCGAAGAAAATGGCAATTTTTTTTCGTAACGGATGGCGATTTCTTCTTTTTTTAACGCTTGGCTTGGTTTCAGGTGTCTGTGTCTTTTTTTGTGAAATCGCCTTAATTTCAGCAACATCCTTACTCGCTGATTCAAAAACTGAAGCGTCTGCTATGATCGTTTGGTCTGTAACCGATGGTGCTACAAAACGTTTTTCGTCAGCTCTTTTAACAGAGAGTGCTGTACTCAAGTCTGTTGCCATTTCGGTCACGTTATTATAACGGTCAAACGGATTTTTAGCAGTGGCTTTTAAAACCACATTCTCCAATGCTTGAGGAATGCGTGGATCAAAATCTCTCACATAGGGAATTTGGTTTTGGTAATGTTTAATTGCAATGGAAACAGCATTTTCACCCTCAAAAGGAACTCGTCCTGTCAGCATTTCATACAATATAATTCCTAGCGAATAAATATCTGACCGTTTCGTTGCTAAATGCCCACGCGCTTGTTCTGGCGATAGATAGTGAACAGAGCCCACCACTGCATTAGTTTGAGTTAAGGTCTGTTCCTCTTGTGCCAGAGCAACCCCAAAATCCGAAATTTTCGCATTCCCATTCTTATCCATTAACACGTTCTGCGGTTTCAAATCTCGATGGATAATATCATGTGCATGAGCCGTAGCTACACCACTCAGGATTTGCTCCATAATATCTACAACTTGCTGGTATGGTATTGGAAAATGTGTTTTAATGTATTGCTTTAGATCAGTCCCGTCAACGTACTCCATCACTAAGTAATGAAGCCCGTTATCTGTCCCCACATCGTATACACTCACAATATTAGGGTGGACCAACTCAGTTGTCGAAAGCGCCTCTCTTTGAAAACGCTGGATGGTTTTATCATCATTTTGCAAATCAAAACGTAGTAATTTCACAGCCACATTTCGGTTTAAAATTAAATCATGAGCTAGATAGACGTCTGCCATTCCGCCTTCGCCAAGTGAGCCAATGATACGATAGCGTCCGTTTAGTGTCTGATTTGGTGTCATCTACTCATTCACCTCGTCATCCGCTTGCATGATAAGCACAGTCACATTGTCGCGTCCGCCCGCCTGATTGGCAAACTCAATTAGCTTTAGACATTTTTCCTCTAAACTAACTGAACTAGCCAAAACATTTGCAATAGTCTGGTCACTCACCATATTAGTAAGCCCATCTGTACATAGGAGAATTTGGTCCTGCTTTTTCCACACATATGTATGGACGTCTATATCAGAATTAGTCGAAATTCCTAGTGTTTTTGTAATAATATTTTTTTGTGGGTGATTACGCGCTTCCTCAGGTGACAACTGTCCTTGCTTAATCAGTTCATTTACCAATGAATGATCTGAAGTTAATTGTTTTAATTCGTTTTTTTTGAATAGGTAACATCGACTATCCCCTAAATGTGCGACAATAAACTGATTTCTCAATATGATTGTAACCACAATCGTTGTGCCCATGCCGTTTAAGTCTGAATATTTCTGTGAGGTTTCTAAAATTTCATCGTTCTCCTGGGTAACCTCAGTTTGTAACCATTTAATGGCATTTAAAGCGTCCGTAAAGTCCGTATTTTGAAAAAGGTAACCAAGGTGAGAAACGGCCATTTCAGAGGCCACGTCACCGCCCTGACGGCCACCGATCCCATCAGCTACAATACTAAATAAAACGTCCTTTTTATTCTTAAACACGCCTACGTAATCTTGATTTTCATCTCGATGATTACCAATGTCAGATTGAAACGCGTATTTCATGATTAATCACGCTCTCTTTTTTAAACAAGCAATAAAAAAGCCATCGGTTTCAAAGTCATCGGGATAAATATTTAAATAAGGCTCTGATCTAGATGCTTTTATTTGTTTGTCCGTTAAAGTCTGAATCAATTCAAATTCAGGATGAAGTGTTAGAAAATCTGTAATTGTTTCTTCATTTTCTTGTTTCAATATTGTACAAGTACTGTATGTTATTATACCGTTCTTTTTTAATTTTGCGGCAATCGCATTTAAAATTGCAATTTGAATTTTGTGTAAATTTTGGCTATCCTGAAGAGATTTTTCATAACGAATTTCCGGTTTTCTTCGAATAAGTCCAATTCCTGAACACGGTGCATCCACAAGAATTCGATCAAATGTCTCATCATCAGCTATTTCGTCAATTTTTCGAGCATCTAATGTTTTAGCTGTAATCTGATTAGTTAGTCCCATCCTCGCAGCATTAGCTTTAATCAACGCCACTTTTTTAGGATGAAGGTCGAGTGCTAAAACCGAGCCAGTTTCGCCAAGCTTTTGGGCAATATGTGTTGTTTTGCCTCCCGGTGCAGCACATGCATCAAGTACTGTCATCCCTGTATTTAACTGCATAGCTTCAGCAACAAGCATGGCACTTTCGTCCTGAATCGTTAAAGTGCCATTTTTAAATAATTCCGTATTGGCAACACTGCCTTTAACCATACGAATACCATCTGCAGCCACCTTACTTGGATGAGCTTCATAACCCAACCGACCTAACTTATCAATAGCATTGGCAACCGTTACTTTTTCCGTGTTCACACGTACTGCCTGATGGGCAGGTTGATTAATTGAGGCGAGAATCTTTTCAGTCTTTTCTTCGCCTAACTGCGCATCTAGCTGTGCGACAATCCACGGTGCAATACTATATTTCACACTGCGATATTGAACGGGATCCTTGATTTCAGACAGTTCAGGCAACCCTTTTCTTTGGATAGCATGCAAAACACCAGTTACAAACAGCCGTGTACCCTTGTGTCCATATGTTTTTGCAATTTCGATGCTCTCATTAAAAATGGCCCTTGTTGGGACCCGATCTAAATAATGTAGTTGAAAAACAGCCGTTAATAAGAGAGCCTGTACCCAATCCTGAACTGATTTGTCAGCGATAAAAGGGGTTAAATAGTACTCAAGTGTGAGTTTTCTTTGCATGACCCCATAAACAATTTCCGTTAATAAATTAATATCTAATTGAGATAACTGACTATTAGCAATCGTTTGTTTTAACTCAATATTTGAGTAAGCACCTTTATTTATACGTACGAGGATATCAACTGCTAGTGCGCGTGGATTTTTTTGTTTATCTATCATAATTTGATAACCTGTTCACCCTCATAAAACGCTTCCTGACTTCCATTTAAATAATCTGTGATCTCCATTTGTGGTTTGCCCGCTGGTTGAACACGATCCAAACTCACAACCCCATGATCACCCGTCGCAACAAGCAATTTATGCTTCGTTTTTTCTACAACTTGCCCAGGTTTTAATTCCGTTGTTTGTGGCAATAGCGACACTTCCCAGAGTTTTGTTCTAACCCCATTTAAAATAATGTAGCTCACAGGAAACGGTCTAAGGGCACGAACTTTAGCATCTACCAAACGCGCTGATTTGGTAAAGTCAACTTCCTCTTCTTCAGGTTTAATATTGGGAGCAAAAGTTACTTGTGATTCATCTTGAGCCACACTTGTGATTTCACCCGCAATCAATTTAGGCAAGGTCTTTATTAATAAGTTTCTGCCCAAAATACTTAATTTTTCAAACATTGAGCCTACATCGTCCGTTGGTTCAATTTTAATTTTACTTTGTGCCAACATTTCGCCAGCATCCATTTTCTTAACCATATATATCAAGGTCACGCCGGTTTCCTCATCACCATTCATAATGGCATAATGCACAGGAGCCCCTCCACGATATTTTGGTAATAACGAAGCGTGAACGTTAACTGCCGCAATTTTAACTGAATTGATAAGCTTCATTGGTAAAAATTGGCCAAAAGCCGCAGTCACAATCAAATCAGCCTGAAGATTAATCAGAGTTTGCATTTCTTCAGAACCGCTAATTTTTTCGGGTTGAAAAACAGGAATATGATTATGAACCGCAACTTGTTTGACGGGTGATTGCGTCATTTGATGCTTTCGGCCTGTTCGACGATCGGGCTGCGTCACAACAGCCACTACCTCATAATTAGGGTCTTCAATCAAACGCGTAAGAATGGGAGCTGCAAATTTCGGTGTTCCCATAAAAATAATAGATTTCATTAGTTAATCTCCTCGCATACTTTCACTTCTAAGCTACATAAAAGACTGGGGCTGTGCATCAATTGCCAATTGAACGCCCTTCCGATAGTCACTTTGCGATTCCTGTAGAATCTTGGTAACTGCTGCATGCAACTTAGGTTCATTTTTATACTTAATTACAATTTGATAATAATACTTATCCTTAATTCGAGCAATCGGCTTTGGTGTTGGTCCTAAGACGATTGCAGTACCACTTAAATACGGACGTAATTCGTTGAGTACTTCATACATTTTTGCTGCAGCCATTTTTTCCTCTTTATGAGCGGCTGTAATTTGTAGCGTAAAATAATAAGGCGGATATTTACCTTGGTGGCGAATATACATTTCTTTTCGAAAAAAATTCTCATAATTTTGGGTTTTCGCTAACTGGATGGCGTAATGGTCCGGATTAAAGGTTTGAATCACGACCTCACCTAATTTCTCAGCTCGACCAGCTCGACCACTTACCTGGGTCAAAAGTTGAAAGGTTCGTTCACTAGCTCTAAAATCGGGTAATTCTAACGCTGTATCAGCATTCAAAACGCCAACCAATGTGACATCAGGAAAATCAAGCCCTTTCGCTATCATTTGTGTCCCAAGTAAGATATCGGCCTGATGATTGCCAAACTGCCGTAAAATTCTTTCGTGCGCACCTTTACGGCGAGTTGTGTCTACATCCATACGTAAAATACGTGCATTCGGAAATTGAGTTTGTAGTTCCTGCTGAACTTTCTCGGTCCCTGTGCCATAATATCGAATTTTACGGCTGTGACAATTGGGACAAATTTGGGGAATTGGTTCTTCATGACCACAATAATGGCATTTCATACTATGACTATCCATGTGTAAAGTTAAAGAAATATCACAATTGGGACATTTCAACACAAACCCACAATCACGACACATAATAAACGAAGAATAGCCTCTTCGATTAAGCATCAAAATACTTTGCTGCTTAGTCTGTAATCGTTGGTTTATCGCTGTTAGCAATGGTGTCGAGAAATTCTGATCAGCCCCACTTTGCAGCTCTTCTCGCATATCAATAATTTTCACTTTAGGCAAGGGATGCCCATTAATACGATCCGGTAATTTCAATAATTGATAAACATGCCGTTCACTTCTGGCTCTAGATTCTAAAGATGGTGTTGCACTTCCCAAAACAAGCGGACAATTATAAAACTTGCTGCGCCATTTAGCAACGTCTCTAGCATGATAACGTGGCGTATCATCCTGCTTATAACTCGTTTCGTGCTCTTCATCAATAATAATGACACCAACATTTTCAATTGGCGCAAATATAGCTGAACGTGCACCGACTACCACCTGCGCTTCATGCCGTTTAATTCTACGCCATTCGTCAAATTTTTCACCATCAGACAGCCCGCTATGAAGTACCGCAACTTGCTTACCAAAGCGCCCTTTTACACGAGTAACCATTTGGGGGGTCAAAGCAATTTCCGGAACCAACATAATTGCAGTTTTTCCTTGTGCCAGGGCGTAAGCAATTGCTTGCAAATATACTTCAGTCTTACCACTACCCGTTACTCCTTCTAATAAAAACGTCTGTGCAAGCCTGTTCTTGATGCTAGTTGTAATCGACGTCAATGCCGTTTGTTGTTCACCGTTTAAATGTAGTGGCTTCGTCTGCACCTGTTTTTCTTTGTAAGGGTCTCGATATTGCTCAACTTTTTTTCTTTTTAACCAACCCTTTGCTTCCCCAATTTTAATTGTCCCAACGGTTACACTTAATTTCTTCTCCAAAACCGGCTGATTAATAGGATCTTTTTGCTCGGCCAAAAAATGTACTAGTTCACGTAGCTTAGTGGCATTTTTGCGAAGTGAATTTAAGATCTCGGTTTCTTCTTCCGCATCAATTTGAGACGTTATTTGAAAAATTTGTCGGGCTTGTGCTTGGTTTTTTACCTGATAAACAATTTCAATTTTGTTTTGTTCTCTAAGTTTTGACAACTCGCTTTGTTGCTCCTTAGACAACTGATCCGGTTCAAAAGTCGACCAAGCTGATTCGGGAAGTATTTTAGCTAAGTCTTGCCGCTGGTAATTTTTATCTACGATTTTTAACTGTTTGCTGTATTTTGCCCGCATGACATTTGGCAACATTGTAAGTAAGCAAGTTATTTGAAATGAGAACGTCGAACTAGCCAACCACTTAGAAAGTTGAATTAATTCCTGATTTAATACTGGTTCTAGGTCCATCAGGCTATCAATTTCCTTTAGTTGCTGAATTGGTGCTACCTGCATTTCAACCGCCACTACAAACCCTTGAACTTTTCGATTACCATTACCAAACGGCACAACCACACGCATTCCGATTTTTAGCTCATTTTCTAGCGGTGTTGGAATCAAATACGAATAAGCACTATTTGTTTGCATGGTTGGGACATCCACAATAACTTTTGCAATTTGGACCATTACTTTCTCACCTACTTCACGAAAAGCGTTTTGCCAAAATTTCTAATACTTTCTTTGCGATCATTTGTTTACTCATTTTTGGAATCGTAATATTGGCGTGCTGCCGCTGCAAAATAGTTACGGCGTTCTCACTCACATTAAACCCAATATCACCTCGTGAAACATCATTTGCAATAATAAAATCAGCACCTTTACTTGCCAATTTAGCTTCTGCATTTTGCAAAAGGTCGTCTGTTTCAGCAGCAAAACCAACTACGATTTGTTTTTTTTTCTGTGCAGTTAAACTTTTTAAAATATCTGGTGTTTCTTTTAATTCCAGTGTAAATTGTTTCGTTTTACTATTTTTTTTAATTTTATGGTCCACAAATTGCACTGGTTCATAATCAGAAACAGCCGCTGCCATGATTAAAATATCTGCATCCGCAAAATTTTGCTGAACCGCTTGTTGCATTTCGGTAACCGTTTCAACAGAAATCAAGTGCACACCTACTGGAACTGGCAACTGATTGGTGGTCGAAATCAGGGTAACTTCGGCACCACTAGCCCTAGCCACTTGGGCAAACGCATACCCCATTTTACCAGAGGAACGATTAGAAATATAACGAACCGGGTCAATATAGGCCCGAGTTCCTCCAGCCGTGATAAGAAACCGTTTATGTTTAAGTCCTTGAAGTTGCTCATTTTTCTCCAGTAAATTGGTTTCAATAAAATTGAGCACCGCAAATGTATCAGGAAAACGTCCTTTCCCCGAGTATCCTTCGGCAAGCGGCCCATCATCTGGCGGCATAACTTGTATATCATCTTGCTTTAGCAAGTTTAAATTACGTTGTAGAGCCGGATTTTGCCACATATGATTATTCATGGCAGGAATCACAAAAACCGGAGTTGAAACGGCCAATAGCGTTGTACTCACAAAGTCGTCTGCAATTCCATTAGCCATTTTGCCAACTATATTGGCCGTTGCTGGTGCAACAATCGCCAACTCTGTCCAATCAGCAAGTTCAACGTGGGCCACCGGACTTGAAGTCACCTGTTCAAATAAATCCGTTTGAACTGGATGTCCACTAATTGTTTGGAAAGTGGCCTTACCAACAAATCGCATAGCTTCTTTTGTCATCGCCACACGAACCTTTGCTCCTTTTTTTTGCAGGCTACGAATAAGGTCAATTACTTTATATATCGCAATGCCGCCGGTTATAAAAAAAGTAACATGTTTATCTTTCCACATAAAACTTCTCCTCGTTAAGGTATAAAAATCGAAAAAAGGTCTGAAAGAAAATTCTCCCAGGCCTTTACATCATAACTTTAAAATTCTGTTTTGTCAGGATCAATGACTACATCACCGGCAACGATCTCCTCAAGTGCTTGTCCAACACTTTTAGAAGACTCATACTTGTCTAAAAGCGGTTGCGAACCAGCATCTAATTCGTGCGCACGTTTACTGGCTAACATAATTAACGAGTATCGTGAATCTACCCGTTCTAATAAATCATCAACTGAGGGATATAAAATCATATTATTTATCTCCTAACATTTCTTCATATTCTGGAAAAACACGAGCTACTCTAAATCTCTCGCTTCTTATAATCGTCTTAATACTCTCAACAGCATTTTCAACTTTATCATTAACTACTGCAAAATCATAATCTTGCATCATGCGGATTTCCTCAACAGCCTTTTTCATTCGCTTGTTGATTGTTTCCATATCTTCAGTACCACGATTAATGATTCGTTGTTTCAGCTCCATCAAATCAGGAGGGGTTAAGAAAACAAAAACACCATCTGGGGACTTCTTTCGTACCTGCAAAGCACCGTTAACTTCAATTTCCAAAAAAACATCTTTTCCTTGGTCTAAAGTCTCATTGACATATTTTAACGGCGTACCGTAATAATTGTCAACATACTTCGCATATTCTAACATCTGACCTGTTTCAATGTTATGCTCAAACTCTTCTTTAGAAACAAAGTAGTAATCCACACCATTGACTTCGCCTTCTCTGGGCTTTCGGGTCGTCATCGAGATCGAATACTGAAAATCATTCCCACCTTGGTCAAAGATTGCTTTACGTACCGTTCCTTTGCCAACTCCGGAGGGCCCGGATAAAACGATAAGCATTCCTCTTTTTGCCATAATCTAAAATCTCCTAATTATAATGTAACTCCTATTATCGCTTTTTTAAGCCTTATTTTCAACTCTTAATCGCTTAATAAGCGAGACTTTTACATATTTATGAACACATTCATAAATAGTATTGCATTTAAGAACGTTTGTTCGTATAATGTAAATACAAACAAACGTTCGAGGTGGAATCATGGAAAACTTACAAATATCTCATAATCAAGTCGGAAAGATTGTTCGTAACTCGTATCAAAAGCTCTTTTCTGAACCAGAGTTACAAGGTATTGAACCCCAAATGCCCAAAGCTCAATTACGTCTTTTTCTGAAACAATCAATTGACCGAAAATATAGGGTCACTGTCCAATTCAATAGTCAGCATACAATTTATGAAACTACTGGTTCATTAACTGGTCTGCCATCAGATCGTTTCATCTTAAAAGATCGGCATCAAAACGTAACTTATCTTTTAAGTCTATCAGACATTCGCTTTATCAAAAAAGTGGACTAAGCTTTTATTTACTTGTCTTAGCACGCTTATAGGCAGGATCCAAGCGGTTCTGTAGCCACCCCAAGACAAGATCAGAAATAATTGCCATTAAGGCTGTTGGAAGTGCTCCAGCCAAAATAATTGCTCCGCCATTTGTCGCATTGGTGCCACGAATAATAATATCACCAAGACCGCCAGCACCCACGAAAGTACCAATGGCCGTGATTCCAATTGCTAAAACTAAAGCATTCCTTATTCCGGCCATAATAACTGACATTGAGAGCGGCAATTCTACCATATACAGTAATTGAAAACGTGTCATTCCCATTCCTTTTCCGGAATCCAAAATACTGGCGTCCACACTTTCCATACCACTATAAGTATTCTTGATAATTGGTAATAACGCATATAAAAAAACGGTGGCAATAACTGTATTTACACCTAACCCTAAGCCCAGCATAATAATGGACAGCATGGCTAATGATGGCACCGTTTGAATCACATTTGCAATCCCAATGACGGTGGTGCTTAACTTGGAATGTCTGGAAATAAGGATACCCAAAGGAATGCCAACTATTGCCGCAAATAGAACACCATAAATTGAAATCAAGAAATGCCGGCTAAACTGTGACAACACGTACATGCCATTGTGTGAAAAATAGTAAATTAATTGTTGAAAAATGTTTAAATCGGTCATTTATTGATCACCCTTTCCATCAAAATAATGGTGTTGTACTAAAAATCGATGGGCTACGACTTGTGGTTCAATCAGTTGATTATCAACCTCCGCATTCAATTCTTGCATTGTGCTCAACGAAATTTGCCCCTTTAACTTAAGAAAAACGTTTTTCAATTCTGGATGCTTCTTCAAAATTTTATTAGTTGCTAGTGGGCTCGCATCATAAGGTGGGAAGAAATGTTTATTATCTTTCAAAACCTTCAAATCATAGCTCTTAATGCGCCCGTCAGTCGAGTACCCTAATACAGCATTCATTTTTCCGGATTGCACAGCACTATACACTAAGCCGATTTGCATTGGATAAACCTTCTGAAATTGAAAACCATAGCTACGAATGAACCCATCATAGCCATCTCCCTTACGGTTAATCCAAATCTGATCTGCACCAACTGTCATATTAGGAGCCAACTTTTTCAAATCACTAACTGTATTCAAATGCGCTTGACGCGCAAGTTTACCGGTAACCATAAAAGCATACGTATCAGCAAATCCGTATGAAGGAAAATAAGTCATGTGATACTTATCACGATATATCTCACGAACTTTTCTTGTTGCTACTTTTGGATTTTTAATAGCTTCTTGATTAAAAATTGTCGTTAAATCTGTCCCGCTATATCGAATGGCAGAAATATCTGCGTTGCCATTTTTGACAGCTTGAAAACTCACTGACCCTGAGCCTAAATTATTAATTAGCGTCGTCTTCAAATTTGTATCATGTTGAATCAAATCAGAAAGCATGTACGCCATAATTTGCTGCTCTGTTGTATTTTGAGCCGCAATGCGAACCGTATCATTAGCGGACGAATTCAAACCTGGGAAGCCACAACCACTTAAAACTAACGTCGACACAAGCAACAATAATGCAGCTTTAAATAATCGAACTATTTTTTTCATTGTGATCCCCCCTCTATAATTTTGCGTGACTGGTTGTCTTAGGCGTAAGTTGTACTTCCAGCTTACCTAACAACCAATCAACTAAAAGCGCTAATAAAATTACGGGAATCGAGCCACCAAGAATGAGATCAGTACGGTAAAGGTTCAGACCGTTGAAAATAAAGTCACCAAGACCACCCGCGCCAATATATGACGCTAAGGCTGTCCACGCGATTACATAAGTTGCTGAAAGTCGAATTCCACTCATAATCACCGGGACGGCCATTGGCAGCTCAACTTTAATAATGGACTGCAAACTAGTCATTCCCATTCCCTTTGCAGCATCTTTTAAACTTGGGTCTACGCCATTTAAGCCAAGGTAAGTATTTCTTAAAATAGGTAGAAGTGAATAGATAAATAACGCCACAATTGCAGGAATTGCACCAATTCCAAAGATTGGAATCATCATTGCTAACAATGCTAATGCAGGAATTGTTTGCAAAACACTGGCGATTTCAATGATAACTGTCGATGCTTTTTTCAATCGAGTCAGCATAACACCTAACGGCACCGCTATCAGAACTCCTAAAGCTAATGCAATTCCAGAAATATAAATATGCTGCCAAATCTTATAAAGCAACTGACCCCCATAAGTTTGAATAAAGGTAATCACGGTTTACCGTCACCTACCTTCTGTTCTTCTTTTATATCGGTCACAGGTTCCTTTTTAGTGTGTGCAGTGGCATCAGGTTCCCCCCAAAGCGCATCATACACAATATCCACCAGTGAAGCTCGAGTGACAATCCCCACTAATTTTTTGTCCTGATCGACAACTGGCACGTTTTTATAACCTCGTTTTAAAATTCTTTCAACAGTATCTCGGATAATTGAATTTTCGTTTACATAAAAGACTTTACGGGTCATAACATCATCAACACTTGTAGCCGTATTATAGTTATAATCAATTTGTTCAATATCAACATAACCCTTAAGGATACCCATATCATCTGTGACTAACAAAGTATCAACCCGTTTTTCATGCATTAATTTTAGCGCTTCTTTTAGCGAACGACCAGGTGTGATCGAAACGGCATTATTGTACATGACCTGACCAACAGTTGTAATGCTTGGTTTAGCTTGGATTAATCGGTCTTTTCCTATTAAATTCTCCACAAATTCATTAGCCGGATGTTGCAAAATTTCGTCTGGCGTTGCAACCTGAACCATTTTTCCGTGACTCATCACAACAATTCGGGTTGCCAATTTTAGCGCTTCATCCATATCATGCGTCACAAAGATTAACGTTTTTCCTAACCGCTCTTGTAAATCCTTGACAAAATCTTGTAAAGATTCTCTCGTAATTGGATCTAAAGCTCCGAAGGGTTCATCCATTAAAATTAAATCCTGGTCTGCTGCTAAAGCTCTTACAACACCAATCCGTTGCTGTTGACCACCTGATAATTCAGAAGGATAGCGGTCTAAATAGTCTTCAGGCAACTCAACCATTTTAATCATTTCTTTAGCCCGTTCATTACGTTTATCCTCAGACCACTTAAGTAACTTTGGTACAATCGTAATATTGTCTCGAATTGTCATGTGTGGCATTAAGCCAATATTTTGAATCACATATCCAATTTTTCGTCTCAATTTAACGGGATCGGCTTTCAAAACATCTTCACCTTCTAATTCAATTGACCCACTAGAAGGATTCAACATTCGGTTAATCATACGCATCGTAGTTGTTTTACCTGAACCAGATGTTCCAATAAAACAGATGAATTCACCCTTTGCAACGCTGAGATTAAAATCATCAACGGCTTTTTTACCTCCATAGACCTTAGAGAGATGTTTCATTTCTAAAAACACATAAGTCAACTCCATTCTTTTAAGTGCAACCAGTTCCATGGTATCGTACCTACCGGTGTTGCTGCAAATATTAAGCCCGAAAAAACAAGATTTTAACAAAATAAAAAAGGAACTTTTAAGACGAATGTGCCATCTTAAGAAGTTCCTTTGCATGTTGAATACTCAATTTAGTAACCGTACTGCCTGCTAGCATTCTGGCTAATTCCTGAATACGTCCATTTTCATCCAAAACAGTCAGCTTAGTTTCAGTACGTTTATTCTTAATTTCCTTAGCAATAAAAAATTGATGATCTGCCTCAGCCGCAACTTGGGGTAGATGTGTAATACATAAAACTTGAGAATAACTCGCAATTAATTTAATTTTTTCAGCAATTGCTTGAGCAACTCGACCACTTACGCCTGTATCCACCTCATCAAAAATAATACTTGTGACTCCTTGTGATTTGGCAAAAATCGTCTTCAAAGCCAGCATAATTCGGGAAAGTTCACCTCCAGATGCAATTCGAGATAAAGGACCCATTGTTTCACCAGGATTCGTTCGAAGATAAAACTCCACGGAATCAATGCCAGTTGCTTTAAACTTTTCGGTCTTCTCCTCACCAAAGTGAACTTCAAACTCTGCTTTATCCATATACAACTGTTTCAGTTGCTCATGAACAGCCGATTGCAGCTCATGAGCTGCTTTTTTTCGGGCAATCGAGAGTTGACCAGCAAAATTCTTTAGCTGTACCTCAAGCTGTTGTATTTGATTCTCCATTTGATCTTCATCAGATTCCGAGTCAACCATACTGTGTAACTCTTTTGATACTTTTTGATCATATTTTAAAATCTGCTCAACAGTATCTCCATATTTTCGCTTTAATTGATAAATTTCTTCAAGGCGCTTTTCCACCTGGTCCAACTTACCTTCGTCCCATTCCATACTATCCATTTCACTGCTGATTTCACTGGCCGCATCCTGTAATTGATAGTACGCAGAAGCCACTACGCCAGAAATAGCTTTGTATTTATCGTTAAGATCTTCAATATCCCGTAAAGCATTCATAGCTTCACCAGCCGTATCAATAGCGCCTTGTGATTCCTCGCTCTCTAATGCTAACTGTGCCGTCTGCAAAGCAGTGCTAATTTTTTGGTAATTCTCAAGCAACTCTTTTTGCGAGTTTAATTTTTCCTCTTCACCTACTTGTAAATTAGCATCTTCAATTTCTTTAACTTGAAAGCGCAACATATCAACACGTTGAGCCCATTCTTTTTCATTAGCTTTTTTTTGATCAAACTTCTTTCTTAAAGATTGATAAGCAAAAAACACTTCCTGATACTGTTTTAACAATGGCTGTATTTTGTGACGCGCAAACTCATCGAGCATCCCCAAGTGTTTTTCGGGCTGCATCAACTCTTGATGCTCATTTTGTCCATGAATATCAATAAGTGTTTCACCAATCCGTTTCAAAACAGTCGTATTTACAAGTGAACCATTAATACGGCAGACGTTTCGCCCGCTGATTTGCAACTCTCGCTGTAAAATAAGTGTTGTGTCCGCGTGCTCGATCCCATATTGATCTAATAAAGCCATGGTCTCTGGATTCTTATTGATACTAAACATTCCTTGTAGAATTGCTTTTTTAGCACCCTTACGAATAAAGTCTACCGATCCTCTACCACCAGCAAGCAGCCCGACAGCATCGATGATAATCGATTTTCCGGCTCCCGTCTCACCGGTCAAAACAGTCATACCTGAATCAAATTCAACATTTAAGCGTTCAATAATCGCAAAATTTTGAATGGATAACTCCTGTAGCATGTCCTCACCCCACCAACTTAAATAGCTTAAATCGTATTTGCCAGCATTTCTGTAATCAATTCCTTCACTCTTAGAACACCTTCATGACTTGTTGTCACAATCAGTACAGAACCATCATCACTAATAGCACCCAAAATATCTTCATGATTTAGCTGATTCACCAAACTTGCAATGGCGGGCCCACTACCTGGTTGGACTGCTAGAAAAATAAAGCTTTCACTACTTGTCACTTTCTGCAAAGATGCTTGCAAGGTTGCTTTAAGCTTTAATTTAATGTCCTCATCTTTTTTTGGCGGTAAGGCATAATGATAGCCACCATCTTTTGAGGGCAACTTTACCAACTGCATGTCGCGAATATCACGAGAAATTGTGGCTTGAGTGACTTCAATGCCACTTTCTTGTAAATAAGTCACCAAATCTTCTTGCTTTTGCACGTCATTTTCTTCTAAGATCTTTTCAATATGTTTTTGCCGCTCACTTTTTTTCATCCACATTGACCTCTTTATTCCGCTTTTTGATGATTCAATTGGGCATAGGCTGCAGCCAACGTTTTCTCGATTGAAACTGATTTTTCAATAGCTGGTAGCTTATCAGTTGCAACCAAGTGAACTAGAAATTCAATATTGCCTTCGCCGCCTTTAATCGGTGAGAAATCTAAGCCTTTTACTTGATAACCATTATCAACCGCCATATTTAAGGTGTTTTCTAAAACTTCCTCATGAGTTTTGGGATCACGAACAATTCCATGTTTGCCTACCTTGTCTTTGCCAGCCTCGAACTGAGGCTTAATAAGCGCAACAACGCTTCCGTTTTCCTTAATGATCTGTTTCAAAGGCGGTAAAATTAATTTCAAGGAGATAAATGAGACATCAATAGATGCAAATTCAGGCTGTCCATGCGTAAAATCAGCTAATTTGGCATAGCGAAAATTGGTGTTTTCCATGACAACCACGCGTGGATCCTCACGTAATTTCCAAACCAGCTGATTCGTACCTACATCTAAAGCATAACTTAATTTAGCACCACCTTGCAGCATCACGTCCGTAAAACCACCGGTTGATGACCCAATATCTAAAACGACTTTATCTTGGACATCAATATGAAAAACTTTTAGTGCCTTTGCCAATTTTAATCCGCCCCGACTCACATAAGGCATGCGTTTCCCCTTAAAATGTAATTCGGTATCGACCGGAATTTTGCTTCCTGGTTTATCCAAACGTTCCTCATTTTCTCCCAATATTTCACCCGCCATGACGGCTCGTTTAGCCTGTTCACGGGTATCAAACAATCCTTGTGAAACTAAAAGGACATCCACACGTTCTTTTTTCATTTTTCTGCCTCGTCTAATTGAAAATAGTCTAAAAAGCCTTGTAGCACATCAACCTGAATTTGCTGTTTTTCTAGGTTATTCAGTGCATCCCGACAGTTACCTACACAAACAGTTAAATCTTTTTTAGTTTGTGATAGTCCGCGAATGCTTGGATAAGTATTTTTATGTTCCGATGCATCCTTATGCACGGCTTTACCCATATCTTTTTGAGAGCCCAAGACATCTTGGAGATCATCATAGATTTGAAAAGCGAGTCCAAAATTTTCAGCAAACTCAATGAAGACATTACTTTGAGAAGCAGGTAGCTTTGTGATAATGGCCGCTGCCTGTGCCGTGTAAGTAATTAAAGCCCCTGTTTTTTGTTTATGTAGCTGCTTTAACTGCGCAAAATTTAGCTGGTTTTGCTCTCCTAACACGTCGCTGACTTGCCCGGCCACCATACCTGCTGGGCCAGCAGCATGAGCTAAAGCTTGTGTCAAAGCACTGACAACTTGATCAGAGTATCCGCTAGTTGCTAACCATTCAAAGGCTAGTGTTAATAAGCCATCACCAGCCAAAATTGCTAAGGCCTCACCAAATTTTTTATGGTTAGTTGGCATTCCTCTTCGCAAGTCATCGTTATCCATTGCAGGTAAATCATCATGTATTAAAGAATAAGTATGCAACAATTCAAGAGAAGCCGCCACCTTGAAAGCAGATTCATCAATCTTGCCACCGGAACTTTTAATAATTGCCAGTAACAATAATGGTCGTAATCTTTTTCCACCCGCCAAAACGGAATACTGCATGGCCTCACTCAAATTCAGATTTGACACGCTCTGTGGTAATTGCTTTTTTAAATAGCTATTCAAATCTTTGCTATATTTTTCAATAAACAAATTCGTTTTTTTGTTTTTAATCATTTTCGGTAGAATCCTTAGTAACCTCATTGTCCGCTTCAAAAGGCACTTCTTGGTCATCATCATTCATCATTTTTGTGAGCGTTTGTTCTGCATTTTGTAATGTGTCTTGTAATTCTTTGCTAAGCACTACGCCATGCTTAAATTCATTTAAAGCTTTTTCTAGTGGCACATCCCCTTTTTCGAGATTGGTGACGATTTCATCAAGTGTTTTTAAGTTTTCTTCAAAAGTTGGTTTTTCAGTCATTTTCTAGTCCTCCGGGTTTGATAGTCGTAATTTTTGCTTCAGCCGTCCCATCACTTAAATGCAGCTCAACATCCGTCCCATTCTGTAGATCAGCCACACGTTTGACGACACGCTTGTTTTTAGTGATGTAACTATAGCCACGTCCCATAATTTTTAAAGGACTCAGGTAATCTAATGCTGCAATAGTATGTTGCACCTGAATAGCCTTTGCCTTTGTGTTTGCCTCAACACCTCGCTTTAATCGTTGCTGCAGATTCATCACCGTCTGTTTCTCTCTTTGCACCCGATTAATAGGTGAGCTTATTCTTAAGCGTTGACGACTGTCACTTGCTTGATTTTGATAGTTATTAAGCAATGTCTTCATGTTTTGTGTTAATTTATCATTTAAATAATCCACATTTTGAACATAGCCTTCATATAATCGGCTAGGATCTTGGAAAACATACGATTGACGCAAACGATTAAGGCTTTGCCGTTGCTTCTTTATCAAATTAATGAACGCATTGAAAATTCGCGTACGTCTCTGTGTTAAGGCTAAAATTTCTTCACTCAAAACAGGTGTGGCTAATTCTGCAGCCGCAGTTGGCGTAGCCGCTCGCACATCAGCTACCAAATCTGCAATGGTCGTATCCGTCTCATGACCGACCGATGAAATAATAGGAATTTGACTGGCAGAAATTGCTCTCGCCACAATTTCTTCATTAAAAGGCCATAAATCTTCAATGGATCCTCCACCACGGCCTAAAATAATAGTATCAAATCCCCCCCGTTCATTCACTTGCTGAATACGAGCGACAATTTCCTTTGCGGCTTCATTTCCCTGAACCTGTGTGGGAAATAAAACAAGCTGTGTGATTGGAAATCTTCTCTTAGTAGTTGTCATGATATCACGAATGACAGCGCCAGAGGGACTGGTGATAACGGCAATTCTTTTGGGAAACCGTACCAAAGCCTGCTTAGGTGCCGTAAATAAGCCTTGGCTACTAAGCTTCTTTTTTAACTGTTCATAGGCCTGATAGAGAGCACCAATTCCGTCTGGTTGCATGCTATCAATATAAATTTGATAGCTTCCACTAGCTTCGTAAACCGATAATCTTCCCGTTACCAGCACCTTCATACCAGTTTCTGGTGTAAATTTTAGTTTTTCAAAAGCCGACTTAAACATTATGGCATTGATTTTAGCATGGTCATCTTTCAAACTAAAGTATTGATGAGCATGGGGGCGAATACGTAAATTAGAGATTTCACCTACCAAATAGACACGACCTAGATATGGATCTACATCGAATTTGCGCTTAATGTATTGTGTTAAAGCTGTCACAGTAAGATAGTTATCTTTATCCATTTTCTTCACTACTCCATTCCGCTAAGGAAACAGTTTGTGCCATTAAAGTTGTGATAGTCATTGGACCTACACCCTTGGGAACGGGTGTTAGAAATGCAGCTTTTGGCTTGACTGATTCAAAATCCACGTCGCCAACTAACTTGTTATCCGCATCCCGGTCCATACCAACGTCAACCACAACGGCTCCTTCTTTGACATCTTTAGCGTGAATAAAGTGAGCAATGCCAACTGCAACAATTAAAATATCCGCTTCACGAGTAACTTCTGATAAATGACGCGTGTGACTATGTGCAATTGTGACGGTTGCATTAGCATTCACCAAAAGCGCGGCCATTGGTTTTCCTACAATGGTACTACGACCGATAATTACCACTTTTTTCCCTGATAAAGAAATATGATAGGCATTAAGAATCGTCATAATTCCTTGTGGTGTACACGCTACTGGAGTTTTCGCTACTTTGTTAACAAGTAAACGTCCTAAATTTAGCGGATGAAAACCATCCACATCCTTTTCCGGTGCAATCGCCATCGTAATATGAAATTCATCAATTTGTGCAGGCAATGGCAACTGAACAAGAATCGCATGAATTTTAGGATTAACATTGTACTCATGAATCACTTCAATCAGTTCAGACTCGGAAATAGTATCAGGTAATTTACGAACAACTGAATTCAATCCCATTTTTTTGGCACGTCGTTCTTTATTTCGTACATATATTTGACTAGCCGGATCCTCGCCAACTAAAATGACAACCAATCCCGGTACAATCCCTTGATCAGCTAATTTTTGAACTTTATTCTTAGTTGCGACATCAACTTTAGCAGCTAGTGCTTTGCCGTCCATTATCGTTGCCATAATATTACCTCTCTTATCATCCATCTACTTACTCATCTAGTTTAGCATAATAAAAAATACGAAAAAACCAGAAAAAGAATTGTTTTTCTGGTTTCGTTTTATATTTATTTAAATATAGAAATCAATTAGACACGCGCCTTAACTCAATTGATTGGAAAGTACACCATTAATAAAGTTTTTAGAGGTTTCATCAGCGTAGTTCTTTGCCAACTCTATAGCTTCATTCACCGCAACTTTTCCAGGCACTTCATCTACATAATCTATTTCGAAAAATGCGATTTCCAAGATGAGGCGATCTGTTCTTGAAATACGCTTCAATGACCATGTCTTCTTTAAATACTGGCTAATTTGCTCATTGATGGCTTCTCGATGTTCTAAAACGCCGTCAACAATGGTCACAAGATAAGCAGGTGTCTCAGATTCATCATGATAATGCGCCAAAACTTGGTGATAGAGCTCATCATGAGAAGCCTCTGGATTACTGTCAAGTGCGAATAGCGTTTGAAATGCAGCTTCACGAATTTGGTGTCGATTTAAACTCACTTTTCATCACCATCATTTTCCGCAAAAATATCATCCGGATCAACCGTCGAAGTTGTTTTAGCAGGAATAATTCCCTCAACATGAATGTTAACTTCACTAACTTCCAAATCAGTCATAAACAGCAATTGCTGATTAACTTTACTCTGAATTTTTTTTGCAATTTCGGGTACAGATGTCCCATAGTCCAGGTAAACGTAAACATCCACACGTAGCTTATCTTGGTCCAAGGCCAATTTAACCCCTTGGCTTTTTGTGTTACGGGTTAAAAAAGACGTAACACTTTCACTCAAACCACTACTACTCAAATGAACGCCTTTAACTTCTTCAACAGAAATTCCAGCAATAATTGAAACAACCTCCGGAGCAATTTTAATCTCTCCAAGTGTTGGTTTGTGTTCCGCCAGCGCTAAATATTTATCTTCTGCCATTTTATAACCCTCCTGCCTAAATTAAGCTCGTGATACGTACGTACCATCTGTTGTATTGATGATAAGGGTATCTCCTTCGTTTACAAAGAATGGTACCTGAACAGTTAACCCAGTCTCTAAAGTAGCTGGCTTAGAGCCGCCGGTAGCTGTATCACCACGAATGCCAGGTTCAGTGTCAGTCACCTTTAAGTTAACTGTATTAGGTAAGTCAACACCTAACGTTTCGCTACCAAACATAATGACACTGACTTCCATATTTTCTATCAAATAATTTTTCTCTTGTGTCAAATTAGCTGCTGGAATTTCTAATTGCTCATAAGTGTTATTATCCATGAACACATAGTTGTCCCCATCGCTATACAGATACTGCATTTTTTTGGTTTCGATGTTGGCTTGCTCCATCTTCTCACCAGCACGGAACGTTTTTTCTTGGACAGCATCAGTTCTTAAATTCTTTAATTTTGTTCGAACAAAGGCACTTCCTTTGCCGGGTTTCACATGCTGAAATTCAACAATTCGCCAAATTCCATCGTCAACTTGAATCGTTAATCCATTTTTAAAATCTGAAGTCGAAATCATTTTTTTACCTCCGAAATTCTTTACACCTAACTATAGCAATATCTGCTTGCTAAAAGCAAGTTTAGTTAGCTAACTTCTCGCATTTTTAGAACTTTTGACAAAAAAAGAACCAGAACAAACTTAAATGTTCTGATTCCTCATATTGGTATTATTCTGCATCTGCTGCTGGGTATACAGAAACCTGACGTTTGTCACGTCCCTTACGTTCAAAACGAACAACGCCATCAGTTAAGGCAAATAATGTGTCGTCATTTCCACGACCAACATTAGATCCAGGGTAAATATGAGTCCCGCGTTGACGGTAAATAATCATACCACTCTTAACAGGTTGTCCATCAGCACGTTTCGTTCCGAGACGACGACCAGCTGAATCACGGCCGTTAGAGGTGGAACCACCACCCTTATGATGACTGAAGAATTGTAAATTCATTAACATAGCATTACACCTCCGAATAAATTAATCTTGAATGTTTACTTTTATAAATTGTGAATAACTTTGTGCAATATCTTTCATACCAATGACAAAGCTTTTTAAAATTGTTTGTAACTTTAAAGTTTGTTCATCGCTTTTTGGAAGTGAAAAATTGGCAACCAGTAAGCCACCGTCATTTTCATTTGTCTTAACCTCTGGCTTAACTTTTACAAGTTGTTCAACGCTATTAATCGTATTGATTGCTAACACCGAAGCAGCTGCACAAACAATGTCTTGACCATAAGGACCAGAATCAGCATGTCCAATCATCTGGAATTGCTTCACACCAATTTGAGAACTTAATTTAATCGTCACTTTTATCATTAATAATCACCAATTAGGCGTTAATTGCATCAATCGTAACTTTTGTATATGGTTGACGATGACCCGTTTTGGTATGTTGATTTTTCTTAGCTTTATACTTGAAAGTTGTCACTTTCTTGTCTTTGCCTTGTTTTTCAACTGTACCATTTACAGTTGCGCCATCTACAGTTGGTGTACCAACCTTTGTAGAATCGCCACCTACAAAAAGGACTTGGTCAAAAGTAACCTTGTCACCTTCATTTGCATTAAGCTTTTCAACAAAAATGGATTGACCTTCTTCAACCTTAAGTTGTTTGCCACCAGTTTCAATAATTGCGTACACAGTGTGCACCTCCTCATTTCTAATACTCGCCAGCTTTAAGTGTCTAAACCAGAACTTAAAAACTCAAGCCGTGCGGTTGTAGCTGTGGAAGCCACAAATACAACGTTACAATGATATCAAAACTTAGCCAAAAAGTCAACCATACCTCTAATTTACAAAGAAATCTCTGACATCAAGTTTTTTGTCCATGCGATCGTGGATTAAAATATACATTTTATCACCCATAAAATGCGGTGAATAAATCATGCCATCATTAAGCCAATTTCGAGTGATTCCTAATAAACCCGCCACGATGAAATCAGCCGTAAATTGATTGTGTAATGTTTTGGCATCCTGCTTCAGATCAAATTTCTTCAAAAAAAGTTGAATGTAAAAATCAAAAAGTTGCGTGGCTTTATCTGTAAAGGCGTTTCCCCGTCCTAGCTTAAAAATTACGGTGAAAGTTTCATAATTATCAGCAATGAATTTGAACCCTTTGCGCAATGAGAAGACTTGAACATCATGCTCACTAATAGCCACCTTTGGGTCTAAATAAGCTTTGGCATCCACTAAGCAAGCTAAGAAAAATTCATTGGTAACCTCATTTATAATTGCTTGAATAAAATCTTTTTTATCATGATAGTGTAAATAAAAGGTACCGCGCGTTATAGCTGCTGTATCCACAATTTGCTGTATACTAATATTTTTGGTACTTTCATTTTTTAATAACTGGAATAATGCGCTTTTAAGCCGTTGCTTTGTTTTCTTTATTCGCGGATCTGAATGACTTGCCATATTGATTTCTCCTAACTATAACCGTTCAGAGATAAATTTTACGGCATCTTTCCTAAAAAAACAAAACATTTAAACTTTAATTTATAGCGTGCGGCATAACACTACCATATCTTTCAAATGTAATCCGTTTTCAATAATTGGTTTAGGGTAATTTTTAATAAAAAAATCCTTCTTAACGGCTAAGAATCGGAATCCCATTTTCTGATAAAGATAAAGTTGTACAAAGCTAGTCGTCCCCGTTCCCACAATCATCCTTTTATAACCCTGTTGAACAGCAAAACGACTACCAAACTGAATCAATTTCTGTGCATAGCCCTGGTGTTGAAAATTCGGGTCGATAGCGATATTCTTCAATTCAATTTGTCTAGGATCATTCGGAGTGAGCACCATAATGCCAACTAACTGTTTTTTAACAACTAATCGAAAGACAAAACTTTGCTTTAAATAATTATCAACTAATTCTTTATTTGGATCTGCCATTAATAACAGATTATAGTCAGACTGTTCAATTTTTTGGGTAGTCCTGATTTGCATTCTATTTCCTTTTCAAAAAATTCTTTTTTCATTATATTTTGTGTTTAAAAAAACGTGAACAGCAAGTTTGCGATGCCTTGCTTTCACGTCTTAAACGTTCTACTGAGTCGTGCCTACGTTGTTTAATTTTTGCTGAGCATTTGTATCTTTAATCAGTTGATTATAAACCTTTTTTCGATTTGCCTCTTGCTTCGTTATTGGATTGACGAGGAGACGAACGACCTTAAAGAATGGTGTACTAACAGATCCAGATAAATCATCATCAAATCCATAATGATGCTGATACGCATTCATAATAATATGCTTAATGCTGTTTTTATTATCGATTAGTAAGCCTTGAAGTTGTTTTCGATCGGTCTTGTTCATTTTCTTTCTACCCTGCTCATTTAATTGATCAATTGCAGAATAAATTCTAGAAGCTGTTTTTGGCTTTTCAGAATCAAATCTCTCTAACGCTTTAAGTAGTCGATTAATTGATTTTTTATCATTTTGGACTTGATCGTATTTATCCGAACTAATGACAACCGTGCCATAAACTTTGTTTCGACTACAGCCCGTCAAAAATAATCCGAAGATGAGAAAGGGAATTAGCCAGTAAATTTTCTTTTTCATTTCATCAACTTCCTTCATTCTTTCTACATTCTATGATACCTAAAAAAGGCATAGAATGAAAGCATTTACTTACATCCTTAACAAATTTAACATGATTAAGAGATTATTCCGGTAATATTCTATTAGTAAGTGCATAAATGCCCTATTGACGAACTTTTTTATTTACCTTATAATCAATAACGCGGACCAGTAGCTCAGCTGGATAGAGCATCCGCCTTCTAAGCGGAGGGTCGTGAGTTCGAATCTCACCTGGTTCATACAAGTAAGTGATAGTCATTTTTTTAAATGTAGAAATGCCGTTAATATGGCATTTCTTTTTTATTTTTATAAAAGTACTAGGAAGTAAAAATTGATGCTCAGTGAATTTAATCCGTTATCTGATTAATTGTCGTCTGTAGTAGCATTCATCATATTTTACGAAATTTAAACTCATTACATAGTCTTTATTTTTATTCAAACAGGCAGCACAATTTTATAGTTTCATTTACATTTTTAGCCTACTTTAATTTCATAAGCATATTTATTGAAATGTTCTCGTAACATTGTCATAATTAAAATGTAAAATATGATTTGGAGGCGTTGGTATGGGACCATTAATGATTATTCTGTTTATTATTGTCTTTGCTATTGTTGTTCAGGTCGTTAATGACTGGGATTCTGTGTTTCCAAAATCACCAGCACACTCAAGGCGTAAAAGTCTGAAAGATAATTAAAAAGAATTCATATCTTTTAGGATATTTAAAAAGTGGAGCCAAATTATGGGCTCCACTTTTTATTATCTCTTAATAATTATTTTCTTGTCTTTTATAGTTAACCTTATTTTTCCGATAAAATGCGTCTTCGATCTCACTTGCAGAAAATTTAAATCCCACCATGCCCAGTTTTAGATACAGATGCCAGGCGTGACGAAAATTGTCAGGTCGATTACCCACAAAACTACTAAAAAGCATTGATTTGATTGCCAAATAGGTATCTGTTAAATTGAGCTCTTTAGAATCTGTTGCTAATTTATCGAATTGTGCTTGGGTCAAATCGACATTTTCGACCCACTGTTTTTGACTCGCAAACAGGAGAAAGAAATCAATGGCATCCACATACTCAACCAGTAAGGTTTGGCGAACGCTCAGATTTTCATCATGCTTTCCCTTATGTTGCTTCCAAACTTTAAACCATTCTGATGTGTTGGCCACTTCAGAAAGTTCAACGTCAAGCGACAGTACTGTATTTTTGATCCGTGCATCCCAACTCATCGCTAGCTGTTTATCTTCTGCAATACTCCTGTCTAGTTGAATAGAGGCTTGAAGCATCTTTGGAATATTTAGCAAAATTTTTCACCCATTCTATACCATTTTTGAACCGATTTGTAAGTCATCTAAGTTATCCAGGAACCATTTCTTTAAAAAAGCAAATTGATTAAAAATATCAAATAAAGAATATTGTTCTTTCGGATCCTGCACAGTCATTACCCAGTGAGCACTACCATCAGCTCCATTTTGTTTATACAAGCTAAAGATAATTTGATTGCCCAGATCTAAAAAGGCACCTTGAACTTCATCCATATTTTGTAGCATCAACTGATTATCAGCCGTTACCACGAATAATTTGTCCATAATTTGGTCAGACAAATCTGCCTTCGCCAAAACATATTTTTTATCATTTGCAGCATCAAGCATATTGAAATCGACGTTAAAACCAAAATCAGAGACTAAATATTTTCCAAACTCAATAAACAAATCAACCGCATCACTCACGGCAGCATTATCAGATTTTCCACTCCACTCTGTAATGAAAAGCTTCGTGATGGTATCCGAATTAAAATACATTGTTTTCTCTTTAAGATTAAGAGAAAAAATAACCTGATGACTATTTTGCTCAACATAAAAAGCGCCATCTTGATTGGGACGTTGCTCAAAATGAAACTCCTCTGTATCATCAATATTTGGAAACGTTTGAAACAGCGTGTCAGCCTTTAGGTTATCCTCACGAGAATGCAGTACAGCCTCTTTATCATCATGGAGTTCAAGCAAACGACTCATAAAAATCAAATAATAGTCATTCGCATCATATTTATGTGGATAAACCACATATTCTGTATCCATTTGAAAATCAAACAGACTGGTTGACGCTGCTAATAGTTCGTTTGGATCAGTTGTATTGGTTAATTGATCAAAAAGCTTAGTGAATTCGATACCATGTTGTAAACCAGCTTTAACTGATTGGCTATAAGCCACCAAACGCCCATTTGTAGTTAAACTTGAAGGATTTAGAGATTCATCACTCATCAGCACGTACCTGTTCCTTTCCAATCAAACTAGTTAAATAATCAGAATATAATTTCTTAGAATGATTTGTAAATGCTTCAAAGCTTCCAAATGCTTGTTTGATAGACTGTTTTTCATAACTTAATATCGTATCTTCTTTTGAAAGTGCAAGAATTCGATCTTCATTACTCCGCATTTTCTCTTTTGCATCCACTGCTTTTTGATCCTCTTCTGTTAACTTGGTCAATTCGTCTTTCAAAGCTTGGCGCTCTTCTTTAACTTTGCCACTTTCCCAGAAGGAACCATTGTTGCTGGTATCCTGTAATTGATCACGTAATTGTGCTTTTCTTTGGTCGCGTTGATCTTGGTTTGTCATTAACTCTTGTAGTTGTTTATTTTCTTCAGAAATCTGCGCGATTTTTTCTGTATTGAGATGCTTATTATTGGCATCCAGTCCAAAGGTATCGGAAAGCTTCTGATATTCATCTTTATCGTATTGGAATTCAAGATTTAAAACATCTAAATAGCCAAATTCACGCCGATCCCACCAATTTCCAAAAAGGATCTTAAACTCACCTTCTGATATTTCCCGGTAATAGAAGAATGGATATAATTTAGCTAAATAATCAATTAATTGATAACTCAAATAATGACTAATTTGGCTTCTTACATCATCAACCAAATTGAAATAACCTGATTTAATTTGGTCGTTAGTACTAGAAATGTCAGTGTGATATCTTTCTGGGTCTAATAATTCATAGATTAATCGGTCATTTTGCTGATCTACAGCATTTTCTAACGCATCTAAATAAGCAATCTTTCCCGAGAGACTTTGCTTTAATTTTGCATTTGGTTGTTCTGGCGAGTTTGTCGCGTTTTCTTCATCACTCATGTGTATCGCTCCTAATTTTGTAAGTTGTCCTTACATTATTGATTACTTCTAATGTACCAAATTAAACTGTAATCAACAAAGAAATTTTCTCATTCCTAACTAAATTTTAACAGATATTTTCAACAGTGACGAAAAAAGGTGAAAACAACTCCAAAAAATCATTTACAAAAAAGCGATTAGAAAATCTCGGCTAAAGATCATCCAATCGCTATTATTCATTTATTTTAATACTGTTCTAGATATTGATCGCGTTCCCATTGTGTCACTTCTTGACGATAAGAAGCCCATTCTAAACCTTTTGCTTCTAGGAAACTCTGATAGATGTGAGGACCAAGCGCCTTTTTCATAACCTCGTCAGCTTCAAAAGCTTTGAGAGCGTTATGCAGTGTTGAAGGTAAGTCCTGAATATTACTGTCTTTTCTTTCTTCTTCATTCATACGATAAATATTTCGGTCAATTGACTTTGGTGGCTCTATCTTGTTTCGAATACCATCTAGCCCAGCTTCCAATACAGTCGCAATTGCTAAATAAGGATTAGCAGAAGGGTCCACACTACGCAACTCAAAACGAGTAGATAAACCGCGACTACTTGGTACCCGAATTAAAGGTGACCGGTTACTTCCTGACCAAGCAACGTAGACAGGTGCCTCAAATCCTGGAACTAAACGTTTATATGAATTTACAATTGGATCGCAAACAGCGGTATAACTACGTGCATGCTTCAAAAGGCCTCCCAAGAACCAGTAAGCTTCTTGAGAAAGTTGCAACTCATTTTTTTCATCATAAAAAGCATTACCCTTATCATGGAATAATGACATGTTTAAATGCATTCCTGAGCCATTGATGCCATCAAGTGGTTTGGGCATAAACGTAGCATGCAAATTATACTTACGTGCCACAGTTTTAACAACCAACTTGAAGGTCTGAATATTATCGGCGGCCGCCAAAGCATCTGCGTACTTGAAATCAATTTCGTGCTGTCCTGGGGCAACCTCATGGTGTGAAGCTTCCACATCAAAGCCCATATTTTCAAGTTCGAGCACAATATCGCGACGACAATTTTCACCAAGATCCATTGGTGCCAAATCAAAGTAGCTCCCCTTATCATTTAAATTAGTAGTTGGTTTGCCAGTTTCTGGATCCAACTTGAATAAGAAGAATTCTGGTTCTGGTCCAATGTTGAAATCTGTATAGCCCGCATCGCGCATTTCTTTCAGGACCCGAATTAAATTATTGCGTGGGTCGCCTTCAAAGGGTTTCCCATCGGGCGTATATACTTCACAAATCACACGAGCTATTTTGCCATGTTCATTTCCCCAAGGAAAAACCATCCAAGTAGACAAATCAGGATAAAGATACATATCACTTTCTTCAATGCGGACAAAACCATCGATTGAAGAACCATCAAACATTAACTTATTATCCAGTAATTTTTCTAATTGACTAACGGGTACCTCTACATTCTTAATAACGCCAAATAAATCCGTAAACATTAGTCGTAAAAAGCGGACATTCTCTTCCTTAGCCATCTTGCGGATCTCATCTTTGGTATATTGTCGCTTTGCCATGTGTATCGCTCCTATTCTTATTTTACGGACGGATTATCAGCTGGAAAAATCGTTCCATGTCCACGATTTAAACCGGCAATATTTAAAAATTCATTGTGTAAAGCCTGCCGGACATCTTCATCAGAAACCGAATGTTCATTTTGCTGCTGTTGGCGATGATGTCGTGCTTGTTTAGCATAAACTTGCTTAATTTCAGCAATATTAAAACCTTCATCCAAATAATTCTTAATTTCTAACAGACGGTCCACATCAATTAAAGAAAATTGACGTCGATTACCTTCGTTACGCACGGGCTTAACTAAAGCTTGTGTTTCATAATAACGAATTTGTCGCGCACTTAGATCGGTCAACTTCATGACTGTTCCCATCGGTAAAACGGCACGTGAACGCTGTAACTGCTTTTCCATTCTGATATTCCCTCCTTTCAAAAACAAACCCATTCTATCAATGCGTTTCTTTAAAGTCAACGACCCATGTCACAAAATATGACATGGGTCGCTTTTTATTTAAAAGAATAACTGTGAAACTGCTTCAGTAATGGCAATTTTTACATGTGCATACGTTAACCCGCCTTGAATATACAGCGTGTATGGTGACCGAAGCGGACCATCAGCGGAAAACTCAACACTTGCTCCTTGCACAAAAGTACCCGCTGCCATGATAATTTTGTCATCATATCCCCCCATTTCGCTAGGAATAGGATCTACATAAGAATTAATTGGCGAATAATGTTGAACCGTCTTTGCGAAATTAATCATATCTTCAGGATTTCCAAAATTAACTGTTTGAATCAGATCCGTCCGAGGGGCATCCCACTTAGGGCTCACATTTAACCCACATTTTTCAAGAATCGCACTTTCAAAGATGGCGCCTTTAATTGCTTCACCAGTCACATGAGGTGCTTGGAAAAAGCCTTGAAACATGCTTTCCAAAGTATTTAGAGTCGCGCCCTCGTCTTTTCCTGAACCTGGTGTCGTCAGTCGATTACCGATTTGGGCAATCAAATCTTTCTTTCCAACAATATACCCACCGGTTTTTGCTAGCCCGCCACCCGCGTTTTTGATTAAAGAGCCAGCCATAACGTCAGCGCCTACTTCAGTTGGTTCTGTTTTTTCGGAAAATTCCCCATAACAATTATCAATAAAAATTTTAACGTTCGGAGCAATAGACTTCACGAATTTTATCATTTCCGCAATCTGACTAACTGTGAAGCTTTCCCGCGTGGCGTATCCACGTGAACGCTGAATAGCAACGACTTTGACATTATCCGTTAATTTCTGTTGTACGTTAGTTTTTGAAAATTGACCATGCTGGTCTAAATCAGCATAATCAAATTCAATTTGAAAATCTTTTAAAGAACCCGCATTGGGTTCACCTGTTAACCCAATTACTTGTTGCACAGTATCATATGGCATTCCTGTCACATATAAGAGTTTATCGCCCGGACGCAGCATTCCCCATAATGCCGTGCTAATCGCATGTGTACCTGAAATAATTTGCGGACGCACCATAGCGTCCTCCGTTTTAAACACGTCGGCATAAACAGCATCTAGGGCATCACGACCAGAATCATCATACCCATATCCTGTTGAGCCATTTAATTCTTCCTCAGAAATTTTTTCTTGTCTAAAAGCATCCAAAACTTTCTTTTGATTAAATAAAACTTGTGCCTCAATTTCGGCCAACTTAGGTGCGATTTGTTTATCCACCTGGTTAACTAAAGTTACTAGCTTAGTATCTAAGTTGTCAGTCCATTCCATTTTATTTTTCCCTCCAATTATTAATTAACGCCATAATTTGGTCTAATTGTTCCGGATGTTGAATGACATCAAACCAATTAACTGTCATTTTATTGCGGAACCACGTCAATTGTCGTTTAGCATAATGACGTGAATCTTGTTTAATAAGATTAATTACGGCTTCTTTAGTAACTTGCTTTTCAAAATACGGATACCATTCTCGATAGCCAATTCCCTTACCAGCTGGTAATTGCGTCCCGCCTCGCTCATATAACTGTTTGGCCTCCTGCTCCAGACCAGCTGTCACCATTTGGTCAACGCGCTGATTAATTCGCGCATACAGCAATTCACGATCTGTATTCAAACCAATTAAAAGTGCATCGTATTTCAGCGACTGATCATCATGCTGCTCCGAAAAAAGATGCCCCGTTTTTTCATAAACCTCTAGTGCGCGAACCACACGAACCTCATTTGTGACGGGTATTCCTGCTGCTGCTTGTGGATCAATACTATTCAATTGTTGCCACAGTTGCAATTGCGAATGCATTTGTGCATAAGCGTGCCACTTCTCTCGAATGCGAGGAGAACCTTCATAACTATCTCGTCCTAAAGAAAGATCTTCTAACAAGGCCTGTAAATAAAAACCAGTGCCACCGACAATAATAGGCAACCTTTTAGAACGGGTAATTTCATCAATCTTTTTGGTTGCCACCTCTTTAAAATCAGCAACTGAAAATCGTTGATCCACATTGCGAATGTTAATTAAATGATGCGCAATATTTTGCTGTTCGTTCTCAGTAATTTTTGCCGTGCCAATATTTAAGCCACGATAAACCTGCATAGAATCTCCAGAGATAATTTCGCCATGAAACTGTTTGGCTAACTCAATTGATAAACTCGTTTTACCAACTGCTGTGGGTCCAATAATTGCTAAAACTTTCTTCATTTTCTAACCGCCTTGGATGGATTTACGAATAATTACGGCACGACCCGGATAATCGGTAATGATGCCGTCAAACCGCCGTTTAAAACAATAACGCATATCATCATCACTGTTCACTGTCCACGGGCGTAACTGTACGTGTGGCAAAAAGAAACGATGGGCACGTACCCAACGAATATCCGGATGCCAATCTCTGATCAATCGTTTTCGATAAAGACGTCGTGCAAACTTGGTTTGAACCTTGAATAAACTCGCGTATTCAATATCAGGATTCAAACTATACATCTTCACTAATGATTGCGGATGAAAGCTTGAATAAATAACTTTGAAAGGTAATTCTTGCTGGTTCATATAGGCCAGCACTTTTTCTTCAATTCCTGGATACTGAATTTTATCCGTTTTTAATTCCAGATTAAAAATTCCCTTAAATTTTTTTGCTATTAAGAGTTGAATCACTTCATTTAAGGTCGGAATCTGAGTTCCCAAATAGGCATATCCAAAATAACTTCCAGCATCTAAAGTCTTTAGCTGCATGAGTGTTTGATCCATGATACGTCCTTGGCCATTTGTTGTTCGGTCTACAGTCTCATCATGCATAATTATCAAATGACCATCTTTTGACATATGTACATCGGTTTCGATACCGTCTGCACCTTCTTCAATCGCTTTTTCAAAGGCCGGTAAAGTATTTTCAGGTCGAATTCCTTTACTACCTCGGTGTGCAATAATCTTTGTTAACATAAAATCATTCCTATCCGCTTAATATACTGGATATTTTAATCAAAAAAAGTCATAATAAAGATAATCAAAGATGGAAAGGGGTTTCAAAAAATGAAAAATTTTACTAAAGGCTTTATCGTTGGTGGTCTCTCTGTTGTGGGAGCCGCTGGTGCCGCACTTTATACCTTCCACAAAATAATCGTACAACCTATTGAGGAACAAGAAAATCGGGCCGCAGAGAATCGGAAACGTGCTATGCGTAAACAGCGCTCTGCACATAACGGCTAATTGTAAACATTAGGACTGTTTATCAAACGGTCCTTTTTGTTTACGCTAATTTAGCGAAAAAAAGAGATAAAGATTCTTCGAGGATGATGTGCTTATCATTCACCTCAATGATTCTTTACCCCGGATTTAATTAATTTTTCTTTTTTGTTTTACCATTCCACCGTTGAAAACCATAACGAAGAATAAAAAGTTTTTTATACCCCTTCTTAGCTAAAAAGATGGCTGCTCGTGAACTCAAACTACGCCCTTGATCATAGATATATACAGGCAGGTCTGCACGTACTTCTTGGAAACGTGTTTTTAAGGTTGAATACGGAATGTTGCGTGCGCCTAAAATATGTCCCGCATCAAAATCCTTTTTCTCACGTAAGTCAATAACCTGACCTTTGTGCATGCCCTCTTGAAATTCTTCTTCGTCAAGGATTTTTGAAACACGTCGTCGCTTCCAGACCACGTAACCCTGATACACAAAATAAGCAACGATTAAAATAATTAATATTGTATTAATAATAAAGCTAGCTTTTGAACTTGCACCAAATACCAATTCATTCTCCTCCTATGTCAATCAAGTCCATTTTACACATAAATCACCAATTTGCCTAGTATAGAAAATAAAAAAGCCGTTTTAGAAGGTTCTCCTAAAGCCGGCTTCATTTGATTTGTCTTTATTTAAAACTTAATGCTAACGATGCAGCACCGATCACACCAGCATCATTACCCAAACGTGCCAATTTTAGACTAGTTGAATTACGAACCGTTGTAAAGGCAAATTCTTGGAAATAATGATCCACTTGCTTTAATAAGTAATCACCAGCAGCCGAAACACCGCCACCAATCACAATACTTTCAGGGTTCAAAGTATTGGCGAGATTTCCTAAAGCTAATCCCAAGTAGTAACAAACCTTGTCAACCACACGAACGGCTAAAGTATCGCCACTTTTAGCTAAATCAAAAACTAATTTAGAAGTAATATCTTGACCATCGTCTGTTTGTCGTTTTAATTCAGAATCACCAGAAAATTCTTCAGCCATATCACGTGCGACATGAACGACACCAGTTGCAGAAGCGTATTGCTCCAAGCAGCCCCGTTTCCCACAAGTACATAAATAGCCATTGGGTTCTACAGTCACATGTCCAATTTCACCAGCAGCTCCAGCAATTCCATGCAACAACTGGCCATCGGCGATCAGACCGCCACCGATTCCGGTACCTAAAGTAACAAAAGAAACGTCACTCCCATTTTCTCCGGCACCCTTCCATCGTTCGCCAAGCCCTGCAACATTAGCATCATTGTCCATAGTGAACTTGATTCCTGTGCCGGCTTCAACATCAGCTTTTACATGTTGCGTCGTTTTCCAGTTTAAATTATAGGCGCCAACTACTGTCCCATTTTCCCGATCGACAGTTCCTGGTGTGCCCATACCGATTCCAATAAATTGAGATTTGTCCATATTATATAAGTCAATGTGATGATTAATAGAAGCCACAATATCTGGCACAATATGACTTCCCTCATCCAAAATGTTTGTTTCAACACTCCATTTTTGTTGAACTTCTCCAGTATCGGTCAAAATGGCAAACTTAATAGTTGTCCCGCCAAGGTCAACTCCGATTAATTTACGCTCCATTGCTAATTTCCTCCAATATTAAAATAATTTACCTGGCTACTTGGCAGCAACCTCTTCTAAATGATGTTCATGTCGCAAAACCATTACTGCCTTTACATAGGTCTGATTTTCAACGACGCCGGCATCGTGTAAATGTTTTAATTCAATGCTCATTAACTCAATATCCCATAAACGTTTACCGACATAAACGTAAATACCAAACTTTTTAAGTAATTGTTGCACATCATATAGTGTTTTCATAGCATCATCCCAATTAATTATACAGATAAAAAAATATTTGTAAACGTTCTTTTAAAAAGCCGACTTGGTTATAAGAACCCAAAAACAAGCTGCCACTAGCGCGACTAAAACTAATCCTGCTATCCAACGCTTAGAATTTTCGACCTTACCAATTTGCGGAATGCCAACCACATAGCCACCTAAAAATCCCGCTAGTACACCCGCTACATGGGCATAAATGTCTATTCCAGGCTGCCAGAAGCTTGACACTAATGCCAAAACAACGAACAAGCCCAGTTGACGAGCCATCAAACGAATGTAGGGATTATTTCTGAATGATTCCCCCAACATCAGCCAAACACCAAACAGGCCAAAGATAGCTCCACTAGCACCAGCAGACAATGCCAGCGGATTACCCAGTACTAGACTTGCCAAATTACCGAAAATACCTGCCAAAAAATAGAGAAAAATAAATTTAAAATGACCAAACAAGTTTTCAATTTGAATTCCTACGAAATATAAAGTCACCATATTCATGACGATATGCGTCATGCCAATATGAATAAACATCCCGCTCACGAGCCGCCACCACTCTCCGTTTTGCAGAATGGCCGGTTTAAAAACTGCTCCGTAGCGTAATAAAGTTTGTGTATTTTCGGTCCCACCATCAACTGACATAATAAGAAAAATAATCAAATTGATTGCAACTAGACCAATTGTCATATATGGCCCGTTTTGCCACCTTTTTAAAGTTTGTTGCATTAATTTGCCTCACTCTTAATTAATTTATTAATTGGAATATCATGAGCCTCAATTGGCCAGGCAGCTGTTTTAAAATGCTGTGCACTTAAAACTAAACTAATGGTTGCCCCATGATAATCACGCAAAAAGCGATCGTAGTAGCCACCACCGAATCCGAGGCGATAGTTTCCTTGATCAGCAAACCCTAGCCCTGGTACCAAAATTAGATTGATATCTGATTTAGAAATATTGTTTGCGCCAACCGGTTCTGGTATGCCAAATTTGGTTTTTTCTAACTTAGTTGTTGGCAAATACTCAAAAAAGGCCATTTGCCACTTAGCTAAAGTTTTGGGAATAAGAATCGTTTTATGCTCATACCTCGCTTGTTGCATAATGGGTCTCGTATCTACCTCAATCTTACCACTCATTGTGGTAGCAACTGTCTTAGCTTGCTGCCACTCCTTACTTGCAAACAATTTTTCGTAAAGGCTAAGCTGTTCACGCTTTTTTTCAGTCTCATCCATTGCCTGAAGCCGGCTAATTTGAACTTGCCGTTGTTTCTTTTTTTCTACTTGCATGGCAGTATCCCTCAATTCAGGTGATTGAATTAAAAATAATAAAAAAGATCGGAGCAAAATTCGATCATTTTGTCCAATCTTATTTAGTTTCTCGATGTAAAGTAACCTTTCTTTCACGTGGGCAATACTTGTTTAATTCCAAACGATCCGGATTGTTACGTTTATTTTTGCTTGATAGATATTGTCGATTATGACATTCTGTACATTCTAATGTAATGTGTACGCGCATGGCTCCAACCTCCCAACTATAAATTCTGATGGGCGTTGCGCCCTCAACTTAAAATATAATACCACAATAATACTAATCCACGCAAGCAAGTTTCGCATATTCCTCAAGGATCTCTTAATTTGTAGCTGCTTTACTTGAAGATGAGGTTGCTTTAGTTGGATTTTTTAACGTTGACGTACTTTGAACCATCTTCCAATAAGCGTCATACACCTTTTTAGCAAGCTTCATATTATTATCTTCTGCACTTGTCCCTAAACCAGGCAACGCAATCGCTACGACTACTTTAGGATCATTTGAAGGAGCATACGAAGCCAAACTCAAGGTAACTGTTGATTTCCCATTAGTGGTTGTTTCAGCAGTACCTGTTTTAGCTGAAATACCAGGACTAATACTTGCTAGTTCGCCACCAGTCTTATACGTATTAGTTCCGTGAACAACATTATAAAGCCCTTTGGTAACAACTTTCTTTTGAGCCGCCGTATCGTCAATATAATTCAATACCTTCGGCTGAATGGTTTCTTCGAGTTTTCCTAAACCACCTTTGCCATTAGTACCACGAATTTGAGACACAACATGTGGTGCAATGCGATAACCACCATTGGCAATCGTTGAAATATATTGGGCAACCTGAATGGTAGTGTAAGCATCGTAGTTTCCAAATGACAAATCTAACGCTTTACCAATATTAGCTTCCCCACTTGGACCTTTGTATCCTGAAGATTCCCCAGGAATATCTACCCCAGTATCTGTGCCAAGACCAAATCGTTCAAAATAACCACGCATCTTGCTAAAAATATTGGCATTCATTCCCAAAAGACTTGTTCCAGATGAATATTTGAAGCCAGCTTCTTTCATAGCAAGTTGCATCATGTAGGAGTTAGAAGAAACCTCCAGCGCCTGTGAAGCTGTTAAACGTGTATTCTGAGCGCCACCCTTATTAAACCAGGATGCCTTGGCACTGGTACCTGCTAATTTGATGGGTTGATCAGTCAGCGTACTGCTTGAAGGCGAAATCACACCATCCATTAAAGCTCCAGACACCATTGCGCCTTTAACAACCGATCCCATTACAATTGGTTCATTGATCGTCCCTAAAGCATTATCGGTCACTTTTCCTGTACTTGGATTACGATTAACACCTGCTAGTGCAACAATGGCGCCCGTTTTAGGATTCATCACAACGACATACCCGCCAGTGGACTGTCCGCCGGCATTGGTGACAGTTGACCGTGTATATTCCTGTATCTTTTGTTGAAAGGCGGCATTAATCGAGAGTACCAAATTGTCTCCCTTGCGGCCCGCATACTGTTTAACTTCTTTTTTTATCGTTTTATTCCCGCTAACTTCAACCCTTGTTTGTGACTTGGTTCCCTTTAAGATTGGATCATAAGCTTTTTCAAGATAGCTTTGACCCACACTATCATTACGAGAATAACCTTGAGCAAGCAAAATATTCACTTCATCGCTTGGCAAACCTGATTTTGCACTTGATACCGTTCCGGCAATGCTTTTGATTGAATTTCCTTGTGGGTAATTACGCGACCAACTAGTCCCCACTTTTACACCTGGTAATTCTGATAAATGTTCGCCAATCTTTGCAACTTCTGTATTAGACACATCGGACTCTTTGAGATACACCGTTGACAATTCATAGGCACCGTTCATCAAACTAAAAATTTGTGCGGCATTTTTTTCGGATTTAGACAAACGAATATTCTTTTTAACTTTTTTTACCGCTAAATTATAGAGTGTTTTAGAACTATACTCGCTGTGATTTTTGATGCTATCTTCGACTTTAGCTAGATTTTTAGAGCTGGCTAAATAGTAGTCCGCCTCATCTTGCTCTGATAAGGTATCTGTAGAAACTTTTAAGTACTGTCCCAGCCGATCAGCAGTCCGTTTGAGCGTTCCTGATAAGACGTTCATTCCCTTAGTGTATTCAATGGCCTGATGTGACTCATTACCAACTAAAACTTTTCCTGTGGCATCATAAATCATGCCTCGTTGAACATTATTAGTTTCGACTGTCGTATCAGTTCGTTCCACATCGGCAACATACTTCGAGCCATTAAAAATTTGTAAGTATGCCAGACGACCAATCAATGTAATCAACAAAATGGCCACAATAATAAAAATTAAATTGAGTCGAAATGGCAGTTCCGACTTTTTAGTACGAATTTTAGACGATTGTTTTGATTTCAAAATCTTTAGCTCCTTCACGTTGCTGAGACCATTCTAACAAAAAATTCAAAAGGCTTCTATAACATGTTCACATTTTTAGACTATCTTAGTCAATGTGGTATGCTAAGGAAAGTAATTTGGGAAAAGAGGAATACGATGCAAAGATCTAATTTAAATCACACCAAACACTTTAGAAAATCGCAGCAGCTTCAACTACTTCTTAGTTTTTTCATCCCACTCATTTTAATGATGAGTTACTTTATTTACCGAAAAATGGCCCCCTTTGGGTCAAGTAGTTTGCTAACTGTCGATTTAGGTCAACAATATGTCGACCTTTTTGCTTATTTTCGCCATACCATTTTACATGATCCGACTGCTTTTTTCTATTCTTTTTCAAAAGCAATCGGCGGAGATATGTTAGGGACTTGGGCCTATTATTTAATGAGTCCGTTTAACTTCATTTTGCTTTTTTTTTCAGGAAAAACCATTACAACCGGCATTTTCATCATTACTGTTCTTAAATATGCCTTCGCTGGACTTACGTTTGCTATTCTCATTCAAAAAATGTACCGGCAAGCTTCCTGGTTAATCCCTGGCTTAGCCACAGCATATGCTCTAATGGGATTCACAATTGCCAATCAATTGAATTTAATTTGGTTAGACGCTCCTATCTTGCTGCCATTAATTGTTTTGGGTATGGAGCAAATTTTTACAACCGGCAAAATACGATGGTTTGTTTTCTGGTTAACTTTAATACTGATTATTAACTATTACATGGCCTATATGATATGTATCTTTTGTATCCTCTACTTTATTTTTGCCAGTGCTAACCATTATACCGCAATTAAAGAGTGGTTCACAGCCATCAAGAAATTTGTCTGTGGGGCGCTCCTTGCTGCCGGATTATCATCATGGATGCTAATACCCACTTTTTATATCTTGACGCAAAGCAAAGTCCAATATACAGAAACCAGTTTCAAATTTAAATTTGAATATTTTCCTTTTAAAATGCTCAGTAAACTGTTACCAGGGACATTTAATTTTCAGCAGATGCCAAGTGGCTTGCCAAATATTTTCATCGGAGCTTTCTGCTTGATTGGCTTTATTTTGTATTTTAGTAACCAACGATTAAGTATTCGTGAACGACTAACTGCTGCCATCATTTCGTTATTTTTATTCCTGTCACTTTGTTTTGAACCACTAAATCTATTCTGGCACGCCATGCAATATCCTTGGTGGTATCCCTATCGCTTTAGTTTTATTGTTTGTTTTTGGATGATCTTTCTTGCCAGTCGCTATTTATTTTCAATGCCAACATTTTCATCGAAAAGTTTTGTTTTAACAATTTTAATATTCTTAGCCGGATTAAGTTACCTTTGGTTTAATTTAAAGGTCTTTAAAAATTACGTACACCAAGACCAGTTCATTATTGGTAGTCTCTTTGTTTTGTTAGGCTTCCTGTGTTTCGTTTTACTGCGACAGCGACCATCTTCCAGCTGGCTCATAACGGTGCTCATTATCTTAGATGTCTTTGTAAATGCCTGCTGGTCATTAAACAATCTTTCTTATGTCTCACAAAGCGAATTTGGGAAGTACACAACGGCTCTCAATTCAGCTATCAGTCAAATACAAAAAAAAGACGCCGGCTTTTATCGAATTGGCACAACCTACATGCGTACCAAAGATGACGCTATGCAGGCTGCTTTCAATGGGGCCTCACATTTTAGTTCAACTTTCGAAACACAAATTCCGAATTTTATGCAAAAAATTGGCCAACCAGAAGGAGATGGTTTTGTCACCTATTCCAATGGCACTTTGATCACCGATAGCTTGCTAAACATGAAGTACTGGTCAAAAAACATTGATACGAATCAGTTGGTAAACAATACGACGACTAATGCGACTCCCATTTTGCCAGCATTAACTTACCGTCCAGACCTAACTGACTACAAATTAGTTGGCCAGGATACCCTGACACAAACGTTCAAAAATCCATATGCCTTATCAATTGGATTTGGGGCTTCCAGTCAAGCTAAGAAATTCGACGGCCGCACTCTTGATCCTATGCAGTATCAATCTCAATTATACGGTAGTCTAGCGGGACAATCCAAAGCTAAACTTTTTACGGCACAAAATTTCAATGAAGTTATTTTTCAAAATATTAATCAAACCACGAAATTAACTGGTAGTGTTTTGAAAAAAAATAACCTCTCCAAGGCCGGAATCGTCACATTTAAATTTACACCTACAACAAATGATGCTTATTATCTGACATTGGGTCAAGAACTAAACCCAGACAATGCCACTTTTACTGTCAATGGCAAAGCGCTCACTCAGTACTCGCCATATCGAAATACGGTAGTTGTTAATTTTGCCAATCACAGTAAGGGCAAAACAGTTACCTTAAAAATTCAACTCAAAAAAATGAATTTGTGGTTACAAAATTTCACGTTATATCGCTTGAACCAAAGAACTTTTACGAAAATTCATAAACAATTAGCGGCAGCACCCTTAAAGATTTCTCATCATAACAGTCATCGTCTTACGGGGAAAATTACCGTTGCCAAAGAAAACAACTTTTTAATGACTACCATTCCTTATGGAAAAGGGTGGCATGCCAAAGTTGATGGTCATTCTGCAAAAATCACTAAAGTTGCTGGCACTTTCTGTGGTGTGCAACTTACGAAAGGCACACACCAGATTAGTTTAACCTACTGGCCACCGTATTTATTGACTGGCACACTAATTAGTTTATTCTGCTTGATACTTATCCTGGTAGCCATTTACTTTCAATCTCGTAATAAGCGCCAAATAAAAATATAAAAAAAAGAGGCTGGGAAAACACTCCCAGCCTCTTTGTCTCTGGACTTTAATAGTCAAAATTGAGGAAAAAGGTATTTTGACTTCTCCGCATAGCTACGAAAACCACACGATTCAAAGGACGAATCATTTGGTTTCTCAAGCTGTCCAGTCACTTACCGCTTTAGCGATTTTAGTTGCATGGACAATGTCATATACTTGAAGTCAAAGCACCTTTCTCCACGTTCTATTTTCTAAGCTTCAACTTTCAAGATTTGTACTTGCATATCGCCACCTGGTGTCGAAATAACGACTTGTTCCCCAACTTTATGGCCTAACAGCCCTTTAGCGATCGGAGAATCATTAGAAATCTTTCCTGACATTGGATCTGCCTCTGCAGCCCCAACAATTGTATAAGATTCTGGTTCCTCATCTGGTAATTCTTTGAACTCAACTGTTTTGCCTAAAGACACTACGTCCTTAGCAACCGCATTGTTATCAATAATTTCTGCGTTTTGGAGCATATGTTCAATCGTACTAATACGACTTTCAACCATGCTTTGTTCATCCTTAGCAGACTCATACTCCGAATTTTCTGATAAGTCACCAAAACCACGTGCAATTTTTATCCGTTCAATAACCTCAGGACGTGATTTCGTTTTTAATTCATTTAATTCATTTTGTAATTTTTCTTTACCCGCTTCTGTCATAGGGTAAGTTTTTTCATTTGCCACTTTTAAAACACCTCTTATTTATGATAAAAATATAACTTTTCCAGCGTACCATGAACCCTATCGCTTGTAAATAGGTCTACTTACGAAAAATGCCATCTCGGCCTTCTTGAGACAAAATATCTTTAATTTTAGTCGTTAACAAATCAATGGCGACTGTATTTTGTCCCCCTTCTGGCACAATCAGATCCGCATAGCGTTTGGTGGGTTCAACGAATTGATGAAACATTGGTTTAACAGTTGCCAAATACTGAGTAATTACAGAATCAAGCGTCCTACCACGTTCTTTAATATCCCGTTCGATTCTTCTAATAATGCGAATATCGTCATCAGTATCCACGTAAACTTTAATATCCATTAAATTCCGCAACCGTTCATCATCCAAAATCAAAATGCCTTCCAAAATAATCACATCACGTGGTTCTTGGTGAATTGTTTCTTGGCTACGTGTGAGCTTTGTATAGTCATAAACCGGTTTTTCAACCGCCTGATAGTTCAACAATTGTTTGAGTTGTTCAATTAATAAGTCAGTATCAAAAGCTAAAGGATGATCATAGTTAACAGCAGCCCGTTCTTGCATAGTCATATTGGACTGATCTTTGTAATAAGAATCCTGCTGTAAGGTCATAATGGAATGTCCCGACAAATTTTGATAGATTTTTCGACTAACTGTTGTTTTCCCACTACCAGAACCACCGGTAACCCCAATTAAAATCGGTCGTTTTTCTTGTGTCTTCATGAATTAATCTCCATCTGCTATTTATTACTTGGGTCTTGGCTTGCGGCGTTAGATAAATGTTCATCGTAAGTTTGAGAGTAATATATTTTACCAGTCTTTAGATTAGCAACGAAATATAAATAATCTTTGTCACGCGCGCTTGGATGTAAAACGGCTAAAATTGAACTTTTACTTGGATTATTGACTGGTCCTGGTCCAAATCCATTGTGAATTCGTAAATTATATGCTGATTTACTTTTAAGGTCAGTGGTAGTCAAATTAGCACCAAAACTTTTGTTTACGGCATAATAAACAGACACATCTGATTGCAACGGCATTTTAATAGCCAATCGGTTTAAGAAAACACCCGCAATCTTTTCACGATCTGTTTTTGTATTACCTTCTCGTTCAACTAAAGCAGCCAATGACAAGATTTCTTGAACCGTCATTTTTTCCTTTTTAATTTTGGCATAATAAGGTTTTAACACGGTATTTTCCTTAGCTACCATCTGTGTCACAACCGACTTTAGAGAGGTGTTCTTGCCTAATGAGTAAGTTGCCGGGTAAAGATATCCCTCAAGGCGATAACGGACATTTTTAGCCTTAATAGCTGAGCCGAGTAATTGAGGATACTTCTTGGCTAAATCGTTGATAAAGGTTTCATCTTTCATTAACGCAAGAAATTGCGCTTGTTTAAATTTCGAGGCCTTACTAATCGAACTTCCCACTTCGTCAATAGTTTCCCCCTCTTTGATAAGCACATATTTTCCTAAAAGAACCGGCGTTGCACTACCACCCTTTTGCAGACGCTTGGCAATCGTATTCAAACTCATTGAAGGCTTCAATACATAATAGCCAGCCTTCATTTCCGTTAAGTTATGTGATTTAACATAGTAATTAAACACAGCGCCGCTTTTAACCACTTTCTTTTCTTGCAAAATAGAAGCAATTTGGCGCGTTGATGAGCCTTCTGGCACATTAATTTGAATCTGTTGCTTGCTATCTGGATTAAGTGGTTCAAGTGCCCCTGAGAAATAATGGTAAACAATGCCACCCGTTGCCACAACAACAATTGCTAAAATAATCACAACCCACTTAATAATTGAATGACCTTGTGCTTGTTTTCTTTGTCTTACTGACCGATTCTGTCCATTTTGATCTTGGTTATTCAAGAATTCTTCCTCCGTTCCTAAACATTACCTGTTATTATACTAAAAATATAATTAATATGCAGACAACCTTCTCATTGAGACTTCAATATTAATCTCGTTTATCGAATTTCAACTTCAAACGTGTTCTTCAAAGCTTCAATTGCTTGATCAAACTCTTTGTTAACTTCGTCTTCGGTTAAGGTATTGTGCTTATCTCGATAAGTTAAAGTATAAGCCACAGATTTTTTATGTTCAGGAATATGTTTACCCTCGTAAACATCAAATAACTGAATTGTTTCAAGATGATGACTTGATTTCGAACGTAAAGCCGCCACAATATCTGTATTGGTAATGTTTTTGTCAATTAACAAAGCAACATCTCTGGTGATTGCTGGGTATTTAGAAATTGGCTCATAATGCTGAATATTCTTTGGTGCTTCAAGAATGGCCTGCAAATTAAGTTCAAAAACGTAAGTCTCAGGAATTTTAAACTGTTTTTCAATTTGTGGATGTACTTGCCCCATAAAACCAATGACTTGATCGCCAAGGAAAATATCAGCAGTTCGCCCAGGATGCATTTCAGGGCGCTTCTTGTTAGCAACAAAACTAACGGTCTCTTTGAAATTCAAATCATGTAAAAGTAAACTTACAATTCCCTTAAGCTGATAAAAATCAACCGGAACCTCTTTTTGATACCAGCTCTTAGTAGCCAAGGATCCTGTAATGGCACCCGCAATATGTTCAACTTCGTTTGGCCGGTCAACATCTGCAGTACGATAGAACACACGCCCTTGCTCATACAAGGCTACGTTAGAAACCTTACGGGCCACATTATAGGCCACATCATCTAATAAGCCGCTAATTAGATTCATTCTTAAGATCGCATGATCTTGACTCATTGGAAACGCAAGTTTTGTCTCCTCGCTACTTTGTAGCATAAACATTTTTGCTTTCTCAGCAGTGGTCAATCCATAACTCATTGCTTGGTTAAGTCCGCTACCCTGTAAGATATGCCTTGCGCCACGAATAACCTGCTGACTAGTAGTCAACCGGCCGATTGTAGTAGCACCTGTAGGTAAAGTCGAAGGAAGATTATCATATCCATACAAACGCGCAATTTCTTCCAAAATGTCCGCTGGAATATGAATGTCCCATCGCCGAGCGGGAACCGTGATGGTAAAACTTTCACCAGATACTTTAGTTGAAAATTGTAAACGACGCATGATGTTAGTCACATCTTGTACCGATAAATCTGTCCCTAAGACGTGATTAATGCGCGTCAAATCAAGTTTAACCTGAACTTCTTTTGGCTCAGGATCAACTGCAGACAAATGATTAACAACTGCTTTTCCATGACCAAATTGAGCCGTTAATTCAAGTGCTTCTTCTAAAGCCGCAGTCACTGTTGCTGGATTAACACCACGTTCAAATCGCATAGAAGCCTCACTGTGAAGCACATGATAACGAGCCGTTTTGCGAATCTTAATAGGATCAAAAATGGCAGATTCAATCACAACTGTTTTTGTCTCAGGCGTTATTTCGGTATCCAAACCGCCCATGACACCTGCCATCGCAATATTCCTTTCACCATCTTTAATCATCAAGTCAGTGGCTCTTAGTTCACGTTCCTCACCATCAAGTGTGACAAACTTAGTTTTTGCTGGTGAATAACCCACGTGAATTTCTTTTTCCGTCAATTTATCATAGTCAAAAGCATGAAGAGGTTGCCCATATTTCAACATGATATAGTTCGTGACATCCACCACATTATTAATTGGTCTAACGCCTGCCGTCATAAGACGTACTTGTAGCCAAAATGGGCTAGGAACAATGTTAACATGCTGCACAATTCCCATTTGATATGCCTGAACATCTTCCTTCGCGTCAATCTGAATTTTGAGCAACGCTTTAATGTCGGTGCTGTCGTCCGTTGTCTCCAATGCGCGGTGGTTCATAGCCGGAACCTTATCATAGATTGCGCCGATTTCGTATGCATTCCCATCCATACTGAATAAATCACCGCGGTTAGGTGTTACCGATGTATCAATAACGTCATCGTCCATCCCTAAATAACTGTAAACTGGCTCCCCAGGTTTAACATGACTGTCCTCTGGAAAAACATAAATTCCATTTACGTACTCCTTAGGAACAACTTTTTCATCAAATCCAATTTCTTGTAACGCGCAGATCATCCCGTTGGATTGTTCCCCACGCATCTTACTGCGCTTAATTTTGACATTGTCCTTAATTCGAGCACCGTGCATGGCCACAATCACGTCTTGGTCCTTAGCCACATTTGGGGCACCACAGACAATTTGAATGGGTTCGTCTTCGCCAACATCTACTTGACAAATATTAAGGTGATCAGAATTTGGATGTGGTTGAACATCCAAAGTATGACCGACAATTATTTTTTTTAAGCCATCCGCTGCTCGAGTCACTTCATCAACTTCAACGGCTGTCCGTTCAATTTTTTCAGCAAGCACTTTTGGTGCGACATCAAGATCAAAATACTCTTTTAACCAATTATAAGAAACTTTCATTTTAGTTATTATCCTTTCTTCGAAAACTGTGTCAAGAAACGAACATCGTTTAGATAGAAATTACGAATATCATCCACACCATAACGTAACATCGCAAATCGATCTGGGCCTAGTCCAAAGGCAAACCCACCATATACTTCAGGATCTACTCCGGCCATCTTCAAAACGTTAGGATGGACCATTCCTGCACCGAGCACTTCAATCCACCCCGTGTGTTTACATACGGAACAACCCTTTCCCATACAGTTAAAGCAGGTCACATCTGCTTCTACAGAAGGCTCCGTAAAAGGAAAATAACTTGGACGTAAGCGAACTTCAAAACGATCTCCAAAGAGCTCCTTGGCAAGGGTTTCCAAAGTTCCCTTCAAATCACCCATTGTAATATGCTTATCAATTACTAATCCTTCTACTTGATGAAATTGATGCGAATGAGTGGCATCGTCAGTATCACGTCGATAAACCACACCTGGGGAAATCATTTTTAGTGGTCCCTTTGAAAAATCATGTTTTTCCATGGTTCTAGCTTGTACCGGTGAGGTCTGACTTCTCATTAGGATTTCGTCCGTAATATAAAAAGTATCTTGCATATCACGTGCCGGGTGATCTTTGGGAAGATTCAGCATCTCAAAGTTATACTTATCAGTTTCAACTTCTGGTCCTTGAATCACTTGATAACCCATTCCTAAGAAAAGATCTTCAATATTATCAATAATTTGTTGAATGACATGGGGTTGACCTTGACTAACTGGCTTGCCTGGTAAGGTCACGTCAATTTCTTCATCAGCTAATTTTTTTTCGGTAATAGCCTTCTCTAATTCAGACCTTCTTTTTTCAATCGCTTCGGTAATGTTATCCCTAACTCGATTTGAGAGCTCTCCAACTTTTGGTCGATCTGCCTTGGGAATATCTTTCATACCTCGTAAAATCTCGGTAAGTGGTCCTTTCTTTCCTAAAATATTTACCCGAACGGCATCCAATTTTTTTAAATGATCCGCGTGCGAAATTTCGTGTAAAGATTTTTCTTTTAACTCTTCCAACTGTTCATGTAAGCCCATATCCTTTTACCTCCAAATTTTTTAAAAAAGTGCACAAAAAAACTCGTCTCCTGAAAAGGGACGAGTTAACGCGTTACCACCCTGGTTTACCAAACCTTAACGGTCAGTACACTTGGCATCAATAACGGCGATTAACCGATTTATTTTTACAAATAAATAACTCCGAAGTGAATTCGCTGCAGTAATCTTTGATAATTGCTTCCAGTCTACGGCAATTACTCCCTTGCAAAGTACCTTCAGTTACTAATCTTCATCATTGTTTTTCCGACTTAAATATTAGAATAAAAAGTCTTGATAGTCAACCATTCTTTTAATCTTCGTTGGCGTACCAGCAATCCGCAAATTCATGGACCGCATTCATAACAGGGCGTAACGCCTCACCCTTTTTCGTCAATTGATATTCAATTAATGAAGAATTAGGGTAAGTGATTCTGTCAACAATGCCCTCTACCTCTAAATTTTTTAATCGTTCAACCAAAACGCGATCACTACATTTGGGTACATTATGTGCAAGATCTTTAAACCTTTGTGAACCCTCATTTAACAAAACCTCGATAATCAAGCCGTTCCATTTTTGACCAAGAACTGAAAACGTTCGGCTAAACTTTGGACATAACGAAAAATTATCAACCGTTTTAGGTGTTTCTAGTGCTTCTGACATTACTCTTCCTCCCTCTTACAATACCTAAGAAACCCGCCTCTGCATTTTACTAAGCACAAAATGAATTTTCTTATGCAAATGTCCTAAATATTCTTGTGTTGCCGCATAGTCATCTACCACAGAAACAATCATACTCTCACGATACTTTGGAAAAGCCACGGTTGCTCCCCACATATGTTTTAGAATAATATCTTTTTCCATTGGGGTTAATGGTGTCAACTTTTCTGCATTTCGTAATGCAACTCGCGGATGAATGTAGGCATGGGTTCCCAAATCAAATTTGGTTGTTCGCCAATCATAATAAAACAGGTCATGTAGCAAACCTGCACGAGCCACCGCACGAGCGTTTAAATGCCATCTACGGGCAATTAAATAACTTTGATAAGACACTGAAATTGAATGTTGTAGCCGTGTGTAATTATGGTGTTGCGTATATTCATTTAATTTTTGAACTTCTTTAGTATTCAGTAAATCTGAAACGATATCAAGATAAGCTTGATCCTGCTTCCAAGCATTAATTTTCATTAAATACTTCCTTTTTTTCATAGTAAATTTAGCAACAGTTTCACATTGAATTAACAATATAATACTCATTATTTCACTAAAAAGCAAAGAAAACGTAGTTCAAAATGTAAATGTAATAAAAACTAAATGTCTTTCAAGGAAAACATTAAAATTCCAGCCGCAACCGCCACATTTAAAGATTCCGCTTGACCTTTGATTGGAATGTACAGGTTGCTCGTTGTGAGTTTCAAAAGTTCTTCAGACATACCGTTGCCCTCGTTGCCCATAATTAAAGCAAAGTTCTGTGTCCGTTTAATGTCCTGATAACTTTTAGCTTCTGGGTTAAGCTCTGTGCCATAAACTGGAATCTGAGCTTTTTGAAAACTTTGTGCCCATGTTGTTAAGTCTCCTAAAATCAAACGAATATGGAACTGGCTGCCCTGCATTGCGCGTTGTACTTTTGGATTGAAAATATCTGCTGTTCCCTTACCAAAAACAACGCCAACGAAACCTGCTGCATCCGCTGTTCGTACCATTGTTCCAATATTGCCAGGATCTTGAATGTTATCTAAGAATAGCCAAGAACCAGTTATTTGGTCGACTGGTTTTTCAATTTGTCGTTGTTGATTCGGAATTTGAACAATGGCAAAAATGCCTTGGGTTGTAACCGTGTCACTCAAACGTTCTGCTATTTTTTGTGAGATCACGACCAAGTTAGTTGTGGGTACTTCAAACGTAACTGCGTCTAACTCTTCTTGTGTACTGACAACATAGTCAATTTTGGCAGTACTTTGCAGAGCTTCACTAACTAAGTGCCGACCTTCTAATAAATAGAGACCCGTTTTACGACGACCTTTTTTCGTTTTTAATTTCTCCCACTCTTTAACGCGGGAATTTTGTGTTGATAAAATTGTTTCCATAATAATCTCCTTATTTAAAGCTAGTATACCATATTATTTCTTTTTCATAAGAAATGATAAAATGAAGATATATTAGATTGAAAGGATGTTGATTTATGAAATCAGTTACAATTCAAGTTTTCGGTCGCGTACAAGGTGTCGGGTTTCGCTATTTAACCAAAATGGTTGCTGACAAGCTTGGTATAAAAGGTACTGTGGCTAATCTAAATGATGGCTCTGTTTATATCGAAGCCGAGGGTCCTGAGGATCAACTCAACGAATTTATCCATGCCGTCAAAATGTCCCCTAGCCCAAGTGGCAAGGTGGATAGAACTGTGATCAACGAACAACCTTCCCAAAACTTCAGTGGTTTTCGGGTCACAAACTAATCAACCATTGAAAAAAGGCTAATAATCAAGTATAGTATCGATTGTTAGCTTAATTTGAAAGGGAATGTATTAATGAAGAAAATGAAACATTTAGGTACCCTAACCGCAATTACCGGTTTGGCCCTACTTTTAACCGGTTGTGTTCAGCGTACAAAATCAGGAAAACCATATGGCTTTATCTATGATTACCTGGCTGTTCCAACTCAACATATTATGAACTGGCTCGCAAATTTACTGGGTGGCAGCTATGGCTGGGCAATCATTGCTGTTACTTTTATTATCCGAATGATCCTCTTACCAATGATGGTTGAGCAATCACGTAAGGCAACTGTTCAACAGGAAAAAATGGCTTACATCAAGCCACAGCTCACAGCTATTCAGCAAAAACAAAAAAATGCCACAACTAACGAAGAGAAGGCCGCGGTCAGCCAACAAATGATGGCTCTTTATAAAGATAACGGTATTAGTATGACAGGTGGTATGGGCTGTTTACCTATTTTGATTCAGTTCCCCGTCTTTGCCGCCTTATACGCCGCTATTCAATATTCGCCAGAGTTATCCAGTGGCTCACACAGCTTGTTTATGGGATTCAACTTAGGACAACCCAATTTTATGCTTGCCGCACTTTCATTTCTTGTCTATTTATTACAAGGGTGGCTGGGTACACTTGGAATTCCTCAAGAACAAAAGAAATCCATGATGTCAATGATGATTATTAGCCCATTAATGATTTTCTTCATTTCGTTTCGGGCTCCTGCTGGTTTGGCACTTTACTTCTTTGTAGGTGGTATATTCGCATGTATCCAAACTTTGATCATTTATTTCTATCGACCAAGAATACGAGCTTCTGTTGAAGCAGAGATGAAAAAGAACCCGCCTAAAGTAGTCGTCCCTGAAGAACCAGTAGTAGCTGCAAAACCTCAAGCATCAAATTCAATTGCACGCGACCATCTTTCTAATCGAAAACGCAACGCAGGCAAACAACAACACAGACCAAAAAAATAACATTGCTATAAAAAAGGCTAGGGAATTTTCCCTAGCCTTTTTTATAACCACTTTTAAGCTTCTGTATTCTTTTCTGCCATCTCTTCGTTATCGTCTTTTACAATTGGTAACGTAATTCGAAAAATGGAACCATAGCCAACTGAACTTTCAAGCGAAATCTTGCCATGGTAGCCTTCAATTAAACGTTGTGCAATCGAAAGACCTAACCCATTACCACCCTTGTCGCGACTCCGAGCCTTATCAACTCGATAGAAGCGATTGAAAACTTTTTTAACGTCTTCTTCAGAAATACCTTCACCAAAATCCTGAATGGCAATTTGAACTGTATGAGCATCCTCTGCCGCCGAAAGATGAATTTCTTTGCGTTTGGTTGAATACTTTACCGCGTTATCGAGCAAAATAATCAACACTTGTTCTAGATGGTTACGATAGATTTGCACAATCGGATTGGAATATACATCACTATCCAAAGTAAACGTAAATTCCGGATGAATCATCTTAAAATCATTAAAAACTTGATTAACCACTCGCATAACAGGCGTCTTTTCTTTTGAAAAATGAATTTCCAACTGATCTGCCCGTGTTAAGTCCAGCATTTCCTGTACTAAGCTTTGCATGCGCTTAGTCTCGTCTAAAGAGGCCTGTAACGACTCGTTTAGGATTTTAGGATCATCTTTACCCCATCGATTCAGCATCTCCATATGGCCTTGTATGACAGCGACAGGCGTACGCAGTTCATGGGAAACATCTTCCACAAATTGGTGTTGTTGATCAATGTAGCGTTGCATACGGTCAAGCATATCATTAAACACAACTGCCAAATCTGATAACTCATCATTACGTTCCAAATCAGGAATCCGTAATTCCGTTTGTGGATCCTCAGTTACCTGCTTCATAGTGTTGTTCATTACATTAATTGGTCGCAACAAATATGTGGCCAACAAATACCCAAAAAGCGAAATTAGCGCAAAGGCAATGATCGTCAACAAAATAATAATCCAAATAATTTTTTGTTGAGTCCGTTTCACACTTGTTAACGTATCGACAACCTGAATATAGCCAATCAAGTCCCCATTACTATTGCGTATCGGGGCACGCCCAATTAACCCATTAAACCGATTAGTCCTTTGACGGGCAATACTGCGTTTTCGAGGCACACGAAACTTTTCTGAATTTCGCCGAGAAGCAAAGACTTGCTCTCCATTTAAATCATAGACAGAAACCACAATATCGCGACGAGCTAAATTTGTAAGTAATGAATTACTATATGGCTGCTCGCTTTGTTCAGAATTACTAGCCGCACTGTCTGGGCGTAAATATTTTCCCACAGTTATCCCATCGATTTTAGATACTTTTTGCAGACGTGAGTTTACCGAATTGATAGTTGAGTCAACTTGATCACGTTCTTGAGTTAACATAACTTGGGAAATACTGTTGAAAACAAAAAATGAAAAGACAAGAAAGATAAGGAGAACGCCAACTCCTGTTCCAATTGCCCATTTCCATTTTAAAGATAATCTTCGTTTAGACAACCCAGTTTGCATGTACGTGGGTTGCTTGCTTTGATCTTCACTCACGATCGCATCACGTACCCTGTCCCTCTAACCGTTTGAATATAACTCTGTTCACCAGGTCGATCTATCTTATTACGTAAATAACGGACGTAAACATCTACCACGTTGGTTTCAACCTCGTTATCAATTCCCCAGACTTCATCTAACAAGGCGTCACGTGACTGAACCACATTAATGTTTTCCATCAGCAATAGCAATAATTGGTATTCTCGTTTAGTTAAGTTAATGATCTTCCCATCGCGTCGTGCCACTTGATTTTCTTTTTCGATTGTAATATCACGATACGTCACTGTCGTCTGTTGGAATGCTTTTTGTTCACTTTCAATATCAATTCTGCGAAGCAAAGCACGTAGCCGCGCGAGCAGTTCTTCGATAGCAAAAGGTTTCACAATATAATCATCCGCTCCATGATCCAATCCTGACACACGATCAATGACAGAATCTCTGGCCGTCATCATAATAATTGGCGTTGTTTTAGCTTCGCGTACTCGACGACAAACTTCAATCCCGTTTAATTCAGGCAACATTAAGTCTAACAAAATGGCATCAAAATTTTTATTTAGAGCCGCATCTAGTCCTGTGCGGCCATTAAACTGAACCTCTGTCTCATAACCCTCATGTTGTAATTCCAGTTCAACAAACCGTGACAAGCTTTTCTCATCTTCAATAATCAATATCCGACTCATTTTCCCACTCCTAATTATAAAAATCGCTTTCTCTTTCAGTGCATTTTATTCATACAAATCAAAGTTTAACATTAAAATGAGATTTTGCCTAGAATATACTCACTTACTTATAAGAAAAAAGCCTAAACCTACTAGTTTAAAGCGTCATCGTAGATTTAGACTTTTATTTATAAAATGGGTTTATTGTTCTTTATACCATGGGTAATGATAAATGCCTTCACGGTCTACTCGTTCATATGTGTGAGCACCAAAGTAATCTCGTTGGGCCTGTAACAAATTAGCAGGTAAAACAGCAGAACGATAAGAATCGTAGTAAGCAATTGCGGAACTAAATCCAGGAACCGGAACTCCAGCTTTAACAGCTAACCCGACAATATCGCGGATAGCTTCCTGATAGCGTTTGGCAATATCCTTAAAGTAGTCATCTAATAACAAATTATCTAGCTCAGGATCTTTGTTGTATGCATCAGTAATATTCTGCAAGAAACGAGCACGGATAATGCAACCAGCACGCCAGATTTTGGCAATCTCACCGAACTGTAAATTCCAGTCATAATGCTTAGAAGCTACCTTCATCTGCTCAAAGCCTTGCGCATAACTCATAATCTTACTGAAATAGAGTGCTTGACGGATTTTTTCAATGACTTCATCCTTGTCAAACTCAACTTTTCCTTCAGGCTTTGGCAAAACTTTGCTTGCCGCCACACGTTCCTCTTTCATAACTGAGATATAACGTGCATAAACAGATTCAGTAATTAGAGATTGTGGTACACCTAATGCAAGCGCATTTTGTGAACTCCATTTACCAGTTCCTTTATTACCACCCTTGTCCATAATCAAATCTACAATGGGTTTATCAGAACCAAGATCATCCTTACGAGTTAAAATGTCAGCGGTAATGTCGATTAAATAACTATCGAGTTCGCCTTTATTCCATTCTGAGAAAATATCAGCAATTTCATCAACCGTTAAGCCCAACATGTTTCGTAATAAGTTGTAACTTTCATCGATTAATTCTTCATCACCATATTCAATCCCGTTATGAATCATCTTCACATAATGGCCAGCTCCGTTTGGTCCAATATATGTGACACAAGGAGCGCCATCTTCAGCCTTAGCAGCCATTTTTTCAAAAATAGGTGCTACCAAGTCATAGGCCTCTTTTTGGCCACCTGGCATCATTGAAGGACCTTCAAGTGCACCAAGCTCACCACCCGAAACACCAGTACCAATAAAGTTGATACCTGAATTGTCTAATTCTGCATTTCGACGCATGGTGTCTTCAAAGAAAGTGTTCCCACCGTCAATTAAAACGTCACCTTTATCCAAATGAGGAAGTAATTCAGCAATTACCGCATCGGTTGGCTTTCCAGCCTTAACCATCATCATAATGCGACGAGGTTTTTCCAGTGAATTAACAAAATCTTCAATTGTATAGCTTGGTACTAAATGTTTATCAGGGTGATCAGAAACCACTTTTTCAGTCTTTGATCCAGTTCGATTATAGATTGCAACTGTGTAGCCACGGCTCTCAATGTTAAGGGCCAAGTTTTTACCCATAACAGCCATGCCAACTACCCCAATTTGTGGTTTATCCATGTTGTTGCCTCCTAATTTTTAATTCCTACTAATCGTAACAAAAACGCTCTCAAAATTAAAGTTTTTACATTTTAATTTTTATACCAAACAAAAAAGCAGGAAAAACCATGGCTTTTTCCTACTTTTCGTTAAATAACGAATTATTTACTTTTGACATCTAATACTTGTTTGCCATCATAATATCCACAACTTGGGCAAACACGATGTGAAACACGTAATTCACCACAATTTGGACATGGTGCCAAACCTGGAGTTTGTAATTTAATATGTCCACGACGATTACGTTTGCGTGATTTTGATGTTTTTCTTGCTGGTACGGCCATCAATAGCACCTCCTTTAAGAGAATTACGGTTTCCCGTTAAATTTTATGTCTCACTCAGATAAATTCATTTTAAATCAGAGTCTTCTGATTTAAACAGATCCTTTAATTTAGCAAGACGTGGATCAACTTGTTTAGTTTGCACTTCTTGTTCATCCTGTTCGGAAACGACTTCCCAATCTTTGCCAGAAGGCATCGGGACCTTGCCACTTTCTTCATCAGGTGAAAAGATTTGCATCGGAATTTGCAAAATTACATTATCCGCAACTGCCTTGGAAAAATCAATTTGATCATCTTGAACCGGCAACACCGTCTCCGTTGATTCAAAGCGATCCAAATTGGTCCCTTCAGCAACATAATACTCGTTGATCGCGAAATCCAACCCTAAATCAACAGGCTGAAGCGATCGCGATGACGGTACTACAATTTTCCCAGTAACATGTGCGGAAACTAATACTGCATTCCGATCTTTAATTGCATACCCATCAACTTTAATTAATGAAACGTCCAAAATTTCGGACACTCGATTAACTAAATCCTTCTTTAAATCAAGAGATTCATTAAAATGGAGGGGTTCCTTGTGTTTCATAAGATCAGAAAATGACCAATTCATTCAAAAACCTCCTAATGCAACGAATGTAATTATACCTGTGCACAAATTCTTTGTCAATGGAAATTCCTTGACAGTTATAACGAAATAATTGGTTTCCGTCCAATATTTTGCTCTTTTTGCGTCAAAAGTCCGTAAATTTGATCAGCTTGATAAGTACTTTGATACCCTACTGCGTTTTCTTTTTGACCAATCTTACTCAGTACAGGGATATCAAACTCCTTTAATTTGTGTAAGTATGTTTGCCCTTTTCGATTAAAACCAAGGACTCGATAAACGGGAACTTGACCACGCATTTGGTCCTTTTTTAAATTCAAAGCAATTGCCAAACAGAGGCGTTGAAGGTGCGTATAAGTATACCTTTTTGTTTTGAGGCTTTGCAAAAAAACTTCAAAACTGGTTGATTTGGGAGCTACCGTTTTAAGCCGATACTCAATTCCTTCTGAGCATCCGTAAATAGTTCTTAGCTCTGCTAATGAGGCTGTCAATAACCGATATTTCAAGTACGGCCACAAATCATTCCAGCTCACAAGCTGTCCCATTAAATCAATTGCAGTTTGTTTGGGGACAAAGTGTGTAAACACATCATTATGCGCCAACCTAGCTTTTCGAATGGCCGAACTGCTCGCAAAATGCATCCCTTTAAACGTCGCATCTGCGTGATCAGCCTCGTGTCTTTTTATTGGCATGAGGGCCATTGGCTTAGTCAGACTTTGGTTGGCATAAAAATAATTAAAGGCCAAAATATCATTTGCTGTATGCAAATTGATTTCCGTTTTTTCATAAAGTGCCGAAAATAATTGTCCCGCAAAGCTTTGTGAATACGTACTTGTGTTCAAACTGATTTTTTTAGCTTCCGCAGCTAAAACATTAAAATCAAGATTCGGATGTTCACTGCCAAATACTAAATAATCACTATGGATTTGGCTAGCCATTTGAACTGCGCCTTGAGCAAATAGGTGTGCAGCTTGCATAGACACGTAAATTGGTAATTCGATAACCAAATCAGCCTGCCCATTTAATGCTTCTTTTGTGCGCTGCCACTTATCAACAATTGCTGGTTCGCCTCTTTGCAAAAAATTACCACTCATCAAAACAACCAATACATCGGCATGTGTTACTTTTTTGGCTTGTGTTAAAAGGTATTCATGCCCGTTATGAAAAGGGTTAAATTCTGCAATCACACTACAAACATGCATTTACTCCTCACCTACTTTAAACACTCAAAAAACCATCTCGTGCTTTTTTCTCCAATTGTCCCTCTCCCAAAATCACTTGAAGTGACAATCTTTTGAAAACCAACCGTTTGCAATAAATCTAAATAAACTTGTAACTCATAGGTCCGTTCATGATGAATTTCGCTAATCTTATGAAATTGTTCATTTTGACTATTTTTAATAAAGAAAGTAAGTTCATGTTCGACACCATGAGGAATCTCAGTGGCATAAGACGACCACAAAAAAGCCTGCTGTTCATCCACATAATTATACATATAACCAGGATATACCTCGTCCGTTTGATAAGGTGAAATAACGTCAAATAAAAACTTGCCTCCTGGTTGTAAATGATCATAAACTTGCTTCAAACATTGTGCTAATGCTTTTTCGTCTGGTAAATAACACAAAGAATCTGCAAAACACGAAATCACATCATATTGACTTAATTCTTCTAAATCCAGCATGTTGCCCTGAATTAGTGGTAATGTGACGTTTGCTTCCTGAGCATGCTCATCTGCCAAAGCTAGCATTTCTTCTGAAAGGTCGAAACCAGAAACTTGATAACCTTGTTGGATAAGTTTAACAGCCAGTCGACCACTCCCACAAGCTAAATCCAACCAATTGGCGCTTTTGTCAGATTGACGTTGCGAAACAAAATCCAGCCACTGATCGTACATGGTTGGATCCATTAATTCATCATAAAGTTTTGCAAAGGTCTGATAAATCATGCCTCAACCCACTGATGGATATCGACTGGATCTGCTTGAGACCATAACTTCTCTAAATTATAGAATTTACGTTGATCCGTCTGGAACACGTTAACCACAACATCACCCAAATCAATAAGTACCCACTGTGCAGCACGTTGGCCTTCCACATGACGAATTTCTGTTTTATCTTTTTCATTAGCTTCAATGATAGCATCCGCAATGGCATCAACTTGACGACTTGAATCTGCGCTCATAATCACGAAATAATCAGCCAATAAACTAACCTTTTCCATGTCCAGAGCCACAATTTTCTCAGCGCGTTTCCCATCAGCCGCTTTAACGGTTGTTTCTAAAATTGTTTTACTTTCTGTCAATGAATTTCCTCCTATTGTATGTTCTGCCAGGCATTATATGTTGCAATGGTCCCCGGATAAATCGGGCGGCCGTTCTCAACTAAATATTTTAAAGTTTGCTGTGTTTGAAAGAATACACCCTTCTTTAAGCTCTGATTCGTAAGTTCTCTCGCTTTTTCAACGCCGGGGAAATCTCGACCAGGCTCAATGTAATCGGCCATATAAATAATTTGATCTAATCTTGTCATATATGGTGCTCCAACCGTATGGCGCCGTACTGCATTTAAAATTTCCTCATCAAAAATATGAAGTTCATCTTTGATAAATTCTGCTCCGACGACACCATGCCAAATCGCATTGCCATAATCGAGTAGTTCGGGATCCATCTGTTTATCATTAATTACCTTGATAAAATCATGGTCAGACCGCTGCTTTGCATAATCATGAAGTAATCCAGCGATAGCTGCTTTCTCAGTATTGACTTGATTTTGCTTAGCTAATTGAAATGCTTGTTGCTCCACACGTAAACAGTGTTGAAACCTCTTATCATCTAATTTTTCATGAACTTTTTTTATTAATTCATCTCTTGTATATGGGATCAAATTTTCTTGATATTCAGTAATTTCATTTTTTTCCATATAATTTATGCTCCTTGATGTACGCTAAAACTTGGTCGGGAACAAGATAGCGAATAGAGTGGTGTTTGGCAATTTTATTTCGAATTAGAGTTGAACTTAAATCAATTGTGGGGGTATCTACCCATAAAATGGGATACTCACTGTGAATCTTCACCCCAGGTCGTTTCACCCCGACAAATTGGACAATCTTAACTAAATCAGCAATTCGATACCATTTGGGCAAATAAGCCACCATGTCAGCTCCAATAATAAAGTAGTACTGATTTTCAGGATGGGCGCGTTTTAAAGCAACCAGAGTATCGTAACTGTAACTTTTACCTTGCCGTTTTATTTCGGCCAATTCGATACCAAAATTCGGATTGGAAGCAATTGCCGCCTTTACCATTGCTACTCGGTGTTTAGCCTCAATTGCCTCTTTAGTATCCACATGCGGTGGTATATAATCCGGCATAAAATCTACCCGATCTAGTCCTAATTGTGTGCAAACCTGTTCAGCCATAATTAAGTGACCTAAATGTGGTGGATTGAATGTTCCCCCAAGTAAGCCAATTCGTTTTCGCTTAATCTCACTAACTAATTCACTTTCAACAGCCACTTTTGTTTGTTGAATTGTTCTTGTTGCGCTCAAAATTCTCACACTCCGCTGATTAACTTAAATTGCTTTAACCTGTAACGAAATATTTCGTTTAGCTTCAATATCAGATTCTTTAAAAAGCACTAAAACATGGCCAATAATTTGGACAACTTGAATTGTAGTGTTTTTTTCAATATAGGCTTTTACTTCTTCGGGCGTCACGTCAGTATTTTGTTGTAAGTTGATTTTAATGAGTTCGTAATTATTCAAGGCACCATCCAACTGATCAACCCAGGCCCTTGTCAATCCGTTTTTACCCACAGAAAACTTAGAACGAAAACGCTGTGCCTTACTTCTTAAAAATCTTTTTTGTTTACCTCTTAAATTCATAATGTCCTCTTTCGTTTTAAACTAAAGGTTTTCGAACAACTGCGGCAATTCCCTTTGGCGCCCAAATTACAATTGTCGAATGTGCTGGTACTGTTAACCAACCTAATCCTTCAATGACCACATCACTTTTAGCATCTAGATGAAATTCATGCCGTTGTAATGCTGGTAACTTTTTTAGGCCCTCTTGATTAGGAGGCGTAAGCAGTTCACCAAGATGTTTTGTATAAAAATGGTCTGCATTGTCTAATTTGGTTCGGTGAATCATAAGATTGTTTTCAAAATACGTGCTAATTGCACCGTGACCACTTAAATAATCAAATCTTCCCAAACCACCAAAAAATAAAGTCTGTTGGTCGTCTAACTGAAAAGTTTTGGGCTTAATTGTTTTTTGCGGCGACACAAATTTTAAGTCTTTACCATCTAAAACATGTGCCATTTGATCTTCGTGAACAATTCCTGGAGTGTCAATCAACATTTTGCCATCTTCAAAAGGAATATCAATTTTATCAAGCGTTGTGCCAGGAAAACGTGACGTGGTAATTAAATCTTTGGTCCCGTTATTCAAACGAATAATTTGATTAATCAGCGTGGATTTTCCAACATTTGTCACACCGACCACATAGGCGTTACGGTGTTTACGATACTTTTCAATTGTATTCAAAAGATCTTCAATTTCATCAAGGCTCTTGGCACTTGTGAGCAAGACATCGATAGGTCGGATTCCTTGTAATTTAGCCTGTTGTTTCAGCCATTCTTTCATTTTAGATCGTTTTAAAGATTTTGGAAAAACGTCTTCTTTGTTACCCACTAGCAAAATAGGATTATCACCTACAAAGCGGTGAATTCCCGGAATCATACTACCATTAAAATCAAACATGTCCACTACATATACGATCAACGCATCGTCATCTCGAATTTGACTTAATAAGGCTAAAAAGTCATCATCCGTTAGCGATACAGGCGCAATTTCATTGTAATGTCTAAGCCGAAAACAACGTTGACAATAGACTTCCCCTTTTTCAAGTCCCTTTTCTAAAGCACTTTTGGGTGTGTAGCCTAACTGGTCTTTATCCGTAGTCTGTATTTTTGCACCACAACCGATACAGTAAACTTCTTCTTCAGTTTGATCCATTTACTTAATTTCCTCCTGCCAGTTGTTCATCTCTGGATATTTTTTGGTTAATCTTTTTTGAATAAAGTATTCAAAAAAGCGATTTATTTTTGTGTTCCATGCATCCGAGTTCAATAAAGGTTTCACTAAAATACTGCGTGTTCCGGCCATATTTGCAGCCAGGACATCTGTCAGTAATTGGTCGCCTACCATGACAACTTCATCAGCATCAAGACCTAGTTGCCGTAGCGCCCTAGAAATACCGTAGTTTAAAGGTTTCAGTGCTCTGGAAACAAATGGCAACTGAATGCTTTTTAAAGCTCGTTTGACACGCGAATGACTATTATTAGAGACAACCACAACAGGAATTCCTGCATTTTCCATACGTTTAATCCACGTCCACAATTCTTGCGTCCCATCAGGATTGTCCCAAGCAATCAACGTATTATCCAAATCTGTTAAAACCGCTTTAATTTTGGCTCTTTTTAACTCCTCTGGTGTCAAACTGTAAATTTTGTCCAAACACCAAGTTGGTTTAAACTTCTCAATCATACTACTCTCCTTAAAACACACTATCCAACCATTATAGTTGATTTTGTCTATTTTTGCATTTATAGACACTAGAAAAAATAAATCAGGTTCAAACTAGGTCATATGTTTAAATAAATTTGCCAAGATGCGTTAAGATAAAGCACAAGCTTAATTAATTAAAAGGAGGCTCCCCAGCATGAAAGCATTTGGTTTTAATCAATTTGGTAGTGCCGACGTTTTTGAAGAGCTCACAAGTGAAAATCTCACGCCTAAAAAAGGCCGCGTCATTGTGCAAACACACGCATTTGCCATGAACCCCTTTGATCGTAAAATGCGCCAAGGTGAAGTTAAGATGAAGCAACCGCCCTTTTTTCCAATCATTCCAGGGAGTGACATTTCTGGTACCGTGATCGATAAAGCCGCTGACGTTTCTGAATTTCACATCGGTGATGAAGTAATTGGCCGCGTTATCTCTGGTGGCTATGCTCAGCAGGTATCCGTTCCCCACCTCAAACTTGTTTTGAAACCCCACAATCTTTCGTTTACAGAAGCCGCTGGCATTCCCAATGCTGGTATTACTGCCTACGATATTTTGAAAGGCGCACTTAATCTGGAACACGTGACCTCAATCTTAGTCTTGGGGGCATCTGGAGCAGTAGGCGCTTTCCTGGTTCAGATTGCTCGAGCTACCGGTTTATTCGTCGCCGCAACGGCTTCATCAAAACATGCAAAGTTTGTCAAAAATTTAGGTGTCGATTTATTTATTCCAACAGAGCAGCTCACAAAGCGAAACTTTTTGGATGATGCCCCAGTCGACGTACTCATTAATGCCACTCCGGCTACGTTTGATAATAAGCTGGGTAACAATCGGTGGCTAAAACCAGACGGTCAGTTGGTCTCTCTAAACGGCTTTTCGCCAACTTTTAAAGCTGTATCAAATCAGCAACAGCTCACTGATTTTAATGATGCTGCTTTTCACCAAAATCGCAAAGCGTTAGTTTATTTAACCGAACTTGTTAAACATAATCAGCTTAAAGTTCCCATCGCACGCACTTATCCCTTTACTTTAGATGGCGTGATTCAAGGCCAAAAGCTTTTGGACGCACATCATATGCCAGGAAAAATCGTGATCACTCAAGAAGCTCCTAATAAGTAACTTTTCTTATCACTTATAAGCAAAAAAATCCCCGATGATTAAACAGCATTTCTAGAAATAACTGCTAATCCGAGGATTTTTTATTAAGCCAACGCTTTTTTGGCTGTTTCAACTAATGTTGTGAATGCGGCCGCATCATTGACAGCAAGATCAGCAAGCATCTTACGGTTCATATCAACGTTAGCTACCTTCAAGCCATGCATTAATTGACTGTAACTCATATCATTCAAACGAGCTGCAGCATTGATTCTTGCAATCCAGATTTTGCGGAAATCGCCTTTACGATTACGACGATCACGGAATGCATATAAACCAGATTTCATAACTTGGTCTTTAGCAACCTTAAAGTTAGTATGTTTTGGTCCGCGATAGCCCTTAGCAAGCTTTAAAATACGTTTACGACGACGATGTGTGACTGTTCCACCTTTTACTCGTGGCATAATAATTCCTCCTAGAACTGGTTACCCAGCATTTTATTCTTTTAAATTAAACTATTTGCTGATTGTAGATAACATCTTACGATAACGTTTAACGTTCGTATGATCCATCATGCTTAATCCACGTAATTGACGACGTTGTTTCTTCGTCTTTCCGTGAAAACGGTGACTTGTATAAGCATTGCCGCTTTTGAAACCACCCTTACCAGTTCGTTTGAAGCGCTTTGCAGCAGCGCGGTTTGTCTTCATTTTTGGCATAATATGTTCCTCCTACTTTTACTTTTCTGAAATTGGTGCCAACATCAAAAACATACTTCGTCCATCCATCTTAGGATACTGTTCAATCGTAGCCACATCAGATGCTTCTTTAGCCATGCGATTCAATACATCGCGACCAATATCCTTATGGGTAATTGCACGCCCCTTAAATCGAATTGAAACTCGAACTTTATCGCCCTTGGCTAAAAATTTCTTAGCGTTCTTAAGCTTGGTGTTAAAGTCATTGGTATCAATCGTCGGACTTAGACGAACTTCTTTAATGCTGACTGTCTTTTGTCGTTTACGAGCTTCACGTTGTTTCTTTTGTTGCTCAAAACGATACTTTCCATAATCCATGATCTTGGCAACCGGCGGCTTAGCTTTCGGGGAAACCAATACCAAATCAAGACCAGCTTGATCCGCTAACTCTAAAGCATCTCGTTTCGACTTCACACCCAATTGTGTGCCATCATCACCAATTAATCGTACCTCATGTGCACGAATACCGTTATTGACCATCATATCACTAGCTATGGCAATTCACCTCCAAATTATTTTAAGAAAAAGGCAGAAAAAAACGAGGTGCATACACACCCCGCCATTAAGACCATTCATAGTCTTTTCATCGTTTTAGCCCAGCAATCTAAATTACTAAGGCGAGAAGCGGGTGCCTCTGCTTAATTTCTTAACTTATACAGAATACCAGATTCCATGCTTCTCTGTCAAGAATTGTTTACTTGATAAGGTTATCGTTTTTGGCATTGTCTCCAGTACGACTATAATTTTGAATTTCTGCTAGCAAACTATCAATAAACATATTATTGTTTTCACTCTCAGAATCCTTTTGACCATACTTCCGAACACTAACTGAACCTGCTTCCAATTCCTGATCTCCCACAACTAAGACGTAAGGAACCTTTTGTGTCTGAGCTTCACGAATCTTGTAACCCATCTTTTCGTTACGATTATCTACATTAACGCGAATTTGTTTAGCAGCCATTTTTGCGCGCAGTTTTTCGGCATACGCACCATGCGCTTTTTGGTTAACAGGGATAATTGTCACTTGTTTTGGTGCCAACCAAGTTGGGAAAGCTCCCTTATAAATTTCAGTCAAGTAAGCTGTGAACCGTTCCATTGTGGATACTAATCCACGATGAATCATGACAGGACGATGATCTTGACCATCTGCTCCAACGTAATGCAAGTCAAATCGTTCTGGTAGCATGAAGTCTAACTGAATTGTCGAAAGTGTTTCTTCATTACCCAAAGCAGTTTTTGTTTGAACATCTAACTTTGGTCCGTAGAAAGCAGCTTCGCCTTCTGCCTCAACATAATCTAAACCAAGATCATCCATAGCAGCTTTTAACATAGTTTGTGATTTGTTCCACATCTCATCATCGTCAAAATACTTTTTAGTATTCTTAGGATCACGATAACTTAGGCGGAAAGTATAATCAGTAATGTCAAAATCATCATAAACTTCAACCATTAAACTGAGAATTTTTTTGAATTCATCTTGAATTTGATCTGGTGCCACAAAAGTATGACCATCATTCAAAGTCATCTCTCGTACCCGTTGCAGACCGGATAAAGCACCTGATTTTTCATAACGATGCATCATCCCTAATTCAGCAATGCGAATTGGTAACTCCCGATATGAACGAATGTGATGTTTATAAACTTGAATATGTGAAGGGCAATTCATTGGACGCAATTCCAACATTTCGCCGTCTCCCATGTCCATTGGAGGGAACATATCCTCACGATAATGCTCCCAATGACCAGAAGTCTTATAAGCATCCAAATTCATCAATACAGGTGTATAAACATGCTGATACCCATTAGCCACTTCTTTGTCAATAATGTAACGCTCAATGGTGCGCCGAATTGTCGCACCATTTGGCATCCAGTATGGAAGTCCTGCGCCAACTTTAGGGTCAACAAAGAACAAATCCAAATTATTACCAATTACTCGGTGATCGCGATCATGAGCCTCTTTTTGACGTGCTAATTCAGCATCCAACTCTTTTTGCTTGTAAAAAGCCGTTCCGTACACACGTTGAAGCATTGGATTGCTTGATTTACCTTCCCAATAGGCTCCCGCAACGGATAATAACTTAAAGACTTTGACGTCATGTGTATTTGATAGAACAACGCCACTACTCAAAACAGTACTGCCGTTAACCTGATACACGCTAACTTTTCCATCTTGAGCCAAGCGAGAAACTAATTTAGCCTGGTACGGATCGCCGTCTACAACCTTAAGTGCCTCGGCTTCACTAAGTTGCGCAGAAGCAATTGGTAATTTAGCATTAACTAACTCAGCCATCTTATCTGAAATAGCTGGCAATGCATCAACACTAATTTGTTCACTACCATTGTCTGTATCACAGTAAAAACCGTGTTCCACATTGCCCTTCATTCCAAAATGGATATCTGGATAAATTTCTTTGATCGCTGCCTGTAACACAACAGCGGCCGTGTTCCAGATAACTTGGAGGCCTTCTTCAGAATCTTTGGTCACAATTTCAAGTTTTGCAGAATTTAAAATTTTGTAGTCTAAAGCGACTAACTTGCCATCTAGCTGGCCGGCAACGGCCTTTTTAGCCAAACTTGTACTGATTTCTTTTGCAACATCCAATACACTTGCACCGGAATCTAATTCTTTTTTTGCACCATTTGCTAAAGTTATCTCAATCTTTGCCATATCCTTCGCTTCTTTCTAATTTTTTAATAAAAAAATCCCGAGTATACGATTGTATACTCGGGACGTTATTAACGCGGTTCCACCCAAAATTACAGACTAATGTCTGCATCTCATTGGGTTCGATAACGGGAACAATCCGTCCTGGTATTTCCACCAGGCTCAGAGAAGTGGTAATCATTGGCACTCATAGGCAGCTTTCAGTTATAACCGCCATTCCCTAAATGATTCAACAATGATCTTGTCTTCTCTTTGATTTCATGACTAATTAAACCACACTCAAAAAAAATGTCAATAACTTTCAGCACATTTTCTACTGGGAATTTAGTTAGAATTCTGACGTCTGTTGACGCCAACCATCGTAATCTCAGTAGCTAAAAAGCGAATTCTTTCCATCAAGCGTTTTGCTTTTAAAGGTTCCAATTCACCACGCTGATTCATCTGTAAATGTTCATTTTCTAACTGTGCCATCGAGAAATTAGAACTGAAAAATGTGGGTAATTCATTTTGCATACGATACTCCAAAATCACCCCTAAAACTTCATCTCGTACCCAACTGGACATGGCATCAGCACCAATATCGTCAAGCATCAAAAGAGGTGCCTTTTTGATGGCATCTAGTTTTTCAGCTAGTGTATTTTCCCCGATCGCTGTTTTCATTTCCACAGCAAAGCTTGGAAAATGTACTAATGTTGAAGCTAAATCTTGTGTCGCTAATTCATTTGCAATTGCACCTAACAAATAAGTTTTTCCCACGCCAAAACTCCCAGACAAATAAAGACCTTTGCGGAATTTATGCGGATTTTTTTCATAGGCTTGGACAAAGTCTAAAGCCGCATTCAATGCGCTTTTCCGATTCTCATCTGGAAAGAAATCTTCAAAGCGTGCTCGACGGATCATCTTAGGCATATTGACAGATCTCACGCGTGCATCTAGTGCTTGCTGCTTTTGATTAGCAAGAAGCTGCGCACTTGGCCGATAAGAAACCTCAATTAGATGATTGTTCACAATCAAAATCGGCTCATAACCAGGCATTAGCGTTGCTTCATGTCGTTGATACTTATTTCTTTCTTGAACATATTCATAAAGTTTAGAGGCTGAGCGTGCAACACTGTCAGATGATAATTCTGCTTTATGTTGTTCACAAAACTGAAGCACATCTGGATCCGTATACACGGCAGACATCAGCGTTTGAAACTTTGAATCTAATTTACGCTTACTCATAAGTTCTTGTAGAACTTCACGTACATTTTCCACGGTTTAGCTCCCCTCCTTATGTTGATGACGAAGTTCATTCAATCGTTGCTTTAAACGATCTTGATCATCTTTTTTGATGGTGACACTTTGTGAATTGTTTTTTTCATTCTTCGCCCAATCAGGTAGGGTTTCCTTCGCAATTGGTCGCTTAGTCGTCGTTCTTGCACGTTTGACAGTTTTATCCTTAGCAAATTGTTTAATTTGTAAAATAGCCGCTTCCGGCGTTGTTACATGTGCTCGGCTCCAACTGTTGGCCATTGTATCCACGAGTTTTGCGGGAAGTGTCGTGGCTTCTCGGTCCAAAACAATGTACGAAATCAAAATATTAACGACACTTACTGGAAATAGATTGCGATCAATTAATTCTTTTAAGATTTGTTTTTCACCATAAGTGACGTAGCCGCCATGAATGGCCATTTTTAGATTTTCTAAGTATGTGGCTGGTGCATAGGACTTTGCGGCCTTAATAAGTTCCAAATCATCTTTTGTCAATGTGGCACCTGTCTGCTTAGTTACTTGACTTGTAGGGTTTGAAAATTCCTGCGTATTTGAACTCGCATAAATTTGATTTTGCCCTTGTTTCGTCGCAAAATTATTTGAAATTTGTTGTTGCAATTTTTTAGTGTCTAATTGATTACTAACCAGATCCGTAGCCTGCGAAATTTGTCTAGCCATTTCTACTTCGTCAATACCATATAACAAATGCTCCGTCAAAATAAGACGCTGTGCTTCGTTAACCGATTGCCACTTTGTAAATCCTTTACTAAGCAATTCTTTCAGTAATTTAAAATCAAAATTATCACTTGCCAATGTGACCTGCTGATTAGCTGCCGACTGGTCAGCCTTTTTAAATTCAGCTTGCGTTTCCTGAATTAATGAACTGGGCTCTTTTAACGTTTGTTCGGAAATGTGAAAGGCTGTTAAAAAATCTGTTGAAACATTTTTTAAATCTTTTGTCTTTGTTTGAACAAGTTTAAACTGATTTGCAAGCTCAGAAAACCGACTTTCTCCCACAACCTGCAACAACAAACTACTGAGTAGACCGTCCTTAAAAAAACTGCTTGGCGACGCCGGCTTACACAGTTGATAGACAAAAAAACGTCCGACCGAATCTTGACCCTCGTACGTCTTAAGTAACCCAATACCTTCTAGCTTTTGACGACTTGAGAAAAACTCTGGCAGGTCTGAATTTAAAATATCCAGTAATTCAAGGTGCGATTTTCGTTGTGAGCGCACAACATCTGGTCTCATTTCCGTCCATAGTGTCAAGAACAGACTAAAGGCTTTGGCCCCAATAATAGGCTGATAAAGGTAGGTCAGAATTTTTTGATCAAAGTCACTTAAATAGGCCTGCTGTGTGACTATAAAGCCATCTTTTGGACTTAAATTAGCCCACCCTTCATTCATTTATGATCGCCACCAGTATCTTTTGAAGTCGTTTTTTTGTTTGTTTTTTCTTTTGCCATCATGTCTTTTAATTCAGTCATGAAAACATTCATATCCTTAAACTGGCGGTAAACACTTGCAAATCGAATATAAGCAATTTCGTCCACTTTTGCTAAACGATTCATCACATACTCACCAATAATTTGACTAGAGACTTCATTTTCACCTAAGGAACGGACTTTGTTCTCTACTTCGTCAACAATTTTGGACATTTCATCCATGCCGACAGGTCGCTTTTCGGCAGAACGAATAAGACCACGGAGGATTTTTTCACGGTTAAATTCCTCACGAGTCCCATTTTTCTTGATAACAAGCAATGGTGCAGCTTCAATCCGTTCAAACGTTGTAAATCTAAATCCGCATGCTTCACATTCTCGTCGTCTTCGAATCACGCGTCCATCATCCGTTGGACGACTATCAACTACGCGAGAACCATTATGATGACAGTGTGGACATCTCATGGGCTTCTTACCTCCACTAATTAACGTAACTTACTATTGTCAAGCCATTTTAACACTTGATGCTGTGTTTCTTCAACAGACGAACTATTATCAATCACAATATCAGCCAACTGAAGCTTCTTTTCTTGTGACCATTGACTGGAAATTCTTTGTTTAGCTTCTTTGAGTGGTAACCGGTCTCTTGCCATCAACCTTTGTACTTGTAACTCCGGCAAAATAGAGACAACCATCACTTTGTCAACTAACTTTTGATAGCCCTGCTCCAGCAACAACGCGGCATCCAAAACAACTAGCTTTTCGTCTTGATATTTGCGAAGCTGTCGCGTGATTTCGGTTCTTATTGCTGGTTGCATAATTTGATTCAAAAGCGTTAATTTTTGTGGATCAGAAAAAACTAATTGGCCTAACTTCTTTCTGTTCAAAGTACTGCCTTCAAACACAGCAGAACCAAATACACTTTTTAATTTATGATTGACTGGCATACCTGGCAATACCAATTTTCTAGCCACTAAATCAGCATCCACTACTGGATATCCCATTTTTTTAAAAAATGAACTAACAGTCGATTTCCCACTCGCAATACTACCCGTAAGCCCTAATATTTCTGCCACTATTTTTCACCTGCAACCAACTTTTGACAATGCGGACAAAAATGTGTCCCCCGTTGTGCCACTTTTATTCTCTCGATAGGCGTTCCACAACGTTCACACGGGAGTCCAGTTCGTTGATAAACATGTAATTGATTTTGAAAACTACCAGCATGACCGCTCGCGTCTAAATACGAAAAAACAGTGGTCCCTTTAGCACGAATAGCCAGTTCCAATTCGTCAAATATTTTTTGTCTAAGTGTCACGATTTTCCCTAAAGGGATCGTATTTGTAGGCTGAAGAGGATGAATTTTTGCTAGCCACAAAACCTCATCACAATAAATATTTCCTAACCCTGCAACCATGCTTTGATCCAGCAAAAAAGATTTAATTGCTTTGTGGTGCTTTTTCATCGTTGTCGCTAAATAGTCAACACTTAAACTTTGTGGCGTTGGTTCAGGACCAATTGTTTTCAGGCCAGCCACTGTATATTCTTCACCTTCTGGAACGACTACCATTCTGCCGAATTTGCGGGTGTCATTGTAGCGTAGTTCGGTCCCATCGGTAAATTCAAATACTACGTGATCGTGTTTGTTTAAAGGCGTCTCATGATCGTGAATCGCATATTTACCTTCCATTCGCAAATGTGAGACCATGGCTATTCCTTGGTCAAAGTGAAATAACAAATACTTTCCACGTCGTTTAATCGCGACAATCTTTTTACCCGTTAATGATTTCACAAAAATTTCTTCACTAGGAAGAACCATTTTAGGATAGTAAACATCTATTTTTTGAATTTGCTTACCAACCACCAGCGCTTCTAATCCACGTCGAACAGTTTCTACTTCTGGTAACTCAGGCATAACTTTTTTCCTTCTTATTCTTACTATTTGGCATCATACCAATTTTTGCCAAAGGCACTTTCAACTTTTAATGGCACATCGAGCTTTATCGCTGAATCCATTACACTTGGCACCAACTCTTGAATTTCAGAAAGTTCCTCATCTGGCACTTCAAAAATAAGCTCATCATGTACTTGCAAAAGCATTTTTGTTTCTAAATTCCGTGTCTCTAGTTCCTTTTGCATTCGAATCATTGCAATTTTAATAATATCTGCGGCGCTTCCCTGAATTGGCGTATTCATTGCTGTGCGCTCGGCAAATGACCGCTGATTATGATTACTTGAATTAATATCGGGAAGATAACGTCTACGATGAGCAATCGTTTCCACATAGCCCTTATCACGTGCGCTAGCCACAATTCGATCAATGTATGCCTTTACGCCCGGGAATTCTTGAAAGTAGGTATCAATAAACGCTTTTGCCTGTTTACGTGAAATACCAATATTTTGTGAGAGTCCATAATCACTAATTCCATAAACAATGCCGAAGTTCACGGCTTTGGCTTGACGGCGAATATTTGGCGTAACTTCAGAAGCATCTTTAAGTCCAAAAATCCGTACAGCGGTACTGGCATGGATATCTTCATCGTTTTTAAAAGCTTCTTGTAAATTCTTATCTCCCGTAATGTGAGCCAGGACACGTAACTCAATCTGTGAATAATCCGAAGAAAAGATTTTGGCTTTTTCATGGCTAGGAACAAAGGCTTGTCGAATTTTACGACCTTCCTCTAAACGAATCGGAATGTTCTGTAAATTAGGATCAATCGAAGATAATCGTCCCGTTTGCGTTAACGTTTGTAAATAGGTTGTATGCACTTTTTGATCCGTTGAATGAACCACCTTTAGCAAACCCTTCACGTAAGTTGATTGAATTTTTGAAATTTGGCGATAAGTCAAAATATTATCAATAATTGGCGCTTGACCACGCAAACCTTCTAATACACTGACAGCCGTTGAATATCCGGTCTTCGTCTTTTTAGAACTAGGTAATCCTAATTTTTCAAATAAAATTTTACCTAGTTGCTTCGTTGACTTAATATTAAATGTCTCGCCCGCTTCATTGTAAATAGTTTGCTCAATTTCGCTTAGACGCTCCGTAAATTCACTTTGCATCTGTTCAAGTCGATCCGTGTCCACCCTGATGCCGGCAATTTCCATCTTCGCCAAAACAAGTGCTAAGGGAAGTTCAATTGTTTCATACAGATCAACTTGCTCATTTTCTTTAAGTTCAGCTTGTAATTGAGGCACTAGCTCTTCAATTGCGCGTAGTTTTGCTGCTAAATGTTTAAAAAAGGCTTCATTATCATCAGGGATCTGCCGCTTAACACCGGTCCCATAAACCTCTTCGTCCGTCTTGATATCTAGGAACCCATGACGATGTGCAAGTGCCCCTAAATCATTCGAGTTATCATTTGTATCTAATAAATAGGATTGCAATAAAATATCATTTTTACCCGTAATAAATGATATTCCTAATCGATTTAATCCCACATAAGTGCGCTTAAGATCAAAAACATTTACTTCATGCGTTTTTTCTGTGAAAAAAGCTTTTAAAGTCTTAGACGTGAGTAAATCTACATTGCGCGATACAAACCAAGTTCCTTTTTGTCCAATACCAAATCCAGCGAATTCTGAGAGATGATAATTTTTATCGGGTAATTCTAAATAGAAGGAAACCGGACCTTTTAAAGTTTGAAGTGTAGCTAAGTTTTTTTCTGTCAGTTCCTCATAAGTAATTGTTTTGACTTCTTGCTTATCCTCAAATCCCTCACTGGCGCGCATCTGTTTCAGAAAGGATTGAAAATTCATACGTTCGTAAAAATCTACCAGTGTTGTGATATTTTTCCCGGAATAATGCACATCAGCCAATTGAACTTCGATCGGGGCCTCACGGTTAATGGTGGCTAATTTTTTACTTAAAAAAGCCTTATCTTTATCTTCAATCAGATGTTCTTTTAATTTAGAAGCTTTCATGTCATCCAAATGAGCATAAACGCCCTCAACAGTTCCGTACTGTTGCAATAATTTGATGGCTGTTTTTTCACCAACCTTAGTCACACCAGGATAATTGTCGGACGTATCACCCGCTAGTCCCTTCATATCCACAATTTGAGCTGGCTTGAGACCCAATTTTTCTTGAACGTGCTGTGGCGTATAATGCTCGACCTCACTAACTCCCTTGACGGTCACGGAAACTGTTGTTTTGTCACTAGAAAGCTGCGTCAAATCACGATCTCCAGTTACCACAGTTACCGTATAACCAGCATCTTCAGCCTGCTTGGAAAGTGTTCCAATAATGTCATCAGCTTCATAATTAGCAAGTTCATAAGTTTTGATGCCATAGCCTTTCAACAATTCTCTCAAATAAGGCATTTGTTCTGAAAGTTCTGGCGGTGTCTTAGATCTTCCGCCTTTATAGTCATCAAACATCTCGGTTCGGAAAGTGGTTTTTCCGGCATCGAAAGCCACCAAGGCATCCGTTGGCTGAACGATTTCTAAAATATGATCCAACATTTTGTTGAAACCGTAAATGGCATTTGTATGCAATCCATCTTGATTTGTAAATTTGCTCAAAGCATTATGGAGTGCGAAAAATGCCCGAAACGCCACACTATTCCCATCGATTAAAAGCAATTTTTTGTTAGCCATTATATTCTCCTTCGTATTCATATCTTCATTTTACCAAACTCTATGCCCTTATTGTACTATGGTCCCTTTATTCATCACTTACTTATGAAATAAAAAAACTGGCTTGTGAATTACACAAACCAGTTGATATAAGTTGCTTGACCTAGTCGCGACTGCCACCAAATCCGCCAAAAATTTGAAGCAAAAATTGGAACAAATTCAAAAAGTCTAAATAGAGTTCTAAAGCACCTTGAATGGCCAAGCCACTCATCGAAACCTGATCTCCATATTGTAAATAAAGAGACTTCATCTTGTTTGTGTCCGTCATTGAAAGTCCAGCAAAGATAACAACGCCAATAAAGGAAAAGAAGTAACTAATTGCTGCACTTCGTAGGAACAAATTAATAATCATGATCACAAACAATGCAATCAACGCAGCAAAAAGTTGATTCCCAACCCGTGTCATATCTTTATGCGTTGTAGCCCCAATGATAGACATCGACGCGAAAGTAACAGCGGCCGAAACAAATGCTGAAGCAATTGTAGGTAAGTTAAAGGTTAAAAAGATAAACGAAAATTCTAATCCGAAGAATAAAGAAAACAAGGTTAAAATTAGAAAGCTCGTTCTTGCATTTTGCAATGCCTTTCGACTAGCCGAAGCACTAAAAACCATTAATCCAATTAAAACGAATAAGAAAATAAACGGATGACCCACAAGAACTGGCATTAATTGTGTACGAAACACTACGCCAGTCAAATAGGCTACAATTGCGGATAACGCCACTGCGTACCCCATAAATCCATACATTCTTGTCATAAAACTACTGAGGCCAACCTCAGTGTTCACAAGATTTCGTGGTTCTTGCATCTAAATTCCCTCTTTCATTCATTTTAGTACATTCTATCAGATTCAAAAAATGAATCAAGAAAAAAGGTCAAACTTAGTCAAATAAGATTAATTATTTTTTAAGCTAAGATTGCTTAACAATTCTTCATAGGCCTTTTCGTATCTTTGTACATCGCCAGCACCCATGAAAACAACCACTGCATTGTGGAAATCTAGAAGAGGTGACATATTATCAGCCTTTAAAATTTCGCCGCCTTTATTAATTTTAGCAGCTAAATCACTAGAAGAAACTTTGCCATTCTTTTCACGTACGGAGCTGAAAATATCCGTTAAATAAACTTTATCAGCCAAATTCAAGCTTTTAGCGAAATCATCTAATAAGGCAATCGTTCGACTAAATGTATGTGGTTGAAATACCGCAATAATTTCTTTTTCAGGATATTTCTGCCGCGCTGCATCAAGAGTCGCTTTTATTTCCGAAGGATGATGTGCATAATCATCAATAATTGTCATGTCAGCTAGTTTCTTTTCAGAAAAGCGACGTTTAACCCCTTTAAAATCAAGTAATTCATCCTTAATTTCGTTAAGATCCACTTTCTCAAAATAGGCCACTGCGATGACGGCCAAGCTATTTAGAACATTGTGCTCCCCATAAAGGTGAATTTGATAATGGCCTAAATATTCATTTTCATGATAAACATCAAATTCTGAGCCTTGCGTTGTTCGCTTGATATCGCGCGCTTGGAAATCATCATTCTTGCTGGTTCCATAATAATAGACAGGAACATCCGCTTTTAAACGACGTAAATTAGGATCATCGCCCCAAGCAAAAATCCCCTTTTTAACTTGCTGAGAAACATCTTGGAATGCATGATAAACGTCTTCCATACCTGTGTAATAATCGGGGTGATCGAAATCAATATTTGTCATAATCATGTAATCAGGATGGTAAGCCATGAAGTGACGTCGATATTCGTCAGCCTCAAAAACAAAGAAACGTGCGTTAGGCGTTCCCTTGCCAGTGCCATCGCCAATTAAATAACTGGTTGGCGCAACACCACTTAATACGTGAGCAAGTAATCCCGTTGTACTAGTCTTGCCATGGGCTCCAGCCACACCGATACTGGTATAACCAGAAAGCATTTTACCAAGAAATTCATGGTATCTGGAAACTGGTAATCCCATCTTACGCGCCTTTTTAATTTCTGGGTGGTCATCTGTAAAGGCATTGCCAGCGATTACCGTTAAGCCCTCTGTAATGTTCTTTTCATCAAACGGCAGGACTTCAATGCCTGCTTTTTCCAAACCGCGTTGTGTAAACGTATATTTGGTAATATCTGAGCCTTTTACTCGGTAACCCTCGTCGTGCAAAATAAGTGCCAGTGCACTCATTCCAGATCCCTTGATACCTATAAAATAATATGTCGTTGCGTTATCCAATTTGTCTCTTCCTCTTTATCAGTTTTGTTAATAGTTTACCACAATAAAAGTGCGTTTTTACTGAAATCAAATCGGTTTATCATGAATTTTTTTCAAATCGGCTTGAGTAAAATAAACCTCGCGAGGTTTAGACCCACGTGCCTCTGAAATATAGTTCTGGCCTTCTAGTTGATCAATGATCGTTGCTGCATGGTTATACCCAATTGAGAAGACTCTCTGTAACTTAGATGTCGAAATCGTATCTTCATCAGCAAGATAACTTAAAACTTCAGGCATCAACTCATCTTGGTCATCAACGGCTTCAACCTCTTTTTTTAAAGCATTCGGATCAAAAGCATAGTGTGGTTGAGACTCTGATCGAATAAAATCAGTAATTTCGTCAATTTCACCGTCTACGTAAGAGCCCTGTAATCGAATTGGGGTGCTTGCACCATTTCCCAAGAATAGCATATCACCACGTCCCAGGAGGCGTTCTGCACCAGAATGGTCTAAGATCGTCCTTGAGTCAATTTGACTAGAAACCATAAATGCGACACGTGTTGGAATATTATTTTTAATTAAGCCAGTCACGACGTCAACACTTGGGCGCTGCGTTGCAATCACCAAATGAATACCTGCCGCACGCGCTTTTTGCGTAATTCGAACGATATAGTCTTGCACCTCAGAAGCTGCCACCATCATCAAATCAGCAAGCTCATCAATAATCACCACAATATATGGCAAACTATCAGCCTCATGACCGCTAGTCTGTGCTTTTTTATTAAACTGCTCAATATTGCGGACACCAGCAGCAGCCAGTCGTTCATACCGATTATCCATTTCTTCGGTCACCCATTTTAACGCCGCCGAAGCAGCCTTCGGGTCCGAAATGACTGGTGCTAGAAGATGCGGTAATTCATTGTATGGCGCTAGCTCCACCGTTTTAGGATCAATGAGCAACAAGCGTACTTGCCTAGGTGTGGCTTTATACAAAATGGATACTAATAAGCTATTAATAAAAACACTTTTACCTGAGCCTGTTGCTCCGGAAATTAAACCATGTGGCATTTTTCGTAAATCATAAACACGCGGACGTCCAAACAAATCCACTCCCAATGCTATCGTCAAAGGTGAGGCACTATTTTTAAAAACAGCAGAATTTAACACCTCTGATAGCATAACCGGACGAGATTTAAAATTCGGGATTTCAATACCAACTGTACTTTTACCAGGAATTGGCGCCTCAATTCGGATATCTTTAGCTGCAAGTTGAAGCTTTAAATCATCTGTAAGGTTTGTAATCTTATTTACCTTGACGCCCCGACCTAACTCAATTTGAAATTGCGTAACTGTCGGTCCTACAGTCCAATCGACAACTTTAGCATCCACCCCAAAAGCAGCTAATGCCTCATCCAGATTTTTAATTTGTCCCTGTAACCATTCAGATTGTGAACTGGCGTCTAATTTAACAGGAGATTTCAATAACGCCAAAGAAGGAAACTGATAAGTCCCACTTGTTTTATGTAAACCAGCCTGTTGGATACGTGCTGATTCGGTTGGCTCAACAGGTTGTCGGGCTTCAAACTGTTGTTCACTAGAAAAAGCAGGATCCGACATGTGATCAATTTGTTGAGATTTTACTGACCTCAATATTTCGTTATCTACCTGGGACGCTTTATTGACCGCACTACCGACAGGGGTTGCCCTTGACTCCGTCTCAATGCTATCGGATGCTGCTGGGACCACGCTTGCATTTGCACTTTCTTCTTTAGCATGATCAGCTGCACTGGTTGCCACCGCCTTTTCAGTTGAAGCATCGCTTGGTAGCTCAGTTGTCAATTCAGCCTTTGAACTTTCATCCGTATCGGCATTGAAAAAGGGAACCTGTGTAAGTTGACGGTCTAAATTAAGCGATTTGTGCTTTTTCACACGTTTTCGACTGACTGGTTGTTTTTTTGGTTCCTGATCTTTTCGAAAAAAAGCTGGACCATCATAATGTTTCATAACTCAATTCACCTTTTCTCACTTAGCTTGAAACAATTTTGCACCCTTTGAAAAATCAAATGGCAACCCAACTTTAAAATCATCATTCTCGGGAAGAATTAAAGCGCCTTTTTTCTGAGGAGCATTTGGTAAATGTAATTCTCTTGCAGAACAAATCATACCGTTACTTTCAACGCCTCGTAAGCTTCCCGGCCAGATAATAAGTCCATCAGGCATCATTGCCCCAACTTTAGCTACAACCACCCGAATATGAGCTTGCATGTTCGGCGAGCCACTGACGATTTGGACTTTTTCATCACGATCTACCAATGTTTGTGTTACCAACAAATGATCAGAATCTGGATGTTGTTCTGCAGTTTCGACATAACCTACAATAAACTTGTTTTGCGTATCTGCCACAAGTTCCCCTTCAAAACCAACGCTCGTTAGCTGCGTATTAAGCAGGTCTACTTGCTCGACAGTTAAAATAAGTTGACCTGCTCCATGCAATTCCTTTAGGTAATCAGAAACTTGTTTAAAATTATATCCCAAAGTTTCATTTGTCTGCTGATCGTAAATTCGGGTTATGGCGCCTTTAGTTTCGACAGCCTGTGTCTCTACATCTGGTCGTAAAATACAGATTAAAACATCGCCCAATTCCTTGGGATTATAACTACTAATTAACATGTGCAATTCCTTTCCACTTTAACTCATTCTGATATATATTTTTAAATGATCTTGGTATACTATAACTATAAAGACGAACTTAAAGGAGTGATGAATCATGTCTAGAAAAACACCCGTAATTAATCAGATGGCAGTTGGCCTTCTTGGCTTCACATCCGGTCTAATCATTAGCCACATCTTAATAAACAAACAAAAAGTTTCAGCTAATCGTATTTTAGAAAACGTTCGTAAAGCATTTTTAAAAGAAGGCCCTATTGAGGGCTCATGGGTTGAAATGAAGCAAGCACCCCTGCAAAAATTTGCCATTAAAACTAACGTGTATTACGGTGGCGTCACTCGCTACGAAGATGGTAATCTCATTCAATACGAATTTATAGCCGATGCTAAGACCGGAACAATTATCGACATCTACCGTCTTTAAAAATGAGCAGTAAGTTTAAAAATACGTTGCCCTTTTTCACTAAATTTATGTTCATACTCTGTCTCAACATTTTGATCGGCTTCTTTACTATGATGGAGGTCCAGAAAAACGGCATCAAATTGGAGTCCAAAGTTATTCATGCTGACCAAAGAATATTCAAAAAGACCTTGATTGTCCGTTTTTAATTCAATTACGCCATGTGATTTCAAAATATATTGATAGCCTTGTAAAAACGTTTTATAAGTCAAACGTCGCTTGATATGCCTTTTTTTTGGCCAAGGATCTGAAAAATTCAAATAAATTTGGTCCACTTCACCATCATTAAAGTATTCATTTAAGTCGCCACCATCTGCCAACATAAGTTGGAGATTGGGCAACTTATCTGTCAATGCTTTTTTTAGTGCAATCGCAGCAACTGAACGTTGAATTTCAATTCCAATAAAGTTCACTTCTGGATATTTAGCAGCCATTTTCGTAATGAACTGGCCTTTGCCCATTCCAATCTCAATATGCAACGGTTGAACTTTTTTAAACCGTTTTTGCCATTTCCCTTTAATTTGAATGGGATCCGTAATAATCATTTCAGGGTGCGCCGCAATTAGCGGTTCAGCCCAAGGTTTATTTCTTACTCGCATTATTTTTCCTCAAAATTTCTTTAAAAATTCCAGTACCAACTAATTCTATAGATTGTGCCCACAAGCGTCAAGAAGTCATTTTTTTGATTCTGGTTGGAAAATAAAGTTTTAACAACATCCAACTTTCTATAAACCCAATCATGAGGCTAACCACACCTTGAAGCACAGATGCATGTGCTATTCCAGCTGCCAATCCAAACAAAACAACTGTGGCAAGCAACAACCGGACCATGACCCAGTTAAAACCCGCCACTTGGATACTTTTTTGAATCGGATAGAGATGCGTAAACACATTTTCTTCGTAGTTTATCAACAATGGCAATAGCTGAAAACTAATTAAGTAAACAAATAAAATTTGTAAGAATAACGATAAATACAAATTGGAAATAAAAATAAGCAACACCATCCCCAACAAGGTCAATCGAAAGTACATCCCACTGTATTCCGTGCTCCGCGCAAGTGCTCTCATGAACAAATAGACGTACGGATTTGAAGTATTTCGATCAGCCCACTTCAAAATGCCATCAAAATACTTTCGACGATGAACAGTGCCACGAATGTTGGGTACGTCAGTAAATAGGTTAAAAAATCGATAAATTCGAAGCATCCGCTGGTCTTCAATTTGAATAGCCAGCCGCCAGCCCAAAGAATACAATTGCCACTGTTTTGCTTCATATAAAATTTCAACGAGACATTGTATAACAGCGCCAATTAAAGTTATCCAAACGTTTAGATAAAGCCCACCTACAAACCACAAGATTGGTAATCCCCAGTTCAAAACTAAGGTGTGCCATTGATTTGAGCGTGAATTTCGATACAGTTGATTTAAAGCAAGAAACAAGCTTCCCAATTTCAAAATGGGGAAACTAAGTCCAAGCACAATAACTTGAAAAGTCAGAAAATGGACTGCAATGGAAAGAAAGGGATATAAAATTGCAAATCCCAAAATTTCAACACAAAAACTAAATAACCAACTGTGGAATAGAGCTTGCTTTAAATAGCCATGCATGTCATGTTCTCTAGGTAACAAAAAAACGGGATCTGCTTTTTGAAACAGTGTTGCTAAGCTACCTAACTGAACCAGTACAGCGAGACACAAAATAACCACCGGTGCTGACCACCAACTTGGGCCATCAATCGTTTTTAAAAAGTTAGAATAACCATACCCCAGGCCACCAACTAAAAACAACAAGGCAATCACAAAATGGTCATTCAAGACATAACGCAAATATTTAAGCATTTCCAAAAAATGTGCACGTTGCCTTTTTTTCCAAAGACTAGTCATCGTGCTCACCTGCCCTCGCTAAGCCAAGATAGATTTCCGATAAAGAATTTCCTAAATTAGGATTTTGATTTCTTAAGGATGCCATGTCCCCTTGCGTCTGTACCTGACCACCATGTAACAAAACAAAACGGTCACAGTACTTTTCAGCGGTATCTAAGACGTGGGTAGACATCAGCACGCCTGCTCCCGCACGTTTGCGCTCATCAATTAACTTCAGCAAATCATCCGTTGCCAATGGGTCTAATCCCAAAAAGGGTTCATCAATGATGTACAATTTGGCGTCTGTAAGAAACGCACAGACAATCATGACCTTCTGTTTCATTCCCTTAGAGAAATTGTCGGGAAACCAGTCTAATTTGTTAGCCAAGCGGAAAGTCTTAAGAAGCTTATTAGCCGATTCCCAAGCTTTTTTGGCATCTAACCGATAAGCCATAATAGTCAAATTGATGTGTTCTCTCAAAGTTAATTCTGGATAAAGGACTGGTAGTTCAGGAATATAAGCAATTTGTTTTTTGTAGGCTTCACTATCCTGATAAATTGTTTTGCCATTAATAGTGACTTTTCCTTTTTGAGGCGTTAATAATCCAATAATGTGATTAATCGTGGTTGACTTACCAGCTCCGTTCAACCCGATCAAACCAACTAATTCACCAGCACGAACTTCAAAATTAATATCTTTTAATACTGGAATTTGCGAGTATCCACCAACTAAATGTTCAATTTTTAAAATCATTTTTGCTTGCCTCTTTCAATACGCGATTTGAATTGATTATATCATGATCCACTTATTTTCACAGCGAGATACAGGAATCTTAGTTGGGACTTCCTCTTCAATGTTGTTATAATGAAGTTACTTAAAAAAAAGAGGTAATTCCTATGATGAATAAACTTGACGCATCATGTATTTTTTGCAAAATTATTACTGGTGAAATTCCAAGCTATACCATTTATGAAGACGATAATATCAAAGCCTTTTTGGATCTTTCCCAAGCCACACCTGGTCACACGTTGGTCGTCCCTAAAACGCATATCAAAGACATTTTTGCTTATGATGCTGACTTAGCAGCTAAAACATTTGCCAAAATTCCTTTGATTGCTTCAGCGATCAAAACCAGTAATCCTAAAATTGTTGGTATGAACATCGTCAATAATAACGGTACAGTAGCTTACCAATCGGTATTTCATTCACATTTTCATCTGATTCCACGCTACTCTGAAAACGATGACTTTAAAATGATTTTCGGTGATAATTCGAAAGCTTATACAGAAGCACAATTAGCAAGTATTCAATCCACTATTCAAGCAGAATTGAGGAATTAATTATGGCTAAAAAAAATAAACACCGTTTCCTTAAATTGAGTTTTTTAACTTTTCTTAGTTATCATGGGGGTAAATACGTTTTCAATCACCCGCATCCCGTAATTGACCTAAAACAAAACATTAAAGAGACTGTGGCTAGCGTGCATCAATTCAGTCAGGCTGTTGCACATTTAAAAACAAGTACTTCTAATTTACAACAAGCTATCGACAAAACACAGCCTACCATTCGCGCCATTCAACAAGATGTGGCTCGATTTGAATATAAACTGAAGCCACGTCTGGAGAAAATTGACCAACTCACACAGGACATTAACAACCAGCTTGAGGGTTCATCACAAACGAAAGATAAAAAATAGTTATTCATGAATATAGTTTGAATTTTTATTAAAGATTCTATCTCCCTTATAAAACGAACCTTTTCTATGGTATGATGGGTATTGAAGTTTTTCAAACAATTAAGTTAGGATGTGTTTATGGATGAAGAAATGGTTAATTGCATTAGCCAGTGTTTTCATGGCAGTGACTTTAGCTGCCTGCGGTAATAAAACCGTCGCAACAACAAAGGGTGGTAAAATTACCGAAAGTGCTTATTACAGTAGCTTGAAGTCAACTTCAAGTGGTAAACAAGTCCTTCAACAAATGATCTTGAATAAAGTTCTGGAAAAGGATTATGGGAGCAAAGTTTCTAAGAAGACCGTCACTAAGCAATACAATGCTTACAAGACTCAATACGGTAGTCAGTTCAAGAGTGTGCTTGAACAAAACGGCATGACCACTTCTAGTTTTAGACAGGAAATTCGGTCGAACTTATTGCTAAAAGAGGCTGTCAAAGATAACGATAAGGTTTCCAATGCAGAATTAAAGAAGCAATGGAAGACGTACCAACCAAAAGTTACCGTTGCTCAGATTCTTGTGGCTAAAAAATCTACTGCCGAAACAGTTATCAAAAAACTTAAAAAAGGCGAAAGCTTTACTAAGTTAGCTAAAGAATACTCTACTGATAGTTCAACTAAGAACAAAGGTGGTAAACTTTCAGCATTTGATGATACAAACACAACTTTAGATTCCAGTTTTACTAAAGCTGCATTTGCTCTAGATGAAGGCAAATATACTACTACTCCAGTCAAGACACAATACGGTTACCAAGTGATCAAGATGCTTAACAAACCTGCCAAGGGTAAAATGAGCGATCACACAAAGGCTCTTAAAGAACGTATTTGGACAGCTGATATGAGCAGCAGTACAAAGCTTAAGAGTGTTGTTTCAAAAGTCCTTAAAAAGGGAAATGTTTCCATTAAGGACAGCGATTTGAAGGATGTCCTTTCAGACTACCTTTCAAGTTCATCAACTTCTAAATAATCAAAAAAAATACGAGTTTGGAAAAGTAATTTTCCTAGCTCGTATTTTTTTATTCTTTTTGATGACTAATTCGCTTATAAAAGTTACGGCCATCCATCCCAAAAATTCTTTCAGAAAATGTTCCCGCTTTGGTGTGGCTCAAGGCACCAGTAACCATTTGAATTGAAGCATCCAAATCGTCCAAGTCATGTAAGACAACAGCTTCCAGTAATAACGGTTCAATTGGAGATCCATATTCTTTTAACCCATGATGAGAAACAATCATGTGACGCAACAACAAGATGTCCTCGCTACTATCACTAATTTTAAGTTCTTGGCAGGCCTTCACAATTTCGCCATCCATAATAACAATATGTCCCAACAAATTGCCCTCAACCGTGTACGTTGTCGAAACCGGCCCCGATAATTCAATTGTTTTACCTAAATCATGTAAAATTGCACCGGCGTAAAGCAACGAACGATCAATCTGTGGATATTGATCACTCACATTTTTGGCAAGACGCAAAATTGAAATTGTATGAAAGGCGAGTCCCCCCTGAAAAGCATGGTGATTCGTTTTTGCGGCTGGATACGTATAAAATTGCTGATCATATTTCTGAATTAAAAAGCGTACTACCCGGTTCCAATTTGGATTTGTAATATCAAACAGTAATTGACTAATCTCCTCTTTCATATCGCTGACTGTCATTGGCGCCTTTTTGGTATACAAGCTTGCGTTATTTGGCTCAGTCTCCGTCGCAACACGCATACTTAATATTTTTATCTGCGGGGTCCCCTTATAATTTTCCCGCTTACCATTTAGGAAAACGACTTTTCCAGCTTGAAAATTATCAATATCCTCTGAACTAGCATCCCAAAACTTACCACCAATATCTCCAGAACGATCTTCAAAAACCATCGAAAGAAAATCTTTACCATTTTTGGCAACGCGTACTTCTGCGCTTTTAATCAAAACAAAAATATTCAAGGTTTCATCAACAGCAAAATCAAAAAGCTTTTTATCTTCCATTTATAATGCTCCCATCTGATAAGTCGATCAATCGTGTCGTTTCGTTTAACGTGTCTTCAATTTTTTCAGCCGTAAAGTAAATAACTTGATGATGCCCACTTAACTCCATTAGGAGTATCATCACATTTTTTTTGCGCTCTGCGTCGAAGTTAACAAACCCATCGTCAATAATAATCGGTAGATCAATCAAGTCAGCCATAACGCTAACAAAGGCCAACCGAATGGCAACATACAGCTGTTCTGCAGTTCCTTGTGAAAGTTCTCCTACTTCATAAGTCTGATGCATCTGATCCGTCACGACAATCGTTTGTGCATCGAAATCAATTTTATTGTAACGCTGACTCGTTAATAAAGAAAAATAACGCTGCGCATTTGTCATAATTTTAGGCAAACGACCTTGACTAGCCACGAGTAACGTTTCGTCAATCCACTGAGCCGTAAGTTCATCAGTCAGCCAATCCTTTGTTACTGCCAAGATTTCTGCCTCAAGGTTTGCTAATTGTTGCTGTAAATGTGCATAAGTCTGATCATCGGCTAATTGTTGCATTTTGGTCGTTAAAACTGTTTTTTGTGCCACAATTTTTTCTTGCTTTTGTCGTAACTGCTTTAACTGCTGCATCTCTGTGTCTAACTCATTTTGAGCCTCACTTTGATTCTCATACTGCTGCATAGCATTCAAAGTCTCTTTTCCCAATTGTTGAAACAGTTGATCATGAACCGCCCGTAGTTGTGCCTGCTGTATTTGTAATTCTTTTGCATCTTGGAAGGCAGTCCAATTTTTTAAATGCACATCATTCAGGAGTTTCTCTAAGTTTGTCTGTACCCTTTTTTGTTCTTTTTTCAGCTTATCCAGTCGTTCTTGATAGTAATGCAAATCTTGTGTATCTTTTTGTACAGCTTGCTCGCTTTGTTGAATCGACTGAAAATAGGCGATAACATTTGCTAATTGTTGCGTAAATCCGCCATTCAATTTGACCCAAGGTGAAAGAATTTGGATGCGAGTCTCAAAATCTTCTATTCGCTGCTTGTTAACATTTTGCTGTTCCTGCACATCCGCCTGCTTTTTCTGGAGTAGTTCGTACCGTTCCAAATTATTTTGCATTCCCAGCCAGGTTTGCGGATCGCCAGTTAGTGCTTTTGTTTTTCCAAGTGCTGTCAGCTGCTCATCAAATCGATCACTGTCCTTATCCGCTGTAACTAGCTTCGACTTTAACTGAGCAAGATTTGTCGCCAAATCTTCTTGGAGTGAAGGTTCCTTATTCGTGTGTGGCCGGACAACATAACTACCGACAACTGCAACCAAGCCTAAGGCACTGACGATCAGTTTCACACCTACTGCCCAAGGTAATAACCATGGGAAAATCAAACAAATAATTCCAACAATCAAAAAAATAGTTGTTAAACGAAAAGTAGCCTTTTGTTCAGCTTGTCCGGAACTCTTAAGCAATTGATTTTGTAAAGCTACGATTTGGTCTTGCACGGCTTGCTTATTTTGTTCATTATCATTTTTATCGGCTAAGATGTGCTTTAGTTGCGAAAACTCTTGTTCCGTAAAGGGAGTGGCTACCGCATCTTCTGTGCCCAACTGTCGTTTAATTTGTGCCTCTTCAGCTTTAATTTCTTGTTTTTTTTCTTGCAAAGCCACTTCTTGTTTGGCAACATCTTGAAACGATGCTAATTGTTGAGAAATTTCAGATAACTGAGCTGCATGATCATGATAAAAGGCCATCCGCGCATCGCTTGCAACCGCTTGTTTCAAATTAGCAATTTTTTCCTGCACTTCATGGATCGTTTGTGTGAGTTCATCCACCTGTTGATGATCATGCTCGATAGCTTGTAATTCTGTCGCTGAAATTTCCTGCACGTCAGATCTCATTTGTTGTTGAGTCTCTTGATATTTTTGATAAGTTTTCCAACCGTCAACAACATGTTCTAAACGATCTACTTTTATTTGATAATCGGCAATGGCCGCTTGAATAGTGTCTAGTTCGACCGTGTTTTTGCTTGCTTCCCTAGCTTGTTGCTGATATAACTCCGTTTCGCTCGCAGCTTGTTCAACTTGTTGACTAAGTTCATCATGCTGCTTTAACAATTTATTTAAAGGACGAACTCGGCCTTTAGGTGCATACACCTTGTCAGCATCTTTTTCGAACTTATTCTGTAAGTTGATCCATTGGTCGCTACCAACCGCTCCAATTTTCAACACGCGTTTACGAAAATCATCTCGACTCAATTGCCGAACTTCAGCTAATTCACTTTCACCAAAACTAAACATCTCATTGAATAGCGTCTCATCAACAGCACCTAACCAGGAGTCCAGCATCTCATTTTTCATAATTTCTTGAGTTTCAAGATTCGTAATGGTTAATTTGCCACCATTTTTTCCCTTAACTCGCTTCAATAAGTATTGCTTTTGTGCAACTTCAATCAATAGTTCGCCGCCATATTTGGAACCATTTTTAGGTTCATAACGCAAATAACGATCTGTACCTCTTTTGGTCCGAAAGCCAAAAAGAATACTTAAGATAAACTGACGTAAAGTTGATTTTCCAGCTTCATTTGGACCCGAAAGTATCGTTAAGTTTTTCGAAAGATCAAATTGTTGATCCTGCCATTTTCCGAAGCCATATACTTTAATTGTTAGTATTTTCATTGTTTTGCTCCTCACGCCCCCCATTTTCAAGTAATGAAATTTCTGCTTGCGCTTGAAGTTGTCCTTCCTGGATATCTTGACGTAAAGCTCCAGCGATGAAACCATAATTTAATAGCTTGCCAGCAACCTTATCAATATTTTCTGTGCTAAATACTTTCTGCTGACTCTTCTGCCAAAAAGTACTATCCAACGCTGTTAGATGACCTAAGGGCTGTTCAGACAGGAGGTTAATTTCATAAATCCAGGAGTGACCATTTTTCAATAATTGCTGCTGAATAACCTCCAGCAAGCTATTATCCTTGATCCGCAGTAATACCGCCGTGTCCAAATTTTGCACATTTTTTAAATTCACATTTATAAATTGTGGCTTGTTGGTCTGAGAGAGCTCAAGTGCTGAGGTAATTTTTTTAATCAATTGATCAAAGGTATCACCCATTTCTGCTTCAACAACTAAGCTTTGCCAATCGGTCACAGAGGCTTCAACAAATTCAGCACTCAGCTGACTTCCTTGGTTAGAAACCAAATAAAAGCCCTTTGGACCAGCTTCATTTTTATGTCGTCCCTGTAAATTTCCAGGATAAATAATCGGTGGTTGTTCATTCAAGACTTGTCGTTTATGAATGTGTCCAAGCGCCCAATAATCATAATGTAAGTTTACAAGTTCATTTTTAGAAAACGGTGCATAGTTTGCTTCCGGTGCATTTAAACTGTCTAGACTGCCGTGAACGGTGCCAATTTCAAAATCACTTTGATTGCGCATTGGAAACTGATCTACGACATCTTCTTTAACAGCTTGCTGTCCATAGCTGAATCCGACGATAGAAACACTCGTTCCATCTGTTAACGTGAGATCTTTTACTTCGGGTTTTGTTGCAAATACGTGTACATTTTTCGGAAAATGCATAATTTCAGTATTTTTATTTAAATAGTCATGATTACCATAACTCAGGTAAACCGGAATTTGGCGCTCGTTCAATCGTTCGAATTGCTCGTTAACGAAAATATCGGCCTGAATACTGTGCTTGACTTGATCAAATAAGTCACCGACTAGCAAAACAAAATCGACGTTTTCTTGGATTGCTGTGGTCACCAAATTAGAAAATGCCTGGTAAGTTGATTGATGAATAAGCTGCCAAACTTTATCAGGAGCTTGTCGTAATCCTTTAAATGGGCTATCTAAGTGAATATCTGCTGCGTGAATAAATTTCATAAGCGACTCCTTGATTCATAAAAAAGGGCCAGAACAAATCACCGTTTGCACTAACCCTACTGGTATTAAAATACGTTTTTTTAATTAACTCTTTTTATTCGTGATACAATTCTTGAATTGGTTTAGTGATAATCTGATTAATGTCATTTAAAAGTTGATTTAAATTACGTTCTTTATCCATCAATGACTTAATGACATCCACATTTCCCACCTGACTTGCAATATTGCGTGCCTTGTCCATTTCATCATCACTTAAGTCTTCTCCGTTCATTTGCTTTTGTTGCAAATTAACTTGGACCTCTTGGAACTCTTTAAAAAGCTTGTATGCTTCTTCGTCTTTTTTCATTTCATCATATGCAGTTACCAAGTTTGTATACTCGGTTGTTTGACGGAGTTCTTCTTCCATTTTGTTTGCAGTATCGTAAATATTAACAGCCATCGTTTTCCTCCTAGATGTGTCACACCTTTATAGTCATATTGTATCATACCAACCTACGTTTGATACGAATATCCAAAAAGTTAATTACCGATAAAGTCCTTTGCCTTATCAATCCATTCACTGGCTTTTTCTTTAAACGAGTCTGTGCCCTTTGCAATTTCCTTTTGTGCACTAGAAGCCCCACTTTGAATACTGTTCCAAATGCCTGATGCAGAACCGGAACTTTCTGCAGCAGCCAAACTAGAAGCACTGCTCGTATTGAAACTGGTTCCAGCTGTATTGGGTAAGATGGTTTCCATTTCTGCTTTAAATAACCCGCTCATACCGACGCCACTTAAATTCTCCAAATGATTCGTTTTGGTTGTATCGTCAAAGCCTTCCCAAGTTGCGACAACAACGTCTGGTGTGTAGCCAACCATCCACTCGTCGCTTGTCGCATCCGAAGTGGAGCCACCATCTACTTCGGTACTTCCAGTTTTACCAGCAATGGTGTATCCGTAAGGTTTAGCATTCACACCCGTTCCGTATGAATCACTGTATACACCCATCATCATACTCGTCATTTGTTTGGCGACTTTTTTGGAAACCACACGCTTAGTTTGTGGCGTATTATTGACAATCGTTTTTCCGGAAGAATCTACAATTTTACGGATAAAGCCAGTTTGTGCTAGTTCCCCGTTATTCGCAAAAGCGGTATACGCACTCGCTAATTGGTAGGGAGAAACACCTGCCGTTAATCCACCAAGTGCCAGTGCTAAGTTTTTGTCTCCCTTATCAAGGTTAATACCAAACTTCTCTACTGAAGCGTATCCCTTTGAAACACCAATTTTATTCAGTAACCAAACCGCTGGTGCATTACGACTTTCTGCCAGTGCTTTATACATTGGAATGGAACCTGCATACTGATTGTTGTAATTTTTGGGCCGGTAATGATTAGTGCCATAGGACTGTAATTTATCCTGTAATGTTGAGTCATAAGAATAACCACTCGCAAGTGCCGGCGCATAGACCGCAATCGGCTTCAAAGTGGAGCCTGGTTGGCGCTTAATTTGTGTAGCACGATTAAAGCCTCTAAATACGTGCTTACCACGCCCCCCTACCACTGCAGCGACACCACCTGTTTTGGGATTAATTGCAATGGACGCTGCCTGAACTTTTGTACCATCAGACGCATTTGTAGGGAAATAGCTTGAATTCTTAAACTGTGATTGCATATTAGTTTGATCATTTTGATTGAGATAGGTATAAATCTTATATCCTCGGTTCATGATATCAGACTCAGTTAATCCATATCGATTAATTGCTTCATTAATGACGGCATCAAAGTAATATGGATACTTATAATCACTCGTATCCGAATAGGCATTCGTAGTCACTAATGCCGTGTTTTGGTAAATTTTTGCCTGTGCTTTTGTAATCTTATGATTTTCTGCCATCAAACTCAAAACAACATTTCGCCGTTGTTTTGAAGCCGCCGGATGATCATCTGGATTATAAGCACTAGGTGACGTTAGCATTCCCGCCAAAACAGCTGCTTGCGGTGCGGTTAACTGGCTGGCTGAAACACCAAAATAACGTTTAGAAGCATCCTGAACACCCCAAATGCCATTTCCAAAATAAGCATTGTTTAAATACATTTCCAAAATTTCTGACTTGGTGTACACATTTTCGACCTCAATCGAAAGAAAGAGCTCTTTGGCTTTACGTGTAAACGTTTGTTGTTGGGATAAGAACGCATTCTTAACTAATTGTTGGGTTAAAGTACTGCCACCGCCACTAATGTAGTTACGACCCATTACTTTATTCATGCCATACAAAAGTGCAGCACGCCCAATTCCTTTAATAGAAAAGCCGTACTCTTTATAAAAACCACGATCCTCTGTAGAGATCACAGCATCTTGAACATTCGTCGAAATTTGATTTAATTTAACCCATGTCCCCTTTTGTGAATAGAGGGACCCCGCTTTTTTATTTTTAACGTCATAAACCAAGGTTGGTTTTTCCAAAGCACTTTTTAGATCCCCGACATTAGCTGTTTTGGCTTGATAAGTCAAATAAATACTCATGACAAGGAAAAAACTTAAAAAGAGAATAATCAACCAACGTGTCAGTTGAAATTTATGCCAAAAGTGTCCAAAAGAAACCCGAAAACGTCGCCAATGTGGCGCTAAAAAATGGCCACCTTGTTTTACCCATTTTTTTATAGTGGAGAAAAAATTATTAGTATTCATGAAAGTCTCCGTCTTAAATTGAATGTTAGGTGTATTGTATCATAAAAAAATTGCGAGTTTTCTTATTAGCTCCCGACTTAACAGAGCCTTAAAAAAATTCGTGATATTTGGAAACACTAAAAAAGAGTAACACGAAAATTTTTAAAAGTGAACCACTCGAATTCTCGTTTTTACTCTTTTCTAGTCTGTCTCCAGAATTTTTGCCAAACGTTGATTTAACTGAGTTGCCTGTTTTTGATCAGGACTAAAAATTACAATCGTATCGAAGCCCGCTATGGTTCCCACAATTTCAGGCATTTTTGTGTCATCAAAAACAGCAGCAAGGCGGTTACCGTCATTCGGTGTTGTTTTAATCACATTCACAAATTGAATTTGATCAATTTTCTTGGCCGTTTGCTTAAACGTCTTAAAAAGGACTTCTGTTGGATCTTCCGTAGAGGTTTGAAAAATCATATAGCGCTGTTTACCTTCACGATCGGCACCTTTTACGATATGCAACTCACGCATATCACGTGAAATGGTGGCTTGTGTGGCATTCACACCATGTTCCTCTAATAAACGCATTAAATCATCTTGTTTTGTAATCGGTTGGTTAATGATCAATTCGGTAATAATTTTTTGTCGTTCATTCTTTTTCATGATCGCACTTCGCTTCCATTTTAAGCTGTCTCAAGTATAGCAAAGTTTCAAAATGTCTAAAAGGCCCATGACCAATGATTATGACAAGTATTGTGGAAATGATAAGTACTTTCTAGAGTAACGCAGCTTCTGTTCGATATCCAACTCATGAATGACTTGGCTTGCTGTCTCTCTAGTAGTACCACCAATGCGTGCAATTTCTTTAATAGGCAAAGGAAACGGAATTTTCTTTTCGCCATCACAAACAACGCTATAGCGCTCATTTAGAATTCCTAAAAGTTGACGCACACGAATCTTAGCGGAGGAAGTGACGGTTTTTTGAATGAACGTTTCCCGCTCTGCCATAGCTTTTTGTAACTGTTTGATAATAAGTAGTGAAAAATGGTGATTGCTTTCCAACAAGCCTTCAAAAATTTCGGTTGTCACATATGCCACAACTACTTCTGACAAAGCTGTAGCTGTATAACAATAATAACTGTCGGCAAACATACCCCTTAACGGAAATAACCGATCTGGGCATAAGAAAGTTGTATAGGCTAATTCTTCAGCGTCATCAAAGGAATCAAGCTTTAAAAATCCTTCTTTAAGAAAAAATGCATAATTGCGATCATCGTATTGGTTGATCAAATTTTGACCCTTCGCAACTTTTTTGAACCGAAGCTGTGTTGAAATGACTTCACATTCTTTAGGGTTCAAAACCTGGCCTAATTCTGTGCGTGAGAGATAACGAAGATACTCTTTTTTTGTTTCGGGGTTAATCTTTTTCATTATTAGCCTCTTTTCAAATAGGAATTATAATATTTATATTATCTCAGAAGTTAGAACGAAAGCCAAGACTTTTCTTAGCTAATTTTTACATGCTTAATCACACTCAGCTAAAAATTCACCTAACTTCTGTAGTCCCATTTTTAAAGTTAAAGTATCCGTACAATAACCAATCCGGGCATGTCCGGGCATTTCAAATCGTGATCCTGGTACTAAAAGGACACCTGTCTGAGCCAACAAACGCTGACAAAACACCTCGTCGTTAATTTTTAATTTAATTTTGACACAAGCTGTCGAAACCTGTTCCGGCATAATAATCTCTAACTTTTCTTGTGCGGCAACCCACTCTTTTAAAATTTTGTGATTACGCTGCACTAATTCTGCATTTCGTTTTAAAATTTTATGCCGGTTTTTCAAAACTAAACAAGCTAAAGAATCATTCACAACGCCGCCGGAAATCATCGTGTAATCGCGATATTTTCGAAAAACATCTGCTAAAGCGTGAGAACGGGTCGCAACCCAACCAATGCGTAACCCAGGAACCGAATACGTTTTGGAAAGACTATTAACAGAAATTCCCTTTTCATACAAATCAACAATATTAGGAAACTGATCAATTTTGTCAACCGGTTGATAGACCTCATCCGCTAAAACATAGGCTCCCACTTTCTTGGCCAGTGAAACGACTTGCTTTAATAATGGCTTGCTGAGGAGGCTTCCCGTAGGATTTTGTGCATTATTTAAACAAATCATTTTGGTCTTAGGTGAGATCAATTCTTCAAGCTGTGTGATGTCTGGTTGCCAGTTTAAATCTTCTCTTATTTGCCATTGATCGACCTTAACCCCTAAAGATTTAGGTAAATCATATAATTGCTGATAACTAGGATATAAGGAGATAATATGATCACCCGGATTTAGTAAGCTAAACAAGGCTAAAAAGTTACCACCAGTTGCACCGTTGGTTTGTAAAATATTTTCTGGGGTCACATGCTGATATAGTTCTGCCACTAAACGCTTAAATTCCGGTGAACCTTCAATCCATCCGTAATTTAATTTGGTATCCAAATACTTCGTGAACAACTCAGATGGATTTTGATCTTCAAATTCAAGCAACTCTCCTAGTGTTAAGGAACTGATTGTACTTTGTGAGATATCAAATTGTGCTTTCTTTTCATTTTGGTTTAACCATTCTTCAACACCAAAACCTTTAATTTCCATATTTATGACCTCCCTTTCTTAAACTCAACTAATATCTCAACAAGATACATTGTAACAGGTCTCAATATTACGAGTCGTCGGATTCCGTCTTTTGAAATGAGAAATTCTTTGCATTTTATTTCTAAAGAAAGGAGGCTGGGGAAAACTCCCAGCCTCCTTCTGTCTCCGAACTTTAATAGTCGCTACCGGAAAAAAGCCAACTTCTCTGCTTAGCGACGAAAACTAAACGATTCAAAGAACAACTCATTCGTTTTCCTAAACGGTCATAGCAACTGAACGCTTTAACGAGTTTTGTTGCATAGACAACGTCGTATACTTGAAGTCAAAATGCCTTTTCCCACTTTTTCATTTTTACATTTCAGATGGTGCTTTTACACCTAATAACGCTAGTGCATTTTTAAGCACAGAGCTCACACTTTGCACTAATGCTAAACGGGCATTCAGCTGATCATCTTCAACTAAAACTTTTGAATTTGCATAATATTGATTAAACGATTTAGCCAAATGGAGCGCATACTTTGCAATAACTGAAGGTTCATATTCATTAACAGCTCGCAAAATAGTTTCAGGGAAAGCTTGTAAATACTTGAGCGTTTCCCATGCATTCGGATCAGCCAACACCACATCATCTGTCGCTACTTGTTTGTTGGCTTTTCTAAGGATACTTTCCGCTCGTGCCCGTGTATATTGGACGTAAGGCCCAGTTTCGCCTTCAAAACGCACAACTTCACTCAAATCAAAATCAAATGAATTCATGCGTTCATTTTTCAAATCATGGAAAATAACCGCGCCTACACCAACTTCATGCGCCACTTCATCCGCATTTTTCAGATCCGGATTCTTAGACTGAATTTGTTGTTTAGCTAAATCAATGGCATCATCCAACACTTTGTCCAAGAGCACAACCCGACCAGAACGCGTAGATAATTTCTTGCCGTTTAATGTAATTAATCCAAACGGAATATGGTGGACATCATCTGACCAATCAAATCCCATTTCTTTTAAAACGGCTTTCAATTGTTTGAAATGGTTAATTTGTTCTGCACCAACTACATATAAGGATTGAACAAAATCATACGTCCGTTTTCGATAAATCGCCGCAGCTAAATCACGGGTAATATAAAGAGTCGCACCGTCCGTTTTTTTAATTAACGCTGGATTTAAGTTATACTTATCCAAATCTACAATCTCAGCACCTTGACTTTCTTTTAAGAGATTGTGATCCTCTAGAATTTGAACAACTTCATCCATTTTATCGTTATAAAAAGCTTCACCTTTGTAGGAATCAAAGGTAATTCCCAACTTATCATAAATATGCTTAAATGATTGGAGAGAAACTGATCGGAACCACTGCCATAACTTGGTAGCTTCCTCATCCCCATCTTCTAACTTTTTGAACCATTTACGAGCTTCGTCATCTAATTCAGGATGTGCTTTATCTTCCTTATGGAAACGCACATAATACTCAAGTAGTTTATTGATTGGATCAGCTTTAACTTCTTCTTCACTACCCCAAAGTTTGTACGCCTCAATTAGCTTACCAAATTGCGTTCCCCAATCACCAAGATGATTAATCTTAACAGGTTGATAACCAGTTTTAGCCAATAGATTTGCTAACGAATTGCCAATGACGGTCGAGCGAAGATGCCCCATTGAAATGGGCTTTGCAATGTTAGGCGATGACATATCAATTGGGACCTTACCATTTTGGCCCACCGTAGCATCTCCATAATGGTCAGCCTGGTTTAAAACAGCTTGTAAAACCTCTTGGCTAAAAGCACTCTTATCTAAGAAAAAGTTAACGTAAGGACCTGCTGCCTCTACTTTTTCATAAACGTCCTGATCAATACTTTCAACTAGTTCTTGAGCAATCATTTGTGGTGCTTTGTGCAGTGTTTTCGCTAACACAAAAGTTGGAAATGCGAAATCTCCCAAATTAGAGGCTTTAGGAATCTCGATTTTATCATAAGCAACTTGTAATTCCAGTTGCCCGTCTAAGGCCGTCACAATACTTTCTGCAACTTGTTTTTTGTAATCCATTATTATTTCCTCCTGTTCAAATAAAAAAGCCTCTTACAAATAAACACTGTAAGAGACGAGTTAACCCGCGGTACCACTCTAATTGATTTAAAGAAATCCACTCAATCTGTTTAATTACAACATAAAAGCACGTTCTCTAACGTTTCTGGTTCGGCTCTCACCACTCCGAACTCGCTAAGCAGAAATAAAATTAGATACTACTCCTTTATGGAAAAGCGGGCAACGGGAATCGGACCCGCGACGCAAGCTTGGGAAGCTTGAATTTTACCACTAAACTATGCCCGCAAATACAAAAGTAAGTATAGCATATCAACTAATTTTTGTCATGACCCATTTCGAGTTTATATGCGGCTTACTTTTGAATTTATTTTTGGTTTCTTAATTTAGATGCCAGTTCAATTGATTTATCAACCAAGATAGATTGTGAGTCAGCCACCGGTAAGTTTAATTCAGGTGCCAACTCTTGCGCATAAGATAATTCTGTACAACCTAAAATAACGACTTCTGCACCCTGTTGAACTACCATTTGCTTAATAATATTATGAAATAGTTCCCCATCAACACGATTTTGATTCTTGATATCATCAAAAATTAGCTGCGTCGTTAAAGCCTGAATTTCTGGAGTTGGCTTTATGACTTCCAAATCTTCTCGCTCAAGTTCTCTGTCGTAAATGCCATCAGTGGTTGTACCTTTTGTACCAATCACGCCGATGCGTTTAGCATCAGGAAATTTGCGTTTAATATAACGCACCGTTTCTCTTGGCATATGGACAATTGGTACGTTTGTAGCAGCTTGTAAGTCATCATAAAAGTAGTGGGCTGTATTACAAGCAATCACGAAAAAGCTGGGCTTCAGCTCACTTTGCTCTTGAATATCTTCCAATAAATCTGGTAATGGACTTGGCTGACTGTGATCCATCAAATACGTAGACCGGTCAGGGACTGTCGCGTGATTCACCAATATATAGTTAAAATAATCTTGATCGCGATGTGCTGGAGTCCGCTTATTCAGGAGACGTAAATAACTCTCTGTAGCTGGTGTTCCCATTCCACCAATAATTGTAAAAAAATCTTTCATTTATTTCATCCCTTATTTTCTTCAAAATAACGATCGAAGTTTTTAACATAATTATGATTCATCCAAGTTAATAAGGCAAATCGTTTCAAATTCATATCCTTCTTATCAAAGGCTGTCATACCATAACGTTTTTGTTTAATCAGCTGTAAAGCCGTCACCTTATCGCGATTGTCTCGCGCATACTTCTTAAATACTTTTATAGGTACGCCAAGCCACAATTGGTGTGTCTTTTCAGAGCGGTTAGCATAGACGGTCGGCTTATTTTTCAAATCTTGAGTAACATAGTCTTCAACCACCCATTTGGCTAAATTGTAACCATTTAAAGTAACAAAAAAGCTACTACGTCCCTGCCGTAAATTAATTTCAAAAAGTTTAAAGGTTTGATCACGAGAATCATACTTCAAATCAAAATTAGCATAACCTGTAAACTCGATTTTTTCCAAAAAGTCTTGGATTGTTTTATAAATAGTTTGATTATATTCAGGTAAGATAGCCACATAATTGCCGATCGCTGAAGGCGCAGCGTCTTCTAACAGAGGATGGCCTAAACACATCATTTTGACATGGTGATGTTGGTCTACATAGGCATTTAAAACACGCATATTACTATCATCACCGGGAATGAATTCTTGTAAAATTAAATCAGACGTATAACCATTGTCATATATTTTTCCCACAACATCATCAAATTCAGCCCGTGATTGAATCCGAAATGCTTTTTTTCGCCCTTCAAAATGAATATCTAACCATTCCACACTATTAGCAGGCTTTAACGCTACCGGAAATTCAAAAGGCTCCTCAATGGGATGATCACTTTCATACTGTGCCTTAGTAATAATTCGCGTCTTTGGATAAGGCAGGTCAAATTTATCACAAATTTGATAAAAACGTTCTTTATTATTTAACTGACGCAACAAATCATAATCTACGTAGGGACAAACAAACACTTTTGAAAGTTCCGCTTTGTGCTTAGAAATCAACTCAGCATAGCCATCTCCCATGCCAAGCAAAATGATTTTTTCGCTACGCCCCTCATAACGTTTCATAATCTTCTGCATGGCATCAAAAAAGGCTGGATCTTCCGAAAATCCTGGGATTAATTCTAAATCCACAATTTTGGTAAAACGTGTCGGTGCCAATTCTTTTTCAGCAAAGGCTTTAACCTTTTTCCCAGTTAGTTTATAAAACGACCGCGCCATTCCATAAGCGTTAAAATCGCTCCCTAATAGAATCGGAATAAAGTCTGTTTTTGATTCTTCCATTATGCCAGTCCTTTCAAAACATCTTTTGCAACTTTGGTATCCGTTGGCCAGGGGGTGTCCACACCCTTAACCTTCTGATAAGGATCCTCGCCTTTAGCTGCCAAAACCACCACATCGTTGGCCTTGGCCATGGTAATCGCCGTTTTAATCGCCTCATAACGATCCACAACTTTTTTCACCTGAACCTTTTGATGGTCAATATGTTGATCGATTTCTTCAATAATAGCTTTTGGATCCTCAAATCCAGGATCGTCCGCCGTTAATACAGCCACATCAGCGTGCGCACTCAATGCTAAGCCAAATCCTTTACGTCGTGAAATTCCCTTGTCTCCTGGGCTACCCACAACCACAATCATGCGGCCTTTAGGATACTGACTTCGTAAAAAACTAAGTAAGGCATTCATACTGGCGTAATTATGTGCATAATCTACGTAAATGACGCCATGCTGCTTAGAAGTAATGGATTCCATTCTTCCCGGAACCTTTACCGAGGCCAATAAATCATGCATCTGCGCGTAGGTTGTTCCTGCTAAGCCTGCCACCAGAATCGCACTTGTGGCGTTACTTTGGTTATAATCACCAGGCATACTTAAATCATAGCGTCCATCAATTTGCAAACCAGCCCCTTTTTCACTGACTGACTTAATTTCGATTTCTGTCAGTCGTAAATTATCTTGATCATTATAAAAAACAATATCCATTGGTACCTTGGTTTCAATCGGTACATTAGCTTGCTTAAACAAGTAGATTTTATCAGGATCAGTTGTAGCCCTCGCTGCCTGATAGACCTCTTCAAAGTGTGCTGTCTGCGCATTAATCACACAAATATCAGAATTCACTAACAATTGTAGTTTACAGTGCAAATAATTTTCAAAAGTTGGATGCTCATTTCGACCAATATGATCCGGTGTAATATTTAAAAAGATACCCACATCAAAATGTAACCCATACACTCGGTTTCGCAAATAAGCTTGTGAGGAAACTTCCATAACCAACGTATGCATCCCGCTGTCAACCGCCTCACGCATGTCATGAAATAAGTTTAAAGATTCTGGTGTTGTCAGATCTGATTTGAATTCTTGTTCTGGTTTTGGTCCTGTGATGCGATCAATAGTTGAAAATAACGCCACTTGGTCTTTAGTAACCGCATTTAAAATGTGGTGCGTAAAGTACGCCGAAGTAGTCTTCCCCTTTGTTCCCGTAAATGCAATGATAAACAAATCATTTTGTGGATAATCATAATACGCGGCACCAATCAAGGCCATGGCTTTCGAAACGTTGGTCACCACAATCCCACACATATTTTGAGCTTGTTCATACACTTGCTCTGCAACATAAACACTTGCACCTTTGGCTTGGGCCGTTTCTAAATAACTTGGTTTAAAGTTACCCTTGCAGAAAAATAAATCGTTAGTCTCTACATGCCGAGAATCGTAAGTAACTCCCGTGATCGTTTGATGATCGCCTTTTGCATTATTTACAACGTGCTTGAGCAGCTGATGTTCCTTTAAAATTGTTGTAATCTCGGCAATCTCAAGTGCCATGTTTTTCATCTCCAAATATTAAATCTGTGTACGATGAACTAGTTTACTAGTTGTTGCAGTTGTATTTTCTGGGAAATAAACTTCATACCATAAAATAAAGGTATAAATGGTGAAAATCTTTTGCATGCTTGATTTACCATTAATATGTTCCTTTAAAATATGCATTAAAGCTTCTGGTTTAAAGAATTTCTTCGCAACATCAGAGTTAAATGCCGTTTCGATACGTTTACGGTACTTATCTTCTTTAATCCAACTTGCAATAGGTGATGGGAAGCCCATTTTTTCCTTTTTAGCTACTCGTTCAGGAAGTTCGCTTTCCGCAGCTGTCCGCAAAGAAATCTTAGTTTCTTCCTTATGAATGCGTGTTTTAATTGGCATTGTTGCCGCAAATTTAGCGACTTCTTTATCCACTAACGGTGTCCGTACTTCCAATGAATTACACATACTCATTCGATCAGCCTTGTGTAAGATATCAAATGGCAGCCAAGTATTAATATCAAAATACTGCATTTGTGTCATTTCATCTTTATCTTTCACTTCATCAAAAATATGCTTAGTATACGCACCTGAATCCACATTAATGCTTGGATCCTTTAAGATTTCATCCCGCTCGTGCTTATCAAACACATAATTGACACGGTAATAACGTTCACTTAATGGCTCTGCACCACGTACTAAGAACCGCTTACCATGAAAACGTGGCATATTTTGAACGAGACGTGCTAACCCAGTTCGAATAAACTGTGGCACTAATTTTTGATACCGTTCAAATGGAAAGGCCTCTAAATAGGTATTGTACCCGCCAAAGAATTCATCAGCACCTTCACCTGAGAGTGCCACCTTTACATGTTCACGTGTCCCCTTAGAAAGGTAATAAAGCTGCATTGCAGACGGATTAGAAAGTGGTTCATCCATATAATACATAATGGTTGGCAAAATATCGAAGTAATCATCGCCATCCATGGTTAACGGTGTATTTTGTTGGTGAATTTCTTTCGCAAATTCTGTTGAATAGCTTAATTCGCTATATTTCGAGTCGTTAAACCCTAGAGAAAATGATTGGATGGGCTTTAGCTTGGCTGCCTCTGCTAAAACATAACTCGAATCGATACCACTCGATAAGAAACTACCAACCTCAACATCGGCGATCATATGCGCTTTTACAGAATCTTTTACAATTCCTCGAATCTTTTTGGCATCCTCTTCAATCGTCTGTGACTCATCAATATGGTCATAGTTGAATTTGTAGTACGTATGTGTTTCTGTTTTTCCATTTTTGTGTAAGAAATAAGTGCCAGGTAATAATTTATACACGTTTTTGAACATTGTTTCTTTTGATGGAATAAACTCAAAGCTCAAATGAATAGGTAATAATTTTTCATTAAATTCCTTATGAAAATTAGGGTGATCCAAAAAAGCTTTAATTTCGGATCCCCAAAGAAATGTATCGCCATCGTCATAATAATAAAGAGGCTTAATTCCAAAATGATCTCGGGCACCGAAAACTTCTTTTTTCTCCATATCATAAATAACAAACGCGTACATCCCACGCAACTTTTGCAACAAGTCTGGGCCCCAAGCATCATAACCGTGGATCAAGACTTCAGAATCCACATCAGTCTGAAAAACATAACCTAATTTTTTAAGTTCTGTTCGTATTTCTTTATAATTATAGATTTCACCATTAAACGTTAAAACTTTAGTTTTGGTTGAATTTAGCATTGGCTGTTTCCCATGTGCTAAATCAATAATCGATAGGCGTCTAAAGCCTAATGAGGCAGTTTCGTCTTGGAAATAAGCCTCATCATCGGGACCACGATGTTTAATCCGATCCGCCATTGATTTGATGACATCAGAATCGACATCGGTTTGGTTAAGATACCCCACAAATCCACACATTTTAATAGACCCCTTTTATTTTAGTCATATAGTTAGTCAAGGTACGATTTTAACCATAAAACGATAAAACCGTAACAGAAATATTTTACCAAATTTAAGCCTAGAATACTACCAGCATTGCAAACTCTTAAACACCAGTCCCACATGTTTTGACCTAATAGTCATTAAACGTGCCCGCTTTTTAAAAAACATTGAATTTTGATAATAGCTATGTAATAGTATGATTAATACTTAATGAGAAAATGATAAGTTATTTGAAGGGTGTTCTGAATATGAAGAATAAAGCAGTTCTATTTACAAATATGTTAGTCAACATGGGAATTGGACTAATTATGCCCATTACGACTCTCTATATCCACGGTACACTACATAAAAGTTTAGTCACTGCAGGTTACGTTCTTTTCTGTTTTTCTGGTGCTATGATGCTTGGTAACCTTATCGGTGGACATCTTTTCGATCACTGGCGACAAAAACCGCTGATGTATTTAAATGGTAGCGGTGTGGTTCTAGCCTTATTACTGTTAGGCCTATTTCCACAGTGGCCCATTTATCCTATCCTAATCACACTTTACGGTTTTTGTTTGGGTGGGTTGAATTCAGCTATTAACGGGTACATTGCTTTTTTGCAAATTGAAGATCCCAATATCTTTAACAATGGATACTGGTTTGCCAGTTTAGGTATGGGCGCAGCGACTTTTCTATCTGGCATTCTATTTGGTGTGAGTATTCGTTTCGTATTTTTCAGTTCCGCTTTTCTTTTCTTGGTGACCACAGTAATTATAAAAATCATGTTTCATCCGGTCCACAAGCACCCCGTGCCTACCCAGAAAAAAGTTGACTCTGACAAGAAAAATCACTTTCTTATCAGCATTTTATTAATCTGCTTCGTAATGGTCGTTATTTGGATTTGCTATGAGCAATGGAACAGTAATGTCTCTGTTTTGATGATTTCAAAACACATTTCTGTGCCAAAATATAGTCTACTATTCACCATTAGTACCATCGAAGTGATTATCGTTCAGCCTTTCATGAACCGCTTTTTTAAGCCTAGTTTTCGTTCAGAAAAAAACCGCATCATTTTAGGATTACTATCCTTTGCGTTTTCTTATTTGGTCATTATTGATACCGGAGATTACTGGCGTTATGTGTTAGGCATTACATTAGTCACTTTTGGTGAGATGCTTGCCCTAATTGCAATCCCAGCCATACTGAATCGTTATGCCAATGACCAAAACCGCGGCACTATTCAATCCTTAGGTAGCTTTTCTGGTTCAATGGGTCGTGCTTTAGGGCCCTTATTTGGCGGTTATTTGATCACTACCTTTAATTATAGTTGGACTTTTTGGGGAATGTTTCTTGTTCACCTCCTTTTAATTTTACCAATTCTATCTTTGCAAAATAAAAAATCCAAATAGCTGGTTTGTCCTAGTAATTTAGTCATGATTCGCCTATAATATAGTTAGAATCATTCTAAATAAGAAGGAAGCTGTATAAAATGAAGCACACCACCAAATTTGCTTTAGTTGTCTTACTGGGTATCTTGGCCCTATTTTTGGAGTTTGCCTTTCATCTTCAATTGGCTGCACAACTTACCATCACAGTTGTTGGCGTCCTGATTGCCATTAGTATGACGCTTGAAATGATTAAGACACTTCGTTCAGGAAAATATGGTGTCGACTTATTAGCCATTACCGCAATCATAGCTACGTTAGCAGTTGGCGAATACTGGGCTAGTATTGTGGTTTTGATCATGTTAACCGGGGGAGATTCTCTGGAAGACTACGCAGCACATAAAGCGGGCAAAGAACTACAAAATCTTTTAGATAACTCCCCACAAACGGCCCACATTCTTGTCAACAATCAATTGACCACCAAACCAGTTGATATTGTTCAGGTCAATGACCAAGTTGTGGTCAAGCCCGGAGAAGTGGTGCCTGTCGATGGTGTCATCAAGTCAGGAACTTCTATCTTTGATGAATCTTCGTTGACGGGTGAGTCAAAGCCAGTTAATAAAGCCGTGGGAGATAGCCTTATGTCAGGTTCTGTCAATGGTGATGGTGCCATTACTATGACAGTTACGAAAGTTGCGGCTGACAGTCAGTATCAGACCATCGTCAAATTAGTTAAAGCTTCAGAGGCACAACCAGCGCATTTTGTACGGTTGGCAGATCGTTATGCCATCCCTTTTACTTTAATTTCCTATTTAATTGCTGGCATTGCCTGGTTTGTCTCTAAAGATCCTGTACGCTTTGCTGAAGTCCTTGTGGTTGCTTCACCCTGTCCTTTAATTTTGGCTGCTCCAATCGCTTTAGTATCTGGAATGAGTAGTGCCAATCGAAATGGGATTATCATAAAAAATGGCACAACCATTGAAAAATTTGCAGCAACAAAAGCCATTGCGTTTGATAAAACTGGTACTTTAACTAAGGGCATTTTAACCATTGACCAGATAAAAAATGAGTCCACCTTTTCAAAATCAGAATTTTTAACCATCGCGGCTAGTGCTGAGCAGCAGTCTAGCCACATCCTGGCACGTTCCATTGTAAATGCCGTTGATACCGAAAAACTTCTTCCCGTTTCTCAAATTCAGGAAGTCACTGGGATGGGAATTACTGCGCAGGTTGCGTCACACAAAGTGAAAATTGGACGAAAAAAATTTGTGTCCGAAGACCCCATTACCGCTCCCAAGCAGACAGCTATTTTCGTCTCAATTGATGATCAGTATGCTGGTTACATCAGTTTTTCTGATCAAATCCGCCCAGAAGCCTCGATTACAATTCAGCAATTAAATCAATTGGGGATTAAAACGACATTAATGATTAGTGGTGATCAAAAAGCCACTGCTAACCTAGTAGGCAACAAAATTGGCATTGCCAAAGTTTACGCGGAATGTTTGCCGAAAGATAAAATTGAAGTCTTAAAGGATCAGGAAGACCACTTGCGACCAGTTGCAATGGTCGGCGATGGTGTAAACGATGCCCCTTCACTAGCAGTAGCTGATGTGGGGATTGCAATGGGAGCTCGAGGTTCCACAGCGGCAAGCGAGTCAGCTGATATTGTGATTTTAAAAGATGATCTGGGTCGTGTATCACGTGCCCTGAGCATTTCACAATATACAATGCGAATTGCCAAACAATCAGTTTTGATCGGTATTTTTATTTGTATTGGCCTTATGCTGATCGCCTCTACTGGTGTCATTCCGGCATTAATTGGCGCCTTCTTTCAAGAAGTCGTAGATACTGTCACTATCCTGTGGGCTTTACTTGCGCACAGAGATAGCAGCCAACTAAAGCAATTGATTGCCCAACAAAAAAATAACGACTAAAAAAACTATCCATAATCAGCAAAAGCTGGTATGGATAGTTTTTTTACATGGCTTGTTCAACATCTTTAGGTTGTCGAATCTTTTTCAATGCTGAATCAATTTGTTTGAGAACCGCATCGACATTTTCAGGTTTTTCAAGATCATATTTTTGCAAATCAATCTTAAGCTTTGGACTTGCATCATAATCACGATACCAATCTTTGTATGCCGACCACATTTTAAAGTAATAGTCTTCAAGTTCTGGATTGTGATCAAATTGTTCATAGTCACGACCACGTTTTTTAATTCGATACAAGATCGTCTCGAAATCTGTTTCAGCATACACCATCAAATCGGGTGCCTTCTTTGGAAGATCGTTTAATTCATTCATCATGTTATCAAGAAGGTTTAAATACACCCCAAATTCGGTATCGGTAATGTTACCCTCTTTATTATTTTCACGTGTAAATAAGGCATCCTCATAAATGGAGCGATCCAACACATTGTTATCATCTGAAAGTGCTTTTTTAATCATTGCAAATCGTTTATTCAAAAAATAAATTTGTAATAAAAAGCCATAACTTTTTTGATCAGAATAATACAATGGCAAAACTGGATTATCACCAACGGGCTCGTAAAAAGCTTTTGATCCATAATGTTCTGCAATCTTTCCGGTCAAGGTTGTTTTTCCAACGCCAATCATTCCTGCTGTAATTATCACCATACAAGGCCCCTCTTTATCTTTAATCAAGATTTAGTATACCATACATTTTCTGCACACAACATCTTGTATTTTATTTCAAATTATGCCATGCCTTAAAGCTACCATGACTTGTAAAACTCATGTGCTTTTCTCACGTTAACTTAAACAAGCAGTAACTAGCATACCACATTTTACTTCCCGTTTACTTTAACAAAAGATGACAAATTCAAAAGAAAAATTTACTACATTTAAAGAAGTCCACTAGAACTACTTTGATTAATTTTTAAAAGCTTTCTGTGCAAAAAGTATTTACTTTCTAGTGTTTTCTAGTACTTTCTTGTGATAACTAAAAATCAGGAATGCCGGTATAAAGGCATTCCTGATTTTAAAAAAGTTCCTATATTGTCCTAAAATGCCCCAGGCAAGTTGTAATGCCTCAGACATGCTATGTGAAATCTGATAGCTGCCAGTACGAACTTGGGATTCCATACGATTAAAGGCTTCAATATATTCAAGCATGAATTCATCAGCTTCACGGCCGGTAAACCCCATGGCGATAAATGAAAAACCGTCACGATTCATATAGAACATTTTGTTAGGTTTTCCACTTCTGTCTTGATAGTTTCCTAAAATAAACATCCTTTTTAATTGGGCTGAATTTTCAGCCGAGCTCATTTTTGTCTCAATCGTTTGAATTACATTTTTATGTTTTTTTCCAAAAAAATTAGCCACTTGCAAACTGCTTGTCACTGCTTGTTGATCTTTCATTACAACTAGATTGTTCATTGCCTATTTCGCCTCCTTATCCTTTTCTGCAGACAGTCTTAGAACATCATCGATACTCACATGAAGATAATCGGATACGCGTTTTAGAGACACAACAGTTGGCGAGGAATCGTTCCACTTGTTAAGCGTCCCGTTTGCCAAGCCTAGGTCACGTTCAATTTTGCGAATTGATGCATTCTGCTCATCTGCAATTTTTTAATTGCTTCATAAATCACTTATCATTCCTCCTTCTTGAAAAAATTTAATTAAATGATCTATAACTATTGCTCTTTGTAGAATATTATTCTACGATAGGCACATAAAAATAAGGCTTAACCAAATCACTTTTATTGCGCTGCTGGGAAACAGTAATAAAAATTGACTTTTGTTTTGCTTTGGAAAAATAAATCACTTAACTACAAGAGCAATTATATAGACCATATTTCTACGCGTCGATAGTAAAATAGAAATATATTCTACACAAAGTTCTTAGAATGGATGGAAATGCCTTTATGACAATATATGCAAGGATTCAAGAAACTGCAAAATTGAAGAATATTTCTATACGTGAATTAGAGACTAAGCTAGGCTTTTCTAACGGCACACTTAGTAAATGGATTGATCGCGCTAATCTCAGTAAACTTAAAAAGGTGGCTGACTACTTGGACGTAACTACGGGATACCTATTAGGAACTGAAAAGCCTGGAACTGTAGACATCAAAAATCCTCAATCGATTGTAATGTACGATGGTAAACCAATTCCAGAAGAAGACATGGAAACAATCCGAAGAATTGTGGAGGGACTACGAAATGCAGATAAAAGATGATGAGCTGGAACAGTCGTTGCTGAACTATGCTTTCGATCATAAAGTGAGGTATAAATTAACTACCGAATTAACTCCTTATGCGCCTTCTTTCACAGAAATGCAGACAGGAACAATCGTGATTAACATGAACTGGCACGATTCTGCTGAAATTCCATTTCAGATAGCACATGAGACCGCACACGTTTTGAATGGCGACAAGCCACTTTATTTTCCAACCGAAGTTTCAAAATCAAAGATTGAGATTAAAGCAAATATTAGGGGGATTGAAATCCTGATGCCTTATTATTGCGCACATCGTACAGAAGAATACGCAGATCCGGTGCAGTTCTGTCATTTCTTTCGAATTCCATCACATTTATTCGATGTCGTGGATTCAAAAATGAAAGAATATTATGGATATAACGATATACAGGCAGGAATGCACTAAAAGGTTTCTGACCTGCCGTACGTCATAAAAAGGCGGAATGGAATATATGTATATTTGGAGGAATTGCACATATGAAAAAAGCAAGCGTATTATTCGTAGCATTGGCATTATCACTATCTCTAGGAGCATGCAGCAGTTCCGCTTCAAAAACGACATCATCAAGTTCTAAGGAAAGCACCTCAAAGAAAGTTTCAAAAGCAAGTAAGCTAAGTGTTGCCAAAGAAGATGTTGAAGTGCTGTTCACCGATTCTAGTATGAAGCAGCTAGATAAGAGAACTGAAAAATCATCCATAACTGCCGTAGACAAGGAAGTTAAGAAGCTTCCCTCTTCTACCGAAAAATCCAAGTTGAGTAAAGATGTTGAAAAGGCAAAGCAGCAATTTAATAGAAGAGTTACAAATCAGGAACAACATCTTGAACTTAATAACGGAACAAAAGTAACGGTAACTAAAGTAAATTGGTACAAACCAAGCTCTGCCTCTACCTGGAACGGAACGTTAAAAATCACAGAAATCGATGTAGCAAAAACTAACCCCTTCTCTTACGATGACGGTGATGGTGACACTACATGTGAAGGAATGATTCAGGTTCACTACTCATACACCACAACTGCTGACGTCACGTTATTTGATGACCAGGCCGTTTTAAGTACAAGTGATGGGCAGCAAGCCGATGTTGACAGTGATGATAGCCGGGACATTGGGGATATTAATTCAGGCGTCACAAAAAAAGGCGTCTCCGTTTTCTTTTTTCAAAAAAGTAACATAGATAAGGTTACATCAATTAGGTTAAAAGCAGATGCAGCGCCACAAGATATTAATAGCGATGATACACACACTTTTGATATAACTGTTCCGTTAGAAAAATAAATTAGTATAAAAAAAGCACATCCCCCACTGTCCAAAGTTAAGGATGCGCAAACAAGTGATACATAGCGATGCATGTCATATATATTTAAATTGTAAATGAAAGGAGGCGATAAATCAATATTTAGCCTGAACAAAGTCTTTGTAGTATTTCCCGCCTAGGTAATACGAAAGGATGAATTATTATGGCTTAAATTATTAAAAGAAAAAACGGTTATACAGTTCGTGCTTATTACAGGTACAACGGTCAACGACGCTCTAAAACTCAGGAGAGCTTCAAAACAAAAAAAGAGGATCAAAACTATGCTACTGAATTGGAACACAGAAAGTTGAATCACGAAATAATGTCCGAAAGTGAAGTTCCTTTTGCTGACTACTTTATTGACTGGTTTGAAACTTATAAGGAGCCGAAAGTGGCATATGCTACGGCTCTCAGATACAGGGCAACTCATCGTGTACTGAAAAAATATTTTGGCAACAGGTTGATGAAAGACATTTCGTATGACGATTATCAGAAATTTTTAAATAATTTTGGAGCAAAGCATTCAAAGACATCGGTCGAAAAAATTCATTTTCAATAGGAGCTGCAGTCAAAGCAGCAGTTCGGCGGGAGCTTTTACGAAAAAATTTCACAGAAGGCGCGGAGCTGTCAGGAAAAGCAGGAAAAGCAGAGGATTTGAAGTTTCTTGAAATTGAAGATATGAAGAAACTCATGAACAATTGTCGCAATGACATTCGTGTTAACAATGTTTCTAAGGTAATGATTGCCACCGCACTGTACACAGGCATGCGACTTGCAGAAGTTGCTGGATTAACCTGGAATTGTGTTAGCTTCAAAAAGCTAAGAATAAAAATCAATAAGACTTACAATTATAATAAAGGTGGCGGATTTAAGCCAACAAAAAATTATAGTTCAAATAGAACTATTGATATTAATCCCGAGTTAGTCAGCATTCTAAAAGAATGGCGTCTAAAGCAGAAAGAATATTTTCTGGCACATGGCATCAAGAATCCAGAAAACTATGTATTCTTAAACGATCGCCAGCATATCATTTCGTACAATGGCGTCAAGAAGGAATTAGACAAGTTGGCAGTCCAACTAGATATTAAATCTGTGACTTTCCACGCCTTACGACACACACATGCAAGTTTCCTAATTGCCAAGGGTGTTTTTCCATATATTACATTTCAAAACGCTTAGGGCACTCATCAATTACTGTGACGCTCGATGTGTACTCATATCTTCTGCGCGACTTTTCAGACGGCGAAACTATCAAGACAATGAAGGCACTTGCGACGATGTAAATGTGTGCCAATGTGTGGCAACTTTTAGTCTTAGTTAGTTTTACTTGGTTAATTATGAATAACAAAAAAATCAGCCGGACCCTTGGTGCAACAAGGATAAGGCTGATTTCATAAGGTTTATAGGGATTCTGAAAAACACGGGAAAATACCCTAAAATGCCCCAGGCAGGATTCGAACCTGTACATGGTTGCCCATACAGCGACCTGAACGCTGCGCGTCTGCCAATTCCGCCACTGGGGCTAAACAACAGTAATTATTTTACACTATATTCTCAAAAATAGAAAGACTTATTCTAAGTTAAAACTAGTGTTGGGCATTGGCAACGCATTTTCAAATTCGTTTAACATCACTACTTACTTGAAACCTAAATGGCACATTCAAACTCATTTTGAATCAAGGATTACTTTCCGCCACACGCATTGAACGGTCAATACGCGATCTACCAGTCGCATAATCAAACTGAACACCTGGTTCAACATTCCACACAAACACATTAAAATTAAGATCCCCATCTGTTGATAAGGCTTGTAAATGATAGCCCACTGGCATAAGATCTTCTTTTTTGAAAACTGTTGATACTTGGTAAATCACACGTTTATTTTGACCCAGAGCCTGACGCACCTTCTCTTCGAAAATCTGCATCGTCCGTTGATTACTAAATTCAGTCTGTGTCGCTAAATTTTGGGGATTATCAATCGATCCTAAAGCACCAGGACGATACCTGCCATCTTGATCAAATTTGCCTGTAATTGAATATGCTAAAAGATGACCACGATTTAAAATTTCCACGCGATGTCCATCCTGGGAAATCGCTTTTTGATGCCATCCAGTTGGACGCCATGCTTGACTGCTTCGCGTACTCGATTTAACCAAATTACGTTGCTCTAGATAGCCGGTTGCCATTGTCGTGCGATTCAATCGATCTAAATCACCATACACAATTTTATTAGTCCGCCAGTCACTTGCTTGCAACTTGCTTTTATTATCATTAACCGTCATGTAGGCCGCATCACCACTTTTAAATGTCAACTGACTTAAATGCGTATCTGCTACATTTTGAATACCCTTATGTTTATTTTTGGCCGATTGCGCCACTTCGATCTGCTCGGTGGCTTGATCAACGATTTTGGTAATCGATTGTCGATTAATTCCCAACAAAGCGGCTGCCAGAAGGATAAGCGTGCTTACCCAGCCTGTCATTTTTCTTCTTTTTTTCAATTCAACCCTACTCCTCTTGAAACTAAAGTAGCTGTTCTCTTCTTAGTGAAAAGAACAGCTAAGTAAAATTTTAAAGGGAAACTATGTTCCCGTCAATTGGAAATTAAAACGAAATGCGCTCACCTTTATAAAAGGGTGGCTACTATCGTTCTTTGACTGGCGTAATCGCATAATCCACAATTAAATTCAGTAACCGTTTTGGAATCCTTTTGTAAACACCAAAATCATAAGATTGTCTCACACTGATTCTGGCAGCTTTGATACCATTCCGCTTCACGTACAAGTAATCACCATCTTGTTGAACCGTTGTCACGTCCAACATTTCTAATTTTTTTATAAAATCATCCGTATGCACGTCTTCGCCCCTCGTTACGCATTCAATAAAAAACGCATAAACCAAATCTGATTCATGCGTCATCTTTTGAAATAGGTCATTTATCAAGCTTCACAATTGTTCCATAGCCTACCACAACAAGAAATTTAGGAGCTACATTAACATTCACAACATTCGTATTAAAATGAACACCGATCAAACCATCGCCGTCTTTTAACTCAGCTCGTTTAGCTAGTTTTTGTTTTGTTTCCTCAATTAATTGGTCAAACATCTGATACTGGTCAATCTCGTCAGCTGCTAACATAATTCGGCTAGTTGCAGAAACGATCCCTACAATCGTATGGCCCACATTTATTTCTTCTGTCGACATGAACATAAAACTTGTCACTCCTTAGGTTTCGTATCTTCTTGTGCGTTTTGCTTACGCATCGCATCAAGCTTTATTTTGAGTTCTATCAATGTGACCACGATAATCGCCACTAAAAAACCGACAATCCACAGACTTGCCAAAAGCCAAAAGGGTAGCTGACTACTCAGAGTCGCCCACACCAATGCAATCGCAATCACTCCTGGGATAGCCACTAATGCTAGTTTTAACATATTAAGCCCTCCCATTCATCTACAAGACAAATTTATGAATGGCTTCTGCAACACCGGTACGGTAGTTATTTTTAGTGACATATTTGGCTAAGTCTTTTGCTTCATTTGTGCCATTAGCGACCACAACCGGCATTCCAACTTTGCGTAACATGGGGAGATCATTGCTATTATCTCCCAACGCCAAAATTTCGTCCTTTTTAATGCCTAAAGATTTAGCTAACTCTAACGTAGCGGTACCCTTATCTGTTCCAAGATGATTAAACTCCGCATACATCCCAGAAGAGTAACTGGCATTTAATTTATTGTCAAATGCTGCCATAACTTCATCGTGCACTTGATGCTGCACGTTTTGATCCGGATTCATGGTAATGACTTTCATTATTTTATCATGTTTAAAAATTGAAAAATCATCCGTATCCATAATTTCGTATTTTACATGCCGTGGCTCTAGATACGCCAAATCTTCTTTGCGTGGATTATAGATATACAATTTATCTACAGTATAGACATGTGTATCATTTTCTGGGTAACGAGAAGTAATGTCAAAAACACCTTTTCCTTCCTCGTAAGTCATTTCATTGGTCTGTAAAATCTGATTATCTTTATTTTCGACAATGGCTCCTCCATTATACGAAATGACAAACTCATTTGACTCTTGGAACAGTCCTAATTTTTTAAGTAAGACTTGCACGGAAGTAAAACTTCTGCCCGTATTGGGGACAAACTTAGCCCCCTTTTTTGAAGCTGCCTTTATAGCTTCAATATTATCCTGAGAAATCTGACCATCTCTACCAAGTAATGTTTCATCTAAATCACTAACGATTAATTTATACATTTGCACCCATCGACTTTCTATTTAACTAACCTTACCATATCGAAAAATGCAGCCGTTTTCAATGCTAATTTTAAGTTTTTCAATTTTTTTCAATAAACTCCCACAGAAAGTCTACAGAATTGCTAACCATTGCTTAACAACAGTATCTACTTGAAAATCTTGAATTCTTTCCAGCGATCTTTTCGCGTACAACCGACGCAAAGGTTCACTATCAATTAATTTGCTTAGCGCTTGAACAAATTCAGAAACGTCCTGACTCTTAGTCAGCAACCCATATTTATTGGCACCCAAGAATTCTGCGGATCCCGTATTTGCCATTGCCACAATGGGTAACCCGAAGCCCATTGCCTCACCAATCACAAGGGGCATTCCTTCCCAGCGTGAGGTGGAGACAAATATAGAAGCTTTTTCATAATGTTCCTGGAGGGCTTCATCCTTCAAAGCACCACGATAAATTATCTTATCAGCTACATCAAATTTTTGAATTAATTTTTCGAAGCTGGCCATTTCCTCTGGTTGGCCCTTACCAGCCATCGCAATTTTCCAATCATCTGGCAAATACTGGGCAGCCTCAAGTAAATAGTCGATGCCCTTATGTTCAATTGCAATTCGAGCCGTAAATGCGATGGTGTGTGCACTTAAATCCGCTTTTTTATCCGGTATTAAAGTCAACGGATTATAAATTTTGACCGTATGTTTATTAAACTGTCGATAATTTTTAAAATCTGATGTGGTCAGCGTAACCACTGTGTCACAAGCTTTTAAGCCGTTAACAAATTCTGTTTGCATAAATTGATAATAGCGTGACATATAGGTTTGGAAATTATTATGCATCCAACCGATTACATGCGTTTTAGGGGCCGCCCGCTTGATTAAAGGCGCAAAACTAGTCGTCAATCCTGCTGCTAAGATGACCGTTTGAAAGTTGCCCTCTTTGATGTAGGTACATAAGTCATCAATTTGATTTTGATAAGTTTCATAAGGCTTTTTACCGAAAAAATTCAAAACTTGACCCGAGGCTGGTCGTTTTGCAACCACTAATTTGGCTTTTAATTCGTAATAGGGTGGCACATTTTCTAAAGAATAGAAAGTGACATCTGTCTGATCAGTCAGCGCATTTCCCAATACAGTTGCTGCACGTTTGACACCGTCCATAACGACATTTTCAAGTACGATTAATATTTTCATATTTATCGATTAGGACATTTCGTAAATCAGTTAGAAGCCGTCCTAATCTTCCCCCTTTCAAACGCATGCTGAATTTTAGGTAAATGAATAGCGGGATTATTCTGCACGAGTCCCGCTACAAAATCCACTTGTAATACTTATAACTCTATCTGACTACCATGACATCCGCTAAGGAATGTTCTAAGATATAGGTACTTGTGGAGCCTAAAAACATCTGTGCAACACGATTGACACCAGTTGCACCAATATATATTAAATCAATGTTTTCTTCTCTTTGAATGGTTTTAGCCAACTCTTCGCGCGGATTGCCAATCTTCACAATGCGCTTGACATCAGCCAAACCTTTTTCCTTCACCTGAGCAACCACATCATCCAAAAGCGATTCTTGCGTTTTTAAGCGATCCTCATCATTGACATCTGTTTCTACAACGCCAAAGCCAATTGAAGTTCTCCCTACCGTAGATAATTGAGGTTTTAAAATTTGTGCAATTGTCAATTTGGCATGGTTTCTTAGCGCGGCATCGACCGCTTTGTCTAAAGCTTTCATCGATGTTTCGGAGCCGTCAATTCCCACGAGAATATTTTGATACTGTTGATCTGCCATGGTACTCATCTCACTTTCCATTTATCTAGTTTCATTGTAGCAAACGCTTACGAATTGTTATAGTAAAAGGCCCTTCTCATTTTATTCTCTCATTGGATTCGGTATACTTAAGCTAAGAGGTGCTGAATTATGCAAAAAATCACACAAGCGTTAGTTGAACAAACAATCAAAAAACGGGCCGTTCATACCCACAAAGGTTCCTTTGGAAAGCTTTTGGTAGTGGGCGGAAATGCACAATTTGGAGGCGCAATTATTCTAACTAGCAGTGCGGCCATTTATTCAGGCTGTGGCTTGGTTACTACGGCAACAGATCCATCCAATTTTGCCAGCCTACACGCGCGCCTTCCAGAAACGATGGTAATCGACATACATCAGCAAACCGCCATCACCGAAATGCTGAAAAAAGTCACGGGTGTGGTCATCGGCCCTGGACTAGGTGAAACGACACTGGCCTTACAAACGTTACAAACCGTGTTTCAATCGATTGAGGCCTCACAATTTCTCATCATAGATGGGTCAGCTATTGACTTAATTGCTACTCACACTCTCGACCTCCCAAAGGCTCACCTCATTTTTACCCCTCATGAAATGGAGTGGCAACGCCTCTCGGGCATTCCAATTGCCTCACAAACAGAGAGTCGAAACAAACAAGTCCAAAAGCAATTGCAGGCTACGATTGTGTTAAAGAAGCATCACACTGAAATCTATACTGACGCTGCAACTTATCAACTTACCTTAGGCGGCCCGGCAATGGCGACTGGCGGTATGGGTGATACTCTTGCTGGAATGATTGGTGGCTTTGTGACGCAATTTTCCAATACGCCCCTTAATGCTATTTTAAGTGCCACTTATTTACACAGTTTTATTGCAGATGAACTGGGACAAAGCCAATACGTCACTTTACCCCACCAAATCATTAAAAGAATTCCGCAAGTCATGTGGCAATTTTCAAATGCAAACCATTAAAAAAACGTCGCATCCCTAACAGAGTAGGTTTACTCAGCTAGGTGTGTGACGTTTTTTATTTTTATGCGTTCGTCAAAGCCATCAGATCATCAACCTCAGCCTGGCTCAATTCGCGATAATTTCCAGGTAAAAGGCCTACATCAATGGCAAGTGATCCCATTTTAATACGTTGAAGATGAACCACTCTTTGTCCAATGGCACCAAACATGCGTCTAATCTGGTGGTATTTCCCTTCTTGAATCTCTATGGTAACTTCCGTCGTATCTTCAAGCTTATTATAGTTAAGAATCTGAAGGGCAGCTCCCTGAAGCTGCGTCCCATCCTTAAGGGTTATTCCCTTAGCAAATTCTTCAATGGTATCGGCACTTAATTTGCCAGTTACTGTTGCCTCATACGTTTTTTTGACGTGATGTGCTGGTGACAATAACTTGTGGGCCAAGTCTCCGTCATTTGTAATGAGTACCAAACCTTCCGTATCCTTATCCAACCGGCCTACTGGAAATAAATCTGAACGATAATCCGATTTATTAAATAAATCCATTACTGTTTTTTGATGACGATCCGTCGACGCTGAAATCACGCCAAGAGGTTTGTTTAAAAGATAGTAGTAATGAACTTGATACGCAACCTCCCGCTCTCCAAGTTTGACGAGATCTTGTCCCGGCGTTACCTGAGTTTTTCCGGATATAACCCTGTGCGTATTCAAAGTCACCACCCCTTTTTTTATTAATTGGGTGATCTGACTTCGTGTGCCAATATTCATTTGGTGTAAAAACTTGTCAATTCGCATTTTGTACTCCTTAATGAATTCGTAATAAGCGTCGAATTCGTTCCACTCGATCTCCTAGCATCATATCAGCTAACCGCGTCTTTAAAGCAATATAGAGATAGACGAAACCGCCCAAACAAGCCGCCAAAACACAAACTAAAAGTGCAATTAGCTTACTATACGGATCCAAGAATAAATAACTGACACGAACAACGACGCTGGCCACGGCAAACACAATCAAACTGAAAACCAAAATACCAGCAAAAGGTTTACTCATTCTGCGATACCCAATTCCATACTCCTGATTTAAATGTCGGAGAATTAAGCCACTGACAATGGCAAAGCCAATCGCTGTAGAAATCAAAGGTCCCATTGCGCCCAAATAAGCTACCAAAGGAAACTGCAATGCAAATTTAACCACGGTGCCTATGGCAAAGTAGCCCACTGCTCGCACGTTTTCAGAAATGCCCTGCATAATAGCTGCAATGACTGTGAATAGTCCTAAGATAATTGATACATAGGCGGAAAGTTCTAAGACCAGTGTTCCAATGACATCATAATGGTAAAACAGTGTGTTCAGCGGCTGCGCAATGGCGGCCATCCCCAATGCAGACGGAATCATGAAAAATGAAAATAAAAGTAACGCATCAGTCACTTGATTATTGATTTCGCGTTTATTTCCACGGGTTTTTGCCTCTGAAAGCATGGGTACCGCCGTAATCGCCATGGCTGAACCAAGTGAAACGACGATCATGACCAACTTATTCGAGTTAAACGCAAAGTATGCATATAACGTATTTACCAACCGCGTGGAATAATTAAAGGCCTGTTGCATAATATTGAAAAAGGTGAATTGATCAATCAATTGAAAAATTGTAATCGCAGAACCAATAATAATAAACGGTGTGGCCTGCGCAATAATTTCTTTGTAAAGCTGCTTAGTGGGAATCGCCAATTCCTGCTTACTATTTTCTGCAAGTTCTCTTAGTCGAGAGCGATGCCGCAAGTAGTAAAGAAACAAGACAAATATGCCTCCAATGGCACCAATAAATGCAGCAAAGGTCGATTGTGAGACCGCACTGACCCAGTTACCATGTTGCACTCGCATAATAATAAAAGCACTGATCAACATGTAAGCCACGCGGGCTAACTGTTCTACAAACTGAGAGATCGCAGAAGGCGCCATTTCCTGATAGCCTTGAAAGAAGCCTCGCGTTAAACTCATGGTTGGAATAATTAAAACTGCCCAAGCCAACGAGTGCAAAGTTGGCACCACATTGGGATCACTATTTGAAAAAAGTGGTGCTCCAAAATACAAAACTAACGCACACACAATCCCGGTTGCCCCTGATAATAATAACCCACGCTTATACAAACGCTGACCCACGGCAAACTCGTTCATCGTATTATAATGTGCTACCTGTTTGGCCACAGCTGAGGGGATCCCAGCAATTGCAGCAATTAAAAAGAAACTATAAATGTTATATCCCTTAGCAAAAAGCGCATTCGCTTCGTCACTCATACTCCCGAACCAAATGACCCACGGAATAATATAAATTGCGCCTAATAGCCGCGACAAAATACTTCCGGCCGTCATCCAAGCCGAACCTTCAATTAATTTATCTTTCGAAGTTGATTCTTTACTTGTTTTACGAAGCGGTTGGAAACCTGCCTCGGTTGCTTTAGATTTCTCTTGAGGCGTTTCAGCCATAATTTATCGCCCTACTTTCGATTACTCAATCTTAACCATTTTATCATTACTGAAGCGCAATTCAAATTTAAATTTACTTTGTAAGTAAATCTCAAACTTATTCCCAGATAAAAAAATAATTAGTCAAAAGGATGCCTTTTGACTAATTATTTTAGTTAAGTTCATAACTAGTTTGCAACTACGTTTACAATTTTATTTGGAATCGCAATCACCTTACGTACCGTTTTATCAGAAAGCCATTCTTGCAAGGTCGGATCTGCCAAAGCTAACTTCTCTAATTCAGCCTTATCCGTATCCTTCGCAACTTTTAAATGCGACCGCACTTTTCCATTGACTTGCAAAACAATCTGCACAGTAGCTTCTTCTAATTTGCTAGCATCATATGTCGGCCATTTCTCATAAGTAATGGTACCATCGTGTCCTAGGAGTTGCCACAATTCTTCTGCCACATGAGGGACCACTGGTGAAAGCATTTTGACAAAGCCTTCCATGTACGTTAGCGGAAGTGCAGAAGCTTTATAACAATCATTCACAAAGACCATCATTTGTGAAATCGCAGTATTGAAATGTAACTGTTCAAAATCTTCAGTTACCTTCTTGACAGTTTGGTTGTAAACCTTGTCCAAACTACCATCATTAATGGTTGTGACACGATCGCGCAAATGATTATTTTCATCGATCATCAAGCGCCAAACACGTTCAATCCACTTCTCACTTCCGTGAATGCCATCTTCACTCCAAGCTACTGATTCTGTTAAAGGACCCATGAACATCTCGTATAAACGCAGCGTATCAGCACCATATTGATCCACAATATCATCTGGATTAATCACGTTACCCTTAGACTTCGACATTTTTTCATGATTATCACCAAGGATCATCCCTTGATTGACCAACTTTTCGAAAGGTTCTTTGGTTGGCACAACCCCAAGATCATAAAGAACCTTGTGCCAGAAACGCGCATACAATAAATGTAAGACTGCGTGCTCAGCTCCACCAATATAAAGGTCTACTGGCAACCACTCTTTAAGGAGGTCTTGATCAGCAATTTGGTTATTATTTTTTGGATCAATGTAACGTAAATAATACCAAGAACTACCAGCCCACTGTGGCATTGTATTAGTCTCACGACGCCCCTTACGACCGTTCTCATCTACCACATTGACCCAGTCCTTAAGGTTGGCCAATGGGCTTTCACGTGTGCCTGAAGTTTGTAAATCTTTGGCAGCTGGCAACTTTAGAGGTAATTCATCCTCTGGAACAAGGGTCGTTTCACCGTCTTCCCAATGAATGACAGGAATTGGTTCTCCCCAGTATCGTTGACGTGAAAAGATCCAGTCACGAAGTCGGTAATTCACTTTTTTCTTTCCAACGCCTTTATCTTCCAACCAGTCTAACATTCTTTGAATCGCGGTCGGTTTGTCTAGTCCATCTAAAAAGTCAGAATTGATATGCACGCCATCGTCCGTATAGGCAGCGTCTTCTACATTTCCACCCTCAATAACCGGTTTAATTGGAAGATCAAATTTCTTAGCAAACTCCCAATCACGCTGATCGTGAGCAGGAACTGCCATGATGGCACCCGTACCATAGGAAGCTAAAACGTAATCTGCAATCCAAATCGGTAATTTTTCACCATTAACGGGGTTAATGCCATATGCACCGGTAAAGACACCCGTTTTATCTTTATTCAAATCCGTTCGTTCCAAATCAGATTTTGTTTCAATCTTCTTTTCATAAGCTTCCACAGCGGCTTTTTGAGCGTCTGTCGTGATTTTTTTAACCAGCTTATGTTCTGGAGCAATAACCATATAACTTGCGCCAAACAGCGTATCAGGACGTGTGGTGTATACTTCGATTTCTTCATCGGTATTTTCAACTTTAAAATTAATGCTTGCACCAGTTGAGCGACCAATCCAATTACGTTGCATTTCTTTAATGCTTTCTGGCCAGTCAATCAAATCCAAATCATCCAACAAACGGTCCGCATAAGCCGTAATTTTTAGCATCCATTGTTTCATTGGGACACGATAAACAGGATAGCCACCACGTTCCGTCTTGCCGTTAACGACCTCTTCATTAGCTACAACAGTCCCGCCCATCATGTCAGGTGCCCAGTTAACTAAGGTTTCTTTTTCGTAGGCCAAGCCCTTTTTATACATTTGTTCAAAAATCCACTGGGTCCACTTGTAAAAGTTAGGATCCGTTGTGTTAATTTCGCGATCCCAATCGTAGGAAAATCCTAACGAACGAATTTGACGTTTGAAGTTTTTAATATTCTGTGCGGTAAACTCGCGCGGATTGTGTCCTGTCTTCAGGGCATACTGTTCTGCTGGTAAGCCAAACGCATCCCAGCCCATTGGATGTAAAACTTTGTAGCCTTCCATACGTTTAAAGCGTGCCATGATATCCGTAGCCGTATAACCTTCCGGATGGCCCACATGCAATCCCTGTCCAGACGGGTAAGGGAACATGTCCAAAACATAATATTTAGGCTTATCCTCTGCTGAATTTGTTTTAAAAGTCTTGTGTTCACGCCAGTAATGTTGCCACTTGCGTTCAATTATTTCATGATTGTATGCCAATTTTTCCACCCTTTCTAAATAAAAAAGCCTATAAGATATCTATAAAATATCTTATAGGACGAAAATTTCCGCGGTACCACCTATATTTACGATTGATTAATTCAGTCGAACTCTTCATTTCTTAACGCGAAATCACGTTACCAACTACTATTTTCATCAGTAAAATTTAAAAAGATGAGTTCAGCGTAAAACCAATCTATACTCACATTGCCCGTATAGTTTCTGAAAAAGCCTCTACGCTTACTAATTCTTTTCAAGTACTTATTAATGGACTAATCCTATCAAATTCACACTAAAAAAGCAAGACGAGTTTCTAAAATCTGCTATACTAGAAGCGCGTTAACAAAATTTGAAGGAGAAAAAAATGCCCTCAACAAAACAATTACATCATTGGTTAGCGATCGGAATGACCACCGGAATTGTGTTTGTAATCCTGGCTGCTTTGGTTACTAGTCAAAGTCCGTTCGTAACTGGCTTTGATCACTTCATTTCTGAAAGTATTCAAGCCAATCGAACAGCATTAAAAACGCATTTCTTTTTAGTTATAACTAGCTTAGGTAATCCTCTGCCACATATTGGCTTTATCTTGTTACTGGTTACCTGGCTAGTTTATCGAAAGTATTATCGTTATCTGAGTTTCGCTACTCTCAGCATTTTACTAGGGACTTTAGGCAATCAAGGCATTAAACTCCTACTGACACGCTCACGCCCTTTGCACAAACTCATTTCAATTGGTGGGTATAGTTTCCCTAGTGGGCACTCTACTGCCAGTGCCGTCTTTTTCGGCACACTCATTGTGATATCTTTTTTTCTAATCAAGAATCAAACAAAACGCTGGCTATTTGATAGCATCGCCACCCTACTAGCCCTATTGATTGGTATATCCCGTATTTATTTGAACGTCCATTATCCAACCGATGTTTTGGGTGGCTTTCTTTTGGGCATTACAATCGTCAGTTTGTCAGCTTATCTGATTCTACCTACTAGAAAGGAGCCGTAGTTCATGAATTTAGAATCTGCTTTACGTTTTAGTCATACCCTACTCGACCAGGTTGTCCAGCAGGGAGATACCGTCATTGATGCCACCGTTGGCAACGGGAATGATACGATTTATTTAGCCAGTGCCGTTGGCAAAACCGGCCGTGTCTACGGGTTTGACGTGCAACAAGCCGCACTTGACACTACAAAAACGCAGTTAGTTTTAACCGGCTTATTACCCCAGACCACGCTTATTCACGATGGTCACGAAAATTTGAGTGTTCACTTACCAAGTGAAACAACGCTTGCCGCCGCAATCTTTAATCTAGGTTACTTACCCGGAAGTGACAAGCAAACCATTACACACGGCAAAACCACAATTAGTGCTGTGCAACAGTGCTTAACCTATTTGCAGCGCGGTGGTTTGGTGGTAATTGTCAGTTATTATGGTCATCCAGGAGGAAAAGAAGAATTATCGGAACTTAAAACCTTCTTGCAAGCCTTGCCACAGAAACAATTTCAGGTTTTGAATTATCAATTTATTAATCAGCAAAATGAACCTCCAATTCTTTTCGCCATTCAAAAACGCTAAAATAAAAAAGCAATGAGATTTTTCACGATCTCATTGCTTTTAATTTTGGCTAGAGTTACGGTGATCCACCGCATTTATCACGATTGCAATCACGATTAGAAAGACACCAGCTAAATAAATATTGTGGAGTGCTTGGTATAAAATAGTTCGTAATGTCGGCAAAAGCTTAGTCGGTAAAGCTGTAGCAGTTTGAGGATTGATAAGTTTATTCATCATTCCTAAATTAACATTCGCATGTTGTGCAATCCCGGCGTTCATTGTGCCATTCATAATGATTCCAAAAACAGACATCATGATCGTTTGTCCAAGTGTTCTGGCTAACGTATTGAAGGAAGTGGCAACCCCCATATCCTTTATATCTACCAACCGTTGTGACGTTACTGTTGTAGATGTAATCGTAATTCCAAACCCAACACCAAGTATTGAAGAAATCACGAAGAACAACCAAAATGGTGTTGTTTGCGGCAAAAGGCTTAACCATAAACTTCCAACCAACAACAACGTTAAACTAATCATCAAGGTTTGTTTCGGCGTTAATTTCAAAATAAATTTACCAGCTAAAAATGAACCCAGAATCCACATCACCGAACTTGGCGTCACAGCAAATCCAGCAAGTGACGCTGGCAATCCTAAAATTCCCTGTGTCCATGTGGGGATATAAACTTCAAATCCAATTAAGAATCCAGAAACTAACATGGTGGCTAAGTTTTGGGTAATAAACGTGCGATTCTTGAATAATCTCAAAGAAATAATGGGGTCTGCTGCCTTTTGCTCGCGCTTAATAAATAAAGCAACCGCAATTACAGTGACAACAAAGCAAGCAATGACCATAGTCCATGTAAAGTTAGCCTCACCAAGCACTTGAAAGCCATACATTAAACTTAAAAGTGCAATGGTCAACCATAACGTCCCAAGATAATCGATTTTAGTTGAGACCACATGCGGATCCTCGTGTAAATACAATGCAATCAAGGCCACGGTCAGTAGGCCAATGGGAATATTAATGAAAAACACCCAATGCCAAGTAAGATGATCGACGATAAAACCACCCAGCAGAGGTGCCACAATCGCGGCAATCCCCCAAGCAGCCCCATTGAAGCCCATCACCCGTGCGCGTTTCTCAAACGAATAAATATCCGCAATAATGGTATTGGAAACTGGCATGATACAGCCAGCACCAACGCCTTGTAAAGCACGCCATCCAATTAAGGTAGGCATAGAGTTGGCAGTCCCACTAAGCGTTGATCCTAAAATAAAGATCATAATTCCAATAATGAAAATTCGTTTTCGACCGAATAAATCCGCTAATTTTCCATAAATTGGTGTTGCCACTGCATTGGTTAACAAATAAATGGATACAATCCAGTTCATTAAGTTAACTCCGTGTAGATCACCAACAATAGTTGGCATTGCTGTAGAGACAATGGTCCCTTCCACAGCTGTCAAAAACGTTGCGACAAAAATGGCAATCGTAACTAAAGTGACATTTGTTTTCTTTGCTGTCATTTCTTCACACTCCGTCTAAAAAATCTCTTCTACGTGACAGCAGAAGAGATTTTATTAATCATTACTTTAATAATTCTTTTAATGCGTCAACTTTATCTGTATGTTCCCAAGGTAAGTCGATATCGGTACGACCGAAATGACCATAGGCAGCCGTCTTTTTATAGATGGGACGTTGCAAATCGAGCATCTTAATAATTCCAGCTGGACGTAAGTCAAACACTTTTCGAATAGCTGCAGCTAAGTCTTCTTCAGAGACAGTCCCTGTTCCAAAAGTATCTACAGAAACTGAAACAGGCTGTGCAACCCCAATAGCGTAGGCTAACTGTACTTCAACCTTGTGAGCAAAACCAGCCGCCACAATGTTTTTGGCAATATAGCGTGCGGCATAACTTGCAGAACGGTCAACTTTAGTGGCATCCTTTCCAGAAAAGGCACCACCCCCATGACGGGCAAAACCTCCATAAGTATCCACAATAATCTTACGACCTGTCAAACCAGCATCCCCTTGTGGACCACCGATAACGAAACGGCCGGTTGGATTAATGAAATACTTTGTTTTGTCATCCAATAAATTTGCAGGAATAACTGGCTTAATAATATGTTCAATGACATCTTTACGGATGGTTTCCAGCAGGACATTAGGATCGTGTTGCGTACTTAAAACAACTGTATCTACCCGAACTGGCTTTTCATTGTCATCATATTCAACCGTAACTTCTGCCTTGGCATCAGGACGCAAGTATTGCAGCTCGCCAGATTTACGAACAGCTGCCGTCTTTTGCATCAAATGATGGCTTAGCATAATTGGAAGTGGCATTAATTCAGGAGTCTCATCAATGGCAAAGCCAAACATAAGTCCTTGATCACCAGCACCAATCTTATCTAATGGGTCAGATTCGCCTTCTTTTTCTTCTAAAGACTCATCAACACCTTGTGCGATATCTGGAGATTGTTCATCAATTGCGACCATAACGGCACAATTATCACCATCAAAGCCGTATTCGCCATCTTTATATCCAATTTCCTTAATAGTTTGACGAACCGTCTTTTGAATATCCACATAAGCAGTGGTACTAATTTCACCAACCACAACAACCAATCCAGTTGTAACTGTGGTCTCACAAGCCACACGTGCCTGTGGATCTTGCGCTAGCATAGCATCTAAAATTGCGTCACTAATTTGATCAGCAATTTTATCTGGATGCCCTTCTGAAACGGACTCAGAAGTAAATAAATGTCTTTCCTGCATCTTGAAAATTTCCCCCTTAATTAAATACGGTTACAAGGCATCTTTGCAATTAAGCAAATCCTTTCGGGAACAAAAATTACGTTTGTTCAATGTTATATAACCCGTGCTTTTCAAACTCACATTTCTCTCATAACCTGCTTTGAAAGCGACTATGAAAAAATGCAAGTCATCCTAACAAGTTTATCACAAATGAAAATCCTTTAAAAGACAGATTTTAGTTGACGTTGCTCCTAACTTTGTTTACGATTGAGTTATTTGACACAGGAGAAATCATTCATGCAAACAATTCATTTATCCGCATCTAACAAAAAAACTATGTTGCCGGTGTTTATGACTCTAATCCAAACTCTTTCAGTTTGGTTAATTCCAACGGTCTATAGTCGTCAAGTTAACACAGCTATTCAACACACTTTTAACAACCAGTTCTTGTTAATCTTATTTATTTTTATGTTTAACTTCTTAGTGTTCGACCGACTGACTAATAAAATATCAGTACCCATTTTTTTGAGTATGGCAGGCATTAGCGTTTTAATTGCAGCACTTAGCTTTTCCAAGGTTTCACCGACAATTAGCTTATTGCTCTTTACATGTCTTCTTACGCTAATCACTTTTTTCCTCCCATTTAAAACAAATTGGCCTGGACTGATTTTATTTACACTGAGTACTTCATTTATTCTTCCTGAAAGCTTATTTTATATTCAATGTGGTTTCTTATCTAAAAGTTTTTTGACGAGTTTACTTGTTCCTACCCTAGGCACCTTATTTTTCTTTTTTCCTTTCTTTAGTAATCGATTCGTTCACAAAGAGATTTATCGTCTAATTATTGGACTAACCGTGGTCTTGACTTTTTTGTTTATAGGGATTACATCCCACACCCTTTTGGCATGCATCCTCTTGTTAGTTTCTTGGCTTTCAGGAGTGCTTTTTAATCAAATCAAACTAGATTTATTGATTAATATTTTTCTCAATCTCTTATTTTCGGTGCTACTCATCCTTTAGAAAGTGTGGGAAAAAGTGTTTTGACTTCGCACACCTGACGTTAGCTACGCATCTAAAATCTCTAAAGCGATAAGTTATTAAGGCAGTCCAGAAGACCAAATGAGGCGTTTGTTATTCATAGCTAGACGGAATCCTCGATTTCGACTATTAAAATTCAGAGACAGAAAGAGACTGGGGTATATCCTCAGCCTCTATTTTTTCTCTTGGATTTATCACTTAAGCTAAGTATCCGTAAACAAATTATTTTTTAGTATCGTGATATGTTTGGTACCTTTTGTGCCGTCATTTCATCTTCAAAGTGCCATCCATATGACTTGCCAAGGGTTCTTAAAACACAAAAAACGTTAGAAGCAATCGGCCTCTAACGTTATCTTAGATTAAAATTATAAAGCGAATCGATCATATCCGACGGTTCCAACGAGACTCGAACTCGTGATCTCCTGCGTGACAGGCAGGCGTCCTAAACCAACTAGACCATGGAACCATAATTGCGGGAGCAGGGTTTGAACCTGCGACCTTCGGGTTATGAGCCCGACGAGCTACCAGACTGCTCCATCCCGCGATAATTTAATATATTATATGAAAATGACCCGTACGGGATTCGAACCCATGTTACTGCCGTGAAAGGGCAGTGTCTTAAACCACTTGACCAACGGGTCATATAAAAACGGAGAAGGAGGGATTTGAACCCTCGCGCCGCTTACGCGACCTACACCCTTAGCAGGGGCGCCTCTTCAGCCACTTGAGTACTTCTCCAATGGGCCTAAATGGACTTGAACCATCGACCTCACGCTTATCAGGCGTGCGCTCTAAACCAGCTGAGCTATAGGCCCCTTATAGAAAAAAGCGGGTGACGAGAATCGGACTCGCGACAACAGCTTGGAAGGCTGTGATTTTACCACTAAACTACACCCGCATAAAATTAGGCTTAGATGGCGCGGGACAGAATCGAACTGCCGACACATGGAGCTTCAATCCATTGCTCTACCGACTGAGCTACCGAGCCATTAACGGTTCCAACGAGACTCGAACTCGTGATCTCCTGCGTGACAGGCAGGCGTCCTAAACCAACTAGACCATGGAACCATAATTGCGGGAGCAGGGTTTGAACCTGCGACCTTCGGGTTATGAGCCCGACGAGCTACCAGACTGCTCCATCCCGCGATAATTAAAAAGGAGGATGAGAGATTCGAACTCTCGCGTGGTTTGACCCACCTGACGGTTTTCAAGACCGTTCCCTTCAGCCAGACTTGGGTAATCCTCCATAACAATATACGGTTTTCATGTCCTCAATATATCCATAACAACAGATGGACCTTGTAGGACTCGAACCTACGACCGAACGGTTATGAGCCGTCTGCTCTAACCAACTGAGCTAAAGGTCCAAGTTCGTATATAAAACCTATCGCGGCGGGGGGGATCGAACCCTCGACCTCCCGGGTATGAACCGGACGCTCTAGCCAGCTGAGCTACACCGCGATCTAATTTAAATGTAAAAAAACATTTAATCGGGAAGACAGGATTCGAACCTGCGACC
>NZ_JQBR01000010.1 GCF_001438655.1 Pediococcus cellicola
GTATAGCCAATCAACTCGCCTGTTGTCTTATCAATAACCGCTCCACGTGTATATTTAGTTGTTTGGGTAACTTTAGTTGGTGCCTTTGGCGCATTTGGATCATCACTGGCAGCTACTTCATAACTAATTTCTCGACTGACACTTTGTGTCAAATCTGCTTCCGTAATCGTTGGCATCTTTGGCCCATCTGGATTAGCTGGATCCACTGGATCACTTGGATTGGTTGGTGTGGTTACGGTGACTCCATTAAAACTGTAAACAACATTAATACTTGTATTTGTATCAGTTAACGTTATTTCGTCAGCCCCGGAAACATATGTGTAATGATCGATCATCTTTTGTTCAGGTGTTACTTTATCACCTACATAATAACCGGTTCCACCAATAGTTCCATCTTCAACACCATCAATTGCATTTCCTTGCTCATCAACATAATGAACTGTGACTACCCCAGCTGCTTCACGTGCACTGTATACAAATGCAACTGAGTTATCACTATCAGAATCGCCTACAATAATCGTTGTCGAATTTTTTCCACTATCATTACCAGTGATAGAGTATCCCTTTTGGATATCTGGTGTGATAACAATCTCATCACCAAATTTAGCAGCAATAGAACCATTTGTTGCATAACAGCCCGTTATTGAATCTCCCCCATTAACTGTATAAGCAAATCCAGTATCACCAATATTACCAGTAGCTGTCACGGTGACCGTTTCATCATTAGCCACATAAGTGATGGTAATATCATCGGGAACTGTAGGAGTAGACAAAGTAGCACTATCAAAATCACTAGAATCAACGGGACTATAACTCCCGTCATCATTTTTCTTAACAGGAGTAGTGCCAATCATTGCGGTAAAGCCTGTAATGGCAGCAATAGCAACATTCTTAACGCTTTGAAGAGTGTATGCTGTCTCGTTTGTGACAGCATTTGTCACTGTCGCATAGGTTGCCGTTTGGGTAACATCTTCAGGCGTAGCAGAACCGGCACCTTCAAAGTGTACAGTCCTATTCACAGTAAAAGAACCATAAGTTAACTTGGGATTAACTTCCATATAAGGTTGAGTAGTCGCAGAAGGAACTGTCGAGTCTAAAGTAGCAGATGCAAAACTTAGAACGCCTGTTGTTGGCGAAACATTGAAGTTAAGACCAGTCGAAGTTGCTGTAATAACCCCACTTGCAGGATCACCACTCTCCACATATTTGTCCGAATCTAAAACATGTATAAGTGTGGAAACTGGTTGACCGGAGATTGCAGGACCATCATAACTTATCTTATCAGTTGCTGCATCATAACTTATAGTACCTTCACCGACATCAGTAAATGAACCATCAGTATTTTTAGTGAAGAACTCCGTCTTGAATGAAAAACTCTCCGGTGCATAATAGATAGTTAAGGTCGTTTTATCCTTATCCACATACGTGCCTGTAAGAGAACCAGTTTTATCAACATCAAGTTTAAACACATTAACTTGATTTAAAATGTCACTGCTAATTGTATCTTTCTCTACACCAGACACATAGTTAACCGTCAAATAGTCACTCGGAGTAACTTTGTATGTTCCACCGGTTACTCCCTTGAGTGTTGCACTGTCACCAAGTTGTTCACCAGTTGCTTCGTTAATGTACTTAACAGTAATTGCTTGTGGGACTGCTGTATAAACAAAATTAGCAGTGTTATTTGGACTAATAGTATCATCGATATTCTTATCATCTACTGTAATAGTCTTAGTTATCTCACTTTTATCTGTTCCAGTTAAAGAATATCCAGCCACCGTTAACGGCGTAATGACTACTACATCCCCAACATCTGCATCTATTAAAGCTGAACCATCAGTATACTCTCCTGTTTGAACTGCACCGTCATTTACTGTGTACGTAAAATCAGTACCATCTGGAGCGCCAGTCTCAGTAACCTGAACTTGGGCCGCAACTTCATCAGCTGTATAAACGACATCCACAACACCACCATCAACAACTGGAACATCGGGTATTGCATCAGTATCTGCATAAGTTGGTTTTGTATACCCATTCACATCGGGAATCTTTGTCGTATCAATATCTTGTCCAGGAGTCCCTGAGGCTGTTACAGCATTCGCAATACTCGTATAGATCGGAGCACCCGTTGTTGCATCAGTACCACTTTGATAAACTGGTTGAATCGTATAGTCTACTGGTGTCGTTGCAAATGTAAATGTTACCGTGCCACCCGAAGCCTCATAAGGAATCGTGTATGATTGAGTCGTCTTATCATAATTAACAGTAGTCGTATCAGCACCAACCACTACATAACCGGTATTATTTGTTTTCGCTGAAATAGTCAAAGTCTGGCCTGCATCCAAGTCGAATGTAACATCCGCAGCCTTCACACCAGTTCCAGTAGAAACAACAGTTCCGTTTTCATAAGTAATTGTATAATCATAGGTTGCGTCAGGATTTGCATTCACGAAATCCGCAGTTTCTGTACCGGCAGTTTGATCTGTATTTGTATAAGGTACATTCAAAATTCCACCATTTTCAGGAACATACAATTTCAGACCGTTCAACTCATCTTGAGTTGGTGTTTTATATCCTAACACATCTGGCAAAGTTGTCGCAGATACCACAGAACCTGGTGTTCCTTCAATATCACCAGAAACCGTTCCAATATTTTTATCGATCGTATTAATCACATTGCCGTCAGCATCTTTAATCGTCACTCGTGAAACTGGTTGAACCTGATAAGCAACTTGACTAGCATCATTCGAATTTAGTGCAGAATTATAGAAAGCAACTAAGTAAGCAATTGTCTGTGCACTCGTCTGAGTCTGATCATCATGAGGGTTGGCATCTGTTGAACCAGCATCATCAGTGGTTAAATCAACGACAGCCGCTGCTGACGTTTTTTTATCTGCATTATAGACTTGTATTGACCCATCACCTGTAACAGCATCTTTGCTGGCACGTGTCCATACAGCATTCAAAAAGTCATCATTATCGGTGTAACTTGATGACTGAATTCCTGTACCTGCAGCTTTGTCTTGCAATCCAGCCTCGTAGAATGGATAAATATAATGATAGGCATCCCAAATTCCCTGCTGATACATTTGTGTTTCAGTATCAGTTGTAAGGGTATTTGTAGTTGTTAAATTTAAGACCTTTGTTTCAAAGTCATTAATATCAATTTGGGATGGATCCGTAATATCCTTCATATAGCTAACAAATGCATCAGTATCATCATACATTGCTTGGATACCTTCAAATTTACCAAGCATTGCAGTTCCATAGAGAACTTTAACAAGTGCCTCTGAATAGGCTACATATAGATTGTTGAACAGTGAGAAATTCTTAAATCCAATACCATTACCATTTAAGGTACTATCGTTGTATGTTAGAGTGTTTCCATCGGTCGTCTTAGTTCGGTCAAACGCACCAACATAACGACCAAGAAAGCCACCAGATCCTGAATCCGTTAGTGTAAGTAAGTAATTTGTTTGATACAGCATCTTAATATGAGAAACAATACTCGTTAAATCAAACGTACCATCAATAGTCATCAAATCTTTGGCAGTCTGATAATTATCAGCACCTATTTGACTCAGAATTGAATCCAGACTCGTGTAATCTGTCAAGGCCGTAGTATCAGAAACTGTATCGATGGCTGGTAAAACAGTTTTTATTACATATGCTTCGGCACCTGGAACAATGGCTCCAATATAAAGTGAAACAATAGTGTTCACAAAATCAGAAAAGTTTTTAACTTCTGTTGTATCGGTGAACGGAATCTTCCAATAATTTCCCGCAGTACCAGTAGCTGCAGACGGGTTTTTAAATTCGTTCCCGCCAGATGTACTGACAGGTGATGATGTTCCAGCCGGATAAAAGGTGTGAAGAACGAAATCAGATGCCTGAGAAATTAACTGTGTCACATCCGAATTCTGACTTGCTGTATAAGCAGTTTGAGCTAAGGTTGCCAATTGTGCGGTACTTAAACCTTGCAAATAATCAATTAAATTGTTGACATAACTATCGTCAGAACCCAAAAAATAGTAGTAGTCAAAGGCGGCGGCATTGGCTTCAGCCTCTTTATCAGACTCGGAACCCGAACCATCAAACGTCTTTAATAAACTCAGTAGTCTATAATTCCCTTTATTATCGTTATACAATCCTTGGAAATAGCTATCTATTTCATCGAGTGTGGCCGCTTTACCATTTAACATACCAGTTCCAACAGCAGTCATCCATTCAAAATCACCCATAGTTACGGCATTTGCAATATTATACATGGCGTCATTGAAGACATCACCGCTTGAATCTCCGTCCCATGTTTTCGGACCTGTTTCCGCTGCAGCCTTAGCCGTAATCTCAACCGCACTCTTCAGTTGGGCGTCATCAATTGCTTGTTGTACCAAGGCCACATCATCGTAATCGGATGGTAACGCAATTAAGATGGTACCATCACTTTGCACGGTGACATCTGTACTTTCAGGTAATGCATCACTTAATGTGGCTATTTTTTCTTGATCTGTTTCACTAGTCACGGCTTCTGAACTAGCAACGCGAGGAGCCACGCGCGAATTTGCCGAACTAGCAGCACTCGTCGTGGTTTTTGAGGTAGCACTTGAAACATTGCTTGTCTGAAAAACAGCACTTGACGTATTAGTCATATCGCTAGTAGCAGTTTCGTCAGTCGCAGAACTCAATGCCTGTGTATCAGTCGCCGAAGTGGTCTGTGTATTGCTGTTTGAACTCGAAGCCGCTACTGAACTAACAGCAGATGAACTCGTATTTTCACTGGCACTTTGACTTGAACTCGTATCGCTACTTACTGAACTACTTGTCGCAGCAGCGGAACTCGTTGTCTCCGCACTGTTTGAGGCAACAGCTGCCTTCGTAGTCGTATTAGTTGCAGACGAATTATTTTGAGAAGTGGCCTCACTTTGGCTTGCAGCGGAACTCGCAAGTGCCGTAGATGAAGAACTATCTGCAGTTGTATCGGCAGACACAACTGGGGAGTTTAAATAGACACCCGCCCCAAAAATTAGAACAGTGATCCCGGCGAAAAACCAGTTTCGGCCAGCCTTATACATCTTAAAACGTTCTTTTCGTTGCGCACTATCCTGTAGCAGCTTTTGTCGCTTTTTATTTTGTTGCGAATTACTTAACATATTGCTCCTCCAATCTATCATTCAATAAATAATTGCAAATACTTGTAACCGCTTCGATTATAACACCTTTTTAGAAAAGAGTGAATGAAAAATAGGGCAAAAGCAAACCTACTTTTCACCGTCAACTTCACTAGCAACCAATTATATGTCTTAGAGCCCAAGATATATCAGGTTTATTCATTGCTATTCCTATAACACATAAAATTTTTAATACCATTATTTCATTTTTGGCTAAATTACATTCATGTATGCCTTTATAACTGCATTTTCATACAAAAAAGTAAGTTAAAATAGGATAAATTCGTTTGTATCCCAGTTCTAGGACATTTGGAGTACCAACCGTTTTTTTAATTTACCACCAACAATCCAGTATTTGATGATTTTTTCAGAAAAAAAAGAAAACTCAAATTGCGAGTTTCCTTTTCAAACTAATTTTCTATTTTTTTGAAGCTGTCTTACGACGTTTAGCCTCTTTTTCACGTTCGTTCGTATTCAAAATTTGTTTACGTAAGCGCACATGATCTGGTGTAATTTCACAATACTCATCCTCGTTGATGAATTCCAAGGATTCTTCAAGTGTTAAATGAGTTGGCGTCTTAATTTTAGCCATATCATCAGAACCAGCAGCACGAACATTGGTCTGGTTTTTACCACGTGTAATATTGACGGAAATGTCATTTTCACGACTATTTTGGCCGACAATCATTCCTTCGTAAACTTCTGTACCTGGATCTACGAAGATCGTTCCACGGCTTTCAATCCCCATGATGGCATAAGTGGTGGCTTTACCAGTATTAATTGAAACCAAAGTTCCGTTACGACGACCTGGGTTCCAGTTCTTGATCACTGGCATGTACTTTGCAAAGGTGTGGTTCATAATCCCATACCCACGTGTCATGGACAAGAAACCAGTTGAATAGCCAATCAAACCACGAGTTGGTGCTAAGAAAGTTAATCGTGTTTGACCATTATCCGTGGTCTCCATGTTTTGCATCTCGCCTTTACGTTGTGACAAACTATCAATGATTGAACCCGTATATTCATCGGGAGTATCGATCTGGACACTTTCGAAAGGCTCGCATAATTGACCGTCCACTTCCTTATAGATAACTTCTGGACGGGAAGCCTGTAATTCAAAGCCTTCACGACGCAAAGTTTCAATTAAAATGGACAAATGTAATTCTCCACGGCCAGACACAATCCAAGCACCTGGATCATCTGTGTCATCAACCCGTAAAGAAACATCGGTATGCAATTCTGATTTCAAACGTTGTTCCAACTGACGTGATGTCACAAACTTACCTTCACGACCTGCAAATGGCGAATCATTAGTTCTGAAAGTCATTTGCAACGTTGGCTCATCAATTCGCAATAACGGTAAAGCTTCCTGGTGTTCTGGGTCAGCCACAGTTTCCCCAACGAAAATGTCTTCCATACCAGAAACGGCAATCAAATCGCCAGCTTTAGCTTCATTAATTTCCAAACGTTTCAAACCAAAGAAACCAAATAACTTAGTGACACGGAAGTTCTTAACACTACCATCAAGTTTCAAAACTGAAACGTTGTCGCCTACCTTGATTTTGCCTCGGAAAATACGACCAATACCAACACGACCAACAAAGTCGTTATAATCTAACATGGCGACTTGGAACTGTAAAGGTTCGTCACTATTGTCAATTGGTGCTGGAATTGTCTTCACAATGGTATCAAATAAAGGCTTCATAGTGTGTTCCTGATCAGCAGGATCACTTGAATAACTAGATGTTCCATTCAAAGCACTTGCATAGACAACTGGGAAATCTAATTGATCCTCTTGGGCACCTAATTCAATGAAGAGATCCAAGACTTCATCAACAACTTCTTCAGGACGAGCACCAGGACGGTCAATTTTGTTAATGACTACGATTGGTGTTAAGTGCTGTTCCAAAGCCTTTTTAAGTACAAATCGGGTTTGGGGCATTGTCCCTTCAAATGCGTCAACAACTAACAAGACACCATCAACCATGCGCATGATACGTTCAACTTCACCACCGAAGTCAGCATGTCCTGGAGTATCCAAAATGTTAATTTGTTTGTCGCCGTATTTAACAGCTGTATTCTTAGAAAGAATCGTAATGCCTCGCTCACGTTCAATCGCATTGGTGTCCATAGCCCGATCCTCAATATGGGTATGTTCGTCCAATGTATCTGATTGCTTTAGCATTTCGTTCACCAAAGTGGTCTTACCATGGTCAACATGGGCAATAATTGCGATGTTTCGAATATCATCTCGTCGTTTCAAAAGTGTTTCTCCTTTTCCTGGGTATCTCCATAAAAAAACTGCAACTAGTTTGTCACAGTCAGACTACCTAATCATATTTACTATATCTTTATGTGTATCTTTAGTCGATACTAATACGTCATTTGATGATAGCATATCAACAGGGGTGCCGTCAACCTTTGTCACGCAAAGTTCCAACTGTTCAGCAAGAATTTTACCAGCTGCGAAGTCCCAAGGCATTAAATGGGAAATATACCCATTTTGTTTACCGGTCAAAACCTGAATAAACTCAATACCTGCACTACCAATAATCCGCACACCAGAACTAGCCGCATCAATAGCCTGCAAATGGTATTTATCGTGCACGAGCATCGGACCACTGACCCCTAGCAAGCCATCCCGTAAGCTTATATTTGGGGGAGATTCAAGTCTGCGTTCGTTTGCAAACACACCCAGCTTAGGACCACCACCATAAATTATATTACGCATGACATCCATAATATAGCCAAGGACTCCAACGCCGTCAATGTAGAGGCTGATCATCATGGCGAAATTATCACGTTGTTTGACAAAGTTTAGCGTGCCATCCAGCGGATCGATAATCCACACATGCCCCTTCATATCCGTCACGTGGTCACCTGATCCCTCTTCACCTAAGATCTTAGCCTGTGGATCAAACGCCCGAATTGCAGCTACCAGTCGTTTCTCATTGGCCTTATCTATGTTTGTAACTAGATCTTTACGACTTGTTTTTTCAGAGACTGATAGTGGGTCATGGAGATCTGCGATGACTGTTTGGCGGACATCACTAAGCCAGCCACGAATCAACTGATCAGTCTGTTTTAATTTTTCTCTTTCACTCATAATTCACCTTTTTACTAATGGTCCGACTCTTTTCTTTGATGTCGTTTGTGCAGCTTTAACTGCGATATACATATCGAAACCAGAACTTTTTAAAAATTTTTTTGTTAATTGTTTCTCTTCGGCTTTGCTTTTGACAATTTGTTTAAAGTCATGATACTGATTCAAAAACAACTGGCGATCAATGCCATTCACAAAAGCCGTTTCAACCGCCGTATAGAACGCCACCACGGTAGTAATGTCCTCGATTTCCCATTCCGGTTCCAAAGGGTATGCATAATTTAATTCCATCACAAGATCCTCTTTTCACACTCAGCTAGGTACAGTTTACCCCTTTTTAGATGTGTTTAAAAATGTTATCACTCGGTTTTATTAATTACAAGTATGGTAAAATAATTTTGAAGAAACATTTGGAGGTTTTTAACTTGATAAAAATGAAAGATATCACCCGTGATGGTGCCCCTGTTTTACGGACCCGCGCTCAAAAAGCCACTTTCCCGTTAACTGATGACCAACAAAAATTGGCAGATGACATGATGGCATATTTGATTAATAGCCAAGATCCAGAAATTGCCGAAAAATACCACTTACGTGCTGGCGTCGGACTAGCCGCCCCACAAGTTGGCGTTTCCTTACAAATGGCAGCTGTTTTGGTTCCTGGTGAAAAGGACCAGGCACCCCTTTTCAAGGAAGTGCTTGTGAACCCAGTGATTGTTAGTGAATCTGTTCAAGTCGCCGCACTTGAAGAAGGTGAAGGCTGTCTCTCTGTTGATAAAGAGATCCCTGGCTATGTACCACGGCATGACCGCATTACCATCAAATATCAAACGGTGGATGGTGAAGACAAAAAGATTCGCTTGAAAGATTATCCAGCTATTGTTTGCCAACACGAAATCGATCACTTAAAGGGTACTCTTTTTTATGATCACATCAATAAACAAGAACCCTTCAAGATTTCCGACGATGCTGTGATTATTGGTTAAACTTCAGCTTGCAAATCATGAATAACCAAGAAACGAGGCTTAAGTACAAATTCACATGTACTTGAGCCTCGTTTTTTACTCTACTTTTCTCAAATCTTCAATATACTCTCGTGTGGGTTCATTGACCACATTGGCCACATCCACATGTAGGGCATCATGATACAACCAAATATCGGTGACATAGAAAACTGGGTATTCATACTTACTAGCAATGTGCTCTTTTCGTGCATACGCTTCAATCAATTCATTAATCCGGATGCGCAGCGATTCCAATTGATCTTTTTTTAGGTCTGTGTGACCAAATGAAAATTCAAAAGCCAAAACGCCACGGCCCCATATATCAGAAACTAGCTTAGGTACAGCATTAGGCTCATTTGGCTCAACAATTTTCTTTGCTACTAACATTTCAGCAACGCTTACCATTGCTTGGTTCACAGCTTTTTTGCTGGCAGACTGAACCACTAACAGAGCTCGCTTACGTTTCCAACGACGTACGAGATATCCCGCGATTAAGGCAATGATAAGAAGTAAAATCACAATCTTTAAAATAATCATCGTCCAGCTCCTTACTTTGTACCCCCATTTTAGCATAATTTCCAGCATGAATCGCTTGATAGCCGTCCGATTCTATACTTCAAGCGGTCGGTATGCTAAAATAGTCTTGTTAGTCATTAGTGGCGCCTGCTTTTAGCTGGCAGGCCAACAAACTTTAAATTTTTTCAAAGGAGCACATACTATGATCTTTAAAGTCCTATACCAAACATCTGCAGAAACAACACCCAAGCGGGAGACAACTGAATCGCTTTATCTCGAAGCTGAGACAAAAGAAGATGCCATCCAACTAGTTGAAAACAACACGGATTACAACATTGAATTTGTTGAACCACTTGAAGGAAAAGCCTTGGAGTACGAACAACAAAGCGTAAATTACAAGTTAACTACCTTTTAGTTAGCCTTGTCCATTAAAGAGTCACAGACTGCCAAACAAAGATGTTTGGATAGTCTGTGGCTCTTTTTTTATTCAAAAACAAAAAAACATCGGTACCAAAGTACCGATGTCAATTGATTTTAAATTATTTAACTGTTCCTGCAAAGCTTGGAGCAAAGTAACTGCTGATTGTTTCGATATCAACATTTTGACCAGGCTGTGGTGCAGCAACGTATTGGTTATTACCAATATAAATGGCAACGTGATAAGTAGCGCCCTTGGCACCCCAGAATAATAGGTCTCCAGGTTGAGCTGCAGATACAGACTTTTGTGTAACTGAACTTTCAAGAGATACCGTGTAATGTGGTAAGCTAACGCCTTCTGCATGTTCGAAAACATAAGCAACTAATCCAGAACAATCCATTCCACTCAAGCTTGAACCACCCCAAACATATGGGATATTGGCATTTGCCAATTTAACAGCCAAACTCACAACAGAACCGGAAGTCAAATTACTATTCGTGGTGGTTGAAGTCTTCTGAGTTGTCGTAGCACTGCTGGCAGTTGCTTTGCTTGCTGTAGAAGAAGCTGTTACTGTCTTAGGCGCAGTTGCAGAGCTAGCTGCAGCGACGGTGCTTGCTTGACTAGAAGCTGCATAAACCGTCTTCTTTGCTGCTGTGCTTACCTGCTTAGGTGCAGTTGAGGCAGCACTTGAAGTTGCTTGTGCAACAACCGCTTTACTTGAACTTTCACTAGCTGGTGCCTGACTTGCAGGTGCTTGTGAAACGGCACTAGATGAAACTGCAGAAGAAGCACTTGAAGTACTTGTGCTAGCAACAGACTGGCTACTTGCTGAACTAGCACTAACTGCATCACTAGTTGCACTGACTTCACTGGAAACACTTTGAGAACTTGGTGCAACACTTGAGTCTTGACTAGCTGAACTTGCAACAGTGGCGCTAGTTGCCGTTTTAGCTTGGCTTGAGCTTTCAACTGAAGCTGAAGCAACTGAACTTTGCGCTACAGTTGAAGCTGCTGAACTTTGTGCAGTTGAGGCAGGTGCTTTATATTGAACCGTAGCTGCTGAACTAGAAACTTTAGCAGCATCACTCCCAGCAACGGGAACCTTCAATTTTTGGCCGACCAAAATCAAGTTGCTAGTCAAGTTGTTAGCTTTCTTAATAGCTGCAACTGAAACACCATGATCCTGGCTGATCTGCCAGAGACTGTCACCGCTCTTAGCCGTAACCGTTATGTACGCTTGAGAACTTACTTTACTTTCCTTTTCAACTTGAGTACCAGGAATTTCAAGCTGTTGGCCAACAAAGATTAAATGTGATTTTTGATCAATTTTATTTAGAGTTTCAATACTTTTAATTGAAACGTTATATTTTTGTGCAAAGCTCCAAACAGTATCATTTTTAGCAACCTTAACTGAATCAGCATTAACACTTTGTGTAGCTCCAGCAACGAACAAACCAGCCGCTCCAGCAACACCCGCTAGAACTACCTTTGCCTTCTTAGAATTACTGTGTGATTTAACCATATACCCCACTCCTTTAATTCATTTTCTAAAGCTATAAATACTCATTTTTTAAGACTTAGTATAATCTTATAGAATTTACTAGCTGTATTGTATCACGAAGTTTTTTAAAAAAATACCCCTTTTATGCATATATTTTTCAACCTAAATTAAAGAAAGCATGTGAAAGCTTGCTGCTAAAGTTGTTAAGGTATCCGTTTTCCTTAAAAGAAATTTAAACTTTTTTTTAGCAAAAGATCTAACAGAACGCCTGTTTTGGCTAGTGTTACAAACGTGTTACAGTTTTTTGCCATTATGACAAACACCCGTAACATTAGCTTGTTTTAGCAAATTATTCCAATAAACTTTTTATGTATAAAAAAATTCGTTTTATTTATTTTTATGTATAAAAATTCATTTACTGATTTAGAAAGCTTCTTAAAATTTTCGAAAAAAAGAGTGAATTCAACTTGTGAATTCACTCTTCGAACTTTTATTTTGTAACTTGTTTACGAGCTGGTCGCCAAATTCCAAGAATTGTACCGGCAACGACAGCACCAATCACAAGCGCTAACACATAGAACATCCAGTGGGTCGCCAACGGTGTTACCCAAAGACCACCATGAGGAGCAGGGACACTTACATGCCAGAGCTGTGTCAAACCGCCACCAATTGCGGCCCCAATGACACTAGAAACAATGACATGTAACGGGTCAGCTGTTGCAAATGGAATGACACCTTCTGTAATAAAGGAAATTCCCAAAACCCAGTTGGAGATTCCTGCTTGGCGTTCCTGTTCTGTAAACTTCTTTGGCCAGACTGCAGTGGCAATCGCAGTGGCTAATGGTGGCACCATGCCGCCAACCATAACAGCAGCCATCAACTTGCCATCTCCAGTTGAAGTATACGCTGCAATTGCAAATGTATACGCCGCCTTGTTGAAAGGACCTCCCATGTCGATCGCCATCATGCCACCGAGAATGGTACCTAGCAACACTTCATTTCCGGTTCCCATACCATTTAAGACGTGGGTAATCCAGGCATTTACTGCTGCAAAGATTGGATTAATGATAAAGAACATGGCCAATCCAACAATTAAAAGACTAATAATCGGATAAAGAAGCATTGGTTTTAAGCCTTCCAAACTTTTGGGAACACCTTTGAAGACTTTTTTAAGCCAGTTAACGACAACACCGGCCAGAAAACCAGCAATTAGGCCGCCAATAAAACCAGAAACACTGGTCGTTTTTAAGACATTAGCCGCGGCCGTATTGGCCATGAAGCCACCAACAATTCCGGGCATTAACGCGGGTAAATCGCCAATGGATTCGGCGATGTACCCTGCTAAAATTGGAACTAAGAAAGCAAACGCCCAATTACCAAGTTGGTTAGTAAATGTAAAGTAAATACTATTTGAGCCTGCAAAGCGTTCAATAATGAATGAGAACGCCATGATAATCCCACCACCAACAACGAATGGCAGCATGTGTGACACACCGTTCATTAAATCTTTATAGATTTCATTCCAGAAGCTGCCGCCTTGCGTATCATTACCAGCACTTTCTTGATCACCAGTCGCACGGTAAACAGGTGCGTTACCAGCTTCAATTTGGTCTAGTAATTCATCAGACTTATTAATGCCGTCAATAACAGGACGATTCAAAAGCTTCTTACCATCAAATCGGTTCATTTCAACTTTTTTATCTGCCGTAATCACAACACCATCAGCTCGGGCAATATCATCAGCCGTTAAGCGATGTTTAACTCCTTCAGAGCCGTTTGTTTCTACTTTAATTTCAATATTTTTCTCTTTAGCAGATTTCAGTAGTGCAGCTTCTGCCATGTACGTATGTGCAATTCCGTTTGGACAAGCAGAAACGGCAACAATATATGGTCGTTTCTCGTCACTGGTCACTTTTGTATCAGCTTTTTTCTTGGCTTCTGCCTCAGCATCTGCTTTATCTTGAGCCTCTTTAGCTGACTGGGCATCTGCAAATAACTGCTGAACCTCATCTGGTGTCTTGGCTTGTTTAAGTTGGGCAACCAAATCTGGATTAATCAAAAGACTTGATAATGCTGCCAGTGCCTGAAGATGGGTATTATTAGCCCCTTCTGGCGCAGCAATCATGAAGAATAAGTGGACCGGTTGGGCATCTAAAGCGTCAAAATCAACCCCCTGTTCACTTTTGGCAAACAGAACGGTGGCGCGTTTGACGGCTTTATCCTTGGCATGGGGCATAGCGATCCCATCACCAATACCAGTCGTTGATTCTTGTTCTCGTTTGATGATATCAGCTTTATAGAGTGCTTCATCATCAATAATGCCCTGCTCAAAGTATTTATGTACCATCTCATTAATGGCGTCATCTTTATTTTGAGCCTTTAAATCCATGATCATCACATCTTTGAGGAGTAGATCGCGAATATCCATGTGAATCCCTTCTTTCTAAAATTCTTCAATCTTGATTTGTGGTAATACTTCCTCAATCTTGGCTTTGGTTGCAATGTCAGCAGAAAATGCCGTAGCACTCCCACAAGCAAGACCGTATCGGAAACTCTCCATCGCATCATGAGTCGCATCAAAGGTCCCAGCAAAACCAGCAAGCATAGAATCACCAGCACCAACTGAATTTTGAACCGTTCCCTTAGGTGCAGCACTTCGGTAACAATGGTCTGGCGTAACTAGCATTCCGCCATCACCAGCCATCGAAATCATGACGTGCTGTGCACCCATTTCGATTAGCTTTTGCCCATAGGTTTTGATTTTTTCAAGACTATCAAGTTCCACATGGAATAAGTCAGCTAATTCATGATTATTAGGTTTTACGACTACCGGATGCGTTGGCAATGTTTTTTTCAAAGCTTCACCAGTTGTGTCAACCGCGTATTCTGCACCACGTTCCTTCACCTTTTGAATCAAATCAAAATAGAAGGTCTGGGGCAAACTACTTGGTACGCTTCCAGAGAAAATCACCATATCGTCAGCCTTTAACTGGTCAAATTGATCCAAAAAGGCTTGCTTTTCATCAGCCGCAATTGCGGGTCCCGCAGCATTCAGCTCCGTTTCCTGCTCAGCCTTTAGTTTGACATTAATTCTGGTATCTGCCGCAATTTTAGTAAAATGACTCTCAATGTGAAGTTCACGGAGCTTATCATGAACAAATTCACCCGTGAAGCCTCCTAAAAATCCCCATGCTTGATTCGGATAAGCCAACTCACTTAGAATTCTTGAGACATTAATCCCTTTGCCACCGGGAAACTTAAATGTCGTCTCCAATCGGTTTACTTCACCAAGATTTAAGTTGGGCAATTGAATCACGTAATCAATTGACGGATTCAAAGTCACCGTGTAAATCATTTTTCTGCCTCCATAATTTCTCCAATTTGCTCAAAACGTTGTAATACTTCGCTGTCCTGTTCATCTGTAATCAAAATACCAGCTTCTAAATCTGCTACTTTAGCAAACGAAACTTCATTTAGTTTACTGGTATCAGCTAAAAAATAACCCACTTCACTTTGCATCAAAACCGCGCGTTTAACGGCCGCTTCATTAGGATCAGGCGTTGTAAACCCAAATTTAGGGTGAACACCATTAACGCCCATAAATGCACGGTTAAAGCGAAAGTTCTTAATTGTTTCAACCACGTCAGCGCCAACAATCGCTTTAGTCGTATTCTTGAGTTCGCCGCCCACCAAGTACGTCTTAATATTGATATCGGCCAATTGTGAGGCTAACTGCACACCATTTGTGACCACCAAAACAGACCGCAAATTGGCCATATATGGAATCATCGCCTGTGTAGAAGTCCCGGCATCTAAGTAAATGACTTCATCAGCTTCAATTTGGTCTACTGCCAATTTAGCAATTTTTTGCTTACCTTGAACGTTTTTGGACGCTTTCTCTAAAACGCCAGGTTCGTTTTGCAACGTCGTAATGGCTTTAGCACCACCGTGAATACGGACGAGTTTTCCTTGATCCTCAAGTTCTTGAAGATCACGTCTTACTGTTGAAATTGAACAATCTAGCAGTTGTACTAACTCCTGTAGCTTAACAATACCGGATTTTTTCAGCTGCTCTAAAATTGCATTTTGCCTTTCTTCTGTAAGCACTTTCATTTCACCTGCCTATAGTAATATATCATTCAATTCAATCAAAATCAATCATAAAACGTCAAATTCTTCAAAAAAATCGTTTATTTTATATAAAAATTCTAGTTAATTATCAATTTCTGAATGGATACTTTGTTTGATAGTTTGCGGGCGTTTTTCGCGAACGTGCACACCCAATACATCAATGAAGAATGCCACAATCGGAATTCCCACAATTAATCCCCATGTTCCAAAAATTTCTTCACTAACAATTAAAGTGACAAATGTCACAAAAATTGGCAGTGCAGTGGCATTGGCCATTAAGCGTGGATGTAAGAAATAAGACTCAAAGGCGTGAATGACTATTACCAATAGCAAAACTTCTAAAACTGTCACGAAGCCATTCACCGAAAAACCAATAATCGAAAGTGGAATTAAGGAAATCAAGACGCCCGCAACAGGGATCAGCCCCAAAACAAACACAATCAAGGCCAATACCAAGAGGCTCGGCATCCCAATCAACCATAGTCCCAGTGTCATTAAGACTGTATTAATTGAACAAATAATCAGCTGGGTTTCAATCACAGTCCCCAAAATGGTAATAAATTTCGCAGCAAGCGTGTAAATATTAATGAAAACCTGTTGATAGCGACTATGCAAAAAAGCATGTCCAAAATGTTTTAGATGTGTATAGGTCAAATTAAAAATAAAACTTAAAAAAACCGCCAAAACAACGTGTTCAATGCCACGTCCCACATGTCCTAGCTTAACCAGCCCACTTACAGCAAGTTCTGAGCCGTGTTTTAAGATAGAAGAATTATGAATTCCCTTTTGCAACCAAGCGTACACTTGTTTATCGAAAACTGGGTGTTTATCAATGGTAGATTCAATCATTTTAGGTAGGCCACTAAACTGATCTGCTAGTAATGGCGCAGCTACGACCACCACCATCACAAACAACCCAATGGCCACAATGTAAAGTAGCACCGTTACCATTGGTTGATTCAAAGGGAGAAACTTGCGCAGGTTACGCGTCCCAACATGCCCTAGAAATGAAAATATCACCACAAATAAAATTAATGATAAAAATGGCTTCAAAAAAAATAAGATCACAATAATGATAGCTAACGTGGTATATAACGCCACATCATCCCGTTTAAAAAAGTTCACAATACGATCCAAATGACATCCCTCCAAAATAGTTGGTTTTAACATAACATGAACCGTCAAAGAATCAAACCGACTCTCGACAAATTTTACTTTAAAATATAAAAACCTCCCCAAATACTTTCAATTAAGCTAAGAAAGTATTTCGGAAGGCTTCGATTAAATTCGGTTAATCTTTAATTGAGCTTCTGAATAACGGCTCTAAAGGCTCGTTATTGTGAATCATTTTAATGGCATTACCCACTAAGGGCCCTACCGACATTTGAACTAATTTGGCAAACCTTTTGGATTCATCAATCCGAATTGAATCAGTCACCACAACTTTTTCTAATTGAGAGTTTTGGAGAATTTCAGGTGCATTCTTTGAAAAAATAGCATGGGTGGCACACCCATATACTTTTGTGGCTCCCGCATTCTTCAAAGCCGTCGCCGAAATTGTAATTCTTGTTCCGGTATCAATCATATCATCTACCACGATGCAGGTCTTACCTTCAACTTCTCCAATAATTTCGGTTGGAATTTCATCAAGTGATTCACTTGACTCCACGTTACGATTATCAATAATCGCAATTGGAGTTCCCAAAAGTTCCGCCATTGTTCGGGCACGTGAAACGCCAGCATGATCTGGTGAAACAACCACCAAGTTGTCCGTAATTTGATGATCTGTGAAGTAACTAGCCAATAATGGTGCCGCTACTAAATGATCTACTGGAACATCAAAGAATCCTTGAATTTGGGCAGCGTGCAGATCAATCGAGACGACCCGGGTGATTTTGTCCATTTCCAAAAGATCCGCAATTAATTTAGCAGTAATGGGTTCTCTTGAACGTGCTTTACGATCTTGACGTGAATATCCATAATAAGGGATCACCACGTTAATCTGGCTTGCACTGGCACGACGCAACGCATCCACCATAATCAGTAATTCCAGCAACATATCGTTTACGGGTTCTGAGATGGACTGAATGACGTACACCTCATCTCCCCGAATACTTTCATCAATATTGACCTGTATTTCGCCGTCACTAAAGTGCTTAACGGTGGCTTTTCCTAACGTAACCCCTGCTTCGCGTGCAATTTTTTCAGCTAGTGGGCGGTTCGAATTTAACGCAAATATTTTCATGCGTTGTTTAGCACTATCTGCTGTCATGACATCCTCCATTAAAAACTCTCAAATTTATCTCGTTACTATTATCGCAGTCTCTGAGAAAAAGCGCAATACCTTTAAGCCTTCATAAAGCTCGCTGGTGTAATCCCTTGCATACCGATCATCGGATCAATTTCTTTATTCAGTACTTTCTGAATAGTCAACTCATTGTCCGGCACATGTACTTCTTGCTTCGGTTGGGAAACAGGCGTCTCGGTTTCTTGAGAGAGTTCCTCTTTTGTTGCTTGGACTTTGTTAACAGTCGTTTGACCGGATATCACGGTAATCAACCGTTGCGTTAGGGTTGTTTTCCGGTTAACCGCTAAATTGTTGACGCAACGTTCAAAAGCTGTTTGATCCCCTAGCAAGATAAGCAAAGATTCTGCACGCGAAACAGCCGTGTACAACAAGTTTCGCTGCAACATACGTGCGTACTGCTGAACCATAGGTAAAATAACCATTTTAAACTCACTACCCTGTGACTTATGGATGGAGGTGCAATAGGCTAGCGTAATCTGCAACCAATCTTTACGCGTATACGCCACCTCATTTTCATCAAAATCAATCACCAGTTTATCCTGCTTATCAGTATTACCCTTATCTTTAGCTAAAATAATCCCTTTGACGATCCCCATATCCCCATTAAACACATTATTTTCTGGAACATTCACAAGCTGTAACACCTTGTCTCCAATGCGAAAATGTTGTCCGCGGAATTCCACTTCTTTTGTTCGGGCTGATTTTTTGGGATTCAAAATTTTCTGTAAGGATTCGTTCAGCCGATCAATCCCGGCAATGCCACGATACATAGGCGCTAAAACTTGAATATCTTGTGACGTGAACCCCTTTTGTTCTGCCTTTTTAACGACCTGTGTGATCACACTATCAACCTGATTGGGTGCACAGGCAATAAAGGAGCGATCTTTTTGATTTTGCGTAAAGTCATCCGGTAAATGACCTTCCTTGATGGCATGTGCTAAGGGTACAATGCTGGACTCATCATCCTGACGATAAATTTTAGTCAGTTCTATTTTGGGAATCATTTCACTTTTGAGCAAATCATTGAAAATTTGTCCAGCCCCCACTGAAGGTAACTGGTCTTTATCACCTACCAAGATCACTTTCATGTGATCAGGGATCGCACGGACTAGGGTACTAAACAAGGCGGTATCAACCATGGACATTTCATCCACAATCAACAAGCCACCATCAAGATCTTTGGTTTCCTGATCCGGATTAGTTTCTCGTCCCGTGAGCCCCAACATGCGGTGAATAGTACTAGCAGGTAAGCCCGTGACTTCACTCATGCGTTTTGCAGCTCTACCAGTAGGTGCGGCTAACAATATCGGAAATGGCGTATCATGATAGTCATTAACATCTAACGATAATTCATTTAAGCTGGCAAACGCTTTTACAATTCCATTAATAATAGTCGTTTTGCCTGTTCCAGGACCACCGGTTAACAGAAATAGTTTGGCTTGCATCGCTTTTAACAAGGCCTCACGCTGCGAGTCATCATATGTAATGCGAAATTGTTTTTGTGCGAAATCGATTGCGTGTTGAATTTCGGGTTGTTTAAAAGAATGGCTTTCATGCGCATCTTGTAAACGTTTGATGTGCTCTGCAATTTGCCACTCCGCCTCAAACAGACGTTTTAAATAGATACGTTTTTCTTCTCCCACAACCTTACCTAACTTTGCTAAATTCAAGAGCTCATCAGCTACTTTTTGTGGATCAATGGCTTGGTTACGACTCCCCTCCAGTAAGGCTAACGTCGCTTTTAGCAATGCTGAAGCGTCTGTATACGTGTCGCCATTTTCTCGACTTAAGTCACTTAACGCCGTCAAAATGGCACCATCGATCCTTGCTGGCGCATCAAATTCGATCCCCAACGTTTCGGCAATTTGGTCTGCTTTTTTGAATCCAATACCGTCAATATCTTCAATCAGCTGGTACGGATTCTTGTGCAAGACTTCCAACGTATCCTGTCGATAATGGTTATAGATACTAGCAGCTAATTGGCTCCCAAATCCGTAACCGTTTAAGCCGATAATAATTTGCTCCATCCCATTATTTTCTTTGAGTTTGGCAATTAAGTTAGCCGCAATTTCTTTTTTCAAATGGAGTGGCTGCAAGACACTGGTGTCTTGAATAATTTTATCAATAGCATCGGTTCCCAGTAAGGCGACAATTTTTTCGGCCGTTTTTTGGCCCACGCCTTTAAATTCATCACCAGCTAAATAAGCAATTAAGCCTTCTTTTGTCGTGGGAGTGGCATTTTCATAGTTGATGGCCTGAAACTGGGTGCCGTATTTCGGATGCGTCACCGTTTTCCCGACAAAACGATAGGCCTGTTCCTCTTTAATATCGGCAAAACTGCCCGTGACAACAATCTCGTCTTCATGCCAATCAATATTAGTTTCACTAACTTTAACTAACAATACCTTATAGAAACTGTCTGGACTGGAAAAAAAGACGGCGGAAACTTTTCCCACCACAAATGGACGCTCAGATACCCCACTCTTTGACTCATTCGGCTCCTCATCAAATAAATTAAGCGATTCGCTTTGCATTAGTCCTCATCCTTTTTTTCTGGTTTAGCATCCCTTGTCTGAATAAATCGTTCGATATCAGCTAATCTTTTTTGACCCTTTTCAAAATAATCTGGGTCATACTCTCGAGCCTTTCTAAAGTATTCTGGTTGTCTTTCACCGTTGGCCAAGGCAATTAGGCCGCGTTCAAATTGATATTTGCCGTTTTTTTCATCTGCATGCAGTGCTTGGTCATAGTAGATTCCTGCATTTTTGAAATCACCAAGTGCCAAAAAGATCTCACCAATCATCCCATTAATTGTTGGATCTTGCTGGTGCTTTGTCTGCGCTGTTAAGGCAAACGCCAAAGCCGTCTTGTAATCATGACTTGCCATATAGGTCTGCGCCATCATTAAATATGCATCACTCTTTAATCCAGCATCTTGAACGACCTGAAATTGAGCCAAAGCCTTCTGATATTCACCAGCTTCGTAATAGGTATTTCCTAACCCATAATGCAATAAATTCTGCGCCGATTTATTTGTTGCAAATCGTCCGAGGGCTTTCATATAAAGCTCTTCAGCCTGCTCGAAACTATTGGCCTGAGTTAAAAAAACGCCTAGGTTATAGTAACGTTTGAAATCATCTGGCTTGGCATCAATGGCTTTTACCAAGGCCGATGCTGCCTGTTGTGCTTTTTGTTTTGCCGCCTGTCGTTTAGAATCTTCTACTGTCATAGTTCCCCTCAAATTGTGTCCGTTGGATCAGCTGTACGTGCAATATAACTTGTATCATTCCACTTGATCAATGAAAATGTTTTGCCTAAATCTTCAGTTTCCAAGATTGTGGTACTCGTATTAGAGAGTCCCCCACGTTTGCGTAAATCATGTAAATCAGCGCCCAATAAAGAATTAACCAAGGCATTCAGGGCAGCTCCATGACTGACAATTAAGATATTGTCCGTGGGATCGCGATAAATATCCGTAATACGATGAATCGTGGGCATCATACGGGCAATCACCTGCTGAAACGTCTCACCGTGAATCGTACTGGGATCATAACGATCTGGATGGTTCTGAAAATCGTCAAATTCATGGGGATATTTGTGGGCAACATCCGTAAATTTCATGCCTTCCATTTTGCCTAAATTGAATTCGCGTAAGCGGCTAGCAATGGTTAATGGGGTGGGATGCCCCTGCAAGGTGTCCAACGTGTGTTGCAAAGTACTTCCCGTAACTCTTGCTCGGCGAACCGGACTGACATAAATATGACGAAAAGCTGTCAAACTTAGATGATGGGCTAATGCATCAATCTCTTCATAACTTTCTTTTAAAAGGGGCGAATCACCTTTAGCACCTTGATAACGTCCTTCTTGATTCCATTCAGTTTTTCCGTGACGGATAAAATATAATTTTGTCAATTTTCTCTTCCTTCTCATCTTTCGCTAAAACCATTATGCCAGTCTGACGCCTAAAATTCAAAAAATCGTCTGCTCAATAAGCAAACGATTTTATCGAAAATGTATTAAATATACTGAAGAACTTTCTCGTTACTGTAGGCTGCATCAATAATGCCGCCACCCAAGCACTCTTCACCGTCGTACAATACAACAGCCTGACCAGGTGTTATTGCACGAGCAGGATCATCAAAGTCCACGGTCATTTGAGTATGGTCCTCATTGAAATGTACAGTCACATCAACATCCATCGCACGGTAACGGAACTTAGCCGTGCAACGGAATGAATCACCGCGATCAGCTAAGTCGTTGACGAAATGTAAATCAGAAGCTACTAACCGATCTGCATATAAATGCTCGTTGTGGTAGCCCTGACCCACATACAAGATGTTTTTCTTCAAATCTTTGCCAATGACAAACCAAGGATCGTTATTCTGGCTGCCGCCGCCAATACCAAGGCCGCGACGCTGACCAATTGTATAATACATTAAACCAGCATGATCACCCTTAATTTCACCGTCAACGGTCATCATCTTACCTGGTTTAGCGGGTAAATAATTGCCTAAAAATTCTTTAAAATTCTTCTCGCCAATAAAGCAAATACCAACAGAGTCTTTTTTATTAGCCACTGCCAAGCCAGCTTTTTCAGCAATTTTACGAACCTTAGCCTTAACCATCCCACCTAATGGGAACATCACATGGTCTAACTGATCATGGGTTAACTGGTTTAAGAAATATGTTTGGTCCTTATTCATGTCTTCAGCACGTAACAAGTGTTGATGGCCTTGATCATCGCGCTCTAGCTTTGCGTAATGTCCTGTAGCTACATAATCAGCACCTAAACTAATGGCATAGTCTAAAAAGGCTTTAAATTTAATTTCATTATTGCAAATCACATCTGGATTTGGGGTTCGGCCCTTTTTATATTCATCCAAGAAATAAGTGAACACACGGTCCCAATATTCCTTTTCAAAATTTACAGAATAATAAGGAATTCCAATTTTAGAAGCCACTTTAGCGACATCCTTATAATCTTCTGTTGCCGTACAAAAACCATTTTCGTCAGTGTCATCCCAATTTTTCATGAAAACACCAACCACATCGTAGCCCTGTTGCTTGAGCAAATAAGCTACTACTGATGAATCAACACCACCACTCATGCCGACAACGACACGAGTTTTGCTATTGTCTGTCATCAAAATCACCATCATTTCTATCAGATTCTGGAGAATCTACGATTGAAGGTCGCAACATCCAGTAACGACCATTATAACAAAGTAAGCAAATTGAGAAAAGGATTTTCAACTTTCAAAAATGACTCTTCCATTAATAGCTTATTTTGATAGCGCCTATCATCCTCTGCATGAATTCACAGAACTACCCATTATAAAGTAAAAAGACGATGTTTCCATGCTCAAAGATGGCACTAATTCCTAAGCAAAAACATCGTCAAATTATTTTTTTACGTGAACACTATTAAGCTTTCACAAAAACTTTACGTGCAATCATATCATCTAAGATGTAATGATACTGTTCAACAAGCGGTTGGTCATTTTCTTTATTAAAGATATTTACCCGTTTTAACCCGTTGGCAGTTGTCACTGACATTTTGAACCCACTGAGATCCTTAGCAAAGATAATGCGTAACTTATTTCCTTGTTTATAAGGGGAAGTAGGATCTAACGAACGCTCAAAAATAAAGTTTCCACCATTAGAAAGAATGAAACCAAGATCACGTAACGTGTATTTTTTAACCTCAGGACTCATTTTATAAGTATCTGTATCACCGTCTACTTTTACTTCTGTTGTAAATGCCATTATTTAACACCCTCCTTAGTCTTTAACCGTTGGATAATTTGAACCAAATTATCTACTAAATAAGCGACGTCATCTTGAGTATTATATTTTCCAAAACTAATTCGAATTGATTCACCAATTCGTGGGGAATCTTCCCCATACATCGCAATTAAAACATGTGACGGTTCCAAACTGCCCGCTGTACATGCGGAGCCGCCTGAGACAGCAATGCCATTTAGGTCCAAATTGGTTTGCATGACATATGTTGAAACCCCTTTAATCCACAGGTTAAAGACATGCTGTAAATTATTGGGATCTAAGGACCCATTAACCTCAAAATCAATGTTTGCTTGTTGCAGACCGTCTACAATTTGTTGTTTGAAAGCTTGATACTTTTCTTGTAAAGCTGCCTTACTAGCCGGAGTCAAAAGAGATACAGCTTTCGCAAAACCTGCAATACCGGGTACATTTTCGGTACCGGCACGCCTTTTATCCTCCTGTTCGCCGCCCTTAAGAAAACTTGGAAAATTGATCCCATCTCGTTTATACAAAAAGCCTAAAAACTTGGGCCCATTCAATTTATGTGCAGAGGTGGACATCAAATCAATATGATCTCGTTTAACATCAATATCTAATAGGCCATACGCTTGAACGGCGTCGGTATGAAACCACGCTTGATGATCTTTCAACAATTCCCCAATTTCATGAATTGGCATGTGGCTACCAACTTCATTATTGCCAGTCATGACCGAAACTAGAATGGTATCATCGCGTAAAGCTGCCTTTAGGTCATCCATATTGATTAATCCATTTTGGTCAACTGGTAAATAGGTCACGTCATATCCAATTGACTCTAGATAAGCCATTGGTTTTAAAACCGCTGGATGTTCAATCGCTGTAGTAATGATGTGTTTTCCTAATTTTTTTCGAGCAATAGCTGTTTGCACAATGGCCGTATTATCGCTTTCGGTACCACCACTCGTAAAAATAATTTCATCCTCATTTGCATTGATGCTATCTGCAATTACCTGACGGCTTTGGTCAAGGACACTTCTTGCCTTTCTTCCAAATGCGTGGGTACTCGAAGCATTTCCAAAATCTTGGCTCATTTCGGCACTTATTTTTTCAACTACCTCTGGAGCCATTGGGGTAGTAGCTGCATTATCAAAATAAACTTGCTTCATTACTCATTCTCCTGTCAAAAATAGACTTAATTAAGCTTCAAACAAAGCTAACAACATTTTTGCAGAACGTTTGCCGGCATCGATAATGAAATCATCGAATGAAACGCCTGCATCTTCATCACCGACATCAGACATTGCCCGAATGACAACAAACGGCACGTTAAACTGATGTGCAACTTGGCCGATGGCACAGCCTTCCATCTCGCAGCAAAGGGCATCCGGAAAATTATTTAGAATGGTTTGAATTTTTTCAGTACTGCTAATAAACTGGTCACCAGTAACAATGAGCCCTTTTTTGATCTTTAGCCCTGTTTTAACGCCAGCCTGACTAATGTCCTCGATAAGACCTTTATCTGCATCAAATCGTGCGGGTTGTCCTGGCAGTTGGCCAAGGGCATAGCCAAACGCAGTGGCATCCACATCATGGTAAAGCGTCTGAGTGGAGACGACCACATCACCAACCGCTAAATCTTTACCAATGCCACCTGCTGAACCAGAATGAATAAGCGCATCAACCTTAAAGTTGGTAACCAACAAGGCCGCCGTAATTCCAGCTTCCACTTTACCTATTCCTGAACGAACTAAGACAACTTCCGTCTTATGAATGGTCCCTTCATAAAAAGTGATGCCATTAATTTTAGTCTCTTTCTCAATACTTAAAGCACTGTGCAAGCTTTTGATTTCTTCATCCATTGCACAAATCACACCATATTTCATTTGTTATCCTCATTTCACAAAAAATAATATTAAATACACAATTATAATGGCAATTACAAGGCCAAAAATAATCCAGTTAAGTCGGCGTGCAAGATTACGCCCCTTTCGTTCAGCCGTACTACGAACTTCAGGTTGCACCTCGTCTTGTTCATCTGCATGTTTACGAGCGTACTCTTTTTCAACTTGGACACGCTTGCGATCACGCTGGACAAAACGTTGATTTTCCGCCTGTTTTTGGCGTTGATAATCTTCCCGGGTTAACCCATCTTGTTGCTCATCCTTCACAGCTTCTCACCTACTTGTTGTTTAAGGTTTGCCAATAGTAAATGGCTAACACCGTCTTCGCATCTTCAATTGAACCATCAGCAATGCCAGCCAAAGCTTCATCAAGGGATAGCTCCAATAATTGCAAATTTTCATCCGCGTCCTGTGGCAGCTTTGTGGTAACAGGTTGCAAATCTGTTGCCATATATAACGTCATATATTCATTAGCAAACCCGGGTGTGGAATAAAATCCAGCCACTCGTTTCAAACTATTCGCCTGATAACGAGTCTCTTCATTCAATTCTCGAATGGCCGTTACTTCTGCTGATTCCCCATTTTCAACTTTACCAGCCGGAATTTCTAAAGTCACCTTTTTTACCGGTGCACGCCATTGTTTTTCAAAAATGGCCTTATTCTCTTTAGTAATAGCCAAAACACCAATGGCATCTTGATGTAACACAACATCCCGATTAGCTAAGTCACCATTAGGTAGTTTGACCGTTTGCTGGTAAACATCAATAATTGCCCCGTGATAACGAGGCTCATTTTTTACAACCTTTTCTTCAAAATCCATATTAACATCCTCTAGTTTTCGTGTTTATCTGCATTTATTATTGGCGTTTCCGAAGAATTTTGATCGTCAATGACACTGACCTTAACCGCCTGGAGGCCTTTAGCACCTTGCACAACCATTAAAGAAACCTGGTCGCCTGCTTTCAAGACCCTAAATCCTTCTCCTTCAATAGCAGAATAATGGACGAATACTTCTGTACCATCATCCAATACAATGAACCCAAAACCTCTATTTTCATCAAAACTCTTGACCGTTCCGTGTTCCATTCTGTCCACTCCCCACTTGTCAATTCATTATCCCATTTTCAGAGTGCTTCTTTTAATATCATACTGATAATTAATAAAAAAGTAAATTGTAAACCGTTTTTGCTGTTCATAAATAATCAAAAAAACAATCTAAAACAGGCCGATTGCATTTTCATGTAACCTTCTGTTCTAGATTGTTTTGTAACATATGCTTTAGGCTTCTAAACCTGTTTCAATCGTTTCTGGATAGTTTTCACGCACAATTTTAGCACAACGTGCACAAAGTTGTGGGTAGGCAGCATCCGTGCCCACGTCCGTCTTCGTCATTCGGCAGCGTGCACAAACTTCGCCCTGTGCAACTTCAACTTTGACAGCCATGCCATTGAACTGATCAGCATCTGCTGGTGCTTCGCTAAGGTCAGCGATGTCTAATTTGGAAACAATTAGCAATAGCCGGACATCCGTATGCAAATCGTCTAGCAATTGTTTTGTTGCTTGATCTACATACAAATGAACAGCGGCTTCCATCGATTTTCCAATCATTTTACTATCGCGGGCCTCTTCCAATGTCTTAAGCACATTAGAACGAACATTCTTAAACTGCTCCCAGTTATCAAAAATAACGTCTTGATTTTCAAACTGTTGTGCCTTTGGCATTTCAGAAAGCTGCACAAACGCTTCTGGTTCTTTCAGATATGGCCAAACTTCTTCAGTTGTATGTGGCAAAATTGGTGTCAAAAGCTTCGTCAAACCAACCAAAATTTCATAGAAAACAGTTTGCATAGAACGACGGGTGACACTCTTTTCAGAATCAATATAAACCACATCTTTAGCAAAATCGAGGTAAAAGGCTGACAGATCGGTAATTACAAAGTTCATAACACGTTTATAAATATTTAAGAAATCATAAGCTTCATAATCATCATGCAGCGTTTGTACCAATTTGTTGTATTTAATCAACATATACTTATCAGCAGATTGCAAATCTTGATAAGCAACTTTATCCACTTTTGGATCATAATCTGTAGTATTAGCCAATAAGTAACGTAAAGTATTACGCAACTTTTTGTAGCTATCAGAGATCTTACTGAAGTTGTCCATAGAGACCCGTACATCAGAAGAAGAATCTACTGAAGCTACCCACAAGCGGACAATTTCAGCTCCCATCTTTTTGATCACTTCATTTGGTGCAACAGCATTTCCCAGGGATTTACTCATCTTATGCCCTTGAGCGTTCAAGGTAAAGCCCTGTGAAACGACTTGCTTGTATGGGGCTTTACCAGAAACAGCGACACTGGTAATCAAACTTGAATTGAACCAGCCACGATACTGGTCTGAGCCTTCCAAATACAGATCGGCAGGATAAGTGAGATAATCACGTTCGGCTAACACCCCTTGATGAGAGGAACCCGAGTCAAACCAGACGTCCATAATGTCAGTTTCTTTGGTGAACTTTCCATTTGGAGAATGTTCACTTGTAAAACCATCTGGCAATAATTCCTTGGCTTCACGGTCAAACCAAATATCGGAACCGTACTTTTCAAACAGATCTGCAACATGATTAATCGTTTCTTTCGTCATGATTGCTTCCCCATCTTCACCATAAAAGATTGGTAATGGCACGCCCCAAACACGTTGGCGTGAGATGACCCAGTCACCGCGATCACGAATCATGTTATAAAGTCGTTTTTGACCCCAATCCGGTGAAAACTTAACATCATCAATTGCTGCCAAGATTTGGCTACGGATTTTATCAACAGACGCAAACCACTGTGGTGTGGCACGGAAAATAACTGGTTTTTTCGTCCGCCAATCAAATGGGTAACTATGCTTATATGGCATGTAATCCAGCAACAAATTCGCAGCCTTTAACTTATCTAATGCAATTTGGTTCGCATCTTCATAGAAAACACCGTTAAAATCGTCGCCAGCCTCTTCCGTCATGTACCCTTGGTCATTAACGGGTACTAAAATATCTAAGCCATATTGCATGCCGACACGGAAGTCATCTTCACCAAAACCAGGTGCCGTGTGAACCAAACCAGTTCCGGCATCTAAAGTAACAAAATCACCCAACATAACTACCAATTTGCGATCTGGATAGAAAGGATGTTGTGTCAAGACACGGTCTAAATCAGCACCTTTAACTGTTTTAAGTGTTTTAACGTCTTCCCAACCGAACTTTTCTGCAACGTTATTGACTAACTCTGCAGCAATCACAAATTTTCTTGTTTCCCCTTGGGGTTGCACAACTGAATATTCAAAGCTGGCATCAATTGTCACACCTTCAGAAGCAGGAATGGTCCAAGGTGTTGTTGTCCAAACCACTAAATAGGTATCTGTATCTAAAACACCTTTGCCATCGACAACTTGTTCAGCAAAGAAAGCAGATGGAGAAGTGACATCATGATATTCGACTTCGGCTTCCGCCATCGCTGATTCTGAAGACCAAGACCAAAATACAGGCTTTTTACCCTTATAAATCAAGCCTTGTTCTGCCATTTTACCGAATGTCCGAACTTCTTGAGCTTCGAATTCTGGTTTTAAGGTTAAATATGGATTGTCCCATTCGCCAGCCACACCGAGTCGTTTGAAATCAGCTTTCTGCAAGGCAACTTGCTTCAATGCATATTCCCGACAAAGCTTGCGAAATTCACTAGTGGACATCTTTTTACGATCGTAACCCTCTTTGGTTAACTGTTGTTCGATAGGTAATCCATGAGTATCCCATCCTGGCACGTAAGGGGCACGATAACCAGACATAGATTTATAACGTACAATCATGTCCTTTGAAATTTTATTCATCGCATGGCCCATGTGGATATTTCCATTTGCATATGGTGGTCCATCATGTAAAACAAAACTAGGTTTTCCCTCGTTTAATTTTTGCCGTTGCTCATAAACTTTATTTTCTTCCCATACTTGTTCTCTTTTGGCTTCGTTTACTGGTAAATTACCACGCATCTTGAATTTAGTTTTGCCCAAATTCAATGTGTCTTTAACTCGCATGTCTGATCACTCCTCATAATTTTATATAAAAAAAGACCTCGTCTTAAGGGACGAAGTCTTCGTGGTACCACCCAAATTCAAAAATGAAATTAATCCATTTTCCTTAAACTTAATAACGGCTTTGCAACCGACCAAATCTAATTGAATTCAACTTGGCACCTCTGAGATGATATTGTTAATGGAATCTGATTAGCCTCTCACCAAATCGCTAACTCGCTGCCAGTTGACCACCCACAATGTGTTCTCTTCATAGAAATTCTATTCACTTTTTGCGTTAACATGAAGACCAGATTCTTCTGAACTAGCCTTGGCATCATCAGGGAAAACAACCACTGTTTCATGAGATGTCTCTTGCTCATCAGCTGAACTTGCTTGTGGCTGAACAACTGTTGTCTCAGAAGTTGCAGATTTATCAGCTTCTGAACTCGGTTCAACTGCAGGTGTAATATCTTCAGGATCCTCTTCATCATCTGAGTTTACACTTGCCGCCTTCATCTTGTCAAGTGTTCCTGTATGCAACATGGCGTCTTTCAAATCACTGACTTGCACATCCTGATCTTCTTTTAAAAGACTATCCCATTCACTACCATTAATCATCTGCAATTGTGAATCAACCAAAACTTGAACCCGTTGACGATATAGGCGCGCGTTTTTGCGCAACTCATTAGTTGCTAATATAAGTTTTTTAGCCTTTTCAGCTTGTTCATCAATAACAGCTTCAGCACTCACCCGGGCCTTTTGAATCACACCATCCGCCTGTTTTTGTGCTTCTTCAGCTGTAAGTTCAGCTTCGCGCTTGGAACTACTTTTAACCTTATCAGCAGCATCTTGTGCAACTAAAATAGATTTGTTAAGCGCTTCTTTCATATCATCGAAGTATTCCAGCTTTGTTTCTGCATTTTCAACTTCTTTTTGTAAGGCTGAAATTTTGTCTAATGCCTGTCGATATTCAATGGCAACTTGTTGTAAAAACTCATCAACTTCATTTGGATTATATCCGCGCATTTTATTCGAAAACTGTTTATTTTGAATATCTACCGGATCTAAAGACATACTGATTCCTCCATCATTTTTTCTTTTTACTATTAATAATTGAAATTAAAATACGTGTTTTGCCCTTTTTTGTTTGTCCCTCAACCTCGTCCAAACGAATTCGCCCATATCCGCGAACAGAAATCATATCATTTGCGACCAATTCAAAGTCTGGTCGTTGATGTAACTTCCAATTTAATGTCACTTTACGTTCTTCAAGCAATAATTTGGCATGATTACGCGATAAGTGAAACCCTTCCGCAACTAAGGAATCAATTCTTAAAGAAGCAACCGTCGTGCCAACTGATTCCCAGTCATTTTCAGGTTCCACAACAGCGTCTAGGCTTTGATCTAGTAAACGAACTTTAATATTACCGATTTTTGTAACCTGTGTTAAAAAGAAATCTACCATTTCGGTTTTCACAAAGAACTGCCAAGTTTGTCCATCCGTAATAATGTCGCCAAAAGTACCTCTTTCAACACCCATATTAGCGAGTGTTCCGAGAACATTACGATGATGAATGGTGGCGAATTTAATTGGGTATTGGATTTCTAACAATGTGATATTAAAGTCGGTTTTTTCTGGCACAAAATAATCTGGGAAAATAATTGTTCGACTCATTTCGGCATTCGGATAGCCACCAAAACTTTGTGCTTTGATGTCATCAAGGCGGTTAACTAACGTGGTTAAGATGAAACGTTCTCTTGGATTAAGAAAGTTCGTCAGCACAAAGCGATTTTGATCACGTACTTCTTGAATCCAACCAGTCGCCTCTTCCACAAATGGCGCCTCTTCTGGACGAAAATGTTGTGTAATATTGTCCATTTTTAATACCCCTTAAAAAGATGCTAGACAGCCCATACACGTCAAGCGATTGAAGCCCCGTCAAAAAATCTCAGTAGAAAAATCTACTAAGCGCTGCGACACCATACTGGGCCATCTCAAGAACAACGAGGGCCAAGATTGGCGAAAAATCCAGTCCAAAAATTGGTGGAATAAACTGGAAGATTTTCAGGTACGGCACACAAATTTTTGCCAGCCATTGCCCTAATTTAGTTTGATAGGCACCTGGAAACCAGGACATCAAAACAAAAACAAAAATTAATAACATGTATAACTGAATAAGTCTACTTAAAATTGAAAATAAAAAGATCAAATGTTTACTCCTTATTTAGATCATCATTACTTAGATCACCATTTTGAATGTTTGCATACAAACTACCATTAATTTCAAAACTGTTAGGGGTGCACAAAAAGATTTGTGTCCCCACTTCTTCAATCGAACCATCAATTGCAAACAACGTCCCTGATAGGAAATCTACAATCCGTTTTGTTTGCGTATCATCAATACGCTCAAAATTTAGAATAACCGCTTGTCCGGCAATCAACTGCTTGGCTGCCTCCTTAGCATCACTAAAGATCCGCGGTTCAAATAGTGCAATCTTACTCTTGGAATCTGAAATGTTATCCATGGGAATCACCTTATTGTCAGTCGTTATTTGTGAATTTTCTTGAGAAGCAGGCGTATGCTGCTCATCTTCCAATCCAAATAATTTATTAAATCGATCACTCAATGCCATACAGACCGCCTCCTAATAATGACGCTGTATCAAAGAACTGGGACAAAACAGCTGTCTTGTTCCCAGTCCTTATGAATTGGTATTCAATTATTTACGACGACGTTTGAAGAATGGTGGTGTGTCTACACCCTTACCGTCATCATTATCTGAATCGTTAAAAACATTGAAATCTTTCTTTTCAATATCCTTAAATTCGTTATCGTCTTCTACAGAAGTTGGACGAACACCATTTGAGTTAGTTTGACGTAATTGCCAATCACCAAACGGATCATCCTTCTTTGCAGCCTTGTCTTCAACTTTAGGAGCTGGATTACTTGGTTGTGTTTCTGTAAAAGAAGGCGTTGTACTTGTAACATTGTTTGAGCTAGCATCAAAGCTAGTTCTTGCAGTTGCACGATGCAAAGGACGCTCGTTTTTCTTCTTATCAATTCCAGTTGCAATAACCGTAACGCGAACTTCATCCTTCATATTTTCGTCAATTGAAGTACCGAAAATAATATTAACATCATCAGTAGCTGCTTTAGCCACAATTTCTGAAGCGGCTTGTGCTTCAAATAAGGAAAGATCTGGTCCCCCAGTGATGTTCAAAAGAACTTGTTCAGCACCGTCAATTGAAACTTCTAATAATGGAGAAGAGATGGCTTTCTTAGTTGCTTCTTCGGTACGATTCTCGCCATTTGCAGAACCAATTCCCATCAAAGCAGAACCTTGGTTAGACATAACGGTTTTCACATCGGCAAAGTCAAGGTTTACGTATCCTGGTGACGTAATTAAATCAGAAATACCTTGAACCCCTTGACGTAAAACATTATCAGCTTCACTGAACGCTTCCATCATTGGTGTCTTTTTATCAACCATTTCTAACAAACGATTGTTTGCAATAATGATTAAAGTGTCTACGTGTTCTTTCATTTGTGCCACACCTTCTGCGGCAAAACGAGCACGTTTAGGACCCTCAAAACTAAATGGACGTGTCACAACGCCAACTGTCAATGCACCAGTTTCTTTAGCAATCTTTGAAACCAGTGGTGCAGCACCTGTACCAGTACCGCCACCCATGCCGGCTGTGACAAAGACCATATCAGCGCCTTCTAATGCAGAGGAAATGGTTTGTTCACTTTCCTGAGCTGCTTTTGACCCAACTTCTGGCGTTGAACCTGCACCTAATCCTTTAGTCAATTTCGGTCCTAATTGAATTTTTGTATCAGCTTTTGATTGTTTAAGTGCTTGAACATCAGTGTTTGCAACGATAAATTCAACACCTTTAACACCTTCAGCAATCATCCGATTAACGGCGTTACCGCCACCGCCACCAACACCGATTACTTTGATGTTTGCACCAGCATTTTGTTTGTCATCCATTGTAAATTCCATCCCTTTTTTCCTCCATAATTTTAAGTTAGTCAAAGAATTCGCTAAACCAACGTTTGATACTTGCCATCAGCCCGCTAAATGAGAACGAAGATTCCTTTTTAGACTTTGCCTTTTTAACAGACTGCTGTGTTGACGGTCGGTCGTTAGCTGTATTTTCATAAGTATCTTCAGTAGTTGGTTCATCCGCAAATGTTTGTTGTTCAGGAACTTTACGAGTCCCAGCAACCATTGCACTTTTGGCTAAGACATCCACTTCACTTAATGAAGCTTCATAATTCAACAATGCATAGGCTTGTGCAAAGGCAGGATGTCGCAGTCCCATTGGTTCAGGTACATACAACCTCACATTTGTTCCAAAGATATCCGCTGCTAAGCTTTGAATTCCTGGAATAGCGGCCGCACCTCCTGTGATCACGACGCCACCTGGCATATCCAATGCATCAATGTTCTCAAGATGATTATAAGCGTTGTTTAAGATTTGTTCTAGTCTCGCTTCAATGATTTCTGCTAAATATTTTTCGGTAATTTGTGAAGGCGCAGATTGCCCAACAACTTCTACCGGAAATCCATCTTCGCTCGCACCATCCGCAAACGCATAACCATACTCGCGTTTTAATTTCTCAGCATTACTTAATGACGTATTCAAAACAACTGAAATATCTTTGGTGACAAACTGACCGCCCTCTTGATCAACATATGTATATTTCAAGTGATGATCATGAACGATTGCGGTTGTGGTTTGTCCCGCACCCATATCGATTAAGATCGTACCAAAATCCTGTTCACCATCATTTAGGACTGTTCTTCCCAGTGCTAAAGGATTTAAGACCAAATCAGAAAGGTGCAATCCCGCTTGTTGAATGGCCCGTTTGGTGTTATGAATAATTGTTTTTGGCCCAGTCAGAACGGTGCCGTTCATTTCTAACCGAACCCCAACCATACCGCGGGGATCTTTAATCCCATCAAAGCCATCAACAACAAACTCATCTGGTAACACATCAATAACTTCTTGTTCTGGTGGTAAACTGTGAACCGACGCTGCATTAGCAACGTTAATAACATCTTGATTTGTAATCTCACGAGAGGTCTCGGCGATTGCAATCATACCACGACAAGGTTCAATTTTTAACAAATTAGCTGGAATACCAGCAACTACTTCATGAATCTTTAAATTTGCTTTATTTTCTGCAACTGAAATTGCTCTTTTAATCGCTGCCGAAGCTTTGTCAATATCAACAATGACACCACGATTCATTCCATCAGAGCGTTCACTTCCCACTCCAATAACACTCATTTGCCCATTTACATATTCAGCAACAATGACTTTTATTGAGGTGGTTCCTATATCAAGTCCAACATAAATTCCTGAATTATCCATAATAAAGGAACCTCCTAAACATACCCTATTTTAGACCTTTGTATATACTCTCAAGTTTACCATAACTTCAATGTATTTAAATAGCAAATTCTTGTAAAAAAATGCGTAAATAACATTAAAATTGAAAAAAGATAATAAATTTTACTTTTTTTACTCTTGTCCTGTCTGGTTGGTTGTGCTGACACTACTGGAAGCACTTACCACATTTGATTCTCTACTGGTCAGCTGAGAACTTGAGGAATTTGTTCGACTTACAGTTGATGAACTGGCCGAACTTGAAGTTTGCTGACTTTCCTTAGACCTATTTTTAAATGGATAAGAGTAGGCCCCCACTTCTAAATCAATAACCCCTTTTTGTTTCATAGCTGCAGCCATTTGTGGATAATATTGCATTTTTTCAGCAAAACTAGGCAACACTGCATACACTTCATTGCCATCATTCATGTAAAGATGCAACCGGTTAGGATTATCTTTGCTGGGTACATAATCAATTTCTGAAATGCCTGTGCGCACAACATTAGGTAATTTTTTATACTGTGTTAACAATGCTTTCAATACCGACGCTTCATGAAATTTTTTAAAAACTGGGTAGTTACCGGACGGTTGTTGTTTTGCTTTATCAATAACCTTTCCGTTGTCTAAAATAGTGTAGTAAGTATTGTTCCTAAATACTAATCCAGCAATAGGATTTTCTTTGACGACCACCTTTAGTTTATTCCAACCTTGACGTGAAACCTGGTAGCGAAGCAATTGAGGCTGTTTTTTATAAACCTGATCAGATCGATCCGATTTGCCAAACCAATACCTAAAAATCCAGTCATTTTTATTAACCTTACCCATTTTTAAAATCTGTGCGCGTGAAAATTGATGGTTTCCGACAACTTTTACGGATTGCACTTTACTTAAAGAGGAGCCCAAGTAGCCACCAACCAGCAATATAAGGAGTCCGCCCACGACTAACCACAAACGCATCTTGTGCCCAAAATGAAAAGAAGTTTTCGCTTTTGGCGTTGCACTTGTCTTAGCCGATTGCCTTTGAAGCTGCTGTGCCTTCTCCCAAGGGGTTAGTTCTTGCTTTTTTTGAGGAGTTTTCGTTTTCTTTTTTCCAAACACGATCGCCACCCCATTCTTTATTTTTTAATAACTGTTTGTAGAACATTGAGCAAATCGAAAGCTGCCCGCGGGCGTCCCATTGCTTTGGCAGCGACACTCATTTTTTGACGTTTTTTTCCATCCGTCATTAAAGCATCAACTTTTTCTAAAAGTGATGCTCCCGTCAAATCTGCTTCGGTCAGCAATTCAGCCGCACCATTATTTACCAAACTTTTTGCATTTTTAGTTTGATGATCATTTGTCACGTATGGACTAGGAACCAAAATGGACGGAATTCCTAAAGCCGTTATTTCAGCAATGCTTGTGGCTCCCGCCCGGCCTAAAATGGCTTGAAAGTTTGGCAACAATTCTGGCATCTGCTTAATATATGGTCGAATTACAATGTTTTGGCCAATTTCTTGTCCCCGTAGATCATCACTAATTTTCTGAAAATGAACACGGCCGGTCACAAACAAAACTTGATAATCACGCTTTTTCAATTCTGGTAATGCAGCCACAGTTGCGGAATTAATGCGTTCTGCGCCCCGGCTACCACCGAAAATTAATAATGTGGGTTGATCCGGCTTTAAGCCATATTTACTTAAAGCATCATTGGGTTTCATTGAAGCCACTTGAGTTGCGCGTGGATTACCCGTAAACACGACCTTTTTAGCTGGGAATTGAGCGCGAGCATCTTCAAAAGATATCCCAATTTTAGTCACAAAGTAACTCAAAAACTTATTTGTTACCCCAACCACACTATTTTGTTCGTGAATCACGGTCGGAATTCCTTGTAGGCTGGCTGCAAAAACAACTGCCCCACTGACATAACCGCCAGTCCCCACGACAACATCTGGATGGAAATCCTTAATCATTTTATGTGCATCTGCAACACTTTTTATAAATAATCCAATCGTTTTGAAATTTTGTAAGGAAAGGGATCTCTTAAAGCCTTGAATCCGAATAGTTTTAAATGCAATGCCCTGGTCAGGTACAATGCGACTTTCCAATCCTTTTTCCGTACCAACGTAGAGTACTTCTGAATCTGGATTTTTTTCTTTCAATGCTTCAATCAGAGCTAATGCAGGATAAATATGACCGCCAGTTCCACCACCTGAAATCATCAAACGCATGATTAAGCCTTCTTTCCTTGTTGCAGGTTGTTTACCGCCGTAATAAATTCATCCCCACGAATCTCAAAGTTAGGATACTGATCCCAACTCGCATTAGCTGGTGACAAGAGCACAATATCATTTTCTGTGCTTTGTTGGTAAGCCATTGGTACGGCATCTTTAATTTTATCGGCAAATTTAATCACCGGCACGCCTGCAGTTTTAGCAGCATCTGCAAGTAACTGACTAGTTTGACCAACCAATATAATTGCTTTGACATGTGCTTTAAAATCAGGTACTAATCTTTCAAAAGTATAACCTCGATCAAGCCCACCTGCAATTAAAACCACAGGTCGTTTGAAAGAGCGCAACGCCACTTGAGTCGCCTCAATATCAGTTGCCTTAGAATCATTATAGAAATCACGTTGTTCAAACGTTGTCACGTACTGCACACGATGTTTTACACCACCAAAGGTTTTTAAAACCGATACAATTGCTTCATTTGGCGTGCCACTAATTTTAGCAACTGCAATCGCCGCTAATGCATTTTCGACATTCTGGACACCTGGCACCTTAATATCGTCAACCGCAATAATTTTCTCACCTTTAAAGTAAAGAAAATCGCCTTGTTGGTAAGCTCCGTTTGTTGATAGTCCCTTTCTTGAAAAAGGAATAACCTGCGCATTTGTCTGCTGACTCAACTTTTGCCATTCTTCATTGTCCCAATTGATAACAAGATAATCTTGCGCCGTTTGATTTTTGGTAATGTGCATCTTATCACGAACATAATTTTCTCGGCTACCATGCCAATCAAGATGATTCGAAAAAATATTGGTAATGACTGCAATATGTGGTCTTAAGGTCGAAATGCTTGCGAGCATAAAGCTAGAGAGCTCTGTCACCATCACATCATCATCCTGCACTTTTTGGACAACTGTTGTAGCTGGGATCCCAATATTTCCAGCTAAATACGCATGTCCTGCGCCACTATTCTTGTCTAACATGAGTTGAATTAAAGTGGTTGTCGTGGTTTTCCCATTGCTTCCGGTAATTCCAATTAATTCACCACTTAAAACTTGATAAGCTAATTCTGGTTCTGAAATAACCGGAATTTTTTTAGATAACGCACCCTTAATAATTGGATTCGTGTATGGAATACCTGGGTTCTTAACAATTAATGCAAAACCCTCATCCAATAAAGTGAGTGGATGGCCGCCCGTCACAACCTTGATACCATCCTCCAATAAGGCTTGTGCATCCGGATTTTCATCAAATGGTTTCGCATCATTAACCGTTACTAATGCTCCCAGCTTTTGAAGCAGTTTGGCTGCACTCACACCACTTTTTGCTAATCCCAAAACTAATATTTTCTTATCTTGATAGTTCGTAATATCCTTCATGATTCGTTTCCCTTCAAAACTTAAATTTTCATCAAATGGTTACTTTAAAATACCAACCAAAGCGATCACCGCTCCGATTAACCCGACAGTCCAAAACACAAGATCAATTTTCCATTCGCTCCATCCTAACATTTCAAAATGATGGTGGATAGGACTCATTTTAAAGATCCGATGCCCTGTCAACTTAAAGGACAGCACTTGTAAAATGACACTTGCTGTTTCACAAACAAACACAATCCCAATCAAAAGCAATGCCACTTCATGATGCACTAGAATGGATACCGCTGCCAGAGCACCGCCCAATGCCAGCGAACCCATATCTCCCATAAAAATTCGTGCTGGTTTATGGTTGAAGAGAAAGAAACCAACTAAAGCACCAATAATTGCCAAACAAAAAATCAAAACGTCAAACTGATTTTGAACCGCTGCAATAATTGCATACGCTCCGAATGCAATGATGGCAAGCCCGCTTACCAGACCATCTAAGCCATCGGATAAGTTAACCGCATTTGAAAACCCAGTTAGCCAAAAGACAACAAATAGCACAAACCAAATCCCTAAATGCCAATCTCCAAAACCAGGAATACTTAAAACTTGAGCAAATCCTTCATGAACATAGACGGCATAAAAGATAACCGCACCAATAATTTGACCTAGAAACTTCTGCCAAGCTTTTAGGCCTTCATTTTGTTTCTTCATTAACTTGATGCTGTCATCCCAAAAACCAAGCACACCATACATAATCAAAATAAAGATCAAAATTAACCCTGTTGCGTTCAATTGATGGCTAATGATTTCAAACAGTAAACTACTGATACTGATTGCGATAATGAAAATCAAGCCCCCCATGGTCGGTGTGCCTGACTTTTTTTCGTGCCATTTGGGTCCTTCTTCACGAATCATCTGGCCTTCATTACGTTCCCGAAAATAATTAATAAAGGACGGCATTGCCAGTACGGTAATGAAAAAGCTGACCAGTGCAGTTCCAATTTGCTCTAATGCATTCATATCTATACTCCATTCTCTTTCTCTTACTTTTCTTTCAACTTAACCGTTAATGTTTGACCACTTTGAATCAGAGCGCCACTCTTAATGGACTGAGACTTCACAAATCCTGTGCCAGAAAAATCAGCTTGCAACCCCACTAATTTTGTTAATTTCAAGACATCATTTCTGGACCATCCAGACAGATTGGGCATCTTCATTTGTCCACTAGTAACCAGAATCACACGTTGTCCGGCCAACATTTCTGTATTGGCTACTGGTAATTGCTGACTAACCGTATCACCACTGCCAAGAACCGTGGTCGCAATATTTTTCTTACCAAGTTCTTTGGTAGCTTCTGTCGCAGATTGCCCAATGACATTGTCAATCTTAATTTTTCCAGATAACTGATTCTTAGCCGTAGCTGGATTTTCACCTAAGGCCTGTTTCATGACCGGCCCAAAAATCTCGTTCAACAACTGAGTTGCCGTTTTGGTCCCCGGCAGAGTTGGTTGTTTCATTGTAATATACATAATATATTTGGGCTTGTTTGCTGGCACCATCCCGACAACAGAATAAAGGTAGCTATCATCGCCATTTAAGTAGGTACCTCCGGATCCAACGACTTGTGCAGTTCCTGTCTTGGCGGCTACACGGTAACCTGAAATTTTAAAGTCTTGACCAATTCCGTAATGCTTATACACAACATCTTGCATCAAGCCACGAACCTTTTTTGCAGTCGAACTTTTAATCGGATGCCCAACCGTCTTCGTTTTCATTTTGTAAACAACTTTACCATCAGTATCAACAACTTTTTTGATGAACTGAGGTTTTATCATCTTACCATTATTTGCAATCGCCGTGAATCCCTGCAGCATTTGCATGTTAGTCACATCAATTCCCTGGCCAAAAGCCGTGTCAGCCTGATCAATCGGATAACTGAATTGCATATTTCCTTTGGCTTCTCCATTAAGCCCAGAATTAGTACTCTTTAGAAAATGAAATTTATTAATGTATTTTTTCCAGGTTGCTGCTCCCATTTTTCGCTCCAAATGGGCCATCGCTACGTTACTTGAACGCGCAAATCCTTCCTCATAGGTAATTAAGCCCCACCCAGAAGTTTGCCAATCAGGGACGATTTGTCCATCAATGGTATACGTTCCTGACTTATATCTTTCCTTTGCATTAAAATGACCGCTATTAATGGCTGCTGCCGTTGTAAAAACTTTCATCGTTGATCCAGGTTCAAATGTATCTTGCACAATCGCATTATTCCAAGACTTGCTAATCCCACTTTTGGTAGTGGGGTTAAAGGTTGGTCGTTGTGACGTCGCTAAAATGGCTCCGGTTTTGGCATTGAGAATAGTAGCTGTCATTGATTTGGCATGTACTTGCCCTTGCACTTTAGACATCTCAGATTCAAGGAGCGTTTGTAAACGTGTATCCAGCGTGGTATACACATTTTCCCCATTAATCGCTGCTTTTTCTTCTTGTGAAGCGGGTAATTGATAACCAAACTTGTCTTTTTGAATAGAACGCTGCCCGTCACTACCTGTAAGTTGCTTATTAAAGGCACTTTCGATTCCCATTACGCCGTTTAACTGAGTAATATCAGAATTTTTCTTTTGTGTTTGCGACGTGATTCCAATCAAATTAGATGCAAAAATTCCGTTAGGATATAAACGTGCCTCTGATTGAATGAAGTTAATTCCCGTCAACTTGTATGATTCAATTTTTTCTTTTGTGGCAACAGAAAGATTTTTCCCTGCGGTTCCAAACTCCACCTGAAAAGATTTTCCGTTACTAGGATTAAGTGCCTTAAACACTTTATTCTCACTAATAGGCAAATACTTTGCCAACACTTTAGCTGTTTTTCGTTTATTTGTGACGTAAAGCGGCTTTTTATTTGCACCAACTTGTGATTTATCCAGCACAGCATAAATTGAATACGTACTTGTATCTTCCGCAATTGGCTGTCCAGATGCATCCAGAATTGAGCCTCGTTGCGCTTTTAAAACTTTATTATCTGTATACAAACGACGGGCCTGTGAACTCAAATTGATGTGTTCTACAGTCCCGCCAATTGCAATATAGGAAAAGCGTAGAATCAAGATAACAAAGAGGGCAATTGCTATGAAAAAAAGCCACTGACCGAACGCTCTTCGATTTTGGCTTGATTTATTATTGTCGTTTTCTTTTGAACGTTTTTCTTTATTGTTCATTTATTAACATTCCTTATATTCTGAGTTGTCAAGCTTAATCCAAACTGTTTGGCAATCTTGTTCAAACGGGTTCGGCTGGAAAGCTGATTAACTTCTTGCTTTAAATTACTATTATCAGAAGTTATCTTTGTGACCTGCGCCTGCGAGCTTGAAAGATTGTGTTCAGCACTTGATAATGCAATTTTACCAGAAATTACAAAAATCATTAAGCCTGTCAAAATTATACCGCAGAATGTTATCAATATTTTTTCGAATTTTGAAAATGGCAAAGACTTTGGAATTACAACCGTTTTTGCCTTATGTAATGTTTCCTCCTTAAGATCCGGTATACGCCGCTTTACCGGTTTACTCGCTGGAAATGCTTCTGCTAAATTGTTTTGTGCCATTAAAATCAGTCCCTATTTTATTTTTTCAATAACGCGAAGTCTTGCGCTGTGAGCACGATGATTTTGTGTAAGTTCGTCTTTGCTTGGCAAAATGGGTTTTCGTGTGACTAATTTAAAATGTGGTTCAAGTTCCTTTGGAATGACTGGCAGGCCTGGAGGAAGTTCAGGCAAATTAGCATTTTCTTTAAAAATATTTTTAACGAGGCGATCCTCTAAAGACTGAAACGTAATAACACTTACACGGCCGTCAACCTTTAATAAATCTAAAGCCTGTTCTAGTGAGGTCTCCAAGACGCCCAATTCATTGTTAACCGCAATCCGGATAGCCTGGAAAACTCTTTTAGCCGGATGACCACCTGTCCTTCTTGCAGCTGCTGGAATTGCCTTTTTGATAATCTCTACTAGTTCTCCCGTCGTCTCAATGGGAGCAATATCACGTCTACGTTCAATCTCTCGAGCAACCTGTTTTGAATAACGTTCCTCACCATAGCGGAAAAATATTTTGACCAAGTTTTCATAAGACCACTCATTCACCACTATCTGGGCCGTTAACTCAGCTGACTGGTCCATCCGCATATCTAGCGGAGCGTCGTGCTGGTAACTAAACCCTCTTTTGGCATCATCTAATTGTGGCGAAGATACACCCAAATCATACACAATGCCATCAACTTCTGAAATGCCGTACGCATTTAAGTCTTTTTTGATATTTTTAAAATTATCTTCAATAAATGTAACTTGCTTACGATCTAAGTACGTTTTTAAGTGGGTTTGATTATATTCAATCGCTGCCACATCTTGATCAAAGGCATACAAATGTCCCTTTTCGCTTAATTGGCTCAAAATTAATTGACTATGGCCACCGCCACCAAGTGTACAGTCAACATATATGCCATCCGGATCAATTTTTAATTCATCAACTGCTTGACTCAGTAACACCGTCGTGTGTTGAAATTCACTCATTTTTCATACTCCTACAGGCCAAAATCAATTAAATTTTCGGCAATATCGTCAAAATTTTCCTCAGTATCTGCGGTAACTTCATTCCATTGGGCTTCATCCCAAATTTCAAATCGGTTAGATACACCAACTAAAACACATTTTTTTGTCAATTTTGCATGTTCTCGTAATTGTTTAGGAATGTTAATTCGTCCTTGTTTATCAAAATTACATTGCGTCGCATCCGCAAATAAAAATCTAACAAATGCTCGGTTGTTACGTTTATTTAACGGTAATTTTTTGAGATTATCCTGAATATGTTGCCACTCCGTTAATGGATAGCCAAACAAACAGCCATCTAACCCCCGTGTGATTACAAAATCAGTTCCCAGGTCCTCTCTAAACTTGGCCGGCACAATTAGTCGTCCTTTTGAATCAAGTGAATGCTGATATTCGCCCATGAACATCCTAATTGCCCCTTTCCTTCCGATTACAAATTCAGTTTACCACTTTGTACCACTACCTACCACCAATTTTAAAAACATTTTTGAAATGCTTAATTTTTGAAAAAAATAAATAGATTAAGCGGTTTTTTAGATTAGCTAAAATCGATTACAAAACCCATTATAACAAGATTTATAAACGTAATGCGAGTTAAGTGGTTAAATGGTGGGGATTTTTTTTAGAATTTCAAAAAAAGAAGGCTAATTTTGGGGGATTAGAAAAAAATTTGAAAAGTTAAAATTAACACGTTAGAATAGTGTGTAACATTTCAGAAAGTGGTGCCAGTATGAAGAAAAAGAAAAGTACGTTCCAAAAGGTTACGATGATTGTTGTTTGGATCATGATTATCACAATGGTTGGTTCAGTTGTTTTAACTGCCCTATCTTCACTTAATTTATTGGGTTAAAAAAATCACAAGTTTGATTACCTTATTTTAGGGTAATCAAACTTGTGATTTTTTATAGCTAATCTTCTTTTTTAGTAAAAACCTGCCGTGGTTTACTACCTTCTTGAGGGCCAACCACACCATTAGCTTCTAACTGGTCAATAATTCTTGCGGCACGATTGTACCCAATTCTGAATCGCCGCTGTAACATAGATGTACTTGCTTTTTGGAGTTCTGTCACCAAGGCCACAGCCTGATCATACAACTCGTCTTTTTCATCCACACTAGCTTGCTCATCAGCTTGTGCCTCTTCATCCGTCACAATCAAGGATTCATCATAAGCAGCTTTTTGTTGGTGTTTTACAAAGTTGACTACAGCTTTAACATCTTTATCCGAAATAAAAGCTCCTTGAACACGCTCCGGTTTGCTTTTTCCCATTGGATAATACAACATGTCACCACGTCCCAATAGTTTTTCGGCTCCATTTGAATCAATAATGGTCCGTGAGTCTGTACCACTCGCAACTGCAAACGCAATTCGTGAAGGAACATTAGCTTTAATTAATCCGGTAACAACATCCACTGAGGGTCGTTGTGTAGCGATGATCATGTGAATTCCAGCAGCACGCGCCAATTGTGCCAAACGAATAATCGCATCTTCAACTGCATTTTGTGCAACCATCATCAAATCTGCTAATTCATCAACCACAACCACGATATAAGGAAGATGCGGACGATTTTTACCATCTTTCTGATTTTCTTCACTAATATATTGATTATAAGTTTTTATATTTTTTTGACCACTTTCAGCAAAGAGGTCATAACGATGTTGCATCTCTGCCACCACTTTATGCAGTGCCCGCGCTGCTTTTTTAGGATCAGTCACAACAGGCGTAAGCAAATGAGGAATATCTTTGTAGATGCCCAATTCAACCTTCTTTGGATCAATCAAAATAAACTTAACCTGGTCCGGTCTTGCGTTCATTAGTAAGCTAGTGATGATCACGTTAATCATGACTGACTTACCACTACCTGTTGCCCCGGCAATAAGCAAATGCTGCATACGAACTAAATCTGCCAAAACTAAATTACCAGAAACATCACGGCCAATTGGCACCTGCAAAATTGCATCTGGATGTGACGGTTGCGCTTCAATAATGTCTCGGAATGATACGGTCGCAATTTCTGTGTTAGGCACCTCAATTCCGATTAAGGATTTTCCTGGAATCGGCGCTTCTATCCGAATATCTTTTGCAGCCAATGCTAATGCAATATCATCAGCCAAACCCACAATTTTGCTCACTTTCACCCCAATATCAGGATGTAATTCGTATTCAGTTACAGATGGACCCAAACTCACACTTTTGACAGTAGCTTTAACACCAAAGCTAGTTAAAGTTTGTTGTAAAATTTTCGTATTTTTTTGAATAGTCTTGTACTCCTGACTTTGATCCGTTTGTGGGATTGTCGTCAAAAGACTGGACTTCGGTAACTGATAATCCGGATTAGCCAAAGTCTCGGTATTTTGAAATGCCGTTTCTTTGACCTCCTCAGCCTTGGGTTGTACATGATTTTGCTCTTGCTCCGAGGCCACACGAATCGATGGCTCACGCGGCGTTTTAGTGACCGGCTTTTGTGAAGCCATTAGCTCAGGCCCAGTCATCTTAATTTCAGGCTCGACGGGAGTTTTCTTGATTTCTTGACGTTTTTTTTCAGATTTGATTTGTGTGTGCGCGTGCTGCTGCCATTTGGCTTGAACGAAGCGTTTTCCCTGCTCAAATCCATTTTGCGCCAGCTTCACCAAGTTACCAGCAAACACTGCAATCATCTGCAAAATTTTATCGACCGGGATCCCAAAGAAAACCGCAATCCCAAATACGATAAGCAACCAGCCCAAAAACAAGCTACCAATTTCGGCAAACCCGAAATCCGTTACTGTATAGAGCACGCTACCAATTAAGCCACCGCCCACAGGCTCGCCAATTGAGGCATAACGAAAAGCATCAGCTAGCGCATGCCATGTCGTCACAATAAAATGATTATGTTGGTTACTTTGTTCAAAGAAGCGTGTGGTTACAATCAAAATGGCACCTAAATAAACCAAACTGCCGCCCAATATGTAGTGAAAAAATCCCTTCAGCTTTGGTTCTTTGCCTGTGAAAAGCAAAACTAAACCATACAGGCCAAACAAAAGAATCAAAAATTGAAAAGTATCACCGACCAACAACCGAAATACGTTAGCAACTAAAACGCCAACGTAACCCACTGAAAAATAACCGATTAACGCCAGTAAAACAAAAATACCGCCTAAGAAGTATTTTGACTGAAAGAACTTTTGCCAATCACCTTTTTTCGCATATTTTTTTCTGCGATGCGTTGTTTTCTTCCTTTTGGTTGCCAAAAATTTCCCTCCTTTCTTCAAAGAATAATAAAAATTTTATTTTAATTTATCATTGTCGTAATGATGAACCCGTTGTAAATTCGGAAAATTTTGCTGTCGTAAAGCTTCATAGATTACGATTGCAACACTATTTGACAAATTAAGTGCCCGAATATGATCATCATCTTGCGGAATACGAATTGCCTTTTCTGGGTATTGACGCATAAACGGCTCTGGTAACCCCGTTGTTTCTTTACCAAACAAAAAATAATGATCCTGTTGATCATCACGATAATCAACATCCGTATAATCATGATCAGCAAATTTAGATACTAAATACAAGTAATCTAGATTAGGTACGGAATCAATAAATGCTGGTAAATTTTCGTGATATACCAGATCTACATCCTTCCAATAGTCTAATCCGGCGCGTTTCAGATGCTTGTCGTCCACAGAAAATCCTAAAGGTTTAATTAAATGAAGTACAGTATCAGTTCCTGCACAAGTCCGTGCAATATTACCCGTATTGGCAGGCATTAACGGTTCAAAAAGTACAATGTGATTTGCCATTTTTAGTCCCACTCTCATAATTTAATAACTACTCAAAAGTAATCATACTGCTATAACTTTGTCCAAACAACAAAAAAAGCGTAGATACTCGGTGTAGGCACGGCGAGCTTCTACGTTAGATGAAGTACAACTTGCTAACTGCCAACGATTTCTCGATGTCACCTAGCAACCGATTTCTTATAGAATGTTAACACCAAAAAGTAATTTTTGCAAATTTTCAAATTGGTGTAACTTAAGCAACCACGCCTTTTAGCAAGGTTACATCTACCGAAATATGAGTTAAACCTGAATTTTTTGCTTTTTCAATGGTGGCTTGACTAGCTCCCCAATGTAATGGTGTCATCTGAATTAAATCAGGAAGAAGTTGCGGTGAGAATTCGAAAGTATAGCGGATACGCTTGTTTTCAGAATTGGGGAAATGTTTTTCAAAGAGTTCCACAACCTGATCATTCTCATAGGCGGCATGTTGACTCGATTGATCGTACAGCAAGTGACGTAACTCCACCAAATAATCGGCATTAGGCACTACTTTAAGCACCTGTGCACCAGGCTTTAATACGCGATGAAATTCAGCATATGCTGACGGTGAAAATAAATCTAAAATAGTTGTAAACGAATCGTTGTTAAATGGCAAGTTAGCAAGATCTGCTACGCAAAAGAAAGCAGGACTCATTAATTGCGTAGCCAAATTGATACCTGCGGTCGAAATATCAAAACCAATGGCAGTTGGCGCTTGTAAAAAAGAAAGTGTTTTTTGTAAGGGGGTTCCCTCTCCGGATCCCACATCCAGCACAATTTCATCAGCCTGCATATTTTGTGCAAAGACCTGGCAAATTGGATCGAATAACCCAGCAGTTAGAATTCGTCGTCTTGAAGCTAGCATTTCTGCATCGTATTCACTTTTCACTGCATGATTCAAAAAATAAAGGGTTCCTTTTTTGGCAATATCAATACTATGTTGATTTGGGCAACGGACACTCCCATTCTCAACCGTTACAAAACCTTGCTGACAAACAGGGCACCGAAACAAGTTTAGGTGTTGTTTAACAAACTGAATCGCTTTTTCTCTTTTTTTCAACTTGTTGAGCTCCCCTTTTAATTTTTAATGATTATTTTAAATATACCATGCCAAAATAAAAAAAAGCCAATTTTCTAAAGATTTCCAGAAAATCGGCTTTCTTCATTCTCCACCATCTTCATAGCCACCGTTTTGACGTTTATACCACCGAAAAAGATGCGTTAAAATCACTTTAGAAACTGCATACACAGGGATCCCAAAGATAACACCTAACACACCAAACATACGTCCAGAAGCAAGCAACACGATCAAAATGGTGACCGGATGAATTCCAAGATTGGTTCCTAAAATTAATGGCGAAATCAAACGGCCCTCAATCGTCTGTTCAACGGCAAATACAATCAAGACTTTAACTAGCATCCAAGGTGAAATAAATGCGGCAAGCACAATAGAAGGAATCATTGCAAGGAATGAACCCAAATATGGAATTAAGTTAAGGACACCAGCGACAATTCCTAACGTTAAGGCAAACTTGAGACCAGCAATTGCATAACCTACAAAAAACATCACTGCCACACAGAATGCTACAATCAATTGACCACGGATATAGCCACTTAACTTACCATTAATTTCTCCTAAAGTCGCAATGAACCCTGCACGTTTACGAATTGGAAGAAAATGGGCCAAATATTTTGGTAGTCGATGCCCATCTTTCAGCAAATAAAAAAGAATAAAGGGCATGGTAATAATTCCTACAATAATCTTCGTAATTAAACTGATCACACCACTTACTGAACTAAACGTTTGATTAGCAAAGGAGCTTGCCCACTTTGAAAACGAATTTGTGGTTGTTTTGCTGATTTCATCAAACTCTTTTTGAAACTGGCCTAAACGCGGATCGTTTAACCAAGCCTCTAATTGATTGACCAAATGATTCCAGTACGACGGCCAATTGTTCAAAAAATCTGTGGCCTGGTTACGAATAACCGGGATCAGTGCCACAATTCCCCATACCACTAAAAGGATGACCACCACGAACAAAGCACTAATTGTCCACACACGATTGATGTGATATTTTTTTTCAAGTCGGTCAACTAGTGGGTTGAATAAGTAAAATAAAACACCTGCTAAAACCACCGGAAGTGCCACAATGTCGGCAAAATCACTTACTGGTTGAAAAAACCAAGTCACTTTGGAAAATGTCCAAATAATTAATAAGCACAAGAGGACAATCATTAAATTAACGACAACGCGATTATTTAGAACTAATTTTGAAAACCAGCTTCGCCAAGCTTCTTTTGTTGTTTTCAAAAAATCACCACCGCTCTTTAAAAAATATAAGTTATTTTATCACCAACTGAAAAGCCGGGGAACTTTTCCGGTGATAAGTAGATCGCACTTTGTAAAGGTGTGTCTGGTACGGGCTCAAAACATAAAGTGGCATGACCCACTCCGCTTAAATTGGCATTTACCAACTTACCACAAAATGTAATTTCATATTCATGCTCACGAATCCGAATACGAGCCCCGCGTTTTAAGTTAAATTTAGGCGCTTTTTGATCAAACTTTTGAATAAGCGCCACGTCTTTTAAACTGTTTGTGGCTTCTGGACCAAATAAAATGACCAAGGGATCATTTTCGACAATGGAATTTTTACCAATTGCAACAATTTCAGATGTTATCATTTACTATCCTCTCCTCATGATTAATGGTTGCTTACATTGTAGCATAGTCATCTTCGAGATATAAAGAAAATGGAAGCGTGCCCATGACTGCAAAAAACTGTGCTATACTTTTTTATTAGAGATCACAAGGAGGTCCTTATATTGAAAGAATCATTTTTTATTGGCACATATACTAAAAAGACAAGTCATGGCGTTTACAAAATGACTTTAGATACAGAGAAAAAATCTTTAGACCACTTAGAATTAGTTGCTGAACTAGGCAATCCTACCTATTTGGCAAAATCTAAACGTCAATTCCTTTATACGGTTGACCAAAAAGGCGAAAACGGCGGTGTGGGTGTCGTCGACCTTAACCAGGATCCCGCAAAAGTTGTGCAACATGCGGTGACACCAGGCAATTCACCTGCCTATGTAGCTGTTGATGAAGCACGGCAATTGCTTTACAGCTCTAACTATCACTTAGCAACCGTCACAGTATACAAAATTCAAGCTGATGGTACCTTGCAACAAACAGATGTGGTCACTCACTCAGGAAAAGGGCCCAAACCTGAACAGGCTGACGGTGCTCACGTACACTTTAGTGATTTAACTCCTGACAATCGTCTTGTTGTTTGCGATTTGGGAACCGATGAAGTATACACTTACGACGTTTCAAAAACCGGTCAGCTTTCTGAAGTGGCGCGTTATAAGACAGCGCCAGGATTTGGCCCTCGCCATATTGTCTTTGCTCCCCAAGGCACTAAAGCTTATTTAGCAGGTGAATTAGGAAGTGGCGTTGATGTTTTAGATTACGATGCAAAAACTGGCAAGTTCAGCCGTGTTCAATCTATCAGTACCATCCCCTCAACATGGGATAAACATAACGGTGCTGCCGCCATTAAAATTAGCCGTGATGGTCACTTCCTTTATGTTTCTAATCGAGGCTATGATTCACTAGCCGTATTTGAAATCAATCAAGATGGCACCTTAAATCTAATCCAAAACATTTCGGTAGAAGGTAGTTTTCCTAGAGACTTTGCCTTAGATCCAAGTGAAGAATTTGTGGTTTGTGTAAATCAGAACACGGACAACGCAACCTTATTTGCACGCTCACTAAAAACTGGTAAACTGAGCTTATTACAAAAGGACGTTGCTGTTCCCGAGGGAGTTTGTGTTTTGTTTAACCAAAAGTAAGCAATAAGGAGTTCTCACATGATTATAAAAGAAGTGGCTGTAGAAAATTTTACCAAAATTCCGGATGCAATTCGCGCAGGTGCTAGTCGCATTGAGCTTTGTGACAACTTAGCCGTCGGTGGTACCACCGTTAGCAAAGGTGTGATGGCTGAAACTCAAAAGTATGCGGGTGAACATCATGTGCCCGTTATGGCAATGATTCGACCTCGTGGTGGTAATTTTGTTTATACGGATACTGAATTAAAAATTATGGAAGCTGATGTTTTTCAAGCTCAAGAATTAGGCGTTGATGGCGTTGTTTTTGGTGTCCTAACCAAACAAGGTGATCTAGATACAGACGCACTAGAAATGTTGATTGCAGCAGCTGGGGGTATGCAAATTACTTTTCACATGGCATTTGATGCGATTCCCCAAGATAAGCAAGCCACTGCCATTGATTGGCTCGCAAATGCTGGTGTAGACCGCATTTTGACCCATGGTGGTGAGTTAAGCACACCCATAGCTGCAAACTATGAACACCTAAAACAAACGATTGCTTATGCAAACCACCGATTGATCATTTTACCCGGCGGTGGCATCACCGCCCAAAATCTGGCCGAAGTTACGGAAACTCTTAAAGTTAAAGAAGCACACGGAACTAAAATCGTTGGACGGCTCTAAGCCATAAAAATAATATTTACACTAAATAAGCTCCCAGTACTGGATTGTAATCCAATACTGAGGGCCTATTTTTTGCATACTTTATTCAATTCAGGATCCACAAATCATTATTGCGAGGTCAATTCTCTCTAATGAATAAACATCTGCAAAAAATATTGTGCGATACTGAAATAAATTAAAACACTCGTTAAATCACTAAGTGTCGAGATAAATGGTCCGCTGGCTACAGCAGGATCTACCCCAATCTTTTCCATCCCAATTGGAATTAGGCTACCGGCTAAATTTGCCACGAAAATAGCACTTGCCATCGCTATGCCCACAATGCCGCCAAGAACTAAATCGTGTTTCCAAATTCCCACCATTAGCCACACACAAAGACCAGTTACCACACCAATAATGACACCAGTCGCGATTTCGTTTAATAACAGTCGCCAAATTTTAAGATGACTATTCATAGCTAAGCGACGAACCGCCACCGCCAGGCTTTGGGTACCTGCGTTTCCTGCCGTTCCCGTAATCAGGGAAATAAAAACGGCCAATACACTCACCTGAGCCAGCAAGCCTTCAAAATGGTTAATTAAAGTGGCCGTAATCATCCCCATGAAAAGTAGTGTGATCAACCACGGAAGTCGCTTAAAGGCCGTTTTAAACGGGTTACGTGTCACATCTTGTGTATCAACACCAGCTAAATGTGAATAGTCTTCTGCGGACTCCTCATCAATAACGTCGATGATATCATCAACCGTAATAATTCCCACGATTTTTTCACTTTGATTTACAACTGGAATCGCCACGAAATTGTAATCACGCACTTGCTCTGCAATCTGCGCTTGGTCTTCATTGACATCCACGGCTAAAACACGTGACGTCATAATTGTGGCAATGGCTTCCTCGTCAGAGTGCGTGATCAGATCACGTACTGACAAAACGCCAACTAAAATGCCATAATCATCAGTCACATAAATATACGTAATAATTTCGGCTTCCTGTGCCCCTTGTTTAACCTGTTGCATGGCCTTTCCGACTGTAAGATTCTGATTGATTGCAATAAATTCAGTGGTCATTAAGGAACCGGCTGTCTGATCCTCATAATGAATTAAATTGCGAACTTTATTAGCATCCTCTGCCCGTAGTAAATTCAAGTATTTACGTCGTGCCAGCGGTCGCATATCAGCCAAGATATCCACAACGTTATCAGTGTACATCTCAGTCAACAGCCGCGCCGCGTATGCTGGGGGCATCTCATCTAAGTATTTGCCAGCTTCAACTGGATCTTCTTCGGTATCATCGAAAACATTTGCAAGTTCTTCTGGAGTTAGAAAGGTATAAACCAGTTTTCGTTGGGACAAATCGAATTCTGCAAAAAGTTGACTTTGCTCGTAACCATGTAAACTCAAAAACAGTTTACGAAACCTTTTTCGACTATTTTTGTTTAAAAGCGTTTCAAGTTCAACTTCAATGTTTTCTAATTCTTCCGTCATGATTTACCCCTCCATTACCTTAAAGATTGCGAATTTCTTGTTCCAAATATGCTGCGAAGTCTTTTGGTAAAGGTGCCATCACCGTAATTTGTTGATTTAAAAATGGATTATAAAATGAAACCGACGCACAATGTAACGCTTGTCGTTGCATATAGCCACTGCCAGAACCACCGTATAAAACGTCACCCACTAATGGATGCCTTAGCCCTGCAAAGTGAACTCTAATTTGATGTGTTCTGCCCGTATGCAACCGTACTTTAATTAAAGTAGCTTGTCGAAGTGATTTACTCACCCAGTACTCAGTTACCGAACGACGTCCCTGACCACTTTCAGCAATTTGACGTCTTATAAAAGAACTTGGATCACGGTTAATTGGCAAATCAATCACGCCATGACGCTGATTCAAATGACCACTCACCACTGCGACATAGCTCTTTTTCAATTGTCGTGCCTTTAATTGTTTATCTAAAACAGAATGTGCGAAATGGTGTTTCGCAAAAATAACCAAACCGGAAGTATCTCGATCAAGCCTCGTCACCACATGAGTGACTTGGCTTTCATAGTTCTGGCGTTGGTAATAGCCCTTCACACGATTGACCAAAGTATCATTCGGATACAAATGCGATGGCACAGTAGCTAAATAGGCCGGCTTGTTAACGACCAAAAAATGCGCATCTTCATAACAGATATCAATGGGGCCATCGGACGCGCTCACATGGTCATTTGCAATTTCAGGAGGTAGCGTTAATGTCACTAAATCACCAGTCACTACTTCTGCTAAAACACGTACTGGTTCATGGTTTCGTTCAATTTGACCACCGTGAAATTTAATTCCCTTCAACAAGGTCCGTGAAACACCCTTTTGATACAAAAAAGTTCGGATCTTCTCCGGACTTTCTACCTTTACTTGCCAACTAATCTTCATTACCATCACCAATAAACGCATTTCTGACACGGTTCCAAAATCCCGTATGTCGATATTTCGCAAAATTAATTTTTTGTTCTCCAATTCGGTACTCGATTTGTTCAATTGGCGTATTAAATACATTCACTTGATCTGCTGTAAAATTAAAATTACCGCCGTGAGCCGGACGAATGGTAATCCATTCGTCCGGTGCTAGGATGATAGACGCACCTAAAGTTCGGAACACACGATTATTAATAGAGGCAATCTCAGCCATTTGTAGCACCTCAAGTTGCGGATGTACAACCGCGCCACCTACTGAACGGTTATAAGCTGTTGATCCCGTTGGTGTGGAAATACAAAGTCCATCTCCACGAAAACGTTCAAACAACTTATCCTTCAAGTAGACATCTGCAACTAATGTTGACGAGACCTTTTTAATAGTGGACTCGTTCACCGCATGATAACGCTTCGGACGAGTCTCACCAACAAACAGCACGTCTGCGTCTAAGATTGGATAACTGATACATTCGCCGTTATCTGCTTTAATAGCTTTAATTAAATCGTCTAGCTCATAGTCACGCCAGTCCGTATAAAATCCCAAATGTCCCGTGTGCACACCGATAAACCGAATGTGTGCCAGTTGACTTTGGTAGTATTGAAAGGCAGATAACAATGTGCCATCGCCACCTACCGACACCACAATATCTGGTTGTGCATTATCAACGGTAATTTGATTTTCTTGTAATTTTTTTGTCAGTTGATCGGCAACATTTTGTGCGTTATTCGCACGTGTACTATAAACTGCTACTTTCATTCTTATCAGTCCTTATGTGATCCATACATATTATGATCTGAACGCTCACGCGAAAACAACTTTTGTGCTTCTTGAATTTCTTCACGAATCTCTGACATTTCTTCATCCAAAGAAAACGCCGCTTCTGAAGCGCGCTGCAAACGTTCACTTAATTCCTTAGGAAATTCACCCTGATATTTATAATTTAAAGAATGTTCAATCGTAGCCCAAAAATTCATGGCTAATGTGCGGATTTGAATTTCAGCTAAAATTTTCTTCTCTCCTGAAATCAACTGCACCGGATATTCGACAACGATATGATAAGAACGATACCCGCTAGGCTTTTCATTATTGATATAATCACGTTCCTCAATAATAGTCATATCCGTGCGTTTTCGCAGTAAGTCCACCACTTGATAGATGTCTTCCACAAACTGGCACATCACACGGACACCCGCGATATCTTGCATATCTTTTTCTAAACGATCTTCACGTACTTGACGGCGAACCATTTTTTCTTTAATACTTGAAACCGGTTTGACGCGTCCCGTAACAAATTCAATGGGACTTTGTTGATCATGATTTTGAAATTGTTTGCGAATACCACGTAATTTAATTTTTAATTCATCAACAGTTTGTTTATATGGTAATAGGAATTGATCCCAATTAGTTATCACGTCTCTTGCCTCACTTTACACAACACTAACTTTAATTTTAGCATAAAAGACCCGTTTAATCTGCTTGAAAGACCGTGCAAATTTTCACACGTTTCCTACAGGCCATTTTTCTTTACCTTTCACCCATTTATGAGCTAAGATACAGCTGAAATCAAAATTAAGAAAACAATTTATTTGATATTTTTTCAAAATTTGGTAAAGTCAATACTGTTGTCTTTTAAAAAAAATAAAAAAACATATAAAAACGGTTTGTTGGAGGAAAGTCTAATGCTTGATGTCTATTTGTTTGTAGCGCCATTAGGGAAACCTTGTATGCGCTCGGAAAAAGTGATGATGGAATTTGTCCATAACGTGGATCAAAAGGTGAGTTTCCAAATTATCCCTATGTTAAATATGCAACTTGTTCAAGACTACCTGCATAGTAATGATAATCAGTCGTATGAAAACTATAACGCGTTGGCCGAAGACATGTATCATCTGATTTTGGACTATAAGGCCGCACTATTCCAATGTAAACGTGATGGACGGACGTTTTTGAAATTAATGCAAACTGAACTGAATCAAAAAGGTATCGTTTACTCTCAAAGCTTAGGTTCCGAAATTGCTAGGCAAGCTCATCTGGATTTAGAAATGTTTGAAGTCGACCGTCGTTCTCAATTAGCAAAAGACTCTTTTAAAGCTGATCAGCAAACCGCTTTAGAGATGAACGTCACTTCTTCGCCATCTGCTGTAATTTTCGACGACCAAGCTGATGAATGCGGGATTTTAGTTGAAAATTTTAGCGATGATGTCTTGCAACAAATTTGTCAAGACACCGATTGTCCATTGTCCTCTTCAATTAGTTTCACCCATCCAACCATCTCATTTCCACATGTTTTATAAAATATAGTTATTGTTCAAAAAGATAAAGGATTTCTCAACTGTCACGATATTCATCGTTATTGTTAAGAAATCCTTTATTTTTTATAGTAGTGCTTCAAATTCATTCAAACGTTTTTCAAACATCGCAAATGCATCTTCTAAATAGTCTGTTTTAGTCATATCGACCCCTGCTTTTTTCATCACATTTAATGGAAAATCTGAACTCCCAGACTTCAGATAATTCAGATATTTTTCACGAGCCTGTGATCGTTGACTAGTCATACCATTTGCTAGGGACGAAGCCGCTGCAAAGCCAGTTGCATACTGATAAACATAATAATTATAGTAAAAATGTGGAATTCGTGTCCATTCAGACTTAATTTGCGGATCATTAATCACCGCATCCCCATAGTAACGATGATTCAGTTTACCATAAAAATCAGACATCATCTCCGCAGTCAAGGCCTCCCCGTTAGCATCTGCTTCATGAATAAACTGTTCAAATTCAGCAAACTGAGTCTGCCGATAAACCGTACCCTTGAAGCCATCCAGATAATGATTCAACACATACAGTTTAATCTGGGGATCGTCATACTTATCTAACAAGAATTGTGTTAACAGATTTTCATTTGTGGTAGATGCAATTTCAGCCACAAAAATGGCATAGTCCCCATACTGATAAGGCTGATTATGAGTCGTGTAATAACTATGCATGCTGTGACCCATCTCATGTACCAATGTAAACAAGTTTTCTAAGTCATCTTGCCAGTTCAGAAGCATAAAAGGATTCGTCCCATACACGCCAGAAGAATACGCGCCACTCCGTTTCCCCTGATTTTCAACAACATCAATCCAGCGGTTGTCAAAAGCTTCTTGAACATGGCTGACATAATCTTCACCTAAAATTTGTAAAGCCTGTTTGGCTTCTTTTTTTGCCTCGGAATAAGAATAGCTGAGTGGCGACTTTCCCGTGATAGGTGTATATAAATCATACATATGCAATTCTTTTAGATTTAAGATTTTTTTACGTAAACTGACATAGCGATGCAATAAGTCGAGATGACTATTCACTTCTGAAACTAAATTTGTATAAACCGTTTCGGGAATTGCATTTTGGCTCATTGCAGCTTGTCGTGCATCTTTAAAGCCACGAATTTGAGCGGTAAAATTATGAACTTTTACTTCACCGGATAGCGTGGCTGCAAACGTATTTCTAAATTGTTCATAAACCGCATATAGTTGCTGAAAAGCTTGTTTGCGCACTTCCTGATCAGTTGACTGAAGCAAAGTTGCATACATGCCTTGTGACAACTGAACAGTTTCACCTTCTGCATTCTTGACAAATGGAAACTTCAAATCTGAATTATCTAAAATTCCGAATATTTTTGAAGACGAATCGAAAATAGAGCTTGCGCCAGCCAATAAGGCTTCTTCCTTACTAGACAACACATGATTTTTTCTGAGTTGCAAAACCTCTAAGAAATGTGAATATGGCCTAAGAGCAGCATCTTCGGCCTGAAATTTGGCTAGTTTTTCTTCTGGAATGGCCAAAATTTCTGGATCAATCCAAGCTAGTTTGGCTGACACATTTGCCACAAAACTAGCAACCTGATCCATTAGGGCTTGGTTTTTATTATTGACAGTATCCTGATCATTTTTGAGTTCTGCGTACACATAAATGTGTTCTAAATCATTTTGAATTGCCAACTCCAATTGAATCACTTGAAGTAAACTGTCACTGCTCTCCTGCAATTTTCCTTTGAATTTAAGTACAGAAGAGATTTTGTTTTCTACCTGTTTCATAGCAGCATGAGCTGCAGCATCATCTTTGAAAATAGTGGTTAAATCCCAAGTTAAGGCAACTGGGACTTCATCACGTTTAGGTAATTTTTTGATTTCTGTCATTTAACCTACCTCCTTAAATTAATCTTACTTTAGCATACTACGCGCAAAAGTGCCGTAGTTTTTCTGATAAATCTGAATACCAATCAGGCTGCTGATTAATACGGTAACCGGCAGCTTCACACGTGATCCATTTCTCAGTTGCCAAGTAGTTCACCAAAAGTTTCACATTCATTTCTGTGCAGATTCGTGAATTTCTTATATTTGGAAATATCAAAGTTGCATTTTGGTTTGCTTGTTCAAACCACCGTGAAAAGGTTTGATACGGCAACTTTTTCTTATAATTAGCCCGCAATTGAATTAAAAAGTAAATCTTGATTTCAAGCGGACTAGCTACACCAGTTGGTAAAGCAAAAAATGAATCATGAATCAGCCAGGGACAACCTGCTAAATTTAAGTGGTGGACATAGCAAAGACGCTGGATTTGGCTTAAACGAGAATCGCAATAGCGTCCTAACAAACGTCGTTGTAGCTCTAGAGCTTCTTGATACCGATCTTTATTTTCTTTTTTGGGTACTGGGAGATGCCCCAAAAAGAGTTGGTCAAACTTCATTTTAGATGGGACAAAACGATAAACCTGCCAATTTAATTTACCAAATAAGTCTTGGTGAAGGTGATGCCTGACTAGAAATTCATCCCTTTTTGGATTATAAAATGACATAAATAGGTGGAGCTTTTTTTGAAAATAGGAAAATTTAGAAACTTGTTCCAAGGTGAGTCTCTTTTTTAAATACGTTGGTCCCAAAATCCACCAAACTTTATAGCCTTGACTGTGATAGCCCCGTGTACGTTCACATAAGCGTTCAAAAGAAATTGGGCTGCATTGAAATTCAATAGCGGTCCAATGATGATGCCAATAAACCAAGATGTCTGGCCTTTGCTTTAGTTTGGGTAGATAGGCTTCTAGCTTAACTGCTAAATGATTTTGACGACACCAATCAAAAACCCGTTGTTTTCCAGATAAATGAATTTGTGTTTCGCCCTCACTAAAAACATGACAACCATGTCCGGAAAGATGGGCAAAATGGGCAATGCGCACTTCCCCTTTCCGTAAAATGACACGTTGACCGCAGCCGGGACAGGTATAATTTTTTTGATGAAGTGCATCGACAGCTAAAACAGCTTGCCGACAGTCGTTTGCAACAAACATTTGCATCCCCCCTCATCAAAAAGATACGCAGGAATTTGTTTTAAAATCCAAAAAAAAATAGCACCCTGTCAGGTCCTATTTTTAAACGCTTTATTATCAGCAATTAGATGCTATCAATATAAAAGCGTGAGAAAAGTCTTCTCACATTAAATACCTATGAAAAATAGTGTCTCGTTAATTCTAACGCACTTTGACTCATGATTTCTTTACCATGCTCATGCAACACATCTGCGGTCACATCCGCACTGTTCGCATACTCATAAGCAACGGCCATTTCATCCTTGACCGTTTCAGGACTTGATTCATCTACGAAGAAGATCAAGTCTAAATAGTAATTTCCCTGATATTTAAAAAGATTCGATGCTGCATTTTCTAGACGCAAAACTCGCGCAATTTCCGGCAAACTCTCGAAATTTGGTAGTTTTAAAACAAATTCCTGCGTATGCGTGTCTGGATCATTTAAATAAGGTTCTAAGTCTGCGGGACTCGCATCTTTAGTTTTGTCTGCCTTTTTATGATCCTCACCATCATGTTGTACTAACTGATGTTTTATAAACTCTGAAACATCATCTTCATTATTGATATTAAACGTATTATTATCAGAACTTACTTTTGAATTTCCCTTCATATCAGCATTTTTACTAATAAAAAGCTCTAGTCCATTTCGGTTAGGTAATACTTGGAAAGTAACGGCATCGTTTTCTTGAAACTGGTGATCCGTATCAACTTCTTGTAAAATACTATAAAAGAAATCTTCTATTTGCTTATGACTACCTAATAAATCTAGAACTGTAATACCACGTTCAGTTAAATCATCGTTGCCGATTAAAACTCGAATTGTGTCATCATTTATTCGTTCCATTTCCATTGTTTGCACCCCCAACCTTTCGTCACATTTTCTGTTGTGAGACACAACAGAACCCAATAAAAAAATTAGATTCATGGATATTATCCCACAAATCTAACTTTTTGCAATTAACCTGACTTTTATTTTACAAATCTGCCAAACGTTGTGCTTCACGAAGCTCATAAGCACGAACATCTCGTGGTAAGAAACGACGAATTTCGTCTTCGTTATACCCAACTTGTAACCGTTTCTCATCCAAAATAATTGGACGACGTAACAATCCAGGATTCTTTTGAATTAAATCGAAGAGTTTTTGTAAAGGTAATTCGTCAAGATTGATATTTAATTTTTGAAATACTTTAGAACGTTTTGAAATGATTTCTTCCGTTCCATTTTCAGTCATTCTTAGAATTGATTTAATCTCATCCATTGTCAATGGTTCGGAAAAAATATTGCGTTCTTCAAAAGGAATGTTGTTTTCTTTTAACCAAGCACGTGCTTTTCTGCAAGAAGTACAACTCGGTGAAGTATATAAAGTAACCATATTTTTTCCTCCTTAGAAAATCGAACCAAATTATGCTTAACGTAAGCAAGTCCAACTTCTTTACAATGACCATTATAACCTGAATTTAACTTTAAAGCTATAGTTTTTTTAAATTTCTTCTTACTTTTTGTCAATTGTTAATGGACGTTTTTTATATTTTTGTCTATTTATCCTAATCAATATAGCAAACTTTCCTAGATAGTTAATTTTCAATTGACCCTTTCTTAATTCATTTCTTATTCAATTCAATCATATTTTATAATATTAAAAAATTATAAAGATATAAAAAATGTCCAAAAAGTTAGTCAAGTTTTACCTATACCAATTAACCAATGTTCCTCAAATTGTCAGTTCCAAAAGCTTTTTTGCATATCGCACATGAACATTTGTTCCTGCACTTTGTTTAGCTTCTTCAACCAGTTGTTCTAAATCTCCGGTCTGTGGTAAGTGAGTCAATAACAATTTTTTTGTCTGTGCCAATTTTGCTAGTTTTCCGGATTCGGCTGAGGTCATGTGCCATTTTTTCCCCGTTTTGTTTGCATAAAAATTTGTATCCGTCATTAATAGGTCAGCTCGACTTGCAAAATCTGCCAATTCTGAAAAATAAGCTGTATCAGAAGTAAATACCATTACCTTGTCGGAATCCTTTTCCCGGATTCTTACCGCAAAGGCTGGGACCGGATGATGTGTTTTAAGAAAAGAAATCTCAAATGGCCCTAAATCAAGTACATCTGCTTCACTATAGCTTTTTCCAATTGTAGCACCTGGCCAGGTTAGCGCTCCAAAATTTAGTGGATCTTGCGTATGCCCATAGATTGGCAGTAACGTTTGTTTCTTGTCCCCAGACTTCAATTGCCAAAGATATTGCAATACTCCAACATCCGCAGTGTGATCATGATGATAATGTGTTAACAACACTGCATCCAATTGCAAAGGATCTAAAACTTTTTCAAGGGTTAATAAGGCGTCACTACCGCAATCCAACAATAGATTGTAATTTTTTGATTGAATTAAATAAGCACTGGTCCCGTCACCATGCCATGGATAGCCACCATAATAACCTAAAACCGTTAATTTCAATTTAATTACTCCTTCCAAGCTGCTTTACTCAGCCTATTCTGTTCCGCCACTACCTATAACTTAACATATTTCGGAAAAAGAGGAAAACCTTTTCATAAATTCACAGTAACAAGGTATAATAAGTTTGTAAACGATTGGAGGGATTCTCATGATCAGTAAAATTTCATCTACTTTTGGCAGTTGGCCTGTTTTAAAACAAATTGAAAAAAATAACCCAGATCGTCATTTTGTGACCCTATCTAGCACTTCCATTCACAATGATTTACAGTTGCTCGACGTCTCTGGGAGACCTTCTGCTTTTGCAAATCCACTTACTTATCTCATTCAATTTCACAAAGGTAAATTGGAGTGGAATGGGTTTTACCGTTTTTCATTTATTACGCTCTCGAAAGAAGAAATTAAGGTATTTGATGCCAAAATCTCACAGCTAACAAATGCTAACCAGTTGCCTATCGGCTTAAACGATCTCTTTGTCCTTCAACCAGAAAAAAGGCCTAATGAACGTGTTTTGCTCACAATCTGGCAGTTAGACTCCGACTACGCAATTTGGCGTCGCTCTGCAAGTTATGCACCATTTAAAATATACAGCGATAGTGGTGCTTATAACTATCACGATGCTAATTACACCGCCTATCAGCTACACAGTTTAAGTTCATAATAAAAGCCCTAGAAATTTTTGATTTCTGGGGCTTTCTTGCGGTGCTAATTTTTCAGTTTTAAAGTCATTGCGTTGATGGCAACGACAATCGTGCTCAACGACATAACGATCGCGCCAACCATTGGATCAAGCATAAATCCAATCGGTGCTAAAACACCAGCGGCCAAAGGAAGGGCAATTAAATTATAACCGGCTCCCCACCATAAGTTTTGCGTCATTTTTCGGCGTGTATTCTTCGCCAATTCAATAAAACTCACAATATCCATTGGATCGCTTTTTACCAAAACAACATCGGCTGAATCAATTGCCACGTCAGTTCCTGAGCCAATCGCAATCCCCAGGTCAGCCTTTGCCAAACTAGGTGCATCATTAACGCCATCGCCGACCATCATGACGTGATTCCCCTTTTCTTGATACTCACTAATAATTCGTTGTTTATCTTCCGGATGTAACTGAGCCTTAAAATTCTTAATTCCCAGTTTTTGTGCCACCACGGCGGCAGTTTGGGCATTATCTCCGGTTAGCATGACAGGCACAATTTTCATACGTTTAAAATCATCTATGGCTTGTTTAGCACTTGGCTTAATCTGGTCACCTTCCGCAACCATCCCAATCACATGACTATTTTGCACTAAATAAGCAATCGAATTTCCTGCATTTGCCCACTTTTCAAACGCGCTTTGATCAAACGCAATTCCATGTTCACTTAAATAGGTCGCTGAAGCAATCAGATAGGTTATTTCATCCACTGTTCCCTGCAAACCGGCACCTGTTATCTGTTGGACATTATTTGCTTGCAACAACTCTAATTTTTTACGTTTGGCTTCATTTAAGATGCCCAATGCCATTGGATGACTTGATCCGGATTCTAAAGCCGCCATTAACTGGAGAACTCTTGACCCTGTATAATTTGATTGATAACTCTCGTAGTGATTTACTTTGAAAACACCTTCTGTCAAAGTACCCGTTTTGTCCATTAACACGTAGTTTACTTTTTTAACAGCTTCCATCGCATCCCGATTACGAATCAATAGACCATGATTGGCTGCTAACGCCGTACTACGAGCTGTAACCAAAGGAATAGCAAGGCCGAGGGCATGAGGACAGGCGATGATTAAAACTGTCACAGCGATTGACAAGCCCATTGACACGTTCTCAATCATCAGCCAGGTGATGAAAGATACAATTCCAATGACCAAAGCTGCGTAAAAAAGCCAGCCTGCAACTCGATCTGCCATGTGCTCAACTCGCGATTTGTTTTGTTGCGCATCGGCCACTAACTTTTGAACCTGGGCTAAATAGCCTGACTTACCAGTTCCAGTGACCTTAAATTCAAAGGTACCTTCACCGTTAATAGAACCACCAATCACCGAATCGTTCACTTTTTTACTAACTTGTTGTGCTTCACCAGTGACCATTGCTTCATTGACATTAGTAGATCCTGAAGTTAAAACGCCATCAGCGGGAATCTTTTCACCTGCCCGAACTTGAATTATCTGGTCAAGTTTTATCTCAGTCAATTTAACTTCTTTTGTCTGGCCTTCTTGAACCAAATGTGCTTTATCTGGTAGTAATTTACCTAAGGCATCCACTGCACTACCCGCACGACCGACCGCATTCATTTCAATCCAGTGACCCAAAAGCATAATGACAATTAACGTTGATAACTCCCAGAAGAAACTTTCTTTGTGCGGTTGAATATTAAGAATATCGTTAGAAATAAAAGCATAAATACTGTAAATATATGAAACAGAGATTCCCATAGTAATGAGCATCATCATTGCTGGCTTCTTTTGCTGCCACTCACCCTTGGCACCACTGAAAAATGGTTTGCCACCATAAAAAAACAAAACAGTAGCTAGGATAGCGACCACCCAATCAGATCCTGCAAAGGTAAACTGAAATGGCAATGATATCCCCATCATCGGACTCATCAAAATAATTGGAATCATTAGAATCAAGGAAACCCAAAATTTCTGTTTCAGGTTTCCCATATGCATCATGTGACCTCCATGGTTCATCATGTCATGATTCATATGCATGTCCATGTCCTCATTGTCCATATTCATATCCATTTTTGAATGATTCATTGTTCAACTTCCTCCTTAGGAATACAGTTACAAGCCACCATTTCCGGCGCTGTTTTTTGTTTTTCAACCAAAACACTTTGCAAATTTTGAATATCTGTTTGACTTAGTTGAAGCTCGTTAATGAGTTGTACCAAAACTTGACCGTTTTTCATGGCACACATGTTTTTAAATAAGCGCGTGGCTTCCTTTTCCATAGCATGCTTTTCGGAAACCGTACACTGATAAAGATTTGTATGCCCATTTTTTTGTGCGGTTAACATATTTTTTTGCATCAACCGCCCGATTAAGGTCTTTACAGTCGAAGCTTTCCATTGACGTTTCTTTACTAGTAATTGAATCACATCATTACTAGTCGCTTCACCTAACGTCCAAATAATGCGCATAACTTCCCATTCCGAAGTGGTAATCGGTAATTCTTCAGTCATAATTTTCCTCCATTTACAAATGTAATCTACAAATTAAAGATTACATTTGTAAACTAAAATTGTCAAGACAAACCTTTTGGCAGGTCCTTAATCTGTGCTATGATGGTTTTAACGAGGTGGATAAAAGAGGTCATCATGAAAATTAGAATTAGTCGTGCCTTACTTATTAATATGATTCTTGACTTGCTGTTTGGAATATTTTTTGTTTACTATTTATTCTCTAGTGATTCTTCCAATGGTTATCGGTGGATTATTCTCCTGTTTGCAGCTTATGACTTTACAGACATCATCATGGGGATTCGTAAGGTCATTTTACAAAACAAGCATAAATAAGGTGAATTATTCATGATCTGCCAGATGTGCACCCTATGGTAACGAGCATAGTAATTCTTAAATCATTAATGGGTAAAAAAATTACAAAGAGACTGGAAAAATTTCCAGTCTCTTTCCGTCTCTGAACTTTTATAGTCGCCATCGGAAAAAAGGTGAACTTCTCTGCTTAGCTACGAAAACCAAATAATTTAAAAGATGACTCATCGGTTTCTAGGCTGCCACGGCAACTCATCATTTTTGCAATTTTAGTTGCCTAGACAACTTCGTATGTGCAAAATCAAAACACGTTTTTCCCATCCCTACTATAGTGACTCACAAAGCCTTTCAGAATATTTAATTATTTTTTGCGGACCAAAATTTGACCCAAACCAACATTGTGAATAAAACTGATTAAACTTTTATGATAAAGATAAAAAAAACGATTTTTTCTACGAGAGAAAAAATCGTTTTGTCTTAAAAGTCTAAACAAGGCGGTAACCGGATTTGAACCGGTGATGAAGGTTTTGCAGACCTCTGCCTTACCACTTGGCTATACCGCCACCATAAATTGCCAACATGTAATAGTTTATAACAGCAGCCAAATTTTGTAAAGCTTTGGTTTGGTCAAAAATTACCTATCGTAGCCTTCTTTTAGTTGTCCATACTTGATTTACTTGTTTGTTTTTGAGTTTGAGCGAACTTTATGAAAAATAACCACCTACTATAATTGGCTCCCACAATATCCCTAATGCCAGCACAAACATCAGAGCTACTACCCACGCAGATATTGTGATCACAAATTTTCTTGAAGTAAAAGGTCGATAATCTAAATCTTCAAATTTATTTGTCAAACCATTAAAAAGAATTCTCGAAAAGTAAATTCCTCAATAATTGGCGCAATTATTAAAATATACAAGAACACCAATGGAACGTGTCCAACTGTATTCATCAACGAAATAGAATTTTTAAAATTTAGTCTTACCCCCTGAAAAAGCGTTTCACCATACGTAACGCCATTGTTGATGAAATACAAAACTATGGCATAAACCGTTGCTCTAATATATGAAAATTTTTGAACTTTTTTCCATGCTTTTGACCATCTAAATTGAAACTTTCTAATCCACAAATCAAACATTAATATAAAAAAAGGCATCAAGAGGTACCATATAAGAACTTCACTTAGTATCTTTTGTAACATTATGGGTAAAACAAACATCATCAAATATGCAATTGTAGTAAAACGATTAGGATATTCTTTTAAACAACTTATCATTTTTCTATTTTAGCATTCAATTTGAACGTCCCCTTTTAGGAATTACCACAATCATGCTTCATATGATTCATTTGCAAAAAAATAGAAACCTAATGCTCCTATCGCTCAAACTTGTTATGCCTGTCAAATTGATTTTTCATTAATTTAAGTGTTTTTTCAACGTCTGTTTTTTTAAGTTCAAAACAAATTTGAGAAAGGTCTAACCCCTTTGACCACTTTGTTTTCGGAATAAATGAATGCGTAAAATCGATTAATGGTTACTTATAATGGCTGAAAATATCCATATGGGCTAGACAGTTCTTGCTTGTTTCTCAAAATTGGTTGTATTAATCAAAGTTTATGAGCTACCCTTCAAATTGGAGGGGGCAAAAAGCAGCCGAAATGAAGTGCTGTAATACTGGACCCCATGTTTCAGATAAAAAAGCCTTTCATAAATGACCAATAAGAATATTGGAGAAACAATTATCAAACCATTTTTTGCTACTTTCATTCAAAATAATCTCTATTTTTTCTTCAACTAATGTCAATTTGAAAGCAAATATTCACATTTTATTTATAAATGCAGCTTTTACACCAGTTGATGATCCTTGATTTCATATATCCGGTTATAATTATCCATGATTTCATCAGGTATATGATGATCTACTTCGATTAATGTAAGATCTGGAATAGCAAACAACAATTTATGAATTGCAACAGAGGTCTCGGTATCTAATGATGCAGTGCCTTCATCTACTAACAAGACTTCTCTATTCATTAATAAGGCTCGGGCAATTTCAATTCTTTTCAGCTGACCACCAGATAAATCCTTTCCTTCTTCGTCTATAACGTGAAATAATTCCTTATCATCTGTAAATGAACTTAGACCGGCACGATTCAACGCGCTTTCTACTTGGCTTCTAGTTACTTTTTTCCCCAAAGTCAAATTTTGCCAAACAGTATCATGAAAAATGATAGGAGCTTGACTAACAACGCCAAAAGTTTGATAAGCAGTCGTTCCAGTATAAATTTGGTTATTTAATAACACTTCCCCCGACGTTTCTTTAATTTCTCGTAAAATAATTTTTAAAAGTGTTGATTTACCAATTCCAGACCGCCCCTTAATGAGAATTTTATCTCCTCTTCTTGCTGTGAAGTTTAAGTTCTTGAAAATAATGGACTTATTTTTATAAGCATAATTCAAATTATTCAAAGCCAGTTCTTTGAAAGTATCATCATTCATATTCCTACTATTTGCTTTATACAGTTCACTTACTTCAGTCAATTTTTTAACCTGCTTACGAATTTCTGATGTACTATTGATAGTATTTACACTAGAAATAATTGTGTTAAATCCATTTAATATCCAACTAGATGAATATTGAATTGCTACAAATTGTGGCAATGTAATGACACCACGAATTGTAAAAAAAATACCAATACCAATTGGCCCATATGAGCACACATAAAACAAGAAACTTATAAAGCTATTCGAAAATGCAATACCATTTTCTACACTAGCGTTGGCCTTTTCCATTCCGTTAATTTTCTGTTTTAACCGCGAATCAAACCCAAATGGGACTAAATAACGTTTTAATGTAAAAGCACCATGGAACAAGTCTCGAACTACAGAAGAGACTTCTTGATTTTTGTGAGACCAAATATCAGTTCGATTTTGAATCATAGATTTGAAAAGTCTTGGCGCAAAACTTGGTACAGCCATGAATATCAAAAAAATCAAAGTAATCAAAGCATTATTGTACAATGCATAGATCAGTGTCACAGTCACTGTTGTAATTGCCCCTAAAATCGAAAATAATTGCCGCCAGTAATTGTTTTCTAAAAGTTTTAAATCATTCATAAAAAAAGATAATTTATTGGACTCGAAATTCTTTTTTCCTTGATCAACATCGATAACGGCACCATTAACATAACCAACTTTGATTTGGTTGTTTATAGTAATAATATTTCGATTTACAATTACATTTTTTAAATAATCTATAAGCGACAATATTCCATAAACAACAATTACAATGACAACAAACGGTAAAATCAAATTTATTCTATGTTTTGTAATTATTTCAAAAATATACGAATACGTAAAGGTGTTAAAGGGGATTTCTAATCCGGCTAACATTGAAACTACACTAGCCAATAAAAATTGACTTTTTTTAATATATTTTTTCATCTTACAACTCCTTAATTCTTGAAGAAATTATGCCGTAAAAAGGGATCCGCTTTTCTTCTAATCTAGTTTTTCGTAACCTTCTTTGCCAAAGTTCCGGATAAACTTGTTTTACCGAGCGATTTATAAATTCTGGCTTTGCGTTAGTAACACAAAACGCTTGAGCCAGTGCTCCCGCAATTTCTAATGAATAAGCATACTTCGTAAAACATTTATTCACACAAATTAGTGAAAATTCCGAACCAGTTCTCGTATTCCAAAAATTATAATTCTTGCCTAATTCATCGGCTAATATTTGAAAATTCAATTTGCTACATATAGTACGTCTTACCAACTCGAATAAAGTGAAAAATTTGAACAGGTAACTTTGAAATTTGATAACCGACTCTAATTATCTTTCATCAAAATTAGAAATATCTTTCTGAAATTCAGTTTGCATATTAAAAAAGGCAAGTTTTTTAAAATAAGGTCCACCGGATCGTAAAATTACTCTTTCTTGTAATTTTCTTTCTTCCGACCGACTAATCTGCAACTGATAGAATTTTTTTGAACTTTATTTCAGTACAGGCTCTATGGTTTCTCACATATCCACTGAACCCCCATATTCTTAAAGTTTTCAAGATCAAGTAAATCACACGTCCTGCTTCAATTTCTTGTAAAGTATTATGAATAGACTGTACCTTTTACTTTCTATTTCCATTTTTTAATGACATATTAATATCCCCTTTTTTAAGTATAAATAATTGTTTATGCTCTCTTAAAAA
>NZ_JQBR01000011.1 GCF_001438655.1 Pediococcus cellicola
TTCATCTGACAACCACAAAGGGATTATCGCACACCTAAGATTGTGTTTAGAAGAACTGCTTTTTTAGTTCTTTTTAACTGAGTAAACGTCAAATGGGATGCCTTAAGAAGCCGGTTCAAATCTTTGCATGCCTTTTATGTAAGTGCTATCATACGTTGTTAGATTTTGAACAATTATTTCTAAAGAAGTATCAAAAAAACATATTTTATGACGAATGATGGGATACATAACTTAAGCGAATTAGCGCCGGATTCGATGATTGTTTTATTTATTCACTAAAAGCAACTGAGGAAAGGAACGTGAGGAAAATGATCAAACGTTTAGGGCATTCCGTGCGGGAATATAAAAAGGATGCGTTTCTTTCGCCACTACTTGTGGCACTTGAGACCTTTATTGAAACATTTATCCCTTATTTAATGGCCAACATTATTGATAAGGGAATCATTCCGGGTAATCTTGGCTACATTGAAAGGTTAGGCGGAGCTATGTTAGTTGGCGCGTTTATTTCTTTAGCCGGTGGTGCCGGTGCGAGTTGGTATTCGAGTACGGCTAGTGCGGGTTTTGCCAAAAATTTACGGCATGATTTGTATTATCATATTCAAGATTTTTCGTTCGAAGACTACGATCACTTTTCGACCTCCAGTATTGTGGTTCGTTTGACAACTGACATTATGAATATTCAACAGGCGTTTCAAATGTTAATTCGAGCGGCTGCCAGAGCGCCACTTATGCTGATTTTTTCAATCACCATGGCTTTTACCGTTGATTCGGAAATGGCGTTGGTGTTTGTAGTGGCGGTGCCCGTCATGTCTATTGGTCTAGCACTTATTATTGCTACCGGGCGAGCGCTGTTCAAGAAAGTGTACCAACGTTATGATGGTTTGAATCGGGTGGTACGAGAAAACTTACGGGGCATTCGAGTCGTCAAGACCTATGATCGGGCTGATGTTGAAAATGAAAAAGAAGCTCAAGCGTCGACCAATATTTACGCTGTCTTTAACAAAGCGGAACGCATTCTCCAATTAAATAGTCCAATTATGCAATTGGTTATGTATGGGACTTTGCTATTTCTGGCGTGGTTCGGTTCAAAAAGAATTGTGGCTGGACAAATGCAACCAGGACAGCTAATTAGTTTGTTAGCATATGCAATGTCTGTATTGATGAGTTTGAATATGTTGTCTAATATTTTCAACCAAATGACCATTTCATTAGCGTCTGCTCAACGAATTGATGAAGTTTTGACTTATAACAGTACATTAACTACCCCAAAAGACGCGCTAAAAGTTGTTCCTGATGGCGAAATTGAATTTGAAAACGTTAATTTTGGTTATGCTGATGATCATGTGATGCGTCTACATGACATTAATTTGCACATTAAGTCAGGAGAAACAATTGGGATTGTCGGAGAAACGGGTAGTGGCAAGAGTACGTTGGTACAGCTCATTCCACGACTATACGATGCTAACAGTGGCGTTGTAAAAGTGGGTGGACAAAATGTCTGTTACTACGATATTCGCACGTTGCGTGATAAGGTCTCAATGGTGCTGCAGCAAAATGTCTTGTTCTCCGGAACCGTAGCAGAAAATTTGCGATGGGGCGATGAACATGCTACCGACGCACAACTGGTGCACGCAGCTAAATTAGCTCAGGCGGATGCGTTTATTCGTAAGTTACCTCAGGGCTATGACACGTACATCGAACAAGGCGGTAGTAATGTTTCTGGTGGACAAAAGCAACGGTTGACCATTGCGCGCGCTTTACTAAAAAATCCTCAAATTTTAATTTTAGATGATTCGACAAGTGCCGTTGATACGCATACAGACAGTTTGATTCAAAAAGCTTTTCATGACGAATTACCGAACATGACGAAGCTAATCATTGCACAACGCATCACTTCTGTACAAAACGCAGACCGAATTGTTGTGCTGCAAGATGGCAGGATCGAAGGTGTTGGGACACATGCGGAGCTGTTAGCTTCCGATGCTATTTATCAAGATATTTACAATTCCCAAATTAAGGGAGGCGATTCAAATGCAAAGAGCTAGAGTAGCCGGACGTGCGAAGTTAAATGGGTCAGCTTGGAAAATTATGTGGCGGCTTTTAAAATACATTTTACAAAAAAGTCATTTCGCGCTCTTTATTGCCTTTTTCTCTGTGATTGTTTCCGCAGGGGCTGCAGTGATTGGAACTTTGTTTATCCAACGTTTAATTGATGACTACATCATGCCTTTGGCGAAAGCCGCCAATCCAAATTTTACACCGTTATGGCATATGATTATGTTGATGGGCGGCATCTATCTGTTAGGGGTCATTGGCACTTTATTGTACTCACAGATTATGATTATGACGGGGCAAAAATTACAAAAACGAATTCGCGATGACATGTTTTCTCATATGCAGAAACTGCCTTTGAGTTACTTTGACTCTAATGACTATGGGGATATTATGAGTCGTTATACAAATGATGTGGATACGCTACGCCAAATGATTGAACAAAGTTTTCCCATGTTCATTAACGCCATTTTTAATATTGTGTTTACCTTAGTTGCGATGATTAGCCTGAGTCCTTTTCTAACCATTGTGAGTTTGGTCGTGTTTGCCCTAAGTATCCTTGTGGTGCGCAAATTAAGTTCCAAAAGTAGTCAGTATTTCCGATTACAACAAAAATCATTGGGGAACATTGACGGTTATATTGAAGAAATGCTGAACGGTCAAAAAGTCATTAAGGTCTTTTCACATGAAGCACAGGCTAAAGCGGGATTTGATGTGCGTAATGAGGAGTTACGAAAAGATGCGAGTTTGGCAAATGGCTTATCAACCATGCTTTTTCCAATTATGGGAAATGTTGGGAATATTTTGTACGTGCTAATTGCCGTGATTGGTGGCTATTTTGCCGTGAATCAGATTACACCTATCACGTTGGGTGAGATTGCGGCTTTCTTGCAGTTGAGTCGCTCGTTTAGTCAGCCTATTGCTCAGATTACGATGCAATTAAATGCTATTATTATGGGACTGGCAGGCGCACAACGCATGTTTCAGCTATTTGATGAACCAGTTGAACAGGATTCTGGTAACACCACCTTGGTTTATGTCACCCAAAATGATCATGGTGAACTGAAAGAAACTAGCGAACGAACCGATCAGTGGGCGTGGAAGACGGTTACCGATGAAGGACATACTCAATTAACACCAGTGTTAGGCCACATTATTTTTGAGGATGTCAGCTTTAGTTATGATGGCAAGAAAACTGTTTTGCACCACATTTCCTTGGAAGCTAAGCCAGGTCAAAAAATGGCTTTTGTGGGCGCAACTGGGGCTGGCAAGACTACGATTACTAATATGTTGAACCGATTTTATGATATTGAAAGTGGCAAGATCACTTATGATGGCATTGATATTAAGCAAATTCGTAAGGCTAGTCTGCGCTTGTCGATGGGGATTGTCTTGCAAGAGACCACTTTGTTTACAGCTTCAATTCGTGACAATATTCGTTATGGCCGGCTAAATGCAACTGATGAAGAAGTGGTAGCAGCAGCTAAATTAGCGAATGCAGACGGCTTTATTCGAAACTTGCCAAACGGCTATGATACGGTGATTGATGGCTCTGGATCGGATCTTTCTCAAGGCCAGCGGCAACTATTATCCATTGCCCGCGCAGCAATTGCTGATCCGCCAACAATGATTATGGATGAGGCAACCTCCAGTATTGATACGCGAACAGAGCGTCTTGTACAAACAGGAATGGATAATTTGATGCAGGATCGCACAACGTTCGTCATTGCCCACCGCTTATCAACAGTGCATAATTCAGATGTTATTTTAGTGATCGATGATGGTCGCGTTGTGGCGGCAGGGACACATGAATCGTTAATGGCACAAAAGGGTGAGTATTATGAATTGTATACGGGTAAAACAGCTTTAGCCTAAAGTTTTTAGGGCTATTAATGGGCACTACAGTGTTTGCATGCTAAAATAGACTTTGAGATTAAATTTGGAGAAGAGTGTGTAAACCATGATACAAATTCCACAAGATATGACAGAAGTCAAAGTGAAAATTGCCCAGCTTGAAGAACTCGGACATAAAAGTGATGAAAAACAGGTAATTTTTGATGCTATTCAGGATAACGCACAAGCCCTTTTGGATGAGCAATTGGAAGGACACTATTATTCCTGTAAATTAGACGGGGATACCATTACCGTGTTCGATGTCATTCAAAAGCCACTGGGGATAATCAGATCCCAAGGAACTAATTTTGAAGCGGATTTTCGAAAAAATGCGCAAAACATGTTGATTGATATTGATAACAAGATGCAGAAAATTATTGACCAACGTTAAATTAAGGAGTTTTAGATGACGATTAAACTTATTGCGAGTGATATTGATGGCACCTTCTTAGATGATCACCATGAATTTGATCATCACCGTTTTCAGGCTCAATTAGATGAAATGAACCGTCGTGGCATTCACTTTGTGGTGTCAAGCGGTAATCAGTATTTGCACTGTACGAAAGTTATGGAGAATATTCATGGCGATTTAACGTATGTCACGGAAGATGGCGGCCTGATTGTGGAGCAGGGAAAAATTTTGGATGCCAGTGCTATCGCAACAGAATTGTGGCAATCGGTTGTCAGCAGTGTTTATCAAAAGCCCGTCTTGAAAGATGCGGTCGTTATTTTATCTGGTTTAGACGCGGCATACACAAATATCACACCTAAAAGTGACTTATGGGCACGAACAAGTTACTTTTACGAAGCGTTACGTCCGGTCTCGGCCTTTTCCCAAGTTGCTAGCGATATCTACAAGGTCGATGTGAATTGGCCTGGTTTAACGGATGTACGAGATAAGCATGCCGAATTGGTAAGCGAATTTGGTGACCAACTTAATGAGGTGATGAGTGGTTACGGCGGCATTGATATTATTAGACCACATGTGACCAAGGCCTATGGTTTAAAACAGTTGCAGCGTCTTTGGGGAATTTCAATGGACGAAACGATGGCCTTTGGAGATAATCAGAATGATGCGGCCATGTTAAGGGATGCTAAATATGGCTATGCCATGAAAAATGCAGCTCCAGAGGCTAAGGCAGCCACGTCATTAGTGACACCGCTAGATAATAACCATGACGGTGTGTTAGATATGATTGACCGCGTTTTATTAGATCGCTTAAATTAACGGTGCTTAATAAGATATGTCTACTCAATTTAAATGTTAAAGTTTAGCTTCGTTTCAAAATCATTTTGATGGATTTGAAACGAAGCTTTTTTGTTGCACTTAAATTGGTAATTCAAAATCAAACGTTTATATTAAATTGAAATTATAAAAATCATAAGCATAACGTTTGAATCGAAATGATCAGCGTGTTAAGCTACAAGCGTTAACCCCTAAATATTGGGATAACGTGAGTGCAACTGGAAAAAGCACTTATCGTGTATGCCATATAAGGTCGTTTTCCTATCAAATACGAATTCACTTTGAACGTAAAAGAGGGATGAAGATGAAGATTTTAGTCTGCACAGAGAATTATTTAATGGATGGATTGAAACGGGCGACGACGGTGGTGGCTAATGAACTGGCTACACAAATTGAGGTGAATTATTATAGCCTGGCGGATATTGAACCCTATTTCGAGTTGAAGGCACCCTTAATTGTGGCGAAACACCCGATTGATTCCGGTGGAAAAAGCTTTCGTGGTGCGAAACCACTGCTGAAATTTAAAACTCAAATTGAAGATCTGGCGACAACTTTAAAAAGCGGTAAGTATGATGTGGCCATTTTTACGGCGGGATTACTTACAAGTTTTACACCCGAAATAAAGCGTTTGGTTCCGGATGTGCGCGTGATTGCTTGGATGCATAATAATGCGGATACCTATCTCAATAATTATTATGTACAAATGAAACAGGAATTTTGCCAGGGCTTACGAAGTGCTGATCTTGTGGTGACACTGACAGAACAAGATTTGAAGAGCTTTAGCGCATTCAATTCGCGAACGCTCAAAGTTCATAATCCCTTAACTTTGAAGACGACTGGAAAAGCCAACTTAGAAAACCACATCCTTAACTTTACGGGCCGCATCGATATTGAACAGAAAGGTATCGATTTGCTGCTTGCATTAGCTAAAGACCTTCCTGACAATTGGAAACTCTCAATTGCCGGTGGCGGAAAACCAGAAGCAATGAAAAAATTTCGAGCGCTGATTAAAAAATATGGTGTGGAAAATAAAATTATATATCAAGGTCATTTAAATAACCAAGAGTTAAAAGAGAACTATCAAAATGCGTCAATTTTCGTCATGACATCACGGTGGGAAGGACTACCGCTTGTCGTTGGTGAGGCCATGAGTCAAGGTCTCCCAATTGTAGCGATGTACAATACGGGGGTTGATGAATATTTGGCGCATGGAAAATATGGCGTTCTTCTTCAAAACCACCGTTTGTCGGACTTTCAAAAAGCCCTTAAACCTCTATTACACAGTGTGAAAGAACGACAAAAATATGCTGAATTATCGTTAAAACGTGCCCGTGATTTCGAGTTGACGAAAATCACGAATCAATGGCTTCACTTATTGAACAAGGTGCAAACGTCATAGTTGTAAATTGTTCAGGATTCAAAAGATAGGTACAATTTGAGGAAGCTGTCTTTGCTACAGACCGACGCAAAACTTTAGGTTGAATTTTGACTTGAAGTTCATTAGAATTGTAATGAAGGCGTCGGTAGTGTAATGGATAGCACATGAGATTTCGGTCCTCATGATCGGGGTTCGATTCCCCGCTGACGCATAAGGATAGCATTTAAAAAGCACAGGTCATGGCCTGTGCTTTTTTCTAATTTTGTGAACTAGTATGACTAGCAGAGCTTTTGGAAGAACTGGCATGGCTGTCTGTTTTGCTACTTGAGCTTGTTTTATCTTGAGTGCGAGAACTAACCTTGGCCGCCTCACTTGATATTTTTTGAGCATCAGTGGCATTTTGTTTAGCAGCTTTGGATACGGAACTAGCGTATTTAGCTGTTTTTTCTTGTTCTTGTTTCAAAGAATCTGCAATCTTACTATTGGCTGCTTTTTCTTGTGCCAAGGATGCGCGCGCTTTACTAATTGAATTGCGTGCTCGAAAAATTGAGGAGGACTGCGCGTTTGATCGGTTCTTGGCACGCAAACTGGATTCAAACTTATCGATGGACGCGGATTCTGCTCTTTTTTCTTTACGTGAGCTGGCGGCGCTGATAGTTAGGTTGTTGGTCGGTGGTTTCATACGGGAATGACTGACATAGACAAATGTCGTGGTAGCAATGAAAAGTAGGACAACCAATACCCAGGGAATCGCCCGCATGAGTAGCCGTTTGTGATGTTTGCTGAATCGAGAATGCTCTTGTGGCATGACTGCTATGTTCCTCCTTTTAAATTCAAATTGTTACCTTGATTATAACCGATTTTTGTTTAAGTGGTGTTAAATCAAGTAATTGGAAAATTTGGTGTATTAAGATAAGGGAGGGTAAATAATTAGTATATGTCAGGTAGCCGTCTTGTTATTTTTTATGTTTATTCCTTTTCATTAAACAATGAAATAACTGCTATTTTTTTTGCTCTAAATTTCCGTCAAATATTAAAAAGGTTTACAGGAAAAAGTCAAACATGTAACTAATGGTAGCCTGTAAAATTTTATACTGTTAATAATTTGCCTGCATGCTTTGTCCACCAAGCTTTTAAAATTCCCTATAAAATACAACGTGTACTTTAATATACTATTAATGAAAAATACATGATTAAATCCTTAATTGACAAGTATACGACGTATTGATATCATTCAACTAATCTAAATTTAATTTTCATTTAATTTTATGAGGATATTATTAGGGAGGCGTTTTTATGGAAACAAAAGTCAAAAAGCGAGTTGTGGAAGAACCTAAGGAACACTATAAGATGTTCAAAGATGGGAAACAATGGGTGATTTCTGGAATTGTGGTGTTTTCAGCTGGAGCTGTGTTCACAATAGTCAATCCTGCGGTTTCCGCAGATACTACTCAAGACACAGGGACATCAAGCACAACTGAGTTGGTTAAGTCATCTAAGTCGGCGATTGATACCGATACGCAAGTACAAGACCAATCCGATACCAATACGAATTCTGAAACGGTAGTTGACCAATCGACTTATCAGGCCAGTGAAAAAAGTCAAAGTGACTCTCGGGTCGCTGTAACGACTAAAAAAGAAACCAATCAGACGAATCAGGTTGAAGAAAAAGCAGCTAGTGAGATTTCAACTGAGACATCTAATCAGGATGCTGAGTCAACAACAACTGACGTCCAGGCTGATGAAAATGTGCAAGGAGAAGATGTGGCTTCAAAACAATTGCAGTCGGATAAGGCCGCAGATACGACACAAAGTAGTCAGGTAGACCCCACAGAATCAATTGATCAATCCAGTACAGCTCAAGATCATGTAAAAGGTAATGTTGCTGCGGCCTGGGAGCAAGGCTATAAAGGTCAAGGCATGGTTGTTGCAGTCATTGATTCAGGAATTGATTCTACACATCAAGATTTTCGGTTAACCGATGATACTACGGGCGAAATTACTAAAGAAGAAGCCGAATCTAAAATTGCACAACTTGGATATGGTACATATATATCACCTAAATTTCCATTTGTGTATAACTACGTAAGTCAAGATAATGATTGGTTAGAAAATGACGAAACGGCCCACGGTGCCCATGTATCAGGAATCATTGCAGCGAATGGACAACCAAATAAAAATGGGGATGTTTATACAGTCGGAGTGGCACCTGAAGCGCAACTGTTAGAAATGCGTGTTTTTGCACAATTTGCCGACGAAAAACCAGATGATATTGCAAAAGCCATTCACGATGCAGTCGCATTAGGCGCCAACGTCATTCAGATGTCTTTAGGAATTGGTGCGCCTGACCAACAATTGACGGATATTGAACAGCAAGCTGTTCAATACGCAGTTGATCACGGTGTGTTCGTTTCAATTTCAGCAAGCAATAATGGAAATTCTGGTTCGATCATTACTGACAATAATGGAAATCCGGGTTCTAATCAGCTAGCATACTCGCCCGTGAATAGTAGCACGATTGCGGACCCAGGCGTGGCTAATAACGCAATGACCGTGGCTGCTGAAAACTCGGCAGTTGGTGATGAAGACGATATGGCAAGCTTTAGTTCTTGGGGGCCACTTTCAGATTACGCATTAAAACCAGATATTTCGGCACCGGGTGTGGATATCGTTTCAACGGTGAATAATGGACTTCATCAAAGTATGAGTGGGACTTCAATGGCCGGTCCATACAACGCTGGTGCAGCACTGTTAGTGATGCAAAAACTCAAAGCTACTACAAATCTACAAGGAGCTGACCTAGTTAAGGCCACTAAGTTAGCTTTGATGAATACCGCAACGCCAATGAAGGATAATGCTTATGGGGCGTTAGTGTCGCCAAGGCGTCAAGGTGCTGGCGAGATCAATGTGGGCAATGCGACTGCTAATGAGGTCATTGCGGCTGGAAATAATAATACCGGCTCTGTTTCATTGTATACTGTCGGCGAAAAAACGATTTTTGATGTGACATTCACAAATTTAGGTGACCAGGCACAAACCTACACATTTAATGATTTCGGCGGACCAATGACAGAGCTACAAGCCGAAGACGGGACAGCATACGATGCATATTTAGCAGGGGCATCTGTGAGTGCCGCGCAAACACAAATTACTGTTGATGCACACGCCACCAAAACACTGAGTTTCACATTGTCACTGGCAGGATTAAAGGAAAACGAACCAGTAGAGGGATTTCTTGGATTTACAAGTGATACAGAGGGTGTGCCGGATCTTGTGGTTCCTTATTTGGGTTACTATGGCGATTTAACTGATGAGCAGGTTTTTGATAGCTCAGCTAATCAAGAAGACAGTATTTTTTCGGGAAATTATTTTGTTAACGAAGAAAATTATCCTCGTGGCATTGCGGATGAAAATTCACTTAAAACTTTGGTGAATTTAGAAGGTAATTACGATTGGTCCCAAGTAGCAAAACTTTATCAAGATGGAAAAGTCGCTTTTTCGCCCAATGATGATCAACAAAGTGATATCTTGAAGCCATATGAATTTATCAAACAAAATTTGCAAGATTTAACTATTCAAATTTTAGATGCTGACGGCAATGTGGTACGGACCTTGGCAAACGAAAAAGGAATTCAAAAATCCTTTTACCCAGATGGTGGCAGTGGCAACCAAGATGTAACGTTATCTCCAAGTATGCGTAACGATCCAACAGCCTTAGATTGGGATGGTACTCTATTTGATCAAACAACTAATCAGTCGGTTGTGGCGCCAGATGGAGAGTATGAATATAAGTTTGTTGGCACACTTGTAGTAGATGGTGCACAAAAATCACAGAGTGCTTCTTATCCGGTAATCATTGATACGACTGCCCCAGTAATCACTAATGTCAGTTATGACGCTCAAAATCAGATATTAAGTGCAGATTTTAGCGATACTGGTTCAGGATTTACAGACTATTCGTATGCAACCTTAACAATCAACAATAAGGCCTTTCCAGTGCAACTCAAAGGAAAGTATACGGATGAAGCTAGATTAGCGGGTCAACTTAATGTGCAACTGACTGAAGATAAGCTTGCAGCTTTTAGTGCATCCGATACCCAACTGGTATTAGCAGTGAGTGATGTGGCGGATAACACGGCAACTGCTCAGCTGCTTGTATCAGGTCACGCACAAGGCCAATCAGTGGCTATTTGGAATGCCACCAATGGTCTTGCTTTTAGTAGAAAATCACCCGATTATGATGCAGACACACAAATATACACACTAAAGGGATCCGCACAAAATGATTTTTACTTGAATGGTAAATTAGTTCAAGTTGTGGATGGCCGATTTGCCGTTCCAGTATCTGCCATGTCAACAGATCCACTGATTTTTTCAAGTGATGCACAGGGCAATAACGTGCTATTTAATTGGACAACTAGTACGCCAGAAGCTGAATTTGCTTGGCAACATGTAAATGGTACTGATCAAAACTGGGGTGTCGTTGTTTATGGGATTTGGCCCAATTCGCGTCAGTTTACCGCCCAAGCCTTGGTTAGCAAAGGGGAAAACGTTCGAGCATTTGCGCAAGATTACTTCTCTGGAACAGAGTACGAAGCTACAGTGAAGGATGGCATTGCTACTTTTTCTGGCACTCTGCCGGAAGGCTCGAATAACGCGCTACTAGTAGGATGGACTGAAGTCGACGGTCCAACGTATAATGATAAACAAATGACCGATACGAATAACATTAATGATCAAAGCTATTTTGGAGTGGTTTATGATGCAACTTCAGAATCATTACCTATTCTAACTTCGGCAGACCAGTTTGGGGTAACTATTCCAAATAAGAACGCGGATCCAGATACAATTGGCTCACCTGGTGATCTACCACAACATAGTGTTGCTGATCTCACCACACGTGCTGATCCAAATACAAGTGTCCTTACGTTTGATAATGTTGTTGACAATGACTTTGTTCGCTACGGTGCAGATGCTGTAACTGCAGGCTATTATGATTCTGCTACGCAACGATTCACAGTAACTGGTAAGGTTGCCGATGACGTGGTTAAGTTGACTATCTTGGGTGATGGTTCCGAAGAGACCGATGAAATTAATCAAGTAAAATTAAATTCGGATGGTACTTTCACGTATCAGTTTAAAATGAAACCAACCGAAGACCGTGGTGTTTCGTATATTGCAGTGACAGATCAGGGTGAACGTGTGCGAGGTATTTTCGATGTAATTTTGGACATTAATCAGCCGACTCTCAATGTGCCAGTTCCAGATGCAAACTTCTGGACGATAGATGCTGATGGCAATTACGAAGTTTATACCAATCAACCAACTGTTACGATATCTGGGCAAGGTGATGACAACTTAGATGGATACCGGATGTTTGTGAACGATAATAATTTTTATCGTCAGTACCATAATTCGGGTGTCAACTATATTGCTGATTTCTTTACAAATGCAGATGGGACAGTGTCCCAGACAGACACCAATCCCTATCCAGCTCATGACTTTGTGCAAACTTATGATCTGGTTACTGCTGATGATCAAGCAGATTTTGTCCCTAACGATGGGGATGCCGACAATGTCTTCAATGTCAGTCTGATTGATCAGGTTGGTAATACGGTGACTAAACGAATTGTGGTACATTATCAACCGGCAACCGTCGATACTGCCGTGACTGATTTTAAAGTGGTTACGCCAGAGGTTGCCAATGAATTAATTGCTGACTTTAGAACGCAACAAGCCTCAGTAAGCACTTTGCTTGATGAAGGAAATGTGTGGGAAAATTATGTTGGCTCAAGTACTAGTGACGGAAATTATTACCGTATACGAGACAAGTATGGAAATGAAGTGGCGGCTTTGTTGGTTAAACAACCGGTAGTCCCAGTTACACCGGAAGAGCCAGAAGAAAATCCTACGAAAACTACAGAACCCAAGCAAAACCAAGGGCATGAAATTACCACACCATCAAGCCAACAACCGGGAGAAGTGGTTGAGAACACAAAACCTGAGGAACAACCAGGTAAGACGAATGACACACAGTTGCCTACGGAAAATACGGAACAGAATCCGAAACCTGAGCAACCGCTCCCTGAAACTCAGCCAAGTAAGTCCGAAGAGGAATCAGGAGTTCAAACACAGGCACCAAGCAATGAAACTCAGCAGTCGGATGAACAAAATCAGGTTGATTTAACTGATTCTGAAACCAAAAAAGAAGTAGATGTTGAAGGACAACAGTTAGATGGAAATCGACAATCCGCAAGTGACACGGTGGCTGACGTACAAAAACAAGAACAGAAAAAAGACGTGTTAGCGGGCGTTTCTGCTACTGTTTCGGATGACCAAGAAACCACAATTTTGGCAACTGATTTGACTAGCCGTTTACCGCAAACTGATGAAAAGGAGACTTCAAGAGCCTTAACGTGGATAGGTGCAGTAATTCTTGCTGGCTTAGGATTGATCGGTTTAAAGCGGCGAAAAGAAAATTAGGATAAGTTTCAACGAGTCAATTTTTGATCATCATAATTAGGCAATTAATCTCTGCTGTGCTAGACTTTAATTTAGTGATCAAAAAAGAAGAGGTTTAGAAACTATGACTTTAGATGGTATTATAAATAATCTCGTGGCAGAAATAAATATGCGGCGACATCCACGCCAAGACAACATTAAGTATCAATTTAACGAATGCACGTTTCCAATTACATTTACCCGCGACGGTTACAAGGAAGCTGATGGTTGTCTCATTCTGCTGATGGAACCTGACGGTAAATACAGCATTAAGAAGTTTGATACCCGCTACATGGACGTTAAAGATCCAGTTAGACAGATTTATCACGCCGCTATCTTTGATTGTGATGACGAACCGACTGTTATTGACGATTTCATTAAATCTCTAGACGACAAAGTGAAAACAACAGCATAAATTCAGGCACCTGAATCATTCGAAAGAGTGAATCATGTGCCTGTTTTAATAAGATTTGACATTTCTGTGGTAAGGCTTACATTAAAGGTGTATGACACAACCAGAGACGATTGACACCTTAATTAGGCCCATGAGTTTCAATTTTGAACATAAAGGGGAAATTCATAATGAAAGTGACACAAGCAGTACTAGACGATATTAAACGCACGACAGATCAGTGGCGCGCTTCAGATGAGAAACGAGATGCAGGACTACCAACGGAGTTTCCGGATGTCAAACGATATGACAACATCAGTTATGGTCCAGCTGGTGAAGAAAATTTGTTAGATGTTTATACACCTAAAGATGTGACACAAAGTGTGCCTACCATTATCGATATTCATGGTGGGGGGAACGTATACGGGTCCAAAGAGCTTTATCAGCATTACTGCCTTGGTTGGGCGAGACATGGATTTGGCGTTGTTAATTTCAATTATCGGCTGGCACCTCAAACCATTTTTCCAGGCGCGCTGCAAGATACGGCACTCGTCGCAAAATGGGTTGCTGATCACGGGCAAGACTATCATTTAGATACAAACAATGTTTTCATCATTGGTGATAGTGCGGGTGGCACGCTCGCCTATCAGTATTTGACAGCATATGCGAATCCTAAATATCGTAAGGCGCTGGGATTAGTCTCTAGTGGGCAACTTGTTGTCCGAGGTGGGGCACTGAATAGTGGCTTTTATTTTGTGAAACGTCCTGGTGCCATAACACCGGACAGTTTGATGAGCGCTTATTTTACACCAGAAATGATGCAGAAATATGATCAGGAACTGCATACAGAAAACTATGTGACGCCTGATTTTCCACCAGTTTTTGTAATGACCGCCAATCATGACTTTTTACATGATGAGGGCGTGCGCTTTGATCAATTTCTATTGGACCATCACCTGGCACATCGATTTGCCAGTTTTGGTACGGAGAGTGATCCGCGCGAACACGTTTTTCAATTGAATCAACGTGATGCCGTGGCAGCTAAAGCTAATCAGCAACAGGAAAAATTTTTCAGAAGTTTGTTTGTAGAAAAATAAGGTGATCTTCGAAAATTAAGTAAACAAAAAGACCGGGATTATTGCACTCCCCGGTCTTTATTTATATGAACATTATTCAGCAATTGCTTGGAAGAAAAGTACGGTACCCCAAGTTTCACCTTTAATTAAGTTCTTGGCAAATTTAGCAGCGGCATCTAAATCGTTATCAGGGGTTACTTTGAATTCAAGTTTCATACCGGTTTTTTTAACGAATTCGTATTTGAAATCGCCTTCATATTCTGTCAAAAGCTTAATAATGTCATCCTGTTTTTGTGGTGAGTTAATTGCAATCATTTTTTCTATCTCCTTATGTTTGTATGTAAAAGTTTTAGCGCTTCCATAAGTAAATATTATTATAAATAGTTAAAAAAGTAAACCTTTTCAAAAATCTAGTCTTGTAATCAATTCATTTTTCGAGTAACGTGAAAACATAAGATCAGGAGGGCGAATTTCTATGACGAATAGTAAAATTTTTGAAACGAGTAGAAATGGCTATTTGAATTTTGGTGGCCATTATGCAGCAGGAACTTTCTTGGACAATAACGTGCAGGCCACGAACTACACTAAGATTGCATTGGTACCAACCATAAAGACAATTGCAACCTGGTCTAAGCTGTATCAACAATTCAATCTTGGCGAGGCTTATACGGATGAGCAATATTGGCGTGATGCTTCGAAGTACCTTTTGGATGTCACACAAGCTCAGGAATGGTTAGAACAACTGTTTAAAAACCAGTTTAAAATTACGGCAGTGGGCGCGGAGTTCTTAGAAGGTGTAGGTAACCGTTCTTCAGAGCACTCGGTGCAATTGACTGAAGCAGTAGATGCCCAGAATAATTGTTATTATATTTTACAAAGTGGTTTTCCAGCTTTGGAAGCTAAGAGTAATGCGATGAAACAAGCGTCAGATGTGGCCTATGATCGTGATATTTTCTCGATTGATGCTGAAAAAAACGTGAGCTATGACGGACGCAATTTGGACTTGCTGATTGTGGCTATGATTAAAGATTACTTTGATCGTGAAATCAGTTTGAAAGAATTAGGTGCCAAAATGCCTGGATTCCGTGTTTGCGGGACCTTTAATGACTATGGACGACCAGCAACTACAGGGAATCGGCTGTGTACAGTTATCAAGACGACACACAAGAATGAATTAAGTTTAGACACAGATGATGTGCTTTTAGCTAAACTAAAAAAAGATGAAGATTTATTTTCAGGAGTCGCACGAACAGATATCTGGAAAGCCAATGAAAAGAAACGGCTAGAATGGCTGTTAACTGGTCAAAAGTTGACGCAAGGATAAAAATAGAAAACTTGTTTTGAGAGTAAAGTGAGCTCTCAAAACAAGTTTTTTTATTTGATTGAAATTTTATAACTGATTTTGATGAGCCAGCACAGATGAGTTTTTAAAAGTAACTCTAAGTAATATGCGTATTTATTCCGCAAATCATTTACTATTAAAACCATAAAAATTTCACATAAAATATTTTTGGGTGATTTGAGAAAATAACAAAGGATACAAACAATTCTGTGCTTTTTTGGCCAAAACATCACAGTTTCTCAAAATAAGCTTCAATTGCGCGTTCTACCTTTACATGAACGGGATTGAGATCCATCGAGGGTTGAAAGCTCAAATAAATTTTTCTGTGTGGTGAATCGGGATAGAGCTTGTGTAAAGAAATAGCAGATAAATCAACGGTTAACCAGGATCTTTCAGGGACAAATCCATATCCAATATCTTGCGCAATTAGGCCATGAAAAGTATCCCGATCGCTCGTCACAAATTTAGGGATAACGGTTTTGAAATTATGGTCAAGTAAGTAAGATTCTAAATAAGTTCGTAGAGGACTTTTTTCAGATAAAATAAGATTTTCATTTAAAAGGTCATCAGGTGTTAAGTGTTCTCTTCTACTAAGTTTGGAATGGCTGCTAACAGCGACGTAAATCTCTTCGTCAGTTAGCAGCTTATTTGTGTTACCGCTGATCGGATGTGTACTAAACTCAAAATCATAATGCTCCAAGCGATTATTCTCCAGGCCGTGCTGCACAAGGTTAACAGTCACGCCTGGGACTTGAGCTTTAATAGTCTGAATTAATGTTGGAATCATAGGAGATGACGTCTCAAAACGCAAAGTTACCGCATTATTACTGGCAGAACTGATTGTTTTAACCGCATTAACTGCATCATCAAGTTGGTTAAGAACTTGGGTCACTTGCTTTGAAAAAACAGTCCCTTGTGAACTCAACTTTAGTGAATGACCATTACGAATAAACAATGTCACACCAAGTTCTTGTTCAAGTTGTTTCAGTGTTTTGCTGAGTGAGGGTTGGGCAACACGCAGTTTGCGTGCAGAACTAGAAATATTCTCGCTTAAAGCAACGTCAACAAAATATCTTAATTGTAGTAAACGCATGGGTTTCATCTCCTATAGCCTTTTAGGTATACTGCATGTGAATTATTGTATTTCATTTTTATGGCAAAAAGCAATAGTATTATTAATATTAAGTTAGAAAAAAATGAGTTAAAATTTAAAAGTAACGTTTGAAAGGAGAAAGCAAAAATGGATCAAGACGCAGAATACATAAATGAACATTATTTGAAGTTTGAACAACTATTAAAACAATTTGTTGAAATCAGATCGGTTAGTAACACAGATGATGATATGTCGGCATGTATTAATTTTTTGAAAACAACCTTCGAAAAATTTTTACATGCAAAAGTTACCCTGATTAAAACAGCCGGACTGCCATCTCTTGTGGCCCAAATTAGTGGAAAAACGGACCATACTGTCTTGTTCTACGGGCATTATGACACAATGCCGGGCGGTGATCGTGAGTTATGGAAAACGGACCCTTTTAAACTAACCTTGAAGAATGCAAGATATTTTGGTCGTGGTGTGGGTGACAATAAAGGTCAGTTGATGGCCCAAATTTTAGGCATCTATACATATATTCAATTACACGGAACGTTACCATTCAATGTGACTTTTTTAGTGGAAGGCGAAGAAGAACGAGGCAGTGTCAATCTAAAAACAACGGTTTCAAACTTACATGAAACTTTACTAAAACAAGTGGAATTAGCAGTGGTCGTGGATGGATCGATTAATCAAAATGGTGAGCATGTGATTAGGCTTGGAAATCGTGGTCTTTTTGGATTTGAACTAACCACAAAGACGGGTGAAAATGATAATCATTCTGGTAATGCTGGCAATATAATGACCAGTGCGGCCATTAAGTTAGTTACGGTTTTAAAAAAATTATATGATTTTGACGAACAGCGCGTTTTGATTCCTGATTTTTACCAGGGTGTGCCTCAAGGAAAAGAAATTAAAACTGATCTGTTAGAGGCGCTACCTTATGATAGAAAACAGATCAGTTCTCAAATGGGTTTGAAAACTATCCCAGATAAAATGGAATTTTACCAACGATTAATGTATCAACCGACTTTTAATATTGCGGGAATTAATGGGGGATATACTGGCAAAGGATTGAAGACGGTCATTCCACACCAAGCTAACGTTAAGATTGATTGTCGTTTAGTGGGTAATCAAAATATTGAAACAATTCGCGAAGGACTGGAAACGGTCTTAGCAACTGAAATTCAAAGTGGCAGAGTTTCAATTAACTATTTAGGTGCAATTCCACCTAGTACTTCAGACTTGTCTAAGTCACTCATTGACACTTTTGCAGCAATTATTAAAAAGGCGACTGGATCAGTGGTCATTGAACCGGTCATGGCGGGAACGGTGCCTAATTATGTATGGACGGAAGTACTTAAAGTGCCGGTGGTTACGATCCCGTATGCCAATTATGATCAACATAATCATGCTCCAAATGAAAATATGACGAAAAAAGATTTTATGGATGGAATTAAAATTTCGTATGAATTAGCCAAAAATTTATTTAAATAACAGAGGTAAAGTCTATGGAAAATAGTGCATTTTCAAGTATTCAAACGGAAACCAAGAAACCAAAAGCAACATTTATCTTAATTTATATTGCGTATATTGTTTGTTTTTTAGACAGATCGGCCATCAATATTGCTTTATCGTACATTGGCAAAGACTTTAATTTAAGTACCACAACTTTGGGTGTTGTTGCTAGTGCTTTTTTCTTCAGCTACTCGTTAATGCAAATTCCTGGTGGCTGGTTAACTGACAAATTTGGAACGAGAACTACAGTAGTTGTAGCAATTACCATGTGGTCAATTTTTACCGTATTTACGGGATTTGCCTGGTCCCTAGGTTCACTTATCGTGATCCGAATTTTATTTGGTTTGGGGGAAGGCGCCTTTCCGTCAGCCAGTTTGAAACAGGTAGCCGAAGAATTTTCCTACAAAAGTCGCTCACAAGCCACGTCAGGCATGATTTCTTCTAATTATGTGGGTGCCGCAATTGCGCCGGTCATCATTGCCCCAATTATTGCTTCGGTTGGTTGGCGAAGTGCGTTTCATTTATTAGGAATTGTTGGAATCGTATTTGTAGTTGTTTACTTTTTCGTTATGAAGCCCAAACAACAAAAGGAAAAATCAACAAATTCAAAACGTGCAAAAGTTAACTGGTCACAAGTGTTGACGAATAAAACGATTTGGCAGTTTTTCATTGTGGTTTTTGGACTCAGTTCAGTAACAAAGGGACTAGATACTTGGATGCCAACATATTTATTGCAGGCTAGACACATCAACCTAGCAGGGGTGGCCTGGATGGTTCCCTTACCGTCAATTGCAGCCGGAATTGGAGCTATTGCTAGTGGCTTTATCATGATCAAATGGTTTGATGGCAAAGAAAAATGGTTAATCGCATTGACAAGTTTGCTAGCAACGGTTTTTATGTTTGGTATGTATAAAGCGACATCTGTTGGCGCTGTAATTACGTTTGAAGTGATTACTTATTTCTTTAAATCAATCGCGTTTAGCAGCAGCTTTGCGTTCTTTGCTAGACTAATGACAAAAAATGCATATGGTTCTTCGATTGGAATTGTGAACTTTGGTGGCCAATTGGCCGGTTTTATTGCGCCTATTTTGATCGGTTTTTTGGTACAACTTTTTGGTGGTTCTTATAGCGCGGCCTTTCTGTTTTTAGTGGTTGCAGCTGGAATTGCCTTTATCACATAACTGACATTTAACGAAAAAAATATTGAAAAATACAAAGAAAATGTTGTCGCAAGCCAAGAAAGTGAAGACTAAACATGAAAATAGTAAGTGCTTTTATCAGAAAAGTGGATATTCCGCTTAAAACCCCGTTTGAAACTAGTTTTACTAGAATGACTAGTAAAAAATGTCTTATTTTGGAACTACATGACCAAGACGGCACAGTCGGCTATGGTGAGTCATCTGCTTTTGATCAGCCATTCTATAATGAAGAATTTCGGGATGGCAGCTGGGAGTTGATAACCAAGCAACTGCTACCAAGAATAATGAATAAAGAACTCAGGCATCCAGATGATATGTATCATTTAGTTATTGATATTCGTAGGAATAACATGTCAAAAGCGGCAATTAACTGTGCGCTTTGGGATATCTATGCCAAACAACGACATCAAACTTTAGCACAAGCGTTGGGGGGCAAAAAAGATAAGGTAGAAACTGGAGTTAGCATTGGTGTGCAGGATTCTCCGGAACAATTGGTGAAAGTCGTTGAAGGCTATATTCAGGATGGCTATCGACGCATCAAAATGAAAATTAAACCGGGCAAAGATTATGAATATATTGCTGCGGTTAGAGAAAAATTTCCAGATACCATGTTGATGGCCGATGCTAATTCTGCTTACCGGTTGGCTGATGTGGAAATGTTAAAAAAACTCGATGATCTGAATTTAATTATGATTGAACAACCGCTTGAACCCGGAGATTTAGTGGATCATGCGACGCTGCAAGCACAATTAAAAACAAGTATTTGTTTGGATGAAAGTGTGACTTCTTTAGATGATGCTCGTAAAATGGTGCAATTAAAAAGTGGCAGAATTATTAATATTAAGGTTGCCAGAGTGGGCGGCTTAACTATTGCCAAACAAATTCAAACCTATGCACAAGAAAATGGTATCGAATGTTGGTGCGGTGGCATGTTAGATTCAGGAATTGCGCGAGCGGGTAACATTGCGATTGCCACGTTATCTGGATATACATTGCCAAATGATATTGCCGCTTCTGAACGGTATTATGCAGATGACATTATCGAACCCACAATTGCATTAGACGGAACGTTTGTTGATGTTTCTGCAAAAGAAGGACTCGGATACGCTATTAATCGAGAAAATTTGGATCGCTTTACGATTCAGGCAAAGAAAATTTAAGTATATTAAATTACAGAAATAGACTAACTCTTAATTGATGGGAAAACAGTCGTGATGTTTGGACTGTTTTTTGTTTTAATGTTTTTTATAGCACCACATTAGTGATTTTATGCAAGTTTCCTTGCTGCACCATTTCATTAGGATTTAAACCCGGCTGTCCATTGGGAACGGATATGCCTAATTGTGAATAATAGTCTACCCAGAATGGCAAAATGGTCTTGTTTTTTTGATCCATAAAATTCATTGAAATAAGTTTGAAAATTTGATTATTTTTAAAAGCTGTATAAACAAAATCGGCACAGTAATAACCATGGGCATTTGGGCTGTAACTGTCATTATAAGGTTGACCAAGAAGTTGCTTTGCTTGAGCAATAATCTGGGTAGTGTTAATGAGTTGGCTTGAACGGAATAGATCTATTCGTGCCCAGTCGCGAGTTTTGAATTCTGAATAAGATTCGCGAATGCTTCCAGTGGACGGTAAACTATGAAGGACAAAGATTTCATTATTAGCTGTGACTTCGATAAGTGCAACGTGGTCATAAGTTGTCTTTTTTGAAGTGACAGTGCTGTCAACGATGGCTTGAGAAAAATTGTCGGGGACACTTTGTAAAAATAACAAATCAGCATTTTTAAACATAACTGAATTCTCCTTAAATGGACGGTGAATTTAATTCTAATTGTAGGCATTTAATTTAAAAAAGCTCAAGTATTTTTTGAAGCAAAAATTGTTAAGCTTTTAATTACATGTGTGAACTAAAAGTAGATATATGCTTAAATATTTGCGATGTCGACGTTTACCATCATTAGAATTGGTGCATTCACAACACAAAAGAGTTTTAATTTAGGCCGAGAAACCAAGAAAAATTTCAATTAAAAGTAACAAATAAGATTTCTCGCCATAGCGGCCAAGCCATTTTTTAATCTTGAATTTAAGCTTTAAGCGCAACGAAAGTCATAGCAACACTTGCAGTCCTATTGGTCTCCCAAAGTAAATCAAAAAGAGCTGATACGGGAAAAGATTTCGACGAGTCAATGTTAAATCAAGAGATTCGGTGGTGATTATTGAAGTAAATAAAATACTTAAAGACTGTCCACGTAAAGATTAGCCAATTTTTGGCGCAGTTCTGGCTGACTTGCGTAAATATATAACCCATGAACACCACGTTTTAAAAGGACGTTCAGTGTGTTCATGATGAGGCGTTGTTTGATTTTGATGAGTTCTTTTTGGTCGGTCAAGTCAGCTCGTTTTTTAAAAATTTCACTGTCAGTGACTTTACTTAGATTGACGGTCACGCCCTCTGTAAGGGGATCATATTCAATGGGTGGTCCTAAGATGACACCGACATAATTTAAATCAAATCCTTGAACGGTATAAATGGAGCCCACTTCATGAATGGTTTCTGGTTTTTCTGCCCAAGACTGACGAGAATAATTGTACTGATCCCAAGGTAACTTAAAGTTACCTTCGACAATATAATGTTTACCACCATCTAATTTCGATGGATAACCGGTTGTGGATACAATTCTGGATAAACCCACCGCTTGATTTTTTGCTTGGATTAACTGATACATTTTTTGGGCGTCATCCAGGATGCGAAAATCGAAGTGGTCTTGTCGATGTTTGGGAAGAGGATCAAGGTTGCCGTGTGTCAAATCATCAATCCAAGCGATTAACCTAGGATCAGCATGCATACGAAATTGATCTTGTAAGATATAACTGTCATGATCATACGGATTCACAATTTTTGCCAAACGTTCGTGATCCCAATAACTTTTCGTTTTGAGAACTTGATTTTCATCGAAAACGAGGATGACAATTTTGCTGTGCTTTATAATTTCAACTAATTGATTTTGCTGATCAAAATTGTTGTAACGATCAGGACGTGATAACAAAAGATGTGCCTCATCAATGACAGTGATGTCAGCTATTTTTTGGTCTTTGTGACGCCGATTAATAAAGGAAGTCGGGCGATCAAAGTCCTTTTTAAATAGATGTGGTTGTTCTCCCGCGATTTCTTGATAGACCTTCAGAATTTCAGGATGATTTACAAGGAAAACATTTTTGGTGCCATAAAGTGCACTTTGAGGGTTACTACGGGCGGCAGTCTGTAATTTATTAAAAATTTGGCTTAAGACCACACTCTTACCGGTACCTGCTTCACCGTAGATGGTAAAAACAGCGTGTTGCGATTGGCCGAGGTGTGTATGAATAAAGGCCATTACTTTATTTTTTAATTGAAGTTGTTCAGACGACAGCGTTTTAAATGGAGATAACTTATAACGTGCGTCGTTATGTTGATCTGAAATCATGAAATGACCTTCTCTCTTAAGAATACTTAATTTTATGGTAAATCAAAAAGCAGGATTCTTCAAAGTGCTATACTTTTTACATGACATAAACAAAGGTAGGCTTCGTTAGAGATGATCAAAATTGTGAGTTTGAACAAAGAAAATTTAAAAGAATGGGATCAATCTAATACGCCGTTTTCATTAACGGGTCGTGTCATTCCGGCTCTAGAAAACGGGCAGTGGACAGTAAGCGAGGAACGTTTCACAAATGCGAAGACAACGAAATTTCCAGCAGAAGAGCCAGACGAAAGTTACTTAAAAGATCCACACAAGCAACTGTACTTTGCCTATTTAAATGGTGAAAATGTTGGGCAAATCCGCATGTTTAAGAATTGGAATAAGTTCGGCTACATCGAAAATATTGCGATAAAAGCTGGCTATCGGCATGCTGGAATTGGTCAACAGCTCTTTGAGACTGCTGAAAAATGGGCACGCGCTAATCAATGTGTGGGACTGCAATTAGAGGCACAAGATGATAATTTAAACGCGTGCCGATTTTATCAAAAACAAGGAATGCAACTTGGTGGGGTGGATACGTTGTTCTATACGGCCAATCCCAATATTAGTGTGGCTCTACAATGGTACAAACTGTTTTAAAACGATTCAAATGTGCATTGGGTGGCGATTTAGGCCGGTATACTGACTTTGTTGATGAGATAATTGTTTAAGCGTGAAATGGACAACTTAATATTGGTGAAAATACTAAAAGTTGGTCAATAAGAGATTGTTAAAAATGACTTCATAAAAGTAAAGTTTTCGAGATGAACATAAGGCTTGGGGCAACCTGTTTAACTTGAAGACTTTATTCGTTTATAGGGACTTCTCAAGGATGGCATTAAGTATTATTTATTGATACTTGGATTAGGTCCCATGTGTACATATATAGGGGGAGAAAATAAAGTGAATAAAATTAGACGTATCACAATTAGAGTGGTCAGCGTTATCTGTTTACTTGTGCTTTTTGCTTTTGTTCGGTCTATTGCGCCAACATATATTGAATCAAGTCGTACTGCCTATGAAATCAATGGTATGCGCGGCGGTATCGATAGCAAAAGATTTAATAGAGCGATCACAAATTACACAAATCAACACCATGTTTCAGCAATAAAGGTATTTAATGTCCAAACTGTAAATGATACTGGCGATACACAGACTAAAATGTACGTTTTTGGGAATAACACAAAGGTACCTAAAGAATCAATAGCTACAAAACTAGAAATGCAAATTAGCGACATAAGATATCCACTTTATTTTGTCGGGCATGTAAACCGAGATTCCATTGAACGAATGTTTAAGCGTAATAAAATTCAATATGCATCAATAAACGAGAGTTGGAATTGGGGAATTTCGGATTTTCTGAATACCAATCAACTATCTAGTATTCTAATATTGGCTTTTTTAGTAATGGGAATCGTTATCATTTTAGCTAATTTACACAACTTAAAAAAAACTAATATTCGTAATTTATTGGGTATGTCGAATTTTGATGACGCTTTTGACACTTTTATAGATGATCAGGGCTATTTCTTAAGCAGCTACTTACTTGGTATTGTTCTGTTGATGATTTATATGTGGATGAATAAGTTCATGAACTGTTATCGAATCGTAGCTTATTTTGCGTTGTTATTATACTTGATAGTTATTTTGGTAACCGGAGTAGCAGCAATTTTAAGAGCCCATTCACATTCTGAACGAACCATTGTTAATGCCATTAAGGGTAATGTTAAAAACAAACTTGCTTTCTATATTAATATGATCATTAAAATTGTCGTGGAAATCTTTGCTTGTTTGACTTTCGTGACTTTACTGGGAACGTTAAAACAAAGTCAACAATTAAACAACCAATTATCTGTTTGGACACATGGTAAGACTTACTATACCGTCAATCTTTCTCCGATTGATACGACAAGTAAAGAAGATAAAATCGTTAATCATGGATCCACCGTCTTATTCCATTATCTTGAGAATCACGGTGGAATGCTTGCTAATTATCAAGGCTGGGGAACTGGTAAAGCAGACGTCATGAACTCTTCTAATGGTCATGTTTTGACTGTAAATCCCAATTACTTAAAAATAAATTCGGTTCTAGCTTCTGATGGTAAACGGATTCGCATCCCAAATAAAACTAGGACAACTTACGTTCTAATTCCGGAAGACCAGTATGCCAATCGTAGTCAGATTTTACGAGAATATCGAAGTGATTTGTGGCTAAATAGTGCCGAGCACAAAACCGGAAAGAAACTGACAATCAAAGCAATTAAGATCAAGAATTCACAACGTTCGTTTACCTATAGTGCGAATGCACTGGATTTGGGTTATTACGATGCTTATGTCAATTCTCCAGTTGTGCTTGTTTTAACAAACGAGTCTTTAGGTGGTATCGGTAAGCATAACACAGACGCAAACAGTATTTGGTCAAGTTATCTTTCCAATGAAGCCTTTCTTAGTTCTAGTGTTTCAGTAATGCACAAAGCTATTCAAAAATCAGGAATGTCCCGCTATATTGGTGGTATTGTGGATACCAAAAGTTATGCGATGAAACAATTAACACTAGTTCGCCGCAAACTAGAAATTTCAATAGCTGTGCTGGTTATTACATTAGCGATCATTATCATTGAAAATATTTCGTTTAATAGTATTTATTTTAATAACAATCGTAAGAAGATTGCCATTAAACGATTATTGGGAAGCCACTTCATTAGTATTTTTGGTAAATTCATCAGTTTGAATTTAATATTAAGTCTTTTTGAAGCCTTCATTGTGTGGGCAATTACTAAAAATATGATGGTTACGATACTGTTGCTAGTGTTGTCCAATGTTGTCGAACTGCTGATATTGAGCATTCAGAACCATTATTTGGATATTAATAAGGCAATCAAAGGGGAATAAATCATGACCAGTTATTTAAAACTTACAGGATGTAGCAAAAGCTTTGATCAATATCATGTTTTTAAAAATGTCGACTATCAATTTGAATCCGGAAAAATGTACGCCCTTGTCGGACCGTCTGGGAGTGGCAAGACTACCCTATTGAATAGCATTGGGCGTTTAGAAAAGTTAACCGCTGGTTCCATCAGTTTTGAGGGCACAGATATCACAACTATTCCGAGTTTGAAATATTTTCGTCAATTTATCGGGTATCTGTTTCAAAATTATGCACTGGTTGACGAAGAAACAGTTGCCCAAAATCTTAATATTGTGAAACATTATCGAACCGCTGAATTACAGAACCATTTGGCAAAATTTGGCTTAGATGATACCTATTTAACACGTAAAATATTTACGTTATCTGGTGGGGAGGCACAACGAGTTGCCTTAGCACGCTTAAGTTTGCAAAATCCTTTAATTGTACTAGCAGACGAGCCCACGGGTGCCTTAGATCACGCTAATGGTCAATTGGTTCTTGATAGTTTACGGGCAATGGCGGTTTCTGGTAAAGTCGTTATAATTGCGACACATGATAACCATGTGAAAGCCGCAGTAGACGAGTGCTTAGATATTTCAAGTTTTAAAGCATAACTGCTAAGTTTTTGTTATTGTGCGTCTATAAATATATAGAAAAGGTCTTAAATGTTGCGTGTAATCAAACATTTAAGGCCTTTTTAGGTTGCTATTATTCGTTGTGATCTTCACCTGGTGCAGTGTCCACCAAGCTGTCTAACAATTTCATATCCGCTTCAGGAATCACAAAGTCTAAATCAGTGTTTTCTTTAATATGTGCCGGATTAATGGCTTTAGGTAAAGGCAAAATGTCATGTTGTAAGCAATATTTGATAGCCAATTGGGCAATCGTCACTTGATTACGTTTGGCAATGTCTGCCACTTCTGGATTGTGCAGTAAGTAGCCAGTTGCTAGAGGTGAGAAAGCTTCAACCAGCATGCCACTTTCTTTGGCAAACTTCACGTTTTGTGGCTCCGTGTAGCCAATGTAGTATTGCAACTGATTTACCATAGGTTCAATTTCACAATTGTCCAAAATGTTTTTTTGATCTTGAACATTAAAATTCGAAATACCGATTGCTTTGGCACGTCCGGATTGATAAATTTTTTCCATTGCCCGCCAAACTTCAACGTTTTCTTTAGAGTAGTCAGCACCAAACTCGTCCCATGGCCATGGGGCATGAATTAAATACAAATCAACGTAATCTAAATCTAGATTCGTCATGGTTTCTTCAAAATAACGTAAACTATCTGCATAGGTTTTGCTCTTAGCAGGCAATTTGGTGGTTACAAAAATTTGATCACGCGCAATGCCGGAATCGCGGATAGCTTTACCCACACTTTTTTCGTTACCGTATTGCCATGCGGTGTCAATATGGCGATAACCTGCCGCTAAAGCATTTTTAAAGGCATTGTAGGCTACTTCACCATCTGGAACTTGCCAGGTGCCAAAGCCGACCTTAGGAATTTTAACGCCGTTTCGAAGTTCAAAAGTATCAGTTAATTCATGCATCTTACATCTCTCCGTTTCGATTAACAGTTTTTGGAATACCTAATCATACCATGAATTTGGCGTTCGAAAATTAAATTTGAAACTAAAAAATGAAGTCCAAATTTCTTGGACTTCATCAATCATTTATATTTTGTCACGCGACGTTTGATTTAGGCGCGTGCTTTTTGCGCATAAATAATTTGCGTGCTTCTTCAATTAATACCAGAGGAATAGGGATGCAGAATAACAAGACCCAGTCATGCCAATCAATTGGCGCGGTGTTGAATAATCCCTGGAGGAACGGCACATAGATTAGCAAAGCAAGTAGCGCGACTTCAAAGACAATACCGCCCCAAATGCGTCGGTTGCTGAATATTCCAATGCTAAAAACAGATGAGTTTTTAGTTCGACAATTGATGGCAGCGGCAATCTGACAAAAGACAATGGCAGCTAAGGTCATCGTAGTGGCTTCTTGATAGACCGGGCCAGACGCAGCCAAAGCGATATTTGGCCAACCGTGTTGACTGTTGACGAAGAAATAACCAATTGTGGAAATAATCGACGCTACCATGCCATACCACGCGAAGGCTTTGAGAATAATACCTCGGTTAAGTAGGTGAGCAGTTCGCAAACGCGGCGGCTGTTTCATGATGCCAGGTTCGCTTTTTTCAGCACCTAAACCTAATGCGGGTAACATATCGGTTCCCAAATCAACGGTTAAAATTTGCATAACAGTTAGGGGCAGTGGAATCAAGCCCCGTGAGAATAGGAATAAAATTGAAGGGGCAGCTTCCGGCATATTACTATTCAAAATGTAAAGTAAGAATTTTTGTAGGTTGCTGTAAACGGTTCGACCTTCTTCAATAGCAGCGACAATGGACGCAAAATTATCATCAGTAAGGATCATATCAGCTGCGTCTTTAGCGACATCTGTTCCAGTCACACCCATGGCTACACCAATATCAGCTTTTTTCAAAGCGGGTGCATCGTTGACGCCATCACCAGTGGAAGCTACGATTTCGCCATTACTTTGTAAGGTTGATACGATGCGGTACTTTTGTTCAGGCGCTACACGAGCAAAAATGACTTCTCCTTCAAGCGCTTTTTTGAGGTCCGCTGTGTGCATTTCAGCTAATTCATCACCTGTAATTACACGGGCGTTATCACTTGTGATACCAATTTTAGTTGCAATACTTTTGGCAGTTAATGAACTATCTCCAGTGACCATAATGATTCGGATGCTAGCTTCGTGGCATTTACGAACGGCCTCATAAATTTCTGGACGCGGTGGATCTTGCATAACGGTTAGGCCGACGAATGTTAAATGTGTTTCAGCATTCTCAATAGTCCAGTCTTTAGGATCATTGGGAAGACGATCGTCATCGTTGGCATCACGGTACGCAATGGCAAGGGAACGTAAACCTTGAGCGGCGTACTTTTTGTCAGCAGCATTAATTTGTTGTTTGTCTGCCTCAGTGATTGGGCGAACCGTACCGTTATCCAAAATGGTATCACTGATTGGTAACATGCCGTCTAACGAACCCTTTACACAAATGGTCGTTTTATCCCCAACCTTGTGGAAAGTCGACATCCGTTTGCGATCAGAATCAAAAGGTAATTCGCCAATACGGGGAACTTTTTGGATTTCTTCTTCAACGTTCATTCCCGCCTTTTGTGCCAGAATAATGAGCGCGGCTTCTGTGGGAGTTCCGATAATTTTCGGGTTGTCTCCCGCATTTTTGGGTTGTTCAACCTTGGTATCATTATTCAAAGCTGAGACTCGCAATAACATTTCTAGATCAGGGTGTTGGGCGATTGTGACGTCTTGGTTGTTCATCTGAATATGACCGTTATTGACATACCCTTGTCCGGTTACGGTAAATTCATGACTGGCCAGCCATAGGTGATTGATGGTCATCTGATTTTGCGTTAACGTTCCCGTTTTATCCGAGCAAATTACTGTAGTTTCGCCCAACGTTTCCACACTGTTTAAATTCTTGACTAAGGCGTGTTTTTTGGCCATTCGGGTCACACCTTGTGCTAAAGAAAGGGTGACAGTCGGTAAGAGGCCTTCTGGGATAAAGGCTACAATCATTCCCAACGCAAAAATAAATGATTTGGCAATCGGGTAATGAACGAAGAAAATTGCGGCGATAAAAAAGATGGTTCCAATCAAAATCGCAATTAAAGAAAGTTGTTTGGTTAAATGATTCAACTCTAATTCTAGTGGGCTAGCGTGATGCTTTTCACTTTGTGTCAACTTGGCAATTTTACCAAATTCTGAATGCATCCCAGTAGCCACCGCCACAGCAGTAGCAGTTCCACTACCAGCAACGGTTCCAGCAAACACGATGTTAGCTTCGGCAAATCGCCCAACTCCATGGGCGTATTGGGCTTGTTTGCCAACCAAGACGGATTCACCGGTCAAAGCCGATTCGTCAACTTGAAGAGCATTTGATTTGATGATACGTGCATCGGCAGAAATACTGTTACCAGCCTGAATGATGAACACATCCCCAGGAACCAAATCTTCCGAATTGATTTGTTGGGGTTTGCCATCCCGTAAGACTTGCGCGTAAGTTGGCAACATCTTAAGGAGGGAATCAGTGGCTTTTTGTGCTTGGTGTTCTTGCCAATAACTGAAAATACCATTGATGACATTGACAGCCCAAATAGCAATTCCCAGTTCAACCATTTGTGCAAAAATGGCAATGAACCCACTAATCCACAACAAAATGGCCATTAAACTCGTAAAGTTTTTTAAAAATGACTTGAGTTGTGATTGTTTTTTATTGCGCTGAATCGTATTTTTGCCAAATTTTTTTAATAATCCAGCAGCTTGTTCGGAAGTTAAACCCGTTTCCTTGGTACCAAAGTACTTATACACGTCGTTCATGTGCATGGACGCATACCGCGTCGTACTTTTTTGGTTTACTTTATCCAAAATACCGGCCTCTTTCTTTTCTATTTTAGGTGTAATGCCTTGCACCGTATAAGTATAACGCCATTTGCAAAAAAGGAGGACTTTAATTCTTAAATTATTTTTAAGCCAGCCTAAGTTGCAAAATAAAAAAGCCCTACTGCAAAGATTAAACGTAGCAGGGCTTTGAAAAATTTAGTGGCGAATATTAATATTTGGTTGATCTGGAAGATTGTTCACATGCAAAATATATTGTTGAATTAAGCTTACAATTTCTCCATTTTGGGGCAGATCATGATGGGTACTATCTTCACCAGTGACCGTAATCTGTGTATATTTTTTAGCTGTGTTTTGGTAAATATACTTGCCGGCTTCCACGCTGGCAAACGGCACGGTGCCATCATTATTGTAGTTTTCGGTACCAGCAACCGAGTACATAATTAAATTGGAAGGAATCTTGGTGTTGGCTTTGATCATGTCACTCAGCATTTGTGTGCGTTTATCAATATTGGTTTCCGAAAAATTAAAGGGTGATGCAATCGTCATCAGTGTCGTGATACGTAATTTTTGGGGATTAAAGTATTTTTCTAAATAGCGTGTCAAAACGAGGCCGCCGTTAGAGTGACCAATGGCAGAAAAGTGATTAAATTGGTATTTTGCGCTTAAAATTTTTATGGCGTGGTTGAACCAGGCTGCCTGTTTTTTGATGTTGGAATAACCATCATGATTGTTAGCGAAGGCGATCACAATATAGGGATGACTACGACCTGGTTTGAAAGTGCCACTGTAAGATAAATGATTATCTGTATGAACGGTCACCTTGAGAAGGCTACTCGTCGTTTTTGTTTTGCCGTTAAGCTCGTTGACCATCGCGTCAAAACGCTCTTGTGTGGCACTACTGCCAGGGACAAGAATGATGGGGGAAATTCTGGAATCAGCAGCAGGTATCGCATTTCGCATATTTTTTTGTGTCCAGTTCAGACCTAAAAAGCCCATGTAGGTCATTAAGGTCGCTAAAATGATGAAACGTAGCCATTTATACATTAAGCTCATCTCCATTCTGAGCGGTGAATTGATCAAGAAGGTTGACGAATGGATAGTAGACTAACCCTGAAACGCACACACAGAGCAGACTAACAGCCAAAGCGCCGAAGTTACCGTTTGTGCCAAGAAATGCTCGCAAAATTCCGGGTGTGGCGTATGGAATCACGTAGGCAGCAGGTGGTACTAAGTGCATACTGATAGCTAAGTAACCAATAGTCATACTCAAAAAAGGTGCTAACAAAAGAGGAATAAAGAATAGGGGATTAAACAAAATTGGGACGCCAAACATGAGGGCCTCACCTTGGTCGAACAGAAGCTGTCCAAACGTCAGTCGAGCAACTAAGCGAGTTTGTTGGTTTTTAACCCGTAACAAAATAGTGCTTCCTAAAGCTAAAAGCATCCCATTTCCACCCAAGGCACCATAAGAATCATACAGCGTATGTAAGTTAATAGGATAGGGAACTTTCCAAAGGCTATGATGTACGGCCAGGTAGGCCAAATTAGCCCCCTCTGAAGAAAAATGGTTACCCATATTAGTTGTGAATTCATTAATGATGCCTAGAAAATGCCCTAAATTTCCCAGTGTCGTTGCTAAGATAATTCGCCAAAATGTCGGTTGTTTTCCTGATTGAAATAAGTTTTGAACTTGCTGAAAAAGATAGTTTGGGTAGAGCTGGGTTTGGTAAATAATAAAGCTGAGCGCGCCAATGAACACAATCAAAAAAGAAAAAATAGCGATTAAATGGGTTGTCGCCCAGTAGCTAGTGGTGATTTTAGTTGGTTGACGGCGTTCAATAAAACTGTAGATGAAACCCGTCAACAAGCCAATCAGAATGGGAATAAGAAGGTTACTGGCCACTGTTGCAATTTGAGGTAAATCAAGACTAGAAGCTGTTTCAACAATTAAAAGAAAATAGATAAACAGACTGGTAATACCGGCTAAGTGTTCGTGTGACTGTCGGACATGCAACTCGTAAAGTTTCTCGGCCGAGAAAAAGGCCAGTAGCAAGGAGACCGTGATAAAAGTAAGATCATTGGTTGATTTTAATAGGTATGCTAAGTCTTGAAAACCAGGTAGGTTAGTTTTTAAATTCCAAGCAGTTTCTAAAATGCCATTTTCATGAAAGCAAGTTTCATAAATAATATGAAAAGTGACGCCGACAAATTCCAAGGGAAACACTAACCATAGCGTGGCTAAAATGGCACGATAAAGGTTCCAGTGATAGAGCTTTTGAGTAAATTTCAGTAAATGATTTTTAACGGTTACCATTGAAATCACCCCCTAATCCGTTTCTCTTGATTATACAACATCTGTACGGGTACAGCCTGCATTGTAATTTTTTATTTGCAGTATAATTTGGTTTAAAAAAGATCCAAGCAGAATTTGAATTTCTGCTTGGATCTTTGTGTAATGTTGGAATTTAATCACTTAAATAACTTTCTAGTGTCACTTGAACATGTTTACGTTTCTTGATAATTTCAGGTGTAACGTGAGGCAAAAACAAAACGGTCTCTTTTTTGGCAACCGCCACTTGTTGGTCTTTGTGAATCATTTGCCAAATGGACAGCAATAATAACGCACAAACGGCAATCAGGGGGAAACCAGCAATCGAACTAATGGCCTGAACGGTCTTGAACCCACCGACAAACACGATACCAAACGAAAAGATGATGAAGACAATAACCCAGATCAAACGATTGAACTGACTAGGTTGTTCACCTGGTTTAAGATGCCGGCTCGTAAAGGACGATACGATAAACGCTGAAGAAGAAATCGTCGTGGCCAAGAAGATAAAGCAGGAAATGCTATAGATAATTAACATCAACATCTTTAATGGCAAGGTACTGATGACGGCGGCAATGGCTGCGGCCTGTCCTTGGGTGTTTAAAATGTGTACCAAATTGACGATACCACTTTGTTGCAAGTACAACGAGTAGCCACCCAGAATGGCATAAAAACTCATACAGCCGAGCGCGCCATAAGTGAGCATACCGACAATGACCTGGCGAATAGTCCGACCGCGTGAAATACGTGCAATAAATAATCCCATTACTGGCATATAGGATAACCACCAACCCCAGTAAAAGATGGTTTCTTGTTGTGCCACTCCTGGTTTACCATTTGTGGTGGTGCTCGCACTCATGGTGATAAACTTTTCGACCATCAAACGCAGACTGTTACCCTCATCACGAAAGATCGTTAGGGTAGGCCCAATAAAGAGCACAATGAGCAAGAAGCCAATGGCAGTCCAAATATGAGCAGCACTTAGCTTATCGATACCGCCCTTGATGCCATGAAAAACAGTGACGGCAAAAATTAAGAATAAAATTAAAAACATGAATAATTTTAAAAAGAGGGTATCGGGGATACCGGTGATTTCATTGATAATTCGTGAAAGAACCGGAATTTCCATTCCAACTGAGGAACCAATTCCACCCATAATGCCGAAGACGACTAAGAAATCAATGATTTGACGAATGATTTTTTTGGAACGTTCGGGACCCTTTAAAAAGGAAATGGCGGAACTAATGCGCATGACGTGAACGTTTCGTACGTACATCACGTAGGCAATGGCGATAGTTGCAGAAGCAAACATCATCCAAGCCATAGGTCCCCAATTGAATTGGCCTAGCATGTGAGCATCGCCATAAGCGGCAGCAGAATAGGGTTTGTCTCCAAAAACGGGACTTTGAACGTAGCGTAATGGGTCGACCATGCTCAACATAAGAATACTAGCATCAATGGCAGTGGCAAAAACCATGCTGCCCCACTGAAAGCTACTGTACTCAGGTTTATCTTTGGCATGGCCAAGCTTGATATTGCCAAAATGACTGAAAGCTAGGTACATAAAGAATACGAAGTTGATGATGTAGATGCCCAAGTAAGCCCAGGACATGTGTGCGGTGATGCCGTTCATGACGCTGCTTAAAGCGACACGAAGGTGAGAACCTCCAAGGATGAGCCCAAGTGAGACAAGGGCGAAAAGACTAACGGTAGGAATAAAAACGGTGCGGTCGATATTTCTGTGGTGTAAAATAATAATCCTCCTAATAATATATAAGTGAGTGTAGGGGAGTGCTTATGTATTGAGAAACAAAGGTGTTTTAGGCAAAACGTTATTTTGCAGTAAGCGTGCCGATTTCTCAATACATGCTTCCAAAAATGTTTTAAAAAAATGTGTGTGAAGTGTTAAAGCCACAGTAGTGTGTCCGTTAGCAAAATAAAGGCTTGCGTTAGACCTATTTTCTACTGTGAATGGCTTCTAGGAACTGTCCGAAAGGAACCGATGAAGCCGCAATGTAAAATAAATGGCTTTGAAAAAGCGATGAAAATAACTGAGTGACTTACAAAATTTCAAACAAAAAAACGCCCACAATTATCCCATCAGGATATCTGCACAGCGTTTTAAACTTATACAAATACTAATGAATTCGCTCGCTTTTTCGTTGATTGAATTTAGTTTTTGATCACATCCCCATTTGCGTCAAGATGATGAATAATCCGTGCTGGATTACCCACAATCACAACATCATCTGGAAAAGATTTGGTGACGACAGATCCTGCACCAACAACGACACGGTTTCCTAAAGTGACGCCAGGAAGGACTGTGACACGGCCACCCATCCAAACGCTGTTCCCAATTGTAATTGGGGCGCCCATTTCGACATCAGCATCGCGCCGTTTGGCGTCTAAGGGATGCACAGGTGTATACAGGCCAACGTTAGGACCAAAGTAGCAGTGACTGCCAATTGTAATTGGGCAAGTGTCCAACATGGTAATGTCATAATTGCCATAGAAGTGGTCACCAATGCGAATGTTAAAGCCGTAGTCGAATTTAAAACTACTCTCTACAAAAAAATGGTCACCTGTTTCAGCAAGCAAGCTTTGGAAACGATGATTTCGATTGTCATTATCAGTAATCTGGTTAATCTCTTGCAGTTGTTGCCGAATAAACTTTCGTCGTGCAATCAATTCAGCATCAAACTCCTGGTAAGATTCGCCAGCGGTCATTTTTTCTCTTTCAGTTTTCATAGTACTAGCGTACCACGTTTAGCCAAATTTGTTAAAAGTGGGTAAAACCAATGATAATTTGAAAGGCGGATTGGAGAGCTTTTTGGCCCATTTCCTTTGCAAGTGGCGCAAAAGAAGTACTTTGCAAGCGAAATTCTTTAGTGACTTGTTGCCAGTGTTTTAAAAGATCGTTTACAGAAATTGCGTTTGTTTGATTTAAAATTTCCCAAAAGGTGTTTACAAATCGATGGGCATCGCCTTGTGTCTGCTGCTGTAGCCATTTTGGAAGCGTTGTGGACAAAAAAGTATCGCCTAAACGCACATCTCCCAAAATAACCGGCTGATCATCATGCAATTGCCAGCTATAAATATCGTGTTGCCAAATACCACTGGTCGTACTGTTGACAACGTGGACAGGAGTGGCGAATTTGGAGCCAATCGTAAAGAAAGGTAATTGTGGCACGAAAGTTTGAAAATGTGTTTTAAATTGGGTAGCAGATAAGTGGTCTTCAAAGATTTGGGGACCATCAAAATTGATGACTTGTGTGATTTGGCGTTTAAGGGTGCCATCAGCATGACTTGCCGCGTAGATGGCCATACTGCCACCTTTGGAAAAGCCAATGATTTGAAGTGTGTCGCTTGCAATAGCGGCAACTTGCGCCAAATAGGACTGGCTAAAAGTCTGCCAATCAGAAAGAATTGGGTTATAAAGTATTTTTAGGTCAGACTGCCAGCCGAGTTTAGTTCCATCCGCACCACGAAAAACGACGGCTTTGGTATGTGGTTCAATTTGGACGGTGAGTCCGCCACATTGACGTTCCAAATCATTTAATGAATGGATTTGAAAGCCGGAAAGCAAAACTTTTTGGTAGCGAAAGGTTTTACTTAACTTCTCAATTAATAAGCGATCATTGGGAAGCAAGAGGTGCTCGGCAGTAGTCGCTAACTTCTTCGAAAGCTGTTGCATGGCATTGGGTAAAGAAATAGTTTCTGTGGGATCGCTTGAAACAATACCATTCAAGGGCAAGAATGGCAGTCGCGAAAAAACGAGTTGGTCAGCAGTTGTTAAAGTTGAGGTGACAGGCCGATTATAGTTATCTAAATAAGTTAACAGATCAGGCATTTTGATATCTCCGTCGAAAAAATTTTTCGTTTCCTACATTAAAAACTACCATTGCAACGGCAACGAGTCAATTTGCAAAATTAAAAAGAACTAGTATGATAAAAGTGAACTTGGTTAGAATCATTCTAATGAGAGGGAGTGTTTATATGGAGATTCACAAAAAACAGCGAAGATTTTCGCCTTCTCTGGCGCAAAAAATAAACGTCATGCGAGCCAGTGTGATGGGAGCAAACGACGGTATTTTGTCGGTGGCTGGTATTGTGATTGGTGTGGCTGGTGCGACAACCGATAGTTTTTCTATATTCATTTCGGGAATCGCGGGAATGATTGCGGGAACAGTTTCGATGGCAATGGGGGAATATGTGTCGGTGAATACGCAAAAAGACGCACAGCAGCATACCGTTGAAATTGAGAAACGTGCCTTAGCTAATCATTATGAAGAAGAGTTTGCTAGTGTGAAACAAAAGTTTTTGGATTCAGGCATTTCAGAGAGCCTGGCACAAAAAGCTACTGATGAAATGATGACCCAAGATGGTTTAACGACCGTGGTGCGCGAAAAGTATGGCATTAATATTCATGATTATACGAATCCTTATTATGCCGCTTTGGCTTCGATGATTTCTTTTCCAACCGGCTCACTACTACCTTTGTTAGCGATCAGTTTTATGCCTACAGCTTATAAAATTCCACTCACTATTCTTACTGTAGCATTCGCGTTAGCAGTGACAGGATATTTAGCGGCGGCCTTAGGTAAGGCGATTCGGCGTAAAGGTGTCCTTCGCAATGTGGTGTCCGGACTAATCACAATGTTGGTTACTTACTTCATTGGAAGCTTGTTTGCGTAAACTGAGGGGATGAGAATTTGACGCAAAAAAAGAATAAAAATATGGATAATTGGCTTAACACTTTGCGTGCCGGTGTATTAGGCGCTAATGATGGAATTTTGACTGTGGTTGGTGTGTTATTCAGTGTGGCAGCAGCCACCACCAATTCATTTACAATCTTCATTGCTGGCTTATCTGATTTGTTAGCTTGTGCGTTTTCAATGTCAGCTGGGGAGTTCGCTTCAGTAAGTTCGCAACGCGATACAGAAAAAGCGGTTGTAGGTCAAGAACGACTATTATTAAACACCAAGTTTGCGGATGAAAAGGATCATGTGGTGAAGTTTTACGAAGCAAAGGGCGTTCATCAGCAAACAGCCCAAGCCATTGCGGATGAGCTGCTGGCACAAAAAGATCGTGCTTTAGCTACAGTTGTGAGTGTGAAATATGATATGAACTTGAAAAGTTATTTGAATCCGTGGCAAGCGGCTTTATCTTCATTAGTTTCGGCTGCTTCAGGAGGCATTTTTCCACTTTTGGCAATGACGTTTGCACCGGCAGGCATGCAATTATTGGCAACAATTTTAGCTGTTTTAGTGGCAGTTGCACTGACTGGATATATGAGCGCCAGACTAGGAAATGGATTACCTAAAAAAGCAATGATACGTAACATTATTGTGGGGATCATTACTATGTTTATCCACTACTATGTGGGCAAGTTATTTTAGATTTGAAACAAATTAAGGCTGGACTGTAGATAAAAAAGCAATCTTAGTTTCGAGTTTAATTACCATGTCTTAACGATACATGGTGTGTAAACTGGGAATTGTGATGTTGGCTGTTCTGGTCGATTGTGAAATCTTAATCGTAGAAAAGTAGAGGGAAAAAGCGTCATCCTTTTTATCCGACGGCGACTGCTAAAGTTTGAAAACGGTGAGAGACTGGGGGATCCCAGCCTCTCTTTTTTGCGGCAAAAAATTTACGTTTCAAACAACGGTGTTCTGGTGTTTAGACATTTTTTATTGAGTGTCTTCACTTGTCTAAGAAAAGACGATACCTAACTCAAGTTAAGACTATGAATAAATGGCTAAACGTAGCTCAAAATATATTCAAATATAAATCCTTGCTTCTTTACCTAATTGCTTGTACAATGTATTCAACTACTTACGAAAAGTAAGCAATACAACTTAAAAATTAATTCAAGGAGTATACAAACATGACAAAAATGAAAGCAGGACAAGCCTTAGCAAAAGTTTTAGAGAGCTGGCAAATTGACCATCTTTATGGCATTACCGCTGACTCCATCAATAACACCGTTGATGGCTTGTACCAAGAAAAAGACAAAATCAAATACATTCAAGTTCGTCACGAAGAAGTAGGGTCCCTTGCTGCTGCCGCTGACGCCAAACTTACCGGCAAAATTGGTGTGAGCTTTGGTTCAGCTGGCCCTGGTGCCACCCACCTGTTCAATGGGTTGTATGATGCCAAGATGGATCACACACCTGTCTTAGCCATTGTGGGGCAGTCCGCGACGGGCGTCATGAATACTTCCTTTTTCCAAGAAATGAACCAAGATCCCATGTTTGTAGATGTGGCTGTTTTCCATGAACAAGTGGTGAGTGCACAACAAATTCCTTACGTTGTGGATCAAGCGATTCGCGCCGCATACGCAAATCGAGGACCAGCTGTTGTGATCATTCCTGATGATTTGTCTGGTCAAGAAATTGATTTTACAGAATTCAAGACGGCACCAATCTATAAAGAACAAATGCACACTAAGTTTGATGAAGCTACGATTGATCGCGTTGTTAAAGCTATTCAAAACGCAAAGCATCCTATCATCTGGGCTGGTGACGGGCTGAAGGGTGCCAAAAAAGAACTTGTGGCAGTGTCTGAAAAATTCAGTTTGCCGGTTCTTTCCACAGTTCCTGCGACGGGCGTGATGCCAACCGATCATCCTAACTTTATGGGATCTCGTGGTCGTTTAGGTACGAAGCCAGGATTTGAAGTCTCTCAAATGGCTGATTTGGTACTTTCTGTCGGCACAAACTACCCGTTCCTACGTTTCTTACCAGAAGGCGTAAAGATTATTCAAGTGAACAATAATGCCGCTGACATTGGTAAACAACGGGACGTGGATCTAGCTATTTTAGGTGATGGTAAAGATTTCTTGAATGAGTTGTTACAACGAGATGTGACGATTGCGCCAACCAAGTTTTTGAAGGCGGCTCGTTTGGACAAGCAGAATTGGGATAAGTGGCTTGATAAGCTTGCAAGCGATGATTCGGAAGGCTTACCTGCAGAAGCGGTCATGAAGACCATTAAAGCGCACGCTACTGACAACACAATTTTTGCAGCGGATGTGGGTAATAATACTGAATGGGCTGTTCGTCAATTACCGTTCAATAAAGGCCAAAAATTCACGCTTTCGTCTTGGTTTGCCACAATGGGCTATGGGTTGCCAGCTGGTATGGCAGGTAAGTTAAGCTATCCAGATCGACAAGTAGTCAACGTTTCTGGTGATGGTGGCTTTGCAATGGTTATGCAAGATTTGTTGACCGAGGTTAAGTATCAATTACCAGTAGTCAATGTGGTGTTGGAAAACAAAGTGTTTGGGTTTATTCAACATGAAAAGATTGCGGCAAACCAGGCACCTTATGGCATTGATTTGCAAGGGGCAAATTGGGCTGGTATTGCAGAAAATATGGGTGCCATCGGACTGACAGTCACAGACCAAAAATCTTTAGATGATGCGTTCGATAAGATTGACGCGTTACAAAAGAGTGGAAATACCAAGCCGATCGTGGTGGACGCCAAGATTAAAAATGTAGATCCAATTGACACTTCATTTATTCCAATGGATCCTGAACAATTTGATCAAGCAACCATTGATAATTATAAGAAGACTTATAATGTGTTTGGACAACCCGCATTGTCTGAAATTTTGAAAGATATGTAAAAATAACGAATCTCTAGCCTGTGGAAAAATTTCCGCAGGTTTTTTTATGTCTTTGTTAAAGCTCAGGATATTCTTTTCAGAAGCTATGTTCAAAATGGTATAATTCTAAGCATAGACCGATATTCGAAGTAAAGAAGGTTGTAGATAAAAATGAAACTAATTTCTTGGAACGTAAATGGCATTAGAGCGGCGGTCACACATGACTTCATGCACACTTTTGAAGCCTTAGACGCCGATATCTTTTGTATTCAAGAAACCAAAATGCAAGAAGGACAACTCACGTTAGATTTGCCAGGGTATTATCAGTATTGGAATTATGCAGATCGGAAGGGTTATTCCGGGACGGCCATCTTTACAAAAAAAGAACCACTTAATGTGAAATATGGCATGGGCATTGACGCGCATGACCATGAAGGACGTCTAATTACATTAGAGTACCCAGACTTTTATATGGTGACGAGTTATACACCTAATTCTCAAGCCAAGTTAAAACGCCTTGACTATCGTATGACCTGGGATGACGATTTTAGAAACTATGTAGATCACTTGTCGGAAAATAAACCCGTTATTTTTTGTGGGGACCTCAACGTGGCCCATCAACCAATTGATTTAAAAAATGATAAAACCAATCATCACAATGCTGGCTTTACAGATGAAGAACGCGAAAAATTTACGGAGTTGCTTAACAGTGGCTTCACAGACACGTTCCGTTATTTTTATCCTGATAAAGCGGATGTCTATTCCTGGTGGAGTTATCGGTTCCATGCTCGAGACAACAATGCAGGGTGGCGGATTGACTACTTTGTGACATCTAATGACTTAAAAACGAAGTTGCAAGATGCTAAAATTCATAATGAAGTTTTTGGTTCAGATCATTGTCCAGTTGAACTAGATATTGATTTGGCATAGCGGAAATGGGGAGGAAGAAAAATGGCGTTACCAAAACCAATTGCAAAGTATTCTGAGCAAGAAGCTAGTGATGCGGCACAAGAATTACGTCAAACGCTAGATAGGTGGAGCTCTGATTACTACACAAAAGATAATCCCGAAGTTGAAGATGCCGTTTATGATGAAAAATATCGGGATTTGCAAGAGCTAGAAGCTGCATTTCCATCAATTGTGACGCCCGATTCTGTCACACAAAAAGTGGGCGGTGAAGTTTTAAGTGGTTTCACTAAAGTACGTCATGAGATTCCGATGCTATCTATGGGAGACGTGTTTTCTCGAGATGAACTCGTCGAGTTTGATAATCGGATTCAAAAAAACGTCGGACATCCAGTGGATTATAACGTTGAATTAAAAATTGATGGGCTTGCCATTTCATTGGTTTACGAAAATGGTAAGCTAGTCCGCGGTTCAACCCGTGGCGACGGAACAATTGGGGAAGATATCACCAAGAACCTGCAGACAATTGACTCAATTCCGCAAACTTTAACGAAACCTGTTTCAATTGAAGTGCGTGGGGAGTGTTATATGCCCAAGCAGGCTTTTGCAGATTTAAATCAACAACAAGAGGAACGTGGGGAAGCAGTATTTGCTAATCCTCGTAATGCGGCTGCGGGAAGTTTGCGCCAATTAGATACGCGCGTGACTAAAGCACGTAAATTGGATACGTTTATTTATACAATTGCGACCTTTGATGCCTTGCAAGTTACAACGCAGCACGAAGCCATTCATACTCTGGAAGAGCTGGGCTTTACGACTAATCCTACCCAACGAGTTTGCCATGATTTAGATGAAGTCTGGCAATACATTGATGACTATCAAGCTAAACGAGATCAATTGGCTTATGGCATTGACGGGATTGTATTAAAGGTCAATGATCTAGACTTGCAAGCACAACTAGGACATACTGTAAAAATACCGCGATGGGAAATTGCATATAAGTTCCCCCCCGAGGAGGCCTTGACAGTCGTTCGTAAAATTGAGTGGACGGTTGGGCGTACCGGTGTGGTGACACCCACTGCCATTATGGATCCTGTGCAGCTGGCAGGATCTACAGTAGCTCGGGCGACACTAAATAATGTTGACCAGATTGAAGCTAAGGGCGTCCGACTTGGTGACACAGTCAAATTACATAAGGCGGGCGATATTATACCTGAGATTACTGAAGTAGTCTTGGACAAACGCCCAGATGCCAGTGCGCCTTTGCAAATTCCAACAGTGTGCCCATCTTGTGGGCGTGAATTGGTGCATTTGAATGGTGAAGTTGCGCTTCGGTGTATTAATCCGGATTGTCCAGCCCAGATTGTGGCGCGCTTGGAGCATTTTGCTTCTCGGAACGCTATGAATATCAATGGTTTAGGCCCAAGGTTGTTACAAGTCTTTTTTGATCATAAATTGGTTCGTAGTTTTTCAGATTTGTATGCGCTGAATCCAGATGATTTGGCAGAGTTAGATAATTTTAAGGAAAAGCGAATCGCTGGATTGTTAGAGGCAATCAACAATAGTCGACAAAATTCGTTAGAGCGACTCGTTAACGGAATCGGCATTCCCGGAGTAGGGACTAAAATGGCGCGAATCCTTGCTGAACATTTCATCACGATGGATAAGTTGGCACATGCGAGTGAAGAAGAGCTGACAGAAATTGCCGCCGTCGGGGATATTTTGGCTGCTAATATTGTGACGTTTTTTCAAAGCGATGCGGCAAAGGACACGATTGAAGAGCTGATCGCGTCTGGTGTGAATATGAAATTTGAAGGTCAGACACCAGCCCAAGTTGAGGATAACTACTTTACTGATAAGACAGTGGTTTTAACCGGAAAGCTCGAGAATTATACACGTAACGAATTAAAGGAAAAGCTTGAAAATCTCGGTGCGAATGTGACGGGATCCGTCTCTAAGAAAACAGATTTGTTGATTGCGGGAACCGATGCCGGAAGCAAGTTGACGAAGGCAGAGAGCCTTAACATTGAAATCATGAGTGAAGCTGAAATGGAAACACACTTTGCCAATCAATAAGTAAAGTGATAAATTGATTGGGTTAAGATAATGTTGATTTTATAGGATTGTTTGAAAGGTTGTTTAAAAATGACGAAACCAATTTTACTTAGTGTTGTGGTTGCTTGTTATAATGTGGCTGACTACTTAGAAGAATGCCTTGATTCTTTAGCTAAGCAAACGTATAAAAAAATAGAAGTAATCTTGATTGATGATTGTTCCACGGATGGCGGTCGCACAGCTACATTGGTTGATTCTTATGGGAAAAAATATGCTAATTTTCACAGTTATCATAATGAACATAATCTGGGTCTAAGTGATACTCGAAACCGAGGCATAAACTTAGCAAATGGAGACTATATTGCCTTTGCTGACGGGGACGATATTATTCCAGAAGATGCTTATTTAAAATTAGTTAGTTCTGTCTCCCAAAAGCAAGCACAAGTGGTAACTGGGTTTGTCAGACGATTCGATAAGAACCGTGACAAGCCTTCATATTTACATAAATTTGCTATTTCGGACACAGTTTTAGGCACAACTTTAGAACGTAATCCAGAACTTGTTTATGATTCTACCAGTTGGAATAAAATTTATAATTTAGAAATGGTCAGACGTCATCAATTGCGTTTCCCAGCCAACATGCTTTATGAAGACATTCCATTTGTTATGCGGGCTTTTACGATTGCAAGTAAAGAGAGTAGCATTAACGTTTTGTCTGACGTCGTTTACCGATGGCGTTGGCGAGATGGAGATAGCAAATCCATTACCCAAGTTAAAAATGCGATGAAACCATATGGTGATCGGCTTAAGATCTTAAATATGGTTCGTCAAAACTTTATTCACGATAAAGTTAGTAACAAAATTTTGCAAACATTTTATGTGAAAGTGTTGACGATTGATATTCCACTTTTTATGGACGATATTGCCGACGCAGACGATGATTTTATTTTAGATTTTCAGCGAGCTACTTATCTTTTTTTACGAGATTGGGAATTACTTGATAGTAAGTTGTATGAGCGGCTTTCTATTAAAATGCAGTCACAATATAAGGCACTTTTAAGTGGTGATTTTGCTGAATTAAAAAAGTATTCATATTCAGGATATAAAGGCAATTTCACCAAGCGAATTATTCATCATTTTTTGGGGACATCTTCAAAAAACGTCATGAATAGCGTTGGCGTCACTAATCAGATCACTGCCGTTAAGGCTGTCAATTTGCCAACTAAATTAGGAAGGAAAAACCAAATCTTGATTGAAGGTTATCTTCAACCAAACACTTTTAAACTACACCGAATTTGGGGGACGTCTGCTAATCTAAATGAACAGTTAAGCGCACATTTGCTTAATATTGATAATCAGAAAAAATTTGCGGTCAAAGCTATTCGTGAGAGTGCTTTATTTAATGTCCGTTTACATGGTCAATTAGGGCCTTACGCACGTTATCAGGCTTCATTCGATTCAGATGAAGCACTTGAAGCATTAGGAGCCGGGACCTGGAAGTTGGAACTTGTCATTAAACATTCGGGACAGGTACTCACTTCATACGCCGGTCAACCAGTAGCAGGTAGTGCCCGGATGCACACGGTCTCCAATCCTAAACTGCAATTAAGTCTTATTCAAAAGTACAATAATCAATGGGAATTAACGTTTACCGCAAATAAAACCCTTGACGTGAAAACCACGCATGAAGTGAATGATGAAAATAGCTTGATAGATATAGCTACTGATAAAACGAGTCTGGAATTAACGTTTAAGGTTCGATCAGGCTTGAATCAGCCATTGTTACGTTTCAATAAGCAGCAGGTGGGATCTGTTGTAAAACATGAGAAACAAGAATTTGTATTTCGAATTAGTATGGACGACCTTGAAAAAATGAAAGGTTCAATGACCCAGCTTGAAGTGATTGACGCTGAAACTAACGTGGCCGAAAGTTATGCATTTAACCGTTCGAAAAAATTTGAAATATTTCATATGAGTGATGCGGATGTTTTTGTATCATATTTAGGTACTTATGGTATTTGGTTGATGAAAGAAGTCCCTATTTTGCCATTGAAGACTGCCAGTTGGGATGTAGCTGGTGAAAGTAGTGCTTTGGATTTGAAGGTGGCGCTACCCAGTGATTGGCCAGATACTGAGATTGAGGGATTAGGGTCTGTTGAGCTATTAGCAACTAATAAAAAAAATCGGTACCTTTCAATTGGTAAAGTTTCGGCTGATGGACGTGACTTACAGGCGAAAATTCCTCTCATTATGAATAAGCAATTAAAGGTTTTGTCGGGAAATTACCGTATTTACTTAGTGTTGCCTGGGAAGAAACAAATTAGAGTGAGAGTATTTGATCCCAATCATGTTGCGGTATCAATTGCCGAGCATGACAATCAATTCGGCGAGTTTACTTTAACCGAAAATAACGATGGTTTTGCTAATTTATCTGTAAAACAGCGAGTTTTCTGGTTGGACAAAACGAAATTACGTAGGGGAATTAGCTACTCAATTTTGTATCCTTTGATGCGCATGCTACCTTTGAATAAGAAAATGGTGGTTTTTGAAAGCTACTGGGGCGATTACTTTAATGGTAGTCCTAAAGCCATGTATGATTATTTGAGGACACATCATCCTGAATTGAAGTTTGTTTGGATTTTTACGAATGATCAAATTCAAACAGATGGTCAAACTAAAGTTGCCAAACGTTTAGGATTCAAGTACTGGTATTATTTGGCTCGCGCAAAGTATCTTGTGCAAAACACCAATTTTCCAAACCAATATTCAAAACGTGCGGGACAAATTGAAGTTGAAACGTTACACGGAACGTTTATGAAGACAATGGGATTTGATGAACCTCATTTTAAGAATGGTAGTGCCCGTATACAAAAAAACTTTGCGATACGTAATAATAGGTGGGACCTGCTAACGGTGCCTTCTCAATATATGGCAGATACTGCAACCAGAGCTTTTGACTACCAACATGAGGTAGTGAAGTCTGGTTTTCCACGCAATGATGCTTTGTATCAACATAATACTAAGGATTATATTCAGAATGTTAAACAACGACTCAAGATTCCGTTGGATAAAAAAGTTGTCCTTTATGCGCCAACCTTCAGGAATAATGATAGCGGGTCTTTCGATTTTGAATTAGATCTTGAAAAATTAAGAGCAAAATTAAGTGATCAGTATGTTGTCTTGGTACGATTACATTATTTTGTGGCACATTCAATGTCATTTTTGGACCAACATGGGTTTGTTTGGGATGTAAGTGACTACCCGGATATTGCCGATTTATACTTAATTAGTGATGTTATGATCACGGATTATTCTTCGGTGATGTTTGATTATGGCCATTTGAAACGACCAATGATCTTTTTTGCGTATGATAAAGACTGGTATTTAAATGGGGATAATCGTGGTGTTTACTTAAATTATGATCAAACGGTTCCTGGTCCAGTTGTTACAAGCACAGATCAGGTTATTGATTCATTAACGAACTTAGATCATTTACATCATAAGTATGCAGACAAGATTGAAGCATTTTACGATAAGTTCTGTACTTATGGTCGTGATGGGAATGCAAGTGAAGTTATTTCAGAGCGCATGTTATCACTTGCGCCTGCAGAACAGTTATCTGTTGTGCGACACCTCTTCTGGAAAAAAGTATTGAGAGCTGTTCATCTAAAAGATTTTCAATCTAAACTTTTAAACTTTTTAAGTCGCCACTTGTGGAAACGAAATATTATTATTCTGGAAAGCTTTTTTGGCACACAGTATTCAGATAGTCCCAAAGCAATCTATCTTTATTTGAAACGAAAGCATCCAGAATATAAGTTGTACTGGAATGTTAATCGCCGTCATGTCGCCTATTTTAAAGAACATCATATTCCTTATATTGTTCGTTTTGGCTATAGGGGCATTTTTAAGCAGGCACAGGCCAAGTATTGGTTTACGAATACGAGAAGACCATTTAGATGGCAAAAGCCACAAGGTGTTAAGTTAATTCAAACGTGGCACGGGACGCCACTGAAAACAATTGGAACGGATGTCCAAACGGTTACGATGCCAGGTGTGACACAAAGAAAATATCACCAACAGGTCATTAGAGATTCGGCCCGTTGGGATTACCTAATTGCACCCAATCAGTATTCATATGATATTATGCAAAGAGCTTTTCGGAAGCCTTATGCACAAATGATTAGTAGTGGTTATCCACGAAATGATATTTTGCATGTCCCAGATTCCGCACAAATAGCGTCAATCAAAGCAAATCTAAATATCGATGGCAACGCCAAAGTGGTTTTGTATGCACCAACATGGCGTGATAATGATTACGTTCGCGCGGACGAGTATCGTGCAGATCTGCATTTAAACCTTGAGATGATGCTAGATCAGTTGCAACCAGATACGGTTATTTTGATCAGAACACATTATCTTATTGCCAACCAACTTGACCTCTCTAAATACGGAAGTCGCGTTGTGAATGTTAGTGATTATGAAGATATTATGGAGCTGTACTTGATCGCCAACGTTTTGATTACGGATTATTCCTCCGTAATGTTTGATTTTGCTAATTTACAGCGTCCAATGTTATTCTTTGCTTATGATTTGGATGAGTATGCTGATGATATCCGTGGCTTTTATGTGGACTATCAACAAACGGTACCAGGTCCGATCGTTAAAACCAATGAAGAAGTGGTGTCCACTTTAAACGATATGTTAGACAATCCCAAAAAGTATGTCCAAACAGCTAAATATCAAGATTTTCAAGCAAAATTTACCAGCTGGGAAGATGGGAACTCTACTGAAAGACTGGTAGAGTATGTACTCAAAAATAAGCAGTATGGAATTTCACAACAAAAATTGGCGGCTGACCAAGTTAAAATTAAAGATGGCTCACAGCTGTGGTCTGGCATTCCAAACACGCCTTCAGCGAAATTTATCAAAAACTTAAACATAAGCGAAGACGAAAAATTCCAGCAGCTCTCAGTGGCAAGATTACAAGATCCAATCCGTAAGCAAGATGTCGGACAAGCGTTTGTTGAAATTAAGAACATGGCAATTTCAAAGCAAACCTTCTGGGTCCGTCAAACAGATATCAAAGTAAAATAAGGTCTACTATGAACTAGTCAAACTTTTCAGTGAGTTGGCTAGTTCTTATTAGGAAACGTAGGCTTTATTGACGTGTTGAATTTAAACGTCTATACTATCAAAATATGAATAAATGTCTAAATATAAGGGGTTAGAGAAATGCATACAATGTTTCAGATAATCTCTGAACAATTTTCCAACTACAAAATTATTCGGAGAATGGCAAAGTTCGACGATAAGGCAACTTATCAGAGCCATTATTTGGGTTTGGCATGGGAGTTTCTAAATCCATTAATCCAAATTGGAATTTACTATTTAGTTTTTGGTGTTGCACTGCGTCGTGGTGATCCAATGCCAGGTGTCCCATACTTACCATGGATGGTAATTGGGATTACACCTTGGCTTTATATGAGTAAGACTGTTTTGGATGCTTCAAAAAGTGTGTATCAACAAGTAAATTTAGCATCCAAGATGAAATTTCCAGTGAGCATTTTACCTTCCATCAAAATTGTTGGAAATTTAGCAAGCTTTTGGACGATGTTAGCTTTCTCAATTTTTCTAATGCTGGTTAACCATATGTATCCAACCATTTCTTGGATTCAATTTATCTACTATTTTATTTGTATGATAGTTCTGTTATATGCGTTAGGAATTTTTAATTCTACGGTCACTGTCTTAGTTCGAGATTGGCAAATCACACTACAATCTATTTTGCGAATGTTATTCTATATGAGTGGTGTCCTTTTTAACTTTGCGACTTCAAATTTTCCAGTTGTCTTAATTCGGATTCTGGAATTAAATCCTTTTTATTACGTCATCAATGGTATGCGAGAATCAATGTTAAGTAAGGGATGGGTATGGCAAGAACCAAATCTTACGATCACTATCGTGTTTTGGATGTTTGTCTTTATTGTTATGACGGTAGGGACGTTCTTGCACAACAAATTCCGTGCTAACTTTGTTGATTTGATTTAGTGAATGGAGAATTAAAGGTTATGTCTGAAGATTATAAGATCAAAGTAGAAAATGTAACTAAAGAGTATGATCTATATCGCAGTAAGAGTGAAAAATTAACGAGCTTTTTTAACTTAACGCGGCATGACTCAGTGCCTCACTTTTGGTCCTTAAAGGGCATTAGTTTTGAAGTTAAGCAAGGAGAGGCACTGGGACTGATTGGTGTAAATGGTTCTGGTAAATCAACAATTTCCAATATTATTTCGGGAATTATTCCACAAACTACTGGTTTTGTTGATGTACGTGGTGATACTTCAATTGTTGCTATCAGTGCTGGTTTAAAGTGGAGCTTAACTGGATTAGAAAATATTAGACTAAAAGGCCTCATGCAAGGTCTGACATTTGATGAAATTGCGGCGGTTCGTGACGATATTATTGACTTTGCGGATATTGGCGATTTCATTGACCAACCAGTAAAAGACTATTCTTCTGGTATGCGTTCTCGTTTAGGCTTTGCGATTGCTGTTCATATTAATCCTGATATTTTAATCATTGATGAGGCGTTGTCTGTGGGTGACGATACTTTCTATCAAAAATGTTTGGACAAGATTCAACAGTTTAAAAAAGAAGGAAAGACAATTATCTTTGTCAGTCATTCACTTAAACAAGTCGAAATGCTTTGTGACCGTGTGGCCTGGATTCATTTTGGTGATTTGCGTCAGATTGGGGATACAAAAGAAGTTGTCAGTGCTTACCGTAAGTTTTCATCTGATTTCAAGAAGAAAACTGCTAAAGAACGTGACGAGTATCAAAAAGGCAAAAAGCAAATTCAATTGAATTTCGATGTTAATGCTTATGAAAAAGAAGTTGCACAGCAAAAGGCCAACGATATGTCCTTAACAGATCGTGAGGCAAAGCGTCAAACCCATAAATTGTTTTATGGTGAAGTCTTACCAAGTAAAATGACTACGACAAGTAAGTGGTTGATTTTAGCGGCTGTGATCGTGATGATTTTCTTTGCAATGGTAACGATCTCTGGTCATTCAATTACAAAAAGTATCAGTGATCCTTCTTCGTTAGTTCATCCCGTTTATCCTAAATCACAGAGTGACAAACAACATTTTAAATAAGTAATATATACAAAAATAAACACCTAACTGATATTTTTTCAGTTAGGTGTTTATTTTTGTATATAAAAGCTTTTATTAAGGTAGGGTTACAAACTTCTTGTGCTTTAAAGCATATTGCTTACCGGCCGTAATATCATATTGAATCATCTTGTAGTCAGACAAAGTTTTCTTGGCGCGTTTAGAGAGCTTATTTTTTGAAATATATTGGCCGTTGGCGCCCATGAATTTGTTTCTTTCAGCTGCAGGAACATCCTTCTGTACCTCTGTTAGGAGAGCGTAATAAGGCGAAACTTTTTCGTTAAGTTGTTCGAGTAACATCGGTGTGAACATATTAGGCGAGACCACTTTTGTGTTGGACACACCATGAGTTTTAAAATTACTATAGATAAAATAATCTGTTTGGTGTAATTTTGCATCAGCACTTGCCGTATTCTTGCCACTAACGGCTGACCCACTGTAGATACCAGGTAAATGGTCACCATAGGAAACAATTGTAACATGTTGTTTCATTTTGCTGATTTTTGCAATGAAATTTTTGAGTGCTTGATCGGAATAATGGATTCCTTGAGTATAAGACTCAATTTGATTAATGCTATTTTGTGAAAGATTTGCAGAGACTGTGTAATTATTTTGTGCATAGGTTCCCTTTGTGTAAGGCATGTGGTTTTGCATAGTTGATAACTGGATAAATTGTCCGCCTTTAACGCTTTGAATTTGTTTTAAAGTTTGATTGTACGCTGACTGGTCTGAAACGTAGCGTGATTTGTCAATTTTCTTCGTATATTGAATGTTATGGTGATCTAAGGTATAAAAGGTTTGAAACCCAAACTTTTTGAATACTTTTGCGCGATCATAAGTGGAACTTTCATATGGATGAATCGCATTTTTGTGTGCGAACAAGTCGGTTACGACAGGTAAATGATTAACTCGTGGGACAAGAAATACATATGGCGTCACGAGGGATGGATCAAAATTATTCATAGAAAGACCAGTAAGAGCCTCGAATTCAATATTTGCGGTACCACCGCCATATCCAGGAGAGTACATAAGTCCTGAAGTATTTTGTTTCATGATCTCATCTGTATAAGGGATGGGATTAGAGGAAAGACGCACGCTTGGAACACGATCAGGATTGGCAAAACTTTCACTTAAAATATAAATAACAGTTTGCTTGTTTAGATCATTATGATGACGAGTGCGGTTGATTTGATCTGCAAGTCGTTGATACTTTTTAGTCACGCGTTTAACCGTTGCTTGTGAATAATGACTGGGCTTATCCATTGTTTTGACAATCTCAGTACTGGTAAAAATTAAAGCTGGTCCGTAAGCTTGTGCATTATGTCCAAGATTTTCCGGATGAGCTGTGTAACCAGCAATAGTCAGCATCTGTGCAATTGGGTTCTTCTGATCCGGCTTTTTGTTTAACCAAACACTCAGGTTCATTTGATTTTCAACAATAGCAAACTGCCATAAAATAGTGGCGGATATTCCGATGATCACAATCCTTGGGACAAGTTTAAATATTCTTCCTTTTAAAAGTTTCTTCTGTAGGTAAAACGCCAATATAAGCACTGCCACAATGGCAACAGCTAATAAGATAACCGTACGGACATTGACCATTTGGACAATGTCTGGCAATGATTTGACCATGGCCATATCAGGGTAGATGACCGGTTCATTACGATATTGTATTTTTTGAGCATTGGCAAATGAAAAGGCCACGATAAAGCAAGAAAAAAGTACCGTACTAATCCAAAAGCGGTTCACAATACCAGCTAATATTAAATACCAGAGAGCGATAATTAATAAATTTAAAAAGGCCAAGTATATACGTCCGTCTTGCTGCTTAACCATGGCGTCGAAACCAAGACTTTGAAACTCTGAAAAATTATAAAGAATGTAGACTGATAAAATAGAACTTATTGATAATGGTAGAGCGCCCAAGATGGATCGCTGTTTCAGATGAAGCTTTTGGACCATCATACCAACGGCATTGCCATAGCCAAGTAATAAAATGGCTACAACGAAAAAAATGACGAAACAGAGTAATGAACCGATTTTTCCTGGAACATAGTAGGCTTGGAAAAAATTCTTGGCTAGTGTTAAGAGCAGTTGATTATTTAAAATGAGCAAGATGGGAAAAAGGCCAACCAAAACGTATGATAAATGCGGTGACGATTCTGTCATATGTGGCGATTGCTGAGACTCAAATTTACTGAGCACTAATAAAAGAAAAAACGGTGCTAAGTTGCTGACAATGTTCAAACGGTAAGGAATATTGGTGAAAAGACCAATACCTACCGTTATCACGAATAAAGTAATACCACCCTCAAAAAATAGATTGTTTTGAAATGGATTTTGATCCACAGTGGCAATCAAAAAAGAAAAAGCTAACCAAAGTAAAGCAACTAGGGTAGGATGATGAATTAGCCAGATTGACAGTATAATCAATACGCCACTAATAGTGTATAAAAACATACCTGCATGTAATTTGATGAACTCGGGAAGTAAAAACTTTACCAGAGGTAATGCTAAAATAGTAATTACTAGTCCAGTAATCCATATATTGTGTGGCGAAAAAAACGGGACAATACTTTCTACAAAGTTTTTTGGGGAGATTGTTCGAACGTCTAAAGCAAATGATAGCAGCATTGCTGGAATAAAGATGCTTAGGATCTCTAGATATAACGTTAAGACGGCTTTCCATGTAAACATCGTGTGACGTTTTTGAAAAAGAATACAGAATGCTAATCCAGTAAAGATTGGATAACGTAAAGCAGCTAAAGTTTGCCATCCAGTTAAAACATTGTTATGAGTGAAGAGCATGGACCGTTTTGTTAAAACGACACTTGCAATGACTGTTAAAAAAGCAAAAACGATTAATAAAAAGTGAAGATAATGAAAATTATAAAATTTAGATTTAAATGACATGGTAAGGGCTCCCCTTTATTAATGAATGCCGTAAACAGCATAATAATAGTTATGAAATGCCAATCTGTAGTGATACTTGATGAGATTTTTTAGATTAGTTTCGTATTTTCTGTCAGAAGAATGAGCCAAAAAAGTGTTTTTTACAACAATATATTTAGGCTTGTTTTTTATTAATTTAGCATCAAATTCAGCACGTAGTTTCGGGAATTTGTCTAAATTTACTGAAGGTAATGTAAAGAAACGTGAATTAGAGCTACGCTTAGCAATATTGTAGATGTTTGCATCTGCTTGATGTATATAAATAGGGTCTGAAGGTCGCGTGTGACGTTTAATGAAAGATGCGACACTACTGGTATTTTTTGAATATAAGGTAGGCGTTTGTTCCTTTTGAATGAGATCAGTGGTTGTTTTTAATGCTGGAAAAGCAACAATTATGAAGGTTCCCAGGATTAAAAGGACTAAACTAATTTCCTTATAGTGCCAGTATTTTTGTATAAGAGCTATCAGAAGTGCAATAGAAAAAATAATAAACGGAATTTCGGTTGCGAGATAGTGCGGATAATTACGCTGTGAAAGTAAAATAGATAATAAATTTAGCCATCCAAACATACACATCATGTACAAAAAATATTTTTTTCCGAATGTTTTGAAATTTATTTTTTTAAACAAAATCATAGCCGGTAAAAAAAACAGTGTGATTAAAAGCCCGTTTTGTCCCAATATATAAGCAAAAAAAGAAGTAACATCCTGAAACTTGATACCAGGAGTATGTTGGACATATAGATAGTTGAAAATGATGGACTGATAGATCATCTGGTAGAGCGAATTTGTTTTTAGACAGTAAATTAGAATGGGAAGTATCACGACCAGGGCGCCAATAAAAATCCCGATAATACTTTTACCTAATAATTTAAGATTACGTCTATACAAAGTGTAAATTAAAATGCTTATACAGCCAATGACCCAAATAATAACCATATTGGCGCGAAGAAAGAAAACACAGGTGCCACTAATTCCTAAAATGATCAGATTAAAAAGATGATAATCCTCTTTTATATAAAATAAAGCTAAATAAAAGATTGCAATGCTGATGAAAGGTAACGCATACTCCTCAGAATAATTACCACCATGCAAAAGTACTGTGTAGAGTACTGAAACCAGAGCTGTTGAAAGAGTGGCATATGTACGTGATAAAAAAAATCGATTGGTTAGGTATGAGAATAAAAAAGTGATAAAAATTGAGAATATTTCAATTGGCCACAAAAAACGTATGCCATGAAAAGAAAGTCGTCCTAAGGCATTAATGAAAAACAATAAAGGACCCTTGTGGTCAAACATGTCCACATAAGGTATTTTTCCGTGTGTCATTAATCGTCCAAAATACTGAAACATTGAAGAATCGTGGAGTGCATTACCAATGTAAAACGGATTGGATCGGAAGCTCCAAGCAATTAAAATACTGAGTACGAGTAAAAATAAAATTGGAATGCTATCAAAGTAACTGTAGCGCAATTTATTATTCATAAATATATCCTTCCTAACAAGATGACTCAAATACCTTAATTATACCGCATGTTTTTTTTTATTTAATGGCATTTTTATGTGGATTTACGAGCAAATTAGGAAAGAAAAAATAAAAATAATTGAATCGAAAATTTTAGAATTAAATGTATTTTTAGCTTTTTAAAGCTATAATAAACTTAGACTTATGTATTTAAAACTTTTGAATACTATAAAATTTGGAGGAGTGAATTTTTATGTTACATAAATGTAAAGGGGTAGTGACAGTTCTGTCTTTGTTGGCATTAATAGGTCCTACTATGACTAATCAGCAAGACGTAAAAGCGTCAACAGGGTATCGACGTACAAAAACCACTGCAGTAAGTCATAAGGATTATTATTCAATGAACACAAAAGCAGCTACATATTCGGCTAATGGATCAACCACTCATTTTAAGTTTAAGTTAAATCATTATCTAAAGAATTATAAGAATACAACGTGGACAAGAACTAGTAAAACCTATATTACTAAACACGGAAAGAGATACTTGTACTACTATGTACATAATGCTAAAAGTGGCGTTGCTGGCTGGGTATGGCACGGTTATTTAAAAGCCGGTAAAAATTATCAACTTACGAGTATCAAAAACGTTTCTGGGACGTATGTTAAAAATAGAAGTGGTAAAATCTATCCATTTCAAAGTGGCTATAATCCCATCAGTTTTAGTGGTGGCAGATTCTTAAGTTCGACAGCATCATACAAAAAAAGCAAACAAGCTTATATCTACAAAAAAGGTATTAAGTATTTGTATTACTATGTAACTGGTTCTAATGGGACAAAGGGTTGGATATGGCACAGCTATCTCAAAACGGCACCAGTGGGTACTACCCACGCTGCTGGCACGAATAGTTATGGACCAGTTTATGCAACTACTGGGGATGTTTTAGATAATTATAAAACGGCTAACTTTTCGTTAGTGACACCAAAACCTGGTTATACAACAGCTATTGCACATGGTAGTTATCAAAAAGTTCCCGCGTATGCAGCTAACGTCTTTCAGACGACTGCAGACACATTGAATGCGGATAAGCATTACGGTACTGAAAATTATAATTTCAAAACCGCAATGTTTCTTCCGGTCACGTACAATAAGTCGGGTGACTTAGGTAATCCGCAGAGTGCTGCATTTAACAAGGATGATACGGAATTGTATGTCGCATATAACGCTAGTGGTTCAGAGGGTAGTGATTCACAGCAAGGATATTTTGTAAAATATGATTGGAAAAAATTAATGCAACAATATAATGAGCCTATGAGCGCCATTCGTCATGCAACATGGGCACATTCTAATCATTCAGAAAATGCAACTGATCAGGCAGTTTTACGTTATATCCACGTTGGCACAACGACCATAACGGGACATATTCAGGGACTTGCATTAAACCCTAAGACAAATGAGTTATGGTATGTGGATAAAACAAAAGCTGGTGCCTCAGAAGCACAACGTTTAGATCCAAGTTCTCTAAAACCTAATGCAACGGTTGATTTTAGTTTAAAGTCTACTGTACCAATGAGTAGTAATTTAACTTTTGATAATAATGGTACAGCATATATGTGGACAAGAACGGTTAATCCGTGGGCAACGGCACCTAAAAATTCCGTCAAAATATACAAAGGTACCTTAAGTACAAACCGTGTGCATTTTAGTCTTGTCATGCAAGGACTTAGCACGGCACCTGGAATTGAACCACAGGGAATTGCTTATAACAATGGTAATGGACGCTTATATTTTGTTTCTGATGAGAGTATTGCCTCGGTGCCGGTCAAGGATCTTGGCAAATTGAAGGCGTCCGAAATCAATGAAATTACCTTCAATGGTAACCGTGAATTTGAAGGTTTAGTATTTGCTCATAGTACTAATCAAGAGTATTTATTGACTAATAAAGGTGCTGAAATGATGGCGGCCCACTGATATAAGTAATATTATGGACGTGTTATTAGTTAAGAAAATTTGTCAAAAAAAGTCTTAGTTACATGTACAAAATAAAAAACGCCAAATCTGGCGTTTTTTATTTAGCTATTATTTAATTTCGGCTACCATTTTGGCCATTGCCTGTTTTTGATAAGCAGCAGTGGCCTTTTTAGTAGCTTCTGCGGTCAGTGCCTTTCGTTTAGCAGCTGACATAGTAGGGTCTTTTCTCATAGCTGCTGTAAGTGTCTTTTTCACCGCAGCAGTTACGTAGACTTGAGCCTCTTTTTTCATTTTAGCTGTATTTTGTTTAGCTAGGTGTTGTAGTTTCTTGGCTTGCACAGAGCTTAAAGTCAGCCAATCATTGTTAATCTCAAACGTATTTTTATGTTGGATTAATTTATGATTATTCCCTGCAATACCAAACCACAACTTATACGCGTCATTTTTATAAACCCAACGTGTGGTCTTAGTCACGATACGTGGAGATTGTGTAGTGACTTTGACTTTATTCGTTGTGTGGGTAGGATCAGGATTGGTGGTTGTTGGCTTCTTTTGCGTCGCTTGTGTTTTATAAATATAGACCCGATTCTTGCTAGAAGTGCCCACATTTTGATAAAGCAACATTTTAAGTTGCTTAGATGGTGAGACCGAAATCAAGTCCGCAGTTTGAGTTGTGGTGATTTTTTTCATACCAAAATGGTCACGATCGTTTAACACAATCAAACTTAGGGATAGCGCAAACAGGATGGCAATGATCAGACTAGTGAGATTGCGCAAAAGCGGTTTGGAAATGCTGACCATACTGATAAACAGCGCGATGGCTAAAATAACAGCAACAAAAATAATCATTAATCTTCACCTCCGTCAATCGTGACTTCTGGCTTGATTGAACGTGGGCTACGTTTGCTGACGAAAAACGCTACAACTAAGCCGATCAAACAAAAACCAATGGCAGCTGTAAAGGCAGCGTGGTAACCACTCAGAGTTGCGTTCATGTAACTGTTCTTATAAGTTAATGGCGCTGATTTTAACAAGCTCTTACTTGGTGACTGGCTGTTCGTGACGTTGGTCAGAATACTAATCAAAATAGCAGTACCAACTGATGAAGCTACCTGACGTAAAGTGTTATTGACCGCAGTCCCACTACTCATTAGATGAAGTGGCAAGGCGTTCATTCCTGAAGTGGTCACGGGCATCATGGTCATTGAAATACCGGCCATACGAATGCCATACAAGACCACGATGTAAATAACTGGTGTGGTTCGTGTGATAAATGCAAATGGAATAGTACCTGCTGTCAATAGAAACATTCCCGTGATAGCTAAGCGTCGCGCACCAATACGGTCGAAAATGCGACCAGTAATTGGACTCATGACACCCATCATCAAAGCACCCGCTAGCAGTGTTAATCCAGACTCCAGGGCAGAATCACCACGGACAATTTGTAAGTACAAGGGAAGTACCATTTCAACGCCGACCATTGCCATATTTGATACAGAACTTAATAAAGCTGAAATTGAAAATTCAGGATTTTTAAGTACACGCAACTCCAAGAAGGGCTTATCAAGTGTGAGTTGGCGCCAACCAAAGAGCACAATAAAGATAACGCCAATGATTAGCCCCCAAATGACGATACTGCTATCCCAGCCTTTCGTACCGACTTCAGAAAATCCATAAAGTAAGGATCCGAAACCGATAGTCGAAAGTGCCGCTGATAGCCAGTCCAAACTGGATTTTTTAGTTGGCAAGACACTTCGCATTAACCAAAAACCGGCAATAATGACGATGGCTGCAATAGGAATTAACATTCCAAATAGGACACGCCATTGGTAAGTATCAATGACCCATCCAGAAAGCGTAGGGCCGATGGCAGGTGCGACCCCAATGACAAGTCCGGCTAACCCCATGGCACTGCCACGACGATTAGCAGGAAAGATTGAAAGCATTAAGGTTTGTAGTAGTGGCATGGTAATACCAACGCCTAGTGCTTGGACCAATCGGCCGATAAGTAAAATTTCAAAACTAGGTGACACATAACAGATGATAGTTCCAATTAAGAAAATTGACATGGCGGACTCGTAGAGAATTTTTGAATTCACACGAGACGTTAGCCAGGCACTAATTGGAATCATGATGCCGTTAACTAACATAAATCCGGTCGTTAACCATTGAACGGTTGAGGTGTTGACGTCAAAGCTTTTCATTAAAGTCGGGTAGGCGGTTGAAAGAATCGTTTGATTCAGGACCGTACAAAATGAACCCACTAAGAGCAAGATGACCAACAAAGAACGGTTATATGGTTTGCCGTTTGTATCAATTGCTTTTCCCAAGATGAGGCTTCCTTTCCAAAAAAATGTTCGAGAACTAATATAGGCTTCAATTTTTGAATTGTCAATTAGTTTGACACATATGTAAATAAATATATAATTAATGTTAGCTATTATGACGATTTTGTGTCCTACTTTAACAAATTGATTATGCTTTGATAAAATATATGAATAGAAACTGAAAAAGAATGGAATGAAAATAAATATGAATAGTGATTTTATTCAACGAGTAAAGACTATTATGAAAACACATGATTTTCTTTTGGGAATTGGCGATATTGCCAGTGCTACCAGAGTATCACAGCGTCAGCTTAGATATTGGGAGAAAAAAGGATACATACATCCTGCAAAAACTTCTGAAGAACGGCGACATCGTAAATACTCATATCGTACTTTGATGAAAGTTGCGATGATTCAATCCTATGTGGATTCTGGATATACGCTCAGTGTAGCGGTGAAAAAAGCTTCTCAACATGAAGAGATGTCCAATGCACTCAAACATTTAGTTGGGGATCGGCTACGCGATTTTAATATTCTTGATGATGGCTATGAATTAGATTTTGGCGCGGTTAAAGGTATTTCTGAGGACAAAAGTTTGGTGGCAGTCATGCGAGATGGCCAGCCAACCGAGCTGGTCTTACGGAGCAACGTTGAATCCTAGCGACTTTTTGGGATTTTATGGGCTCGCTGTTGCGACATAATGATACACTTATAAGTGTTAAATATATCGTAAGGGGAGCTATAGTATGCAAAGAAAATCGAAATGGGTATCTCGGCTAGTTTGTGGCTTAGCTGTGGGGTTAATGATACTAAGTGTGGGTGATTCTGCACTGGCTGCGACGTATACACAAAAAAGCAATGCACTTTCGTCCTACAATGCCAGCAAATTTAAGTATGTGAACAACAGTAATTATTATTTAACAGGTAATTTCACCACTAAGAAGCAATATTCGTCTGCTCCTGGTTACAAGGCATCGACTTTTCAAACTAAACCGGATTCAGTTAACTACAAAAGAGGAAACAAAAAGGTTAATTTTAAATCAAATTATTTTTTTCCAGTAACAAGTGTGATTTCCGTTCCTGTTTCCAGATTAGGTAAATTAAGAAAGTCGGATGTCCAAGCCACACAATTCAGTGCGAAACGAGAATTTGAAGGTATGCAGTTTACTAGTGATGGGTACTCTTACCTATTGGCTAATAAGGGTGCTGAGATTTTGAAAGGAAAAACAAAATCCTTTTAAGACAAATTGCTAGTGATTTGCTCAAGAATAGTGTAATATTAATTTTGCAAAAAAATTAAATAAGGTTCGTCTTCAGGGGCAGGGTGAAATTCCCGACCGGTGGTTATACAGTCCACGACCCATCCGCGTGATGGTTGAATCGGTGAAATGCCGATACCGATAGTTAAAGTCTAGATAAAGAAGATTGGGTTATTTAGCTTACTAAAAATTCGATTGGTCTTTTATACTCTGAAATAGTATAAAAGACCTTTTTTATAAGCCAATTAGTCCACCTGGGATGAGTCCTTCGAGGAGGATGTCTCACATGGGTAACAAAAAGGTTACACGTTTAGTGGTCATTGCAATGATGGCTGCCATTTCATATGTTTTATTATTGTTTAGTTTTCCAGTTTTACCAGGATTTTCTTTTTTGAAAATCGATTTTGCTAATGTACCGATTCTTATTACCATGTTAGCGTATGGGCCAGGTGCAGGCCTTGCTACGACAGCAATTGCTGGGTTACTAGATGTGGTTACAAAAGAAAGTAGTTTAGTGGGAATTATAGGAATTGTTGCGAACTTCCTTGCGACAATGTGCTTTGCATTGCCAATCTACTACGCCGTCAAGAATCACATCACGGAAAAAATGGGGCATCAAATTCGGTATGTGATTCGGGGAATTGTGATTGGCACAATTTTAATGGCCATTTTCATGAGCTTAGCTAATTTGTTTGTGCTCCTACCACTGTATTTCAAATTAGTTAGTTTTCAAATTAATCTGTCGACACTAAAAATGGTTTTGTATGGTGTGCTACCCTTTAATTTGATAAAAGGGGTCATTGTTGGCCTAGTCACCGGCATTATCTATGGCCGAATGATACCATGGCTTAGGGGCCGATTTTCACCAGTAAAACATTCTTAAAAAATAACTGCGTATCAACGTTTATTTGAAATAAACGTGATGCGCAGTTTTTAAGTTAGTAGGATTAATTAGTCTAATGTGATCAAATCACGAGTAATGTTAGAAAGTCGTGTACAGCCCTCACGTGTGACTAAAACATCATCTTCAATGCGGACGCCACCTAAATCAGCGACATAAATACCAGGTTCGACAGTTAAAATTTCGTCTTTGTCCACCTTAAAATTCGGCATAGCACCGTAACTTTGTGGATATTCGTGAATATCGAGGCCGATACCATGACCAATGCCATGATTAAATTCTTTTCCATAACCTTGTTCAGTGATGAAATCACGGCCAACTTTATCTAGAGTAGTACCCAAGATTCCTGGTTCAATAGCGTCCATTACCTTTTGTTGAGCCTCTTTCACAATCCCGTAGATCTGTTTGAGTTTGGAATTTGGTTCGCCTAATGCGATGGTGCGTGTAATATCAGAAGTGTACCCATCTACATAGTAACCGAAGTCAATCGTGACCATTTCGCCTTTATTCAAAAGTTTAGTGGTAGCATCCCCATGAGGCATGGCAGCTCGAGGACCGCTGGCCACAATCGTATCAAAGGAGGCACCAGAAGCTCCATGATCTTTCATCCAGATATCTAGTTTGTTGACAACTTGAATTTCAGTCATTCCCGGATGAATTTGGGTAAGAAGATATTTGAAACCTTGTGATGAGAGTGCAATTGCTTTTTTTGTGGCCTCAATTTCTTCTGGTCCTTTTTCCGCGCGTAATTTATCAATAACTTGTGAAGTCGCTGTTAGCGTGACATTGGGCAACTTGGTAAGTTGAAAATAATCTGAATAGACAATGACGTCTTCAAATCCCAGATTATGAATATGTTGATTGGTTACGACACTAGTAATGATTTTCATATAATCACGTGTGATCGCAAGATCAATATTTTTTTCGAGTCGTTCATGAAGATCCTCTTCATAACGGGCATCTGTAATCAAAGTAACGTTGTTGGTGGTAACCAGTAAACGTCCGTCGCCTTCAAGACCATCAAAGCCTGTTAAGTAGAGAAGATTAAATCGATTTTCAATTAGTAGTGCGTCTATTTTTAAAGTATTTAATTTATTTTGTAATGTGTGGATACGTTGGATGTACATAAGAACTGCCTCGTTTTCTAAAGTGTCATAGATTTAGTTTAACCCAATTTTAATGAAAAACAACCTAAATTAGTGAAATGGCAAAAAAATCAAATTGACTTTTAATGTTTTGAGGGTTATATTTATTGGCAATTTATTGAGGGGTTTAAGAATGACAATTGAAGAAAAATTATTGCTTAATAATCATTTGGAAACTCAGCGACTATATTTACGACCGATCACGGTAGCAGATGCTGAAGCTATGTATGAGTATGCGAGTGATCCTGAAACTGTAAAATATATTTACGCACGCCATAAGAGTCTTGATGACACTAAAGTACAAATACTAAATTATTTTGTCAAGGATCCTCAAGGTAAGTGGGGATTAGAATTAAAAAGCACACATAAAATGATTGGAACTATTGATTTCCGTTTAGATGAAAAAGACTTGAAAGCCGAAATTGGGTATGCAATTGGGTGTCATTACTGGGGAAATGGATTTGCTCCGGAAGCGGCAAGGCGACTCCTAAAAATGGGATTTGAAGTTTTAGGGCTGAAAAGAATTGAAGCCTTACATTGTTCGGAGAATTTGAAGTCGGGACGAGTGATGCAGAAAATTGGTATGCAAAAAGAGGGCCTTTTGAAAAATAATACCCAACTTAAAGGCCGGACGGTGGACGATATTTTGTACGCAATTACAGATGATCAGTGGCAAAAACAGTAACCTTTTTTTGTGAGCATCTTAGTTGTAACCGGTTACAGGACGTGATATTATAATGGTGAGGAAGGGATATAGATCCCAACCGAAAAGTTCTTCTCAGAGTTGAAGCTAACTGGTTAAATTTGAACCAATCCAGTAAACGAAAATTAAAAACATCATCTACAGACGTGATGTCGAAAAAGAGTCTGGGATTGAGGCAGAAATAGTCGGTTAGCGAGGAACCACTTAGTTGTTGGAGGCAGTTCAACATTAGGCAAACAAATTTAAAGTTAGTAAACGATCGGGATGTTCGCTAAAGCTCGAGAAAGTGTGGAATCAGCAGCAGATGCTTGAATCGCACCAGTAGATAGAAAAATGAAAAATTCGAGTGGGCTAGAGCAAAGATCGATGAAGCAAAATTAGTAAGAATAGCAGATGTTGGAAATGAGATGTCGGCGAGGTCTTACGCAAAAGAAAAGTTAGTTGTGAAGGTGTAAGGTTATTTCAAAAAATGCAAGTTCAATAGGTTGGGGTACTTCCTCATAAGGGGATCCAAGAAATGAGAAGATCTTGGGTCTCTATTTTTGTGTCCAGTGAGCGGAACAAAACGGATAAGTAAAAAGAGATAAGGGTGACGGAAGCG
>NZ_JQBR01000012.1 GCF_001438655.1 Pediococcus cellicola
TATGTTTGTATCAAATTATAACTTCAGTTCCAAATAGGTATTTGTTCGCAACTCTTATTTATTTTATATCAATGACACATTTAAATTCGTCGCATTCTTTTAAAAGATTATTTAGTCCACCACTCGTCAAAAACCGTTAATAGTTTTTGACTTGCGCGCCCACGATGACTAATCGCATTTTTTTCACTAGCAGACATTTCAGCTAATGTTTTTTGTTTTTCAGGTACCCAAAATAACGGATCGTAACCAAATCCGTTATTGCCTCTAGGAACTGGTAAAATTTGGCCATTCAATTCACCATCAACCACTAACTTATCACCGTTTGGCCTCATCAAAACTAACGTTGTATGGAAAGTAGCCGTTCTTTTTTCTAAAGGTACTCCCGCCAACTCACTTAATAATTTTGCATTATTAGCAGCATCATCGTGATCGCCGGCATAACGAGCTGAAAAGATTCCTGGTCGACCATTTAATGCATCAACTTCTAGTCCTGAGTCATCTGCCAAAACTGGTAAATTTGTTTTTGTAGCGACGGCTTTAGCCTTTAGAGTGGCATTTTCTTCAAAAGTTAGCCCATTTTCAACGATTTTGCCAATTTCTGGATAATCCTTTAAAGACGTCACCACAAGTTTTTTAGGACCAAACAAATTTTGGAATTCTCGTAATTTTCCTTCATTTTTAGTGGCAACGATAATTTGATTGTTTACTGTCATTAGTTGACCTCCAAATGCAATTGATCAATTCTAGCTTTTTGAGCAGCCACCTTAATTTGTAGCCACTGACTGGCAATTTGATTGAAACTTTTTGGCGCAGCCGTTGTATAGTATGCATCCTTTGATTTCTCGCCGTTCGAATTTTTTGCAATATCAAAATAATCTAAAAGTGCAGATACCGTCCCAATCGTTTCGGCCCCAGAATCGATCAATTTAACTTGGCTTCCCATAACATCTTGAATAATTGGGCGCAATAGCGGGTAATGCGTGCATCCCAAGACTAAAGTGTCAACATCCTTATTTTCGAAATATCGAAGCGTCTCAGCAACCACCTTTTTGGCCACTGGTGAATCATATTCGTTACTCTCAACTAAAGGTACAAACTTAGGACAGGCCAAACTATAAACTTGGACAGAACTGTCTTTGGAAAGAATAGCCGTTTCATAAGCCTTACTTTTAATAGTTCCCTCTGTACCGATAACCCCAATTCGGCGATTACGGGTCACTTTCAATGCCGCACGACTGCCAGGTGAAATGACGCCAATGACAGGAATCGGCAGTTTTTCTTTCAAATCCTCCAGTGCTGCAGCTGTGGCAGTATTACAAGCAATAACTAACATTTTAATGTCCTTTTTCATTAAAAAAGTCGCCATTTGCTCAGAAAACTTCCGTACTTCTGTACTAGATCGCGGCCCATATGGTAGCCTTGCCTGATCTCCAATAAAATAGATAGATTCTAATGGTAGCTGACGTAAGGCCTCGCGAACCACAGTTAATCCACCAACACCCGAATCCATAAATCCAATTGCCCGATTATCCATTTTTTCATCCTCTTCATGTAATCTGAAACTACATTATCTCTTTTTCAAATGTGAAAAGCAAGTCAACCGCAAAAAAAGTAAAACAGCTAATTGCTGTTTTACTTTAAGTTTTACTTATTAACGTGTACTTGATCTTGCCAACTCTTTGTGTAGAACTGGTTTTTAATATGATAAGTTGGCGTGCTTTGCTTAGTTGTTAAAAACGGATCTAGTTTTTGATCTACTGCTAACCAACCTCGCCACCCCAAATGAATCGTATCCTGCATAAAATAGGGCACATTACCTTTGTCACTTAAATCACATATGTTTGTAAAACCTTGTGATTGTAACTGATAGCGGATTTTTTGATCAAACTGCCGCATCATCTTAGGGGAGAGTCCCGTGTAATCACTCCATTTTTGATTTACCGGTGGAATAACAAACATCACATTAGTGTGAGTCCGTGCGAATTGATTCAAAACGAGTTCAAAATCGCTGAATTCAGGTGATTGCACATAACTCCAATTTTTCTCGAAATTTTTAAATCGTTTTTCTTTTTTTTGCAATCGTTTTTGGTAGAAACGATTGTCAATTTCAAAACGATTATTAGAAGTCTGCTTTTTCCCCTGCTTAATGGCCAACTGATCCAAATGACTCAATTGGTATTTTTGGGGCAATTCACTTTCTGCCTGAGCAATCTTTCTCTGATTATTTTTCATCTTCAAACTTGAAAAAAGCTGATCCTCGTGTTGTAAAAGTCGCTGTTTAAAAGTAAGTGTATTCCTTTGATGAGATGTAATTGATTGCCCATTAGCAACGCGTTTTAAAGCCAACTTAATGGTGTGATTAGCGTTTCCCGCTGGCATTTCAAGCAACCGCTGCGCTGCATATCGATCCTGTTTTGTATGCCCATTTCGGTTTAATAACCACGTAGTCGCTTGCAGTGGTGAATAATAAAAGCTAAAAGCATCCTTCCGGGTCCCTTTTTTCACAAACCACTGAGGTGAAATGACAAAAACTGCCTTACGATTTTCTAATTGTTTTGTAATTAACTGCATTTGAAAATAATGAGTTAAAGATTGAGTTCCCGGATTTCCCATCAGAAACGGTGTATACTTGCGTTGATATTTTGCGGCTAACACAGATGGATGGGCGAAGTCAAACCGAGAAAACTCAGAGGAACCAAAAAAGGGCACAAAGTTTTGATGGTTTAATGCTGCTTCTTTGATGACCTGCCCCTTCAACACATTTGGTGACAAAGCTGTGGCAGCCTTTCTTTCGGTTTTAGCCGTAATATGGCTCAACTTGAATGGGGAAAATAAAAGTACCACCAAAAGAATTGCTGCAAACAGAATTGGTCCAAAAATTTGAAAAAGTTTTTTTGCCACTAGTTCTGCATAGCCTCAACACGCGCAATGATCTTGTTTGGCGTATCCCATTCACTACGCTCAAATTCAGAAACCGGAACATCAACGCCCAATTCGCTTTGTAGTTGGAGTAATAGCTGAACGGTACCCATCGAATCTAATAAACCTGAGTCAAATAAATTACCGTCCAAGTCACCGCTCACGTCTGTACCCGTTAAATCATTTAATACATTTAAAACTGTTGTCTTCGTATCCATTATCTATTCTTCCCTTCAAAAATTAACTTACTTCGCTAATAACATCGTATTTAAAAAACCTGAAAATAGTAGAAATGTAAAACAAACAAAATTGAACGTCACGAAAACCGCGAAAATTTCCGTAAATTTGTTGTGTGGAATCTGTTTTTGGTGCTTTTTCTTATACCTCAACCACCAATCATTGACCACTAACGCAATACCATGCAAAATGCCGTAAGTAACATAGTACCAAGTCACACCGTGCCAGAATCCCATAATTGTCATGTTAATAATATAGGTAATATTGGCCGTCGTCTTTGGACTTTTAAAAACTTTATGTTTCATAAAAAAGAAAACTAAACGCATATAAATGTAATCCCTAAACCAAAAGGATAAGGTCATATGCCAGCGATTCCAGAATTCTTTAATGTTGTGTGATTTAAACGGCGCATTGAAATTGATTGGTGTTTCAATGCCCATAAAATAACTGGTTCCAACGGCAAACAAACTGTAACCAGCAAAATCAAAGAACAAATACATGCTATAAACATACATCACACCCACCAACGACCAAGAAAGACCGTGTGCGCTTAAAGCTTGCTGTTGTAACTTTGGTAATAAGAGCGTCCCAAACAAGTAAGCGAGCATATATTTATACACAAATCCCATAAAAATATTGTGTACGCCCTTTTGTAAGAGTTGCAAATATTTATCCGTATCTGGAACATGATCGTAATCCTTTTTAAACCGCCGATATCGATCAATTGGTCCCGACGAAATCGTTGGAAAGAAAACCAAAAATTGCAAGAAGAACCACGGATTAAACGCCTTGAGGACACCGTCGCGCGATTCCATAATTGTTTGAACCGCCTTAAAAGTCAAATAACTGATTCCCAAAAAGCCAATAAGTGATTGCTGTCCATTTTGAATAGCCGGCGTAAGTTTAACAATAACCAGCGGTATAATTGCTAGGATAACCGCACCAACAAAAATACTAGTTTGATTCTTATGCTTACGATAGCTCGTATAGAGCCATACGAGAACGACCTCATAAATCAAGTAAGCAATTAGCGCATATCCCTGAGTTAACTTGGGGCCGCCGAAAGTGAGAACTAAAAAGAATATGGAAATAATTGTTTCATACCAGTGAAACCTTTTTTTGCATAGTAATCCGATTACAATAGGAAGCAGCGCAATAGCTAAAATACCAAAGTAAGTGGGATTCTCATAAGGTGTAAATGAAAGCATCAGGAATTAACCTCACTCATTATGGATTTGATATCGATTTTACCATTGGCAGTCAAGGGCAAATTATCTTTAAAAACAAACCGATTTGGAATCATATATGGCATCATCATCTTCTGAAGATCTTTTTTAATGGCCAATACCAATTCCATATCTGTCTTAAAAACATTCTCCTTTGCAATTACGTAAGCCACCAGCTGGGCCACTTTATGATCACGGTCATATTTTGGTACTGCTACCGCTTGTTTAATTAACGTTTGCATGTTCAAGTAATGGTTGACTTCCTCAAGTTCAATACGGTAACCATGAAGTTTGATTTGAAAATCAAGCCTCCCTCGATAAAATAGCATCCCATTAACATCCTTTTTTCCTAAATCGCCGGAATGATAACTTAGCTTTCCTTTGATTTGTTGAAAGGCATGTGCCGTTTTCTGCGGATTATTTAAATAACCTTTTGAAACGCCAGGTCCAGAAATCACAATTTCACCTTCTTGATCTGTCGGTAAAATATTTCCTTGACTGTCCACAATGTCTATCGTGGTATCCGCCTTACTTTTTCCAATGGGTAGCCGGTCATACTTTTGGAGTACTTCTGAAGTTATTTCAAGTGCACTCACAGCCACTGTTGTTTCTGTGGGACCATAGGTATTATAGATATGTGCTTTAGGAAACCGTTGCTTTAGCAAACTTGCTGTTTGGTGCGTTAATTCTTCACCGCAGAAAAGAAAATGTGACAAGTCAGGCAAATGCTTGGCATCAAACGTTGGTTGTAACAAGCAAATATCCATAAAAGATGGCGTTGAAACCCATTCATTTAGCGCCATTTTAGGTAAGTAAGCAAATAACTGTTTGAAATCATCAGTCACTTGCTTAGGCAGAACTCGTAACGTCCCCCCACTTACCAAAGTTGGATAAAGACTCATGACCGATAAATCAAATGAATAAGGCGCCTGTGCTAGACAAACTGGTGAAGTTGGCAAACCAAAATCCGTTAGCATCCAATTCACAAAACTCGTTAAATTTTGATGACTTATTTGAACACCTTTTGGCTTTCCGGTTGTACCAGAAGTAAAAATAATATAGAAATCTTGCTCATTTTTCACTTTCTGATGCCACTCAGCTTGAATTGACGACTCAAAAACTTGCGTTAAGTCTTGGGTTGTCACCACAGGTATTTGCGAAATGGTAATCGGTAGTGGTTCAACTGCAATACATGCCGCTGGTTTGGCAATTTCTTGAATCATTGTGAGCCGTTCATTGGGCGAATGCTTATCAATTGGAATATAAGCATGCCCACTTTTAACCACGCCTATGAAAGTCGCGATCATCTCAAAATTTTGTTCTCCGTAAACCATGATTGGTGCTTGTGGATCCAAGTCCATTTTTGCGATATGACAGGCGAGTGCATCAGAATACTTTTTTAGATCCTGATATGTATGGGTCTGACCCAAATAGTCATAGGCAATTTGTTGTGGCTTTCGTACGGCCTCTTCATCAATTGCTTGAATCACGTTGGTAATTTTCATAGTTATTCCCCCCGAATCACTGTTTCAATTAAAATTCATTATAAATAAAGGTGCCACCTTCAATACCGCTATAGCCATACAAATAAATGAGAACCAAGAAAACGGCAAAATAAAAAAACATTCTGCTGAGAAATTTTATCCATTCCTTTTGCCATAATGTCTTTAAATACTTTTTCATACTTTCCCCCCTTAGAACGAATCTGTACTTTCACAGTATCTCACGAAATTGAGACCCTGTAAATGTTTCAAGTATAAACACTTAATCTATCTGCAACAATCTATTAACCTAACTGTTAACTAATTCTTTACCTTCCTTAAGGCAAAAAAAAAAGAGACCGGGAAAAAACTCCCAGTCTCTTTCTGCCTCTGAACTTTAATAGTCAAAACCTTTTTCACTCGCTGACTTTAAGGTTAAGCGTACTGTGCTAACACCTTTTGAATTTGCTCTTTTGAATGATAACCAACTAAGGTATCCACAACTGCACCATCTTTTTTGACCATAAGCGTTGGAATACTCATAATACCAAAATTCTGTGCGGTTTTAGGATTTGCATCCACATCCATCTTAGTGAACTTAACTTGGTCACTCATCTCATCATCAAGCTGTTCGACAACTGGTGATTGCATACGACAAGGACCACACCAAGTAGCCCAAAAATCTGTTAATGTAACGCCTTGGCTAGTTTTTTCATTAAAATTATCATCTGTAACTGCTTCTACCATCTTAATTATCCCTCTTTCTTTTTTCCTATTCACAGTCTATCAAACTTTGTTTAAAACACCAAAAATTTTGCTTACGAAAAATTAGTTACTTAAAATAAACGACCGTTGCCCCATTGCCACCAGCATTAGGGGCCGCGTATTCAAAATGCTTCACTTGGCGATTACCTTGAAGATATTGGGTAATTCCCTTTCGCAAAGCACCAGTTCCTTTGCCATGAATAATTGTCACCATTGGATAGCCAGCTAATAATGCCGAATCAATGTAGCGGTCTACCTCTGTCATGGCTTGTTCGTATCGTTTTCCTCTTAAATCAAGTGTGGTCTTAACCGCTGAACTTGTTTTTCGTATGGTAGTTCTCGGTCCGGTTTTTTGCTCCTTTTCCGGGGCAAGCTTTTCAAGTTCATCCACTGAAACTTTCATCTTGAGAATTCCTAACTGAACTTCCCAATGCTGCTTGTCAAACTGTCGTAACAAGGTGCCTCGTTGACCATAACTCGTCACCAAGACATCATCATTAACTTTAAGTGCCTGCTTTGCTTTAGCTCGCCGTAAAACTCGATTTTTCTTTAAACTTGGTGCCTGATGCAACGCATTTAGCTGACTCTTTGAATCAATCAACTGGTTTTCCTTGATGCTTGCTCCACCTTGCATTTCCATCTTTCGTAATTTCTTGATGATGTCATTAGCTTTTTTGTCAGCATCATCAACCAAATCATTCGCTTGTTGCTTTGCCTTTTCTAAATACTGATCTTTGGAATTGACCAACTTCTGATATTCATTTCTAAGGTCTCGATGTAATTTTTCAGCTTCATCAACTTCAACTTTCAATTTTGCAGCACGGTCATCGGCTTCTTTTTGACGAGCAGAAAGATCCTGAATCATCGCACTCAAATCTTGACTATCCTGATCCATCAAGGCTCGTGCTTGCATCACAATTGCCGGCTCCACACCTAAACGAGTGGCAATATCAAACGCATTACTACTTCCAGGAATTCCAACCAGTAACTTATAAGTTGGCTTTAACGACTGGGTGTCAAACTCCATACTGGCATTCATAGTTTCTGGTCGATTATAGCCGTATGCCTTCAATTCTGGATAATGGGTCGTAGCTAATACATAACTTCCCTTGCTGCCCACTTTATCTAAAATAGCAATGGCTAAAGCCGCACCTTCTTTAGGATCTGTGCCTCCACCTAATTCATCAAATAGTACTAGGCTACGATCGTCAATTTTGGCCAAGATTTTAACAATGTTATCCATATGCGAAGAAAAAGTACTCAAATTTTGTTCGATAGATTGTTCATCACCGATATCTGCAAAAATTTCGTTAAAAATTCCCATTTGGCTATTCTCGGCCACGGGAATGAAAAGACCCGATTGTGCCATTAATTGCAATAACCCAAAAGTCTTTAAAGTAATAGTCTTCCCACCAGTATTGGGTCCAGTAATAATAAGTGCCTTATAGTCTTCACCTAAATCAATATCATTGGGCACAACTTTCTTCGGGTCAATCAGAGGATGCCTTGCACGCCGAAAGTGCACGTGATTTTCTTTAGAAATAGTTGGCTGCGTAGCCTTAATCTCACCTGCATAACGTGCTTTCGCATTGATAAAATCAAGATGTCCCAGTATATTAGCATTATTTAGGAGTTCTTCGCGGTAAGGCGCAAGTAGGTTAGAGAGTTCTTCTAAAATTCTTTCTTCTTCATTTTTTTCTTCAATCTGATTTTGTCGTAACCGATTATTGAGCTCCATCACTGCTTGGGGCTCCACATACAACGTTTGCCCCGAAGCACTTTGATCATGGACCACACCTCCAAAGTGACTTCGATATTGTGCCATGACTGGAATGACATACCGACCATCTCGCATCGTAATGATGGCATCGCTTAAATACTTAGCATCTTTACCACGTGTATAGCCATCCATTTTGCCCCGAATTTCTGATTCAGTCGACGTAATTCGATTTCGAATGCCAAATAATTTATCAGAAGCCTCGTTTGTAATGTGTCCATCCCCTTCGATAGACTTTATGAGTCGTCTTGAAATTTCCGGCAGAGATTGTAATTTACCAACTGTATCATACAACGTATGAAAGGTAATTTTTTCATCTTGTAGTTTTCGGAAAAAGCCGAGAATGTCTTGTGTGGTTCGTAAAACTTTGGTAATTTGTGATAATTCTAGTCCGCTCAATGTCGCCCCAATTTCAAGACGTTTCATTTGAGGTGCAATGTTATCCAGTTTGGCAATCGGAATACCACCTTTTAACCGGTAAACATCAGCTCCATCTAACGTCTCTGTCAAAGCTAGTTGAATAGCTTCATAATCCGTTAGAGGACCCAATCGATTGAGTTCTTGGCGACCAGTTTGGGATGCCAAGTAAGGCATCAACTTTGCTTTTACTTTTTCGTACTCTAATGTTTCAAAAATCTTTTTATTCATTTTTCTAATCCTTTTATTGTTTAATCATATTTTAGCGCTTTTACCTTCGATTGAATATTGACAAGCTTTAATTCAAGCAAAAAACGACCAGATTTGAATAAAAAACTTCACTCAAATCTGATCGTCTTTAACTTTAAATGGAACTTATTCTGCGTCATCTTCACCTAAAAAGGTGTTTAAGACTTCTTCAACCATTTTCCATTCGTCTTCTGATTCGATTTCGTTTAACTGACCTTCGTCAGCATTACCATCGGCGTCAGGGACGTATGAATAAGCCTGAATATCAACTTCATCATCATTCTCTGCATCGGCAGGATACAAGAACATATAGGACTTACCATAATCCTCAGAATCAAAAGTGAATAAAACAGTATAAAGTTCTTCATTTCCGTGTTCGTCAACGAGTGTTATTTGTTGTTCCTCTTCGCTCATTAGGCAACCTCACTTTAAGTTATTTAGTAACTTACCCTGACGATCTAGATAGTTTTCTAGAATTAAACTTGCCGCCAGTTTATCAATTACTTTTTTGCGTTTTTTTCTTGACGTATCTGCTTGTTCAATCAACATCCGTTGTGCTTCAACTGTAGTTAACCGCTCATCTTGATAATCGACTGGTAAATTAAAGGTGTCCATCATTAGCTGTCCGTATGCCTTAGCCGCATCCACCCTTGGTCCAGAAGTATTATTCATATTCTTGGGAAGACCGATTACAAATCCAGCCACTTCGTATTGCTTCACAAGTTCACCAATACGCTTTAGGCCAAATTCCTTAAGATCTTCGTTAATTGCAACAATCTCAACACCTTGAGCAGTCCAACCTAATGCATCACTTACAGCTACACCAACTGTTTTTGAACCAACGTCTAATCCCATTAGCCTCATTTAATTGGACCTGCTGATTGTCCAGATTTGTCCAAATCTTTTTGATCCTTAGCAAGATAGTTACGAACTAACTCCTCTATAATTTCATCACGTTGGTGTTTGCGAATCAAATTACGAGCATCGTTCAACCTAGGAATATACGCTGGGTCTCCCGAGAGTAAGTATCCAACAATTTGGTCAATCGGATTATATCCCTTCTCCTCCAAAGCATCATACACGGTCTTCAAAGTTTCATGTAAGTCTTTAGGAGCATCATTGCTAAAATCAAAAAACATTGTCTTATCCAGTTTACTCATCGAAAGCACCTCCTGTACTGTCATCAAGCTAATTCTACCTGATAGCCAGAAAAAGTACAAACATTGAAGACTGATGTAATCAATTCGTAACACCCTATTAGTCAATTAGCAACAAAGCATCACTTTTCTGTTAACCAAGTCATCCCACTAGCAAGTGCCTGCTTGAGCCCTGCTGGATTGCTTCCGCCAGCTTGAGCTAAGTTAGGGCGACCACCGCCCCCACCATTAATTTCCTTTGCAATGGCACGAATTAAGTCTCCTGCCTTCAAACCCGTTTTGACTTTTTCATCCGAAACGGCAACCAGTAGATTGGCTTTTTCACCAATGGTCGTACCCAAAATTAAAACATCAGAAACTTGACGCTGTTTCCAGTCGTCTGCCAACTCACGTAACTGAGACATCCCGGAAACTTTCACCACATCAGCAATCACCGAGTACTGTCCCGCTTGCTTCACTTGATCGAAAATACCAGCTGCTTGTTGTTTTGCCATTTTAGTTTCCAAAGTAGTTACCTTTTGTGTCATTTCTTTCAAACTCGTTTGTAACTGAGCCACTTTACTTGGCGTATCTTTGACTTGAATAGCTTTAACTTCACGGGCTGTTTGTTGTAATAACTGCTCGTGTTTTAGTAAGTACTCATAAGCCTCAGCGGAGGTGACAGCTTCAATACGGCGAACACCTGCGCCAACTCCAGATTCAGACACAATTTTAAATAATCCTAATTCGTTAGTATTTTTAACATGGTCGCCACCACAAAATTCAATAGAATAATCACCAATGCTTACTACCCGAACCTTTTTACCATATTTTTCGGTAAAGAGTGCAATTGCTCCCATTTTTTTGGCAGACTCAAGATCAGTTTCCACCGTTGTGACAGGAATTTCATCAAAAATCTTTTGGTTGATAATTCGCTCAACTTTCTGTAAATCTTCTTGCGTCACTTGACCAAAATGTGTGAAGTCAAATCGCAAGTAGTCTGGCTCGACTAAAGACCCTGCCTGTTTGGTATGTGATCCAAAAACATCACGCAAGGCTTGGTCTAACAAATGTGTTGCCGTATGATTTTTTTCAACTTTACTGTGAAAATGAGAATCGACTTTTAGCACATAGGTTTCCTCAGTTTCTAGTGGTCGTAAGACTTTAACGGTATGCAAATTTTGTCCATTAGGTGCATGCTGCACATCTTTGACCTCAGCAACTACATTGCCATGTGTATCTGTGATCGTCCCTTTATCAGCAACCTGACCACCCATTTCGGCATAGAATGGGGTCACATCAAATATGAGTTGTGCCTCTCCTTTTTGAGCTGTGCTGACAATTTTATCATCTTGAATAACATCTTTAAGAACCGCATGATCCACCGTGAGTTCACTATACCCCACATAGCGGCTCGCCGTTTTAATATCAGTAAGCAAATCAGACTGGACACCCATCGAAACCTGATTTCCTCGAGCTGCACGCGCGCGTTGCTTTTGTTGCTGCATTTCTTGCTCAAATCCGGCTTTATCGACTTTCAAACCTTCATCCTGTGCATACTCAACGGTTAAGTCCAGTGGAAAACCATAAGTATCGAACAATTTGAAAGCATCAGTACCAGAAATTTCTGTCTTTTGATTAGCTTTTTTGGTGGTAATAATCTGATCCAATAGTTGAACACCATCACTCAAAGTTTCACTAAAGCGACTTTCTTCCGATTGAACGACTTTTTCAATATAGTCTTTTTGCTCTAAAACTTCTGGGTAGTATGATTTCATAATCTCACCCACAACCGGTACTAACTGATATAAGAAATTCTTTTCAATTCCTAATTTTTGTCCGTACATAACGGCACGACGGATCAAACGACGAATGACATAGCCCCGCCCCTCATTAGAAGGTAGTGCTCCGTCACCAATCGCAAACGTAATTGCACGTGCATGATCGGCAATAACCTTAAATGCCACATCTTGCTCTATATCTTCGTTATAGGTTTTACCACTAAAAGATTCCGTCTTGTGAATAATTGGTAAGAATAAATCTGTTTCAAAATTAGTAGGTGCATTTTGGAAAATGGAAACGACACGTTCCAACCCCATCCCCGTATCAATATTTTTATGAGGTAACGGTTCATATGAACCATCTGGTTTGTGATTAAACTGTGAAAAAACGATATTCCAAATTTCAAGGTAACGTTCATTTTCACCACCGGGATAGTTTTCTGGGTCATCTGGAGCCAAATTATTGAAGGACTCACCACGATCGTAAAAAATTTCTGAATCGGGACCGCTTGGGCCTTCACCTATATCCCAAAAGTTATCCTCCACAGCAATAATGTGGTCTGCAGGTACGCCTACTGACTCCCAATACTTTTTGGCGTCGGTATCTTTAGGATAGACCGTGATGAACAATTTTTGAGGGTCCATTGCAAACCACTTTGGACTCGTAAGCAGTTCCCAGGCCCAAGTGATGGCTTCTTCTTTAAAGTAATCCCCCACTGAGAAGTTACCCAACATTTCAAACAAAGTATGATGGCGTGCTGTATGCCCCACATTTTCAATATCATTTGTTCGGATACTTTTTTGAGAACTTGTCAAACGTGGAACTTCTGGTACCACACTACCATCAAAATATTTCTTCATCGTAGCAACCCCAGAGTTGATCCACAACAAAGTAGGATCATCATGCGGAACAAGTGAAGCACTCGGTTCAATAATATGACCTTTTGATTGGAAAAAGTCTAAAAACATTTTTCTGATTTCACTACTTGATTTTCTTTCCATATTCTTCCCTCTCTAATCACATAAAAAGACCGTTGCTAGTAAAGACGCCATAGCGCGGTACCACTTTACTTGCAACGATCTTAATCGTTTACCTCTTAAGCTCTTTAACGCAGAGTCGCGAATCTATTTTAAGGTAGCATCAAAATTACGAACTCGTTTTTCACATCAGCCAAAACGTTTCTGAAAATTCATTAATTCTAACATGTCCTTAACTAGCTACAATTATATTGCAGCAATTAGTGCTTTGTCAATGCTCACCAGAGTTTCGCTTTGCTCGATTTTGCTTAATCTTTTGCCGTTTTGTTTTCAAGAATTCTTGATGCTTAGCTACACGGCGATCGCGTTGATCTTTAAGTTCAATGGCTTTACGAATCTGACGTTTATAACCTGGCTTAACCTTACGCTTCTTCTTCTTAACTAACCCTACCATCGTAGGATCCAGCTTATGATGATCTTTTACCCGTGTCACACGGCGGTTACGATCATATGAATCTACAATTTCACCATTCTTAATAGCTTTGGGTTGAAATTTCACGCCTAATTTTTCGATTTCTGAAATTTTGGCTTCTTCTCCAGGCTCATACAAAGTAATTGCAACACCTGACATGCCATTTCGTCCTGTTCGCCCAACGCGGTGAATAAAGAAATCTAAATCATCCGGAATACCATCGTTAATTACCATGGATACGCCCTCGATATCAATTCCTCGTGCAGCTAAATCTGTTGCCACAACAAATTGAAACGTTAGATTATGAATTTCTTTCATAACACGTTTACGTTCTCTTGGTGGTACACCACCATGGACTTTAGCGACCTTAAGGCCTTGATTTTTCAGGTACTCCGTCAATTCATCAGCACGCTCTTTAGTATTACAAAATACAAGTACTAAATATGGCTCGCCAATCGTAAGTAATTGATGAATGACGCTATTTTTACCCTTACTTTTTGTAGAAATTAGCCAATTTTCGATAGTTGGACTGATAATACTCTGTACTGGAATCTCTTCCACAACTGGATTAACCATATACTTTTTCAAAAAGACATTTAGTGACTTCGGGATTGTTGCAGAGAAAACCATCATTTGTAAACTTTTTGGAAGACTGGCCGCAATTTTATCGACTTCATTCAAGAATCCCATGTCGAGGGTCATATCTGCTTCATCCACAACAAATTGTGCAGCCAAATGAACGTCTAAAGCCTGACTCTTAATTAGATCCCAGACACGTCCCGGGGTTCCAATGACAACTTGTGGTTGGCGATGATTTAGCTTCTCAATCTGCCGTTTTTTATCTGTGCCTCCGACGTAGTTCCCAATCTCTATTTCCTGATCTGAAAATTTGACCAGTTGTCGCGCGGCATCATGAATTTGATAAGCCAATTCACGACTAGGGGTCGTAATTACTACTTGTACTTGTTGTTTTTCGGGATCAACGTGATTCAAGATTGGTAATAAGAAAGTGTGTGTTTTACCACTTCCTGTTTGTGATTGCCCAATTACACTTCGACCAGCCTCAATAACCGGAATTAATTTTTCTTGAACCGGCGTTGGTTGTTCAAAATTAATTTCTTTAAGTGCCGAAATTAAAAATGGTTGCAATCCAAATTCTGTAAAACCGTTTTTCATGTATTACTCCTTTTCATCTTTCTGATAGGCGGTTGCCAAAGCAGCCAATTCTGCTCGAATTTGCTTAACCTCATCCATGTCCTTAGCTTTTGCGCCACTAGCCAATGCGTGACCACCACCATCATGTTGCTTAGCTAGTTCATTAATTGTGGGACCCTTAGAACGCAGACGTACTCTGAAACTGCCATCTTTTTGAGCCACAAAAATTGCCCAACAGATCACTGTATTAATTTTACCGGGCAACGGGACAACGCCAGCAGTTCCTGCATCTTTCAAATCAAATTTTTCTAAAACTTCAGCTGTCAAACAAACACTGGCAGCACCATCTTCGGTAATATCCAAGTTTTCATAGACATAGGCAGATAAGCGCGCCACTGGCAATGCGATACTATCTAACTTTTGATTAACTGCTGTGACGTCAAATCCTGTGGCCATCAATGAGGCAGCTACTCGTAAAGTATGTGGTGTTGTCGCGGGATACAAGAAACGTCCGGTATCCCCAACAATTCCAGTATATAAAGCCTTAGCCGCTTTAGGAGTTATCGTCAATTCTTTTTTGAATTGATGGTAAAAGTCATAAACCATTTCGGAGCTGCTAGAAGCACTTGGGACGACCCACATTAAATCACCATACGGATCATCATTTGGATGGTGATCAATTTTAATTAACGTTTGGCCATGTGTATACCGGTTGTCATCCACACGAGGTGGGTTAGCTGTGTCTGTCACAATAACTAACGCATCATCGTAATCGTCATCATCGGCAATATCCATTTCCCCAATCCAAGCAAGACCGCTAACTTGTTTGCCCACACAAAGGACAGTTTTCATTGGAAATGACGCATGGATTATCGCTGCCAAGCCAATTTGCGAGCCAATTGCGTCTGGGTCAGGCCGTTGATGTCGATGAATAATAATACGTTGATGCTTTTTTATTTGTTCAAATATTTGTTGCTGAGGTGTCATAATTTCTTCTTCCTATTCCAAACTCTTTACGTCATTGTATCTTTTCACTTCCACCAAGTATACTAGGTTTCTCGGGTAAATACAAAGTTGACTCCATTTATTTTTCATTAAATAATGGTAACGTTAAGTTTTGAAAATTTACGCCCGCCAAATTTGTCATTGTAATACCTAACAACCGAATCCCCCGCTGGATATCACCAAACTCATCAAAAATTTGCCGTGCATAAAAAAGATAAGTTTCTTCACTATTATCGAGATACTCGGTGAAAGTTTGTCTTTTCGTAATTGTTTCAAAATCTGCATAACGTACTTTTAAAACTAAGGTCTTGCCGTGTTTTTGCTTTTGAGCCATTGTGGTTGAAACCTTTTGAGCTAATTCTTTTAGTGCCTGGATCAACTCATCTTCAGAAACAAGATTTGGATTGTACGTACTTTCTTTGCCAATCGATTTACGCTCTCGTTGGTATTCAACAGCACGATCATCAGAACCGCGGACGTGATGAAATAAAACATCCCCAAAACGACCAAAATGATGGATCAATTCTAACTCACTTTTTAAATAGAGATCATGGCCAGAAAAAATTTTTAAATCGTGCATTTTTGGGATTGTTTTAGCTCCCACACCCCGAAATTTTTCAATTGGTAACTGATCTAAGAATTCACGCACGTCTTCAGGCAGCACGACCGCAACCCCCACTGGTTTTTGATATTCAGAGGCCAACTTAGCTAGAAACTTATTGTAGGAAATCCCCGTTGAACAGGTTAGCTGCGTTTTTGCAAAAATTTCACTTTGAATTCGGTGTGCAACCTCGACGGCACTTTCAATTTTCTTCTTATTTTGTGTCACATCTAGATACGCTTCATCAAAAGCAACCGGTTCAATTTTTTCAGTGTACTCATGGAAAATGTCGTGAATTTGATCTGAAACTTGCCGATATAATGTAAAGTTTGGTGTCTTAAAAAAAGCTTTTGGACATAATTCAAGCGCCTTTTGTGCACTCATAGCTGAATGCACACCCGATTGTCTTGCCAAATAATTAGCTGTTGCTACAACACCTTTACCACCGGTTTGACGCGGATCTTTGGCAATCACCAAGGGTAGTTCACGTAATTTAGGATTCTCACGTTCCTCAATTGATGCGTAAAAAGCATCCATATCTACATGAATAATTTTTCGTGAAGTGTCCACGTGAATAGGCACTGTCTCAATACTTGCATCCATTTTTATCACCTAACTTTAGTCTATCCGAACGTACGTTTGAACACAAGCTTAATTTTCAACTAAAAAACGACTAATTAGCTTTCAACTAATTAATCGCTTCTTTCTTTAGCGTTTAGGATTGTAAACCCAAGTACGATGATCACGTCGTAATAATTCTTCTGCCGCTTCAGGTCCCATGGTACCACTCACGTAATTAGGAAAATCCGCATCTTGTTTGTCCCAAGTCTTACGAACAACATCCACAATCCGCCAAGCTTGTGCAACCTCATGCCAGTGCGCAAAGTTTGTTCGATTGCCATCAAGCGCATCATGAATCAATTTTTCGTAAGCTTCCGGCACCTTGGCTTTTTTGGCAGCCGATTTATGATAATCTAAATGGATAGGCATCACGCCATAGCTTTGTTCACCACTTTTAACATTAATGTCGAACCGATAGCCTTGATCAGGTTCAATAAAAAGTGTTAAAACATTTTGTGCTAGTTTAGTATCGCTTTCAGAATTCGCAAAAATATTCTGTTTTAAATCCTTGAATACAATACTAATTTGGGTTGACTTCTGTGCTAATCTTTTACCCGTTCTAACATAAATTGGCACACCCGCTAAGCTAGGACTCTCGGTTTCCAGCTTACCAGCAACAAACGTTTCAATCTGAGAATTTTCATCGGTTCCCTCTTCATGGCGGTAATCCAGTTGTTCATGATCGGCGTCTTCACCATATTGTCCGCGGACAAAATTCTGCAATGCTTCTTCTGGAGAATAAATTTTAATGTTTCGTAAAGCTTCTACTTTGCGATCACGTAGTTCCGAAGCCGTGTATGCTTTAGGCTCTTCCATGGTAAGTAAAGAAACAATCTGCAAAATATGATTCTGAACCATATCCCTTAAAGCTCCGGCAGTTTCATAATAGCCAGCTCGTTCTTCAACACCTAATGATTCGGCCAAAGTGATTTGAATATTATCAATATGTGCTTTATTCCAAAGAGAACCAATCACTTCATTGCCAAAGCGCAACGCTGCGATACTTTGAATAGCTTCCTTACCTAAATAATGGTCAATTCGGTAAATCTGTTCTTCAGAAAAAGCAGCCGAAATGGCATCATTTAGGTCTTTAGCTGTTTGTAAATCACGACCGAATGGTTTTTCGATAATTAAACGATTATAACCGTGATCTGTAATCAGTTTTTCAGACTTCAAATGACCAGCAATTGTCCCAAAAAATCTTGGTGCCATCGCCAAATAATAAATTCGATTGCCCTTTAAATTGTACTTAGCATCTAACTTATCAGCCAAGTTGCGTAACGCAACGTAATGTTCCGTATCATTTACATTGTGCGATTGATAATAAAAGTGACTGGCGAACTTATGTGCTAGTTCACTATTCGTACGGTCTGACTCATGCCCATCATCAGCAATCGCATTCATCACAACTTCATGGTAGTGTTCATCCGTCCATGGTCGCCTAGCTGTGCCAATAACTGCAAAATCATCTTTTAAATAGCCTTTTTCATACAAACGAAATAGTGAAGGATATAATTTTCGGTATGCTAAATCTCCCGTTCCTCCAAATATAATAAATAATGCCGATTGTGCCATTTTCGTTTGCCCCTCTTTCACAATATCTATACTTGTTAATTATGAATCTTTCACGTGAATTATACAACTTATAAAACTTTTAAAAAAAGAATTTGAAACTAAACTGCAGCTTCAAATTCTTAAAATTTACTATTCTTTTGTGGAATCGTCTTTTTCAGGCGTTTCAGGATCATCATCCGCTTTTTGGTCGGCGGAGTCGGTTGGTGCATCGTTTGTGGATGCTGCTGGTTGCACAGCTTCAACGTGGTCTACACGCATAATAGCTGTCCGGTCAAAGACCAGATAAATACCATCACAATCAAGCGTGACAGTTCTAGCGTCCTCATCAATTGAGTCGACCACACCATGTAAACGGCCGATTGTGACAACCTTGTCACCAACCTGCAGCTTATTCATCATTTCTTGATGCTTTTGCTGTTGCTTTTTTTGTGGCCGAATCATCATAAAGTACATCAATCCAAAAATTAGAATGATGAAAATAATGCTGCCGTAACCACCAAAACCTGCATTTGCTGCTAATAACAATATAAACACCTCATTTTCTTTACCTTAACTGTATCAAATATTAACTGACAGTTCCAGTCAATTTAAAAATTCTTTGCATGCGGTTTATTATAACCGTATTCTTCAAAAAATGCCTCACGAAATTCAAGTAAATTATCGTCCTCAATTGCTTGACGAATTTGTTTCATAAGATGTACCAAAAAGTACGTATTATGAATACTAGTTAATCGCAAACCAAAAGTTTCATCTGTCTTCATCAAATGTCGGACGTATGCCCGTGTGAAGTTTCGACAAGTGTAACAGTCACAGTTATCATCAATTGGTGTAAAATCACGCGCATACTTTGCATTTTTAACCACTAAGCGACCATGTGAAGTCATACAAGTCCCGTTACGCGCAATTCGAGTGGGTAACACACAGTCAAACATATCTACCCCACGAATAACGCCATCAATCAAGGAATCCGGTGAACCGACACCCATTAAATAACGAGGTTTGTGCTCTGGTAACATCGGTGTTGTAAATTCCAAGACACGATTCATCTCGTCTTTTGATTCTCCGACGGACAGTCCACCAATCGAGTATCCCGGAAAATCTAAGCTGACTAAATCTTTAGCGCTTTGTTCCCTAAGTGCCTTAAATCCTGCTCCTTGGACAATACCAAATAATGCCTGCCAGTCTGGATTTCGATGTGCTTTTAGACCACGCTCAGCCCAGCGACTTGTTCTTTCAACCGAGTGTTTCACATAGTCATAACTTTCAAAAAATGGTGGACATTCATCAAAACTCATCATGATGTCAGGACCCAAATCATTCTCGATTTGAATTGCTTTTTCGGGGCTCAAAAACATTTTTGCCCCACTGATTTCATTCCGGAAATGAACGCCTTCTTCCGTAATATCACGAAGTTTGGCCAATGAGAAGACCTGAAACCCACCAGAATCAGTCAAAATTCCTTTTTTCCAGTTCATGAACTTATGCAGACCACCGGCTTCTTTGACGATATCCTCACCAGGGCGGACCCATAAATGATACGTATTGGAAAGAATGATATCTGCTCCAATGTCTTCTAGTTCTTCAGGAGACATTGCTTTGACGGTTGCTTGCGTCCCAACTGGCATAAAAATTGGGGTCTTAAATGTGCCATGGGGGGTTTCAATTTCACCTAATCGGGCTCCTGTATGTTTGTCTTTTTTTATCAAATGGTACTTAATTGCTGGTTCCACGCCAATTCTCCATTTCTTTATTTAATAAACATTGCATCCCCAAAACTGAAAAACCGATATTTTTCATTTATGGCGTGCTGGTAAGCATTTAAAATCATATCACGACCAGTAAAGGCAGCCACTAGCATGACTAAAGTGGACTTTGGCAAATGGAAATTTGTAATAAACGCATCAACCACTTTCCATTCATATCCTGGTTTGATAAAAATGTCAGTCCACCCGCTATCTGCTTTGATTTCGCCATCAAATTTAGTGCCAATCGTCTCTAGCGTCCGAATCGAGGTCGTCCCAGTTGCAATAATACGGCCACCGTTTTGCCGAACTTCATTTAAAGTAGCTGCTGAGGATTCACTGAGGCGGTAGAACTCACTATGCATTTTATGATCTTCAATATTTTTTTCATCAACCGGCCGGAAAGTTCCTAATCCAACGTGCAAAGTCAAATAAACAAGTTTCACACCTTTTTCTTCAACTTTCTGTAAAAGTTCTTTGGTCCAGTGTAAGCCAGCAGTAGGCGCAGCAGCACTGCCACTTTCACGCGCATAGACCGTTTGGTAACGTTCCGGATCATCCAACTTTTCTTTAATGTAAGGCGGCAATGGCGTCTCACCTAATTTTTCTAGAATTTCCATAAAAATGCCATCATAGTGAAATTCAATCTCTCGTCCACCATGCTCCAATTCTTTTGTCACAGTGGCTTTCAGCAAACCCTCACCAAATTCAATCTCAGTTCCTACTTTGGCTCGTTTGGCTGGTTTCACTAACGTTTCCCACTGGTCGCCGTTATCATTATGCAAAAGTAAAACCTCTAAATGCGCGCCCGTTTCTTTTTTAACCCCATAAATTCTTGCAGGCATGACTCGCGAATCGTTCATGACAACTGCATCACCAGCGTGCAGTTCGTTCAGTATGTCATAAAAGTGTTTATCCTCTAATGCGCCAGTTTTATGGTCCAAAACCAGCAATCGAGATTCATCCCGTTCTTTAATTGGTGTCTGAGCAATTAATTCATGTGGTAAATCATAATCGAAATCATCAACTGATAATGTCATGGTCTCTCTCCTTAATTTGTTTGATTCGGGGTAATGCCTAAGTGTTGGTAACCTTTCTCCGTTACAACACGTCCGCGAGGTGTACGGTTCAGATAGCCAATTTGCATAAGATAAGGCTCGTAAACTTCAGCAATCGTGTCGGCTTCTTCACCAATATTGGCCGCGATGGTACCCAACCCCACTGGACCACCGTGATAATAAGTAATCATTGTCTTTAAAATTTTGTTGTCCACTTCATCTAAACCTTGCTTATCAACTCTTAAAAAATGAAGGGACTTAGAAACAATTTGTTCATCGATAGTACTTTTATCAGAAACTTCCATAAAATCCCGAACCCGTTTGAGTAACCGATTCGCAATTCGTGGCGTCCCACGTGACCGACTCGCAATCTCATGGGAACCTTGCTCCGTAATCGATGTGTTAAAAATGTCGGCCGATCTTTTAACAATCTCGGTCAAGTCGCCAATCGTGTAATAACTCATGTGAGCCACAATTCCAAAACGATCACGCAACGGAGCTGATAATAACCCCGCGCGGGTCGTCGCGCCAATCAGCGTAAATGGAGGTAATGGGAAATGAATTGGGTGAGCTGTCGGTCCTTGCCCCACAACAATGTCTACAAAGAAATCTTCCATTGCTGAATAAAGCATTTCTTCTACAATTTTCGGCAACCGATGAATTTCATCAATAAATAAAATATCACCTGGTTGTAATTCGTTCAGGAGAGCTACTAAATCTCCTGGTTTTTCAATTGCTGGACCACTAGTTGTCCGAATTTGCACGCCCATTTCATTGGCAATTACCATAGCAAGGGTTGTTTTTCCCAAACCAGGTGGTCCGTAGAGCAGTACATGGTCTAAAGATTCTTCGCGTTGCTTAGTGGCCTGAATATAGACAGATAACTCATGCTTTACTCGGTCCTGGCCGATATATTGTGCAAGAGTTGTCGGCCGTAAAGATTTTTCAATTGAAGCTTCCTCTGTATTCTCGTTATTTCCTGATACAATTCTATCTTCATCAAGATCACTCATCCACTTTACCTCCCTTCCTTATTTTTTCATTAATAACTTAAGGCCCAAACTTAAATATTGATCGGTTGTAAATGTTTTATGGTTCTCTAATTCAGGTTGGATTTTCGTTACTTCTCGAGTCGCATATCCTAACGCTGCTAACGCATCTAAAGCATCTTGCAAAGCCTGATTGTTCACAGTTTGTGTTAACGCCTTGTCAGGAACATCCGAATTTAATGTCATTTTTCCTTTTAAATCCAAAATGATTTGCTGAGCGGCCTTTGGACCAATTTTGGGGAATTTTTTTAAATACGCCACATCGTCTTGATTGATAGCATTAATAAGTCCTGAATGATCCTCATTGGCAAGAATTGCTAATGCACTTTTGGGTCCGATCCCTTTTACTAAAAGCAGCTTTTCAAACAACTCTTTATCTTCGCCATCAAACAGACCGTAAAGACTGATTCCCGAATCAGATACCGCTTCGTGGACGTAAATTTTAATTTGCTTTTTGTCATCGATTTCGTAGCGATATGGATTGGCTACAAATAGCTTGTAACCAACGCCGTTAACTTCTAACACCAAAAACTCCGGGGTAATTTGTGTCACATAACCGATCAAATATTCATACATTCAAAATCTCTCCAGTATTCAAACTAAACATACGTTTGCTTTTTTACTATTGTACCATATATTTCATTTACTCTTGTTCCTCTAAAGGCTGATGAGGATCCTGGATACGTTTGAACATTTTTTTCATATCTGCATTTGAAAAATGAACCAGAACCGGTCGTCCATGTGGACAATTAAAAGGATTTTCTGTCTTTGCTAGATCCTTAAGCAATTGACGAGCCTGCTTATCATCTAGATGATGGTTTGCCTTAATTGCGCGCTTACAACTCATCATAATCGCCGTTTTTTCTCGAAACTTGGCTACCGTCATGCGACTGTCATTAAGCACATAATCAATCATTTCACGGATGGTATCCTCTTCTTGACCCGCTTTAAACCAGGTAGGATGTTGATGAACCACAAAACTATTGGGTCCGAACGCTTCTAACTGAATCCCACAACTAGCCAAAACTGCCTCTTTCTCCTGAATTCTCAGCATATCACTAGTTGAATAATCTAGCACAATCGGAACCAACAGATTTTGCGCATCATCAGAAACTTCTCCAATTTTTTTTCGATAATATTCATAATTAATTCGTTCTTGGGCCGCATGTTGATCCAAAATATAAAGACCATCCTCTGACTCAGCAAACAAAAAGGTCCCATGCATTTGACCGACATACTGTAAAGACGGAAATCTTTTTTCTTCCGTTTTTATTGGTTTGTCTGCTGGAACTTGCGTCAACTCTTGTTTTAAATCACCTTTTCCAAATGGGAGTGGCTTGGTTTCTGTGTGATATTTTTGTTGGAATTGTTTTAACGGCTGGTCATTTAATTCAGCTTCGTGTTTGATCACGATTGGTTTTTTATCATTATCTGGTAAGGCTGAAAAAAGTTTGTCACTATTCTGGGGCTCACGAACACGATCAGGCGCTTTTTTCTGACTCGGTTGCGTATTTCCAAGATAATTTGCTGAAACCTCATTTAAATTGAATTGCAACTGATCGGTATTTAACTTGTGCTTAGTTTGCAAATTTTTAATGGCTGAAGGAATTAAATTCTCTTTGGCCAATTCTTGATAAATCGTCTGTGTAATTAGTTTTTGTAACTGTGGTTCTTGACTAATTCTGACTTCTTGTTTGGCAGGATGAACGTTGACATCTACCAATAAAGGATCCATTTTAATGTTTAAAACTGCGACTGGGTAGCGACCAACCATTAATTTTGATCCGTAACCCTCGATAATAGCCTTGGTAACCTGAAAATTTTTCACATAACGTCCGTTAATGAGTACCGAAATATATTGGCGAGAGGCTCGTGTAAATTCAGGCAAGCTTGTATAGCCAGAAATTTCAAAATCTACGTCTTGTCCACTAAACGCCACCATTTTGCGTGCATTTTGAACGCCGTAAATTCCCGCAATAACTTGTTGTAAATCCCCACGTCCCGAGGTACGCAAAAGTTCCCTACCATCATGACTTAAGGTAAAAGCAATCTTTGGATAACTCAATGCCAACCGGTTCACAATATCCGTGATATTAGCTAATTCAGTCTGAGGTGCCTTCATATATTTCAAACGTGCAGGTGTATTATAAAACAAATCTTGGACTGTAATATCCGTTCCTTTACGTAGGGCTGCCAAGCTTTGACTGACTAATTGACCACCCTTAATATGAATCTGAGTCCCTGTATTTTCCCCTGTGGAAGTTTGTAAAACGACGTCAGCTACAGATGCAATACTGGGTAAAGCTTCACCTCTAAAGCCTAATGAGCGCACTTTAAATAAATCTTCACGCGTAGTAATTTTACTGGTAGCGTGCCTTTCAAAAGCCATGGCAACGTCTTCTTTAGCAATGCCGTCTCCATTGTCTACAATTTCAATGGATTTTAAACCGGCTTGTGTCACCAGGATATCAATTTGGGTACTATTTGCATCAATTGCATTTTCAACCAGTTCTTTTACGACCGATGCTGGCCGCTCAACGACTTCTCCAGCAGCAATTTGGTCAGCCAGAACATCAGAAAGTTCATGAATTTTTGCCATTTTATCTCAGCTTTCTATTTGTTTCCTAGTTTCTTTTGCCATTTATAAAGTTGATTCATCACATCCATTGGCGTCATCGCCATGAGATTGGTTTGCCGAATTTGCGCTAAAATTTCTTCTCCTTGCGGGTCTGCAGGTACTGTTTGGAAGAGTGCCAGTTGTTCATCAACTTCACTTTCGGATGCAGGCTTTCGTTTCTCGTCTACTTTAGGTTGCCCAGACTGGCTTTTTTGCGTTTCTTTTTCCACTAACACTTGGTCCGTATCTTTATTTTGAATTTCAAGACGCTTGAGAATATTATCCGCACGGTTCAGTAAATTTTCTGGCATCCCCGCTAGTTTTGCCACATGAATCCCATAAGATTTATCAGCCGGACCGTCTTCCATTTTGTGTAGAAAAACCAAATCCCCATTTTTTTCGACGGCTCCGACATGCACATTTTTCAATTTATTTAATGTCTGATCTAGTGCCGTTAGTTCATGATAATGCGTCGAAAATAAGGTTTTTGCATGAACATGATTATGCACAAACTCAATAATAGCTTGCGCAAGTGCCATGCCGTCATATGTGGCAGTCCCACGTCCAATTTCATCAAATAAGATCAAACTTTGCGGAGTTGCATTCTGAATTGCCCGATTAGCTTCTTGCATTTCCACCATAAATGTACTTTGCCCGGCAATTAAATCGTCCGCTGCGCCAATTCGAGTGAAGATCTGATCGAAAATTGGAAGGCTCGCCGACTCTGCTGGGACAAAACAACCCATTTGTGCTAGCACAACCGTTAAGGCAAGCTGGCGCATATACGTACTCTTTCCTGACATATTGGGTCCGGTAATCAATAAGATATCCGTAGATTTAGGCATCTCTACATCATTGGGCACATAGCTCTGACGGCCCATTACTTTTTCGACAACGGGATGACGGCCCCCAACAATATCGATACTGTGATTTTTGGTCAGTGTAGGCTTCACAAAATGATAATTTTCACTGACAACTGCAAAACTCTGAAGCACATCTAATGTGGCCACTTGCTTGGCTAATTTTTGTAAACGATCAATAACTTGCTTAATCTGTTCACGAATTTGACTAAAAAGTTTATATTCCAAAGTTGTTGATTGTTCTTCTGCCTCTAAAATTAAACTTTCTTTTTCTTTCAGGGCCGGCGTAATAAATCTTTCGGCATTAGTGAGGGTTTGTTTACGCTCATAACGCCCCTCTGGTACAGCACTTAAATTGGCTTTCGTGATCTCAATGTAATAGCCAAATACTTTGTTATACCCTACTTTTAGATTTCTAATTCCAGTTACCTGACGCTCAGAAGCTTCCAGTTGTGCCATCCATTTCTTCCCGTTTGTCATGGCATCTCGATACTTATCCAGTTGTTCATTGTAACCATCTTTGATAACATTGCCTTCTGTAACCGAAATAGGCGGCTCATCCACAATCGAACGGTCAATCAAATCTGCAATATCTTCTACTGGATCGAGCTTTGCTAACATTGTACCAAATACCTTACTGTCCAGTTCCGACAAAACATGTTGAATCTTAGGAATTTGCCGTAAAGAAGTTTTTAGTTGAATGAGATCGCGCCCATTCACATTACCAAACGCAACTCGGCCTGCTAAGCGTTCCAAATCGTAAACTTTAACAAGTTCTTCTTGCAAATTACTGCGCTCAAAATAATGGTCTAAAAGTTCGCCAACTTTAATTTGACGTGATTCAATCTCTTTTTTTTGAATTAAAGGCCGATCTAACCACTGTTTTAAAAGACGGCCTCCCATTGCTGTCCGCGTTTCGTCCAACAACCACAATAACGTCCCTTGCTTTTTTCCAGAACGAATCGACCGCGTAAGTTCCAAATTATATTTAGAATAATGGTCCATGCGCAAAAAATAGGATGGTTCATACGCTACAGCCTTTTGTAAATGAGCCAAACTCCTTTTTTGTGTGACCGTGATATATGTCAACAAAGTATCAACAGTTGCTTTTTCAAGTTGGTCCTCCAAATTTTGTGTTAAATAGCTCAATTCGGCTTTTACTTCGACACTATTTTGGTGTGAAACCATAATATTCAATTTTTCAAACTGATTTTGTTGTTCTTTATCGATTGAGGAATCTACCACAATTTCCTTAGACCGCAAGTTTACCACTTCATTAACGACAGCCTCGACCGTACTTAAGTGACTCGTTTTCAATTCACCTGTTGAAAGGTCTGCATACGCAAAACCAAATTGATCATCATCATCTTTAGTAAGGGCGGTTAGATAGTTATTTGATTTTGCTTCGTTAACATTGGAATCTGTTACTGTTCCCGGCGTGATCAATTGAATGACCTCACGTTTTACCATGCCTTTAGCCAGCCGAGGGTCTTCCATTTGTTCACAAATGGCAACTTTATATCCTTTTTCAATCAAAATATCCACATAGTTTTGGACCGCATGATGTGGCATACCACACATTGGAATTGGATCAACCGCATTATGGCTCCGTGAAGTGAGCGTTAACTCTAAAATTTGTGCCCCCTTGATAGCATCATCATAAAAAAGCTCATAAAAGTCACCGATTCGATAAAATAAAAAAGCATCTGGGTAATCTTTTTTTATCGCCATATACTGCTGCATCATTGGCGTATCACTTGTTTTCTGTGGCAAATTCTCTCCTACTTTCTACTTCCCAATTCATTCAAAATAAATTTGTAACGTTCTGTCCTATTTTAACATTTTAGGTTTCTTGTTCCTACTCTTCCATCCGGGTCTTTAAGTTAAATTTTCTTGCTTTTTGTAGAAATAAAAAAGTCTGGAAAATTAGTTTTCCAAACTCTTTTTAAACTGATTTATTTTGCGTAATTTACTGCTCGTACTTCCCGAATGACAGTCACTTTCACTTTACCTGAATATTCCAACTGTTTTTCAATCGCACCGCGAATATCATGTGTTAACGTGGTTGCTTGAAGATCAGAAACCTTAGCAGGTTTAACGATCACACGGATTTCGCGACCCGCTTGAATCGCGTAACTTTTTTTAACGCCCTTAAAACTATTTGCTAGATTTTCAAGCTTTTCAAGTCGATGAATATAATTTTCGAGTGAATCACTTCGTGCACCAGGTCGTGCCGCCGAAATTGAATCTGCCGCCGCCACCAACACTGACGTCACATACTCCGCCCCAACATCACCGTGATGTGAAGCAATCGCATTAATGACTACCGGACTTTCTTTGTACTTCTTTGCAAATTCCACACCAATTGCCACATGAGAGCTTTCAACCTCATGGTCAACTGCCTTACCAATATCGTGTAATAATCCTGCGCGTTTAGCTAAAGTAACATCCTCACCTAATTCAGCTGCCAAAATACCAGTTAACTTAGCAACCTCAATGGAATGGTCCAAAACATTTTGTCCATAACTCGTACGGAATTTCAATCTACCGACTAATTTAATTAACTCAGGGTTCATAGAATGAATACCTAGATCAAAAATAGTTTGCTCCCCAACTTCACGGATTTTATCATCCATATCTTTGCGAGCTTTTTCTACCATTTCTTCAATCCTAGCAGGATGAATTCGTCCATCTTGTATGAGCCGTTCCAAAGCCATTTTAGCGATTTCTCTTCGAATAGGATCAAACCCGCTTAAAACTACGGCTTCCGGAGTATCATCAATAATTAAATCAATTCCAGTCAAAGTTTCTAAAGTCCGAATATTCCGACCTTCACGGCCAATAATACGGCCCTTCATGTCATCACTCGGAAGGCTAACCACCGTTACAGTGGATTCTGTAGCCACATCTGCAGCGCTACGTTCAATGGCTTGAGCAATTAAGTTCTTGGCCACTTTTTTAGCATCTGCCTGAGCTTTTTCTTCACTTTCTCGAATCATTTTAGCGCGCTCATCTGCAAGCCCGTCACGAACTTCATTTAAAATAAGAGTTTGTGCGTCTTCTTGCGAAAGTGCTGCCACGCGTTCCAATTCTTCCGTACGTTTTGTAACTAATGAGGATGCTTCTTGTTGTTGTTCGTCAATCCGCTTTTGCTCGGAGCTCAACTTTTCTTCTTTGCGCTCTAAACTATCTTCACGTTTTTCGAAAGCATTATCTTTATGATCCAATGCCTCTTCTCGCTGTAACAAACGTTCCTCTTGCTTTTGAGCTTCTGCTCTTCTTTGCTTAAGTTCGTTTTCAACTTGAGTTCGATAGCGGTGACTTTCATCCTTAGCTTCCAAAAGAGCTTCTCTTTTTTCAGTAGCCGCTTGTTTCTTAGCATTATCTAAAATACCACTAGCTGTATCCTTAGCGTCCCGCACATTTTTTTCTTGAATTACCTTATGCGCGTAATAGCCAATGACATAGCCAACAACAATAGCGATGATTGCGAGGATTATATTGAAAACAAACATGTTTCCACCTCCGAATCATCAATAGTTGGTTAATTTTCTAACCGATTTTTATGATGTTATTTTGATTATTCACACAATACTTAGTTTAGCATTCTCAAGGCGGTTTAATCAAGTTATCTAAAAATTAATCTTTCAATTTCAGTCAAAAATAAAAAGTGATTGAACAATCAACAAATAAAAAATGTTGTTTGTTCAATCACTTTAAATACTATTTTTTATCTTCTCCACCATCAAGATCCAGCTTGGAAGGATCTTGATTGTCATCAGAAGTTTCGGCTTCAGGATCCATATTGTAAGCTACACGGACTTTCTTGTAGATCTCTTCGCGCTTCTCTGGATTATCCACCAAATATTGTTTAGCATTCTCACGCCCTTGACCAATTCGCTCGTCACCGTAAGAATACCAAGACCCACTCTTGTTCACGATATCCTTCTCAACAGCCATATCAATAATTTCACCCGTTTGAGAAATACCTTGACCATACATAATGTCAACTTCAGCTCTCTTGAATGGCGGTGCAACCTTATTTTTGACTACTTTGATTCGAACACGATTTCCTATAATATCGGTACCATCTTTAATTTGTTCAGCTCTACGCACTTCTAATCGAATCGTTGCATAGAATTTTAATGCACGTCCACCAGGCGTCGTCTCAGGATTACCAAACATAACGCCCACTTTTTCACGAATCTGATTAATAAAAATTGCAATAGTTTTAGTTTTGTTTATTGACCCAGACAACTTTCGCAGTGCTTGTGACATTAAACGGGCTTGAAGTCCAACATGGGCGTCACCCATTTCTCCTTCGATTTCTGCCCTTGGCACTAATGCCGCCACGGAGTCCACAACAACTAGATCAACCGCACCACTGGAAACTAAAGCGTCTGTAATTTCAAGTCCTTCCTCACCAGTATCTGGTTGAGAAAGTAAGAGATCATCGATGTTCACGCCCAGATGTCCAGCATAGACAGGGTCCAAAGCATTTTCGGCATCAATATAAGCGGCTGTCCCGCCTTCTTTTTGAACTTGAGCTACCGCGTGCAGGGCAACGGTTGTTTTACCAGAACTTTCAGGACCATATACTTCTACAATTCTGCCACGCGGGTACCCACCAACACCTAAGGCATCATCCAATGCCAAAGAACCAGTAGAAATAGTTGAAATCTGCGTGTCCGCAGCTTCTCCCATCCGCATAATAGATCCTTTTCCAAAATTCTTTTCAATCTTCTTTAATGCAGCATTCAAAGCTGCCTTTCGTTGTTCATCAGCCAAATTTTTTCCTCCTATTAACGGGAATCTCTAACAGTCATAATCATACTTATTTTTAGCTAAAAAAGCAAGGAAAAACGAACAAAAGTTCGCTTTATTTTAAAACCTTATTTATTAAGCTCAGGCCATTGAGTACCATTCGTTCCTTGACGAACGGTCGAATCGTAGAAAAATTAATCTTTTCAGTAGTTACAACATTTTCTTGGTCTATAACGGCCATCCAAACGCTTCCAACATGTTCACCGGTACCCGTCACATCAATTGAAGGCTGTGCAATTGCAATTGAAAAGTCACTCTTCAATTGATGCTTTATTTTTTGAACCGCCCGTACAGTATCATTCCTTGAAATAATAGCAGCTTCTGAATTGGAGCTGTTTTTCACCGGCACCACTTGGCCACCCATTAATAACTTGCCATCAGAATCCTCGTTCGCAAATGACGCCGCCAAAAGGCCACCCGTAAATCCCTCAGAAGTGCTAATGGTGATTTTGTTTGCTCGTAATTTATCAGCAACCACGTGACTTAACGAATTATGCTCACCGTACCCATAAAAATATTGACCAACTCGTACTTGTATTTGGTTATCCAAGTCTGCTAGTTGACTTTGAGCTTCTTTTTCAGTTTGTACCCAAGCTGTCAATCGTAAAGTCACTTCATTTTGTTTAGCATAAGGGGCAATCGTGGGATTTTTTTGATGCTGAATCAAATCAGCTAATTGTGTTGTGAGTTGTGATTCTCCAATTCCAAAAAAACGAAGCACACGTGATTGTAAAATATGATCGCTAAAATAAGTATTCTTTAGCAAAGGTAGGACTTGTTCAGTAACCATTGGTTCAAGTTCACTGGGTGGACCAGGTAACAACAAAAAATCTGGACCGTTCACTTGGGTTACAAAAATGCCTACCGCAAACCCGGTACGATTTTTAATCGGAATAGCACCATCAATATACATAGCTTGCACCCGATTATTTTCCGTCATTGTTCGCTTAGTTTCCGCAAAATAGCGTGCGATTTTTGTCATAGATTCAGAATCTGTAATTAACTTTCGATGCAGAGCCTTTGCTACGGTTTGTTTGGTCAAATCATCTTCTGTTGGCCCCAGACCTCCTGAAAGGATAATTAGGTCGCTACGTTTTGATGCGATTTCAATAGTCGTTTTTAATCGTTCAGGGTTATCACCGACAGTAGCTTGAAAATAGACATCAATCCCCAGATTCGCCAATTCACGAGCAATAAAAGGTGTATTGGTATCTGTGATTTCACCGAGTAAGATTTCAGTGCCAACTGCAATCAATTCTGCTTTCAAAATATTCCTCCTGTATTAAAATTACGTCTTTTATTCAATATACTTTCTTAAATCCAAAATCAAAAAATAAAAATGTTTATTTAATTCGAAAATCATTGACGTCTATACATTGACATAAATGTATAAAAAAAGGCAACAGCACTCTGCGGCCTCTCCTACGACCACAAAGACAGTTATTGCCTGATATCAGATCTAGTTCCCTATTCATTACTTAAAGCCATCCGCAAACACACTACGATTTTGGACAAAATAATCAATCCCAGAATAAATGGTAAAGAACAAGCAGATGTATAGCATAATTGTAGCCATTGGAATGTGAATAGCAGCAAATAAAACATTATTCAAAATAAGTAAAATAATGGCTAACATTTGAGAAGTAGTCTTAATTTTACCTGGCATAGCTGCTGCCATCACCTGTCCGTTATTTTCAACAATTAACAATCGTAATCCAGTCACCGCTAACTCACGGCAAACAATGATGGCAATGACCCATGCTGGTGCCTTTCCTAACGAAACAAGAATAATAAAAGCCGACATCACTAACATTTTATCAGCCAACGGATCAGCAAACTTTCCAAAGTTGGTCACTAAGTGTTGTTTTCTAGCAATTTTACCATCTGCCAAATCTGTTAAAGAGGCAACTGCGAAAATAAGAGCCGAAATAAATTTGGTTACAAAAAAACTAGTCCCTAACCAAGTAATTGTTCCCCAGGAAAAAGGAATCACCATAATGATGATAAAAATAGGAATTAGAATAATTCGAAATACAGTTAATTTATTGGGTAAATTCAAGGTGCTTCCTCCTGCTTATTTTTCAATATTCAATGTTATTGTTTTAGTTTGCACGGTATCATTTTGTGGATTGAAATCAAATTTCTTACCATTTACAGTAATCGTGGTTTGTGGTGCGTTGCCTAAAGTAATGGTCACTTTAGAAACATCTTTAGAAATCTTTTCTGTATGCGTCGCGGTTGACTGCAACGTCGAAGACCAGCTTTGGGTGCCATCACTCGTTACCGAAATCCAAGCACTGCCATCCCCAGCCTTGAAAGTTAACTCAGACCCATCACTCGGAGCATGCTTCAAAGAATACTCGGTTGTTGAAGTCCCCACACGCGAAATTTCTTGTTCTTTTTCTTTTGAAGAAGAACTTGAAGATGAACTAGAACTAGAGGTTTTCTTCTTAGAACTGTTCACATTATCCGTCACACTCACCCGGCTACCGCTTAAATGTGGTTGATTAGCATTGCTGGAATGGCTCATACCCCAAATTGTCCCTAGCACGCCAACAACGATAACCACAACAATAATTGTGGGCACATAAGCCATATATTTTCCATAACGTCTGGAAAATTCACTTTGAGTTTCAATTTGTTTATGCTGTGTTGCTCTTGAAGGCAAAGGTGCCGTTGAAAAAGAAGCTCGATGCTTTTCTGCTGAAGCATCCGCTAGGGTCCCCGCCAGCAGTTTATGTGCATCTAACCCCACAACTGCAGCATATTGACTCACAAACGATTTCACATAATAATCACCTGGTAAATCATTCATTTGTCCAGCCTCAATCGCCATTAAATAGCGTTTTTGAATTTTAGTCTTTTCTTGAATATAATCAATTGTAAATCCTTGATCTAGCCGCGCTTCTTGCAGTCGCTTGCCGATTTCTTTATTTTGTCTTTCGCTCATCACTTTTCACCCACTATCATTTTAGTCCGCTACTAGTATAGCATATTCTATAGGCTTTTCTGAGCTTAGCCTCTATTTTAACCAGCCCCCATCCACATAGATGGTTTGTCCTGTCAAATATCCAGCTTGTTTTTGAGTCAATTGCACGAGCCAATATGCAATTTCATCAGGAGTTGCAAATCTCCCTAAAGGAATGTTTTCAGAAACCTGTTCATGTTCAGTGTCCGAAAAGACACGGTTCATCTGGGTATTTACCGCTCCGGGAGCAACCACGTTTACTGTAATGCCAAGTGATCCTACCTCTTTGGCATACGCATTGGCAAAAGCAGTCTGTGCGCCCTTAATGGTGCTGTATCCAACTTCCATCGCACTACCCACAGCCCCATAAACTGACCCCACAAAAATAATACGACCGTTTTTACTTTGAGCTAATTTAGCCTGAAATTTTTTAATCATTTCAATAGGCACACCAACTTGCATCATCCACAAATTCTGCAAATCTTCACTTGAAGTGTCCGTTAGCAGCTGATAATTCGTTGTGCCTTGTGCAAAAATAAGCGCATCCAATTCAAAAATTGAGGTATACAATTGCGATAAGCTTGTGGTATCTCGCATATCCAAATGAACCCCTAAAAAATCCTGTTTTGGATATTTTTGCGAGAACTCCTTAATCATTTTTTGAATCGCCGTCTGATTATGGTAATAATGCAAATATAAAGACCAGCCCGAAGCGGCTAATTGTTTAGCCGTCGCCTTGCCAATATCACCAGATGCACCGAGAATCAACGCGTGTTTCATGCCTATTTTCCTTTCACGGGTCTAATTTCAAAAGTACTCAAGCCCTCTAAATTTATGAGTTTTGGCGCAAGTCGAATCAGGTCATCCAACGTCATTTTTTCATAAATTTCAGCTTGATCAAAAATCGTAGCTTGATCAAACATTTGTCCGTCGTAACTATTCGCAATTGCTTCAAGAGAATCCATCCGTTGCAATAGTCGACCTAGCATTTCTTTTTTAGCCAATTCGAATTGATTAGTTAAATGGGATAGCCGCTGTTCAGCTTGACCTAAAATTTCTTTAATTTGCGTCTGAAAAGCTTCTGGTTGATCAGTGTCACCACTAAAGCTCGCGTAATGAAAAGAACGCTGAACATCGAATTCATAGGAAAACGTATCATCAACAATTCCTTGGTCATATAGCTTCAAATATTGTTCAGAAGACTCACCAAATAACAGATAAAACATCAAATTAGCTTGCAATTGATAAGCCAAACCTTCACGGCCGGCTGGAATGTCGTCTAGTCCTTTTAAGCCAACTATACATTTTGTTCGGTTAATTGGCAGCGAAATGACACGATGCTTAACAATCTCTTTTGGCTTGATATCCTGATTATCTACCTGTGGCTCCTTGAATGGCTTAAAGTTCTTTGAGGCTTGATTTTCTTGAACCCATTTCAAAATTTCCTCTGGATCAATATTACCAACCACAAATAAGTCCATATTAACAGGATGATAGAACGTTTTATATGCTAAATACAAATCATGTGTTGTAATTTTATCAATCGAGTCTGTTGTGCCAGCAATGTCCACATGTGCCGGATGATTCGGATAAAGATTGTTCAATATACCCATGTATAATTGCCAATCTGCATCGTCATCATACATTTGTATTTCTTGACCAATAATTCCCTTTTCTTTAGCCACCGAATCGTCAGTAAAATAAGGTTCCTGCACAAAATTTAGTAGAATTTCTAAATTTTTCCTCACATTTTGCGTAGCCGAAAATAAATAACTTGTTTTTGTAAAACTTGTAAAAGCATTTGAATCTGCTCCGTATTTGCCAAAAAGGTCAAATGCATCGTAACCTTTTTTATCAAACATTTTGTGCTCCAAAAAATGCGCGATACCAGCAGGTTGTGTCACTGCTGTCGTTTCATTTTGTGGGATAAACGTCCTGTCGATCGAACCAAAGTTAGTCGAAAAAATAGCATAAGTTTTATGGAATCCTCGTTTAGGTAAAAGATTGACTTGTAACCCATTAGCAAGTGTTTGGGTGTAAAGGGTTTCGTTAAATGCTTTATAGACACGTTTATGCATGCTTCTTTGCCTCCGAACTCAAAAAATAAACCGTTTGTAGCTGAACCTTTTTGGCTACTTCACAAATTTCTAAACGTGACACGCTTTGTATGCCATCAAGCCATTCTTTAGCTGTTACCTGACTACCAACTAAACTATTTGTTAAGGCTCGTGCCGCATAGGATCTTTCGGAATCCAACGAAGCCACATAATTAGAAACGAGTCCGGTCTTAATCTGTTCTAAGTCTTCATCGGTAAAACGGCCTGACTCAATATCTCGCAACTGCTCGTTAATAATTGCCAGTACACGGTCTTCATCCTGTGTATTAATGCCTGTTTGAACTACCAGTAAGCCGTTAAGGACATCAATACTGCTCGTCGCATAATAAGCTAGACTTGCTTTTTCACGCACATTCAAAAATAACTTTGATAAGGGTGAACCGCCAAATAACGCGTTAAACACAATGCCAGCATAATAGGCTGGATTACGGAAATCAGTTGGAAAACGGTAGGCCAAATCAAGCTTTGATTGCACAATTACTTGTGTTTCGGTTTTTATTTGTGTCATTTTATCTGGTCGTATTTGCGGCTGAATCTGAATGCCTCTTACTTGTCGGCTTGGCAGCTGCCAGTCTGTAAATAAGGTGGCCACCTGATTGCCATCAACGTTGCCGACCACGTATATCTCAATCGGATCAGAAACCAACATGGTTTGATAATACTGAAAAAGTGCTTCGTTTGAAATTTTTGCAATCACATCAGCTTCTCCAAAAGCAGGAATTTGTTGAATCTCATCTTGATTAAAGAAAAGTTTTTGTAATTGTAGAGCCGCATAAGACTGCTTATCATCTCGTAAGGCCTCAATATAAGCAACCAGATTTGAGCGTTGTCGTTCAAATGATCGTTCCTGAAAGTGCTTATTTTCAACAAGGGGGTGAAAAATCATTTCTTTAAGAAAATCTACCCCATTGGTTAACAAATTCTCGGCATTTTCCAAATAACGATTATTTGCAAGTGACAGTGAAAAAGTTAAATCGTGCACAGTCTGTTTGCGCATCACGCTTGTACCAAAACCTGCACCATATAAATTAGATAATTCTTGTGACACTAAAATTTGGTTCGAATAACGTTGTGAACTTGTTTCTAGTATATTAGCCAGTAAAGAACGATAACTCGTAGCTTTTTTGCTGGCATTTTCAAGAAAATGTACTGATATTTGTGTATTCTTGAACTGGGAGACAGGAATGACCGTCAAAGCCACTCCGGTGTTTAATTGAATTCGCACGAAATTACCTCATTATCATTTTTGATTTCACAAGACAGTCACGTTACATTAAACTTGTGATTTTACTAAACAACTCATAAAAATACCAATCCACATTAGAATAGCGTTTCTCACTTTTCAATGCAAATTGATATTTTGATAAACATTTAATTTTGCGGCTGTTTGACAACTTTTGCGGTGTCGCCAAACCATTTTTCATTTATTTTTTTTAGCGTGCCATTTTTGTATAGTACAGACAACCCGTGATTGACTTTCTTTCTTAAAGTCACATCTCCCTTACGCATTCCCACCGCAAATTGTTCTTGTGCAAATGGACCGGCAATTTCACGATAAGCAGCGGGATTTTTTTCGTGTTTAATGTAATAGCCCGCGTATACACTATCAATTAACAGTCCCTGGATTCGATTGGCATTCAAATCAATAAAAGCATCATTAAAACCGTCATACAAAACTGGCGCTTTATCTTTAATTCGATTCTTGAGAATCTGGGGATAGCGATCCACATCTTGCGCGCCTGAAGATCCGCTCTGCACACCAAGTGTTTTTCCCGTCATTTTTTGTAAACTTGTGATATTTTGATTCTTCCGACTTACTAAGACCTGGTCATTATTAAGATACGTATTACTGAAGGCAACCACGTGTTTTCTCTCTGGCGTAATCGTAAACCCGTTCCAGATGAGATCAATGGTACGATTACGAAGCTCTGTGGTATTCATCGACCAGTCGATACTTTGAAAATCGACCTTTATGCCGTACAGCCTAAAGACAGCTTTTGCGAGATCGATATCGTAACCAGCTAATTTGCCATCTTTTTGACGAAATCCCATAGGAACAAAACTGTCATCTAGACCAACAATCACTGTTCCTCTCTTTTTTATAGTTCCCCAGTAATCTGTTTTATTTGCCCGCGTCGTAGCATTTTCACAACCACTCAGGCTCGGCAGCATCACAAGACAAATGGCAGCCAGTAAGAGAACAAATCTTATTTTTTTCTTCATTCAAAGTTGCCTCCCCGTTATTTCAAAGCAACGACATGCAATTGTTTATCTGCCACTTCATCAGCAAATGTCATATCATGTGTGACCACAATTTGCGTAATGCCATCTCTTTTTAAGCCTTTGATAATATCCCGAACTTCGCCGCGTAATTCAGGATCAAGTGCCGAAGTCGGTTCGTCATAACATAAAATTTTGGGATGCATAGCTAACGCACGAGCAATCGCCACCCGCTGCTTTTGACCACCCGATAATTGATATGGGTAAAGTTGCTCTTTGCCATCTAATCTTAGACGTTTTAAACGATCTAGGGCCTCATTTTTAGCCGTTGCCACAGGCATTTTCAAAGCCAATTGTGGTGACAAAATGACATTGTCCAAAACGTTCAGATTGGGAAAAAGTTGATAATCTTGAAAAACGACGCCAATCGTACTTTGCTGTCCTTTTTCTAAGTATGGATCAAACTGCACATCATCCACATAAAATTGACCACGGTCTACGCGTTCAAGACCACTAATGCACCGTAATAAAGTTGTTTTTCCGGCTCCCGAAGGACCCACAATGGTTAAAATTTCACCATCATCCACTTCAAAAGATAAATTATCAATAATTGTACGTTCATTAAATTTTTTGGTTAAATTTTCAATTTTTAACATACCGCAACCTCCTAACGCCAATAGGCATAATGTTTTTCAACTTTTCGTAATAAGTATGTGCATGCTGCCGTTAATAAAAGATAGATGACACCAACTAAGACTAGTGGTATGAGTGTGACGTCCCGAGAAGAAGCCACGTTGCCAGCTCTTAACAGGTCACCAATACCAATTACGTATACTAATGAAGAGTCTTTTACTAAGTTAATGACCTCATTACCGATTGAAGGTAACACAATTTTAGCCACCTGGGGAACGACAATCTTACGAATGGTTTGCCAATAGGATAACCGTAAAACTTTAGCTGCTTCATACTGACCACGATCAACAGACTGTAAACCACCACGGAATATTTCTGCAAAGTAAGCCGCATAATTCAAAATAAAGGCAAACAAAGCAGCGTCATATCTTTGAAAAACCAGCTTGCTCACAATTGGTAATCCATAAAACACAAATATTAGCTGAAGTAATAATGGTGTCCCACGCATCAACCAGACATAAAAATTCAAAACATATTTGATCGGTTTGATTTTTGATACTAATCCGAGACCAAAAAGCATGCCTAATGGTAAAGCCCCAACAAGTGTCCAAAAAAAGATTTTTAGCGTCATCATCATCCCAGCCAAAAGCGAAGGCAAAATTTCTGAAACATAGTGTACTGACAACATAAGCATTCCTCCAATAAAATAAAAAAAGTCCTCTCAAACTAACTAAATAGTTCAAGAGGACGAGTAAGCGTGGTTCCACCCCTGTTTGCAATCACCTCACAGTAATCACCTCAGTGAGTTGTTTTATAACAAAAAATCCTCTTGGGTAAATTACCCAAGAGGACGCATCAACGTGGTTCCACCTCATGTTTCTGATAATCTCACAACTATCAGCTCAACAAGTTATAAATAACAACTCTATGAGATAACGATCACCCGTACTTCTCTAACTTGCTCAAGAAGTAAACTCGCAGATGTGTTTCAAACAAGGTACATGCTCTAATCTCACCACTTAAAGCTCTCTGAAATGATTCCTTGCTCTACTCTTCCGTTCATTGTTTTTAAATATTGTATTGAATATAAAACATTTCACCCTTGACGTCAAGTCTTTTAATCAATACTTCTGAAATTTGCACCACGCGTATGCCGAAATAAACTTTTGATCGGTAAATACAAAAGGACAAAAAAGCAAAGATTCAAAGCCAACGTTGGCGCCAAATTATAAGCCACAAATTCTGCAGAAGCCACCGTCGTGTAATGAACAAGTGAAAAAACAATGTAAAACGCACTTTCATATAATGTTAAAGTCAAAAAGAACGTTAAAAGAATTGATAAAAAAGTCGGTTTAAAAAAGACTTTCACCCATTGAACAATAATGACAAGGACCGGCAAAATAAACATGTTCACACCAAACACACCTGTGTAATACCAATCAAACACAAGGCCCACCCCTGCGGCCCATGTTGCAATGGGTAACTTAGTTTCTCCTTCAAAAAAAATAGCTAAAATCATCCATAAAATGGTTAAATTGCTCACCATTGAATAAGGATACGCAAAAAGTGCTTTTGAAAACACTAAATTAATTGAACCATCTAAGAATAAAGCTAAGAAAAAGCCGATGGGGAAAATATACTTTATTTTTGCACTTTGTAACATTTTAGATTCCTCCATCTTACCGTTTTAGTTTAGCTCCGCTACCGAAACAATATTGATGCTACTCATGTCAGCAGCTGGTTTAATATAGATTTCGGAAGCTAATCCACTGGAGTCTTCTTTGGCAGCTTCTACTTTACCTACATAAAGGCCCTTAGGTGTCACGCCACCTAGACCAGAGGTAGTTACAAGCGTTCCCTTTTTAATTTTGGCCTTCGAAGTTACTTGACCCATGACAATTTCATTATTCTGACGATCAAAACTTGTGACAATTCCGTTAATTGTTTTACCGGTCTCATCCTGAAGTTGAATGGCAAATCGATTAGCCGAATCACTGCTATCGCTGATTAACTCAACTTTACTAGTTGTATAACTGGCTTCAATAACTCGACCAACAAGCCCTTCTCCAGCTACGACTGACTGATTTTTTTTGATGCCAGAAAGCGTTCCTTTGTTAATAACCACAATATTTTGCCACGAAGTAGGTGCTCTTGAAATAACCGTTGCCGTAACTAATTTATAATCCGTCATTGACGACTTTAAATTGACTTGCTGCTTCAATTGCTTATTTTCCTGTTTTAACGCCTGACTACGCGAACGTACAGCCTCTAGCTGATCGATTTTAGTTTTTAAGCGTGCATTTTCCTGATAAGTATTAATGATCGAATTCAACGCTTGTGAAGTATTTCGAATTGCATTCATTGGATAAGAAACAACACGATCAACGACAGCAACAGAATCATTGCCCACTTTTTGTAAAATTGGTGTAGCTGATTTTTTTCGAGTTGTCACTGACAGGGTCACTAGACCAACTGCAATAATCACGCAGATTACAGCAATTACTAACTTTCGATTTGAAAAAAACTTTTGCATAGTAGACCCTCCGGAGATTATTTAAATCACGAAATAACTTATTTGGCGACAAACACAATGTGTATTATACCACAGAAAAAAACAGCATTACACGCAACCTATTCCTATTTTCACTACCTTAAAAAACATTTAAATCAAATGCTGTTCCGCAAAACTGTAATAGTCTTGCTGCCCAGTGATAAGGTGATCTAAAAGTTCAATTCCCATAAGAAGCCCACACTCCTTTAACCGCTTAGTAAATCGAATGTCTTGTTTGGAGGGACTCACATCCCCACTAGGATGATTATGACTAACCATGATCTTGTTGGTTCCTACCCGTAATGCTTCATAAAAAATTTCACGGGGATGAACCGTGGCTGAGTTCAAACTTCCTTGAAAAACCATCTTTTGATAAATAATTTTATTTTTAGTATTTAAACAAAATAGTGTTAGACGTTCTTGCCGGTATTCTTGTTGAATACGAATGAGCCGTTGTCCGATTTGTCGACTGCCAAAGACCTCGCCAACAATCTTTTGCGGAGCTAACTCAATCCGCCTACCAATTTCGACTGCAGCCAAAAATTGGCGGTTTAGCCTTGGGAAATCCTTGAACAGCTGCTTTTTTTCTGAATTGTATAACAGCGGGAATACAGACAAGTCAGGAATGAGTTGCCAGAATTCATGCATGATTTGTCTTTTTTCATCGCTTAAGACTTGCTTACTTAAAAAAATCTGTAAAAGTTCTTCGTTTGAATATTGTGCCATTTCATCAAATGGCTGACGCGATACTTCTAATTGTGCGACTGATTTTTCCATTAGTTATCACTCTCCCAATAGAAAATACGCATAAATTAGTTATCTTCTACGAATAACTTGCGGGCATCGGAAATAAAATATAAAGATCCTGTAATTAGCAGTAAATCATCTTCTGACATTATTTGAGTAGCTTGCGCAATTGCTAGTTGCCAATTTTCTTGTTTTAGAATTGGATTAGCCGTCTGCACATTTTTAGTCAGTTCTTGTAAGTCGGCCACTTTCCTGCTGCCGGGTCCCGCAAATGTCGTCGCGATTAAATGCACGTTTTTTAATTTTCCGAGCGTTTGGATCATTTTATGATATTGTTTATCCTCTAGAATCGCAATAACCACATATATTTCATACTGTCTAAAGTGTGTGTGCAAAAGCTGTGTGATTTCCTCAAATGCGGGTTCATTATGGGCACCATCCAATACCACCAAAGGCTGCTCGTTTACTTTTTCGAAACGACCAGGCCAAAACGCATTTGCTAATCCTTTTCTGATATTTTTTTCTAAAATAGGAAGTTTCTCTTGATCCATAAAAACTAAGTAGGCTTGCAAGGCGGCAGCTGCATTATTGATCTGATAATTACCCAACATTTTAATTCTCAAATCTTTAAACTGTACGTGATGGGTTGTAAAATCGAATTTTTGAATCCACAACTCCTGATAGTGGCGATGTGTCGCTTGATATTCCTGGCCGAAACGAAACAGCAAGCTTTGCTTCTTTTCTGCAACCTTTTCAATTACAGCCAGCGGTTCTTCATTAAGCTGTCCGGCTACCACAGGCACTCCTTTTTTAATAATACCAGCTTTTTGTGCCGCTATTTTTCCTAGCGTATTTCCTAAAAGCTTCATGTGATCAAAGCCAATGTTTGTAATCACTGAAAGCGCCGGATTAACTACATTTGTAGAATCGTAAAGTCCACCAATCCCCACTTCTATCAACACAACATCAGCATGTCCTTCCGCAAAATAACTAAACATCATGGCGGTGACAATTTCAAATTCTGTAGGTCCTCCTTCTGGTAAGGTGGCATCCAAGTGATCAATCACCGGAATTAGTTTTTGAATAATTCGCAAAATCTCGTCATCAGAAATTGGGACCCCATCGACACTAATTCGTTCATTGAAACGGGTTAAAAAAGGCGAGGTAAATGTCCCCACTCGATAACCGCTCTCCTGAAGCATGCTGCGCAAAAAAGTTAAAGTAGAACCTTTCCCATTCGTTCCAGCAATGTGAATAGCCTTAATTTTAGTTTCTGGATTACCTAGTGCCTTCATGAAAGTTTGCATTCGTTTTAAGGTCGGAATTTTTTTAAATTTTGTTCGTCCGTGTATGAACGCAAGTGCCTCTTCATAATTCTTCACAATCGTCACATTACTCATCTCCTCATATTAAAAAGAGACTAAACCTTCAATATTTCCGTTTAGTCTCTTTTTATAAATTGGAACGTCTTTTCCTATTGTGCAGCTTGAATAGACGCTAGTCGCTGCTTAGTTGCTGCTAACTTAGCTTCATAATCAGTTTGCTTTTGACGTTCTTTTTCAACGACCTCGCTAGGAGCGTTCGCCACAAATCGTTCGTTGCCTAACTTTTTAACAGAACGGTTAACCTCACTTGTGTACTTATCAACCTCTTTTTGGAGTCGTTGTGCTTCCTCGTTAAGGTCTACTAATTCAGCCAGTGGGATATAAACCTCCGCATCAGTAATAACTGCTGACATCGCCAATTTAGGCACGTTCAGATCTGCACCTACTGTAAATTTCTCAGGGTGACAGAACCGATCAATATAGTCCTGGTTCGCTTCAAAAAGATGCTTTAACTGTGCATTATCGGTTTTAACAAGTAGATCTACGGAGCTTGACATGGGTGCATTTGCATCTGCACGAATATTACGTACAGCCTTAATTAAATCAATAAGATGCTCCATATCACTTTCCGCTTGCTTATCTTCAAGTTCTGAATGCCAAACTGGATATGTGGCTGTCACAATAGAAGCTCCCTTGTGTGGCATCGCTTGCCAAAGCTCCTCAGTTACAAATGGCATGATTGGATGTAAGAGTCTCAGCGTCTGGTCAAGGACATAGGCTAAAATATTACGCGTATTTTCTTTAGCTTCTTCATCATCACCAGTTAAAATTTCCTTGCTCATTTCAATATACCAGTCACAAAAGTCGTCCCAAATAAAGGTATAAAGTGCCCGACCAGCTTCACCAAAATCATAGCTATCAAAGAAGTGTGTCACTTGTTTAACGGTGTCATTTAACCGGCTTAAGATCCACTTGTCCGTTAAATTCCATTGGCTGGCTTCGGGCAAAACGGGTTTGGTTAATTCGCCTAAATTCATGATGACGTAACGACTTGCATTCCAAATTTTATTAATAAAATTCCAAGCCGCATCCATTTTAGTATAGCTAAAACGAACATCTTGACCGGCAGTTGATCCCTGTGAAAGGAACCACCGTAATGCATCAGCCCCATATTTATCAATAATATCCATTGGATCAATACCATTACCCAATGATTTACTCATCTTGCGTCCTTGCTCATCACGCATTAAACCATGTAAGAGCACGTCTTTAAATGGTGGCTTCCCAGTGAACTCCAAGCTTTGGAAAATCATTCGTGACACCCAGAAAAAGATGATGTCGTAACCTGTTACAAGCACACTCGTTGGGAAATAACGGTTGTAATCAGGTGCACTTTCATCAGGCCAACCCATCGTTGAAAATGGCCATAAAGCACTGGAGAACCAGGTATCCAAAACATCTGGATCTTGTTGCCAATTTTCAATATCTTCAGGTGCTTTTTCACCAACATAGGTTTCCCCCGTTTGTTTGTTGTACCAAGCGGGAATTTGATGTCCCCACCACAACTGACGCGAAATAACCCAATCGTGTGCATTTTCCATCCACTGGGTAAAAGTATGCTCAAAACGTTCAGGCACAAAGTTAACCTTTTGATTTGATTTTTGATTTTCCAGTGCCAATTTAGCAAGATCTTTCATCTTAACAAACCACTGTGTCGATAAGCGTGCTTCGACTTGTACACCCGTTCGTTCCGAATGACCAACACTATGCACGATTGGATCGATTGAAATTAAATACCCTTGTGCCTTTAAATCAGCAACCATCGCCTTTCGAGCAACAAAGCGATCCATTCCTTCATACTTACCAGCATTTTCATTCATGGTGGCGTCTTCGTTCATGGTATTAATTCGCTTCAGGTTATGCCGATTTCCAACATTAAAATCATTTGGGTCATGTGCTGGTGTGATTTTAACCATTCCAGTTCCAAATTCTGGATCTACGTATTGGTCTGCAATTATAGGAATGTGCCTTCCTTGTAACGGTAAAATGACTTCTTTACCCACTAGGTCTTTGTAACGTTCATCGCTTGGGTTAACCGCAACAGCAGTATCGCCAAACATGGTTTCCGGACGTGTTGTGGCAATCTCAATATAATGCTCACCATTAAACGTGTCATTTTCATTTACAAACGGATATTTTACATGATAAAAAGCACCCTTGTCATCCTTATGAATCACTTCAATATCAGATAAAGCTGTACGGGCCTGAGGATCCCAGTTAATGATGTATTCACCGCGATAGATTAATCCTTTTTTATACAAGGTGACAAATACTTTTCGAACTGCCTTGGATAAACCATCATCAAGCGTAAATCTTTCCCTTGCATAGTCTAGCGATAAGCCCATCTTGGCCCACTGTTGATGAATCACATCGGCATATTCATCTTTCCAATCCCAGACCTGTTTCACAAACTTCTCACGTCCAAGATCATAGCGGCTCACACCCTGCTCACGTAATTTTGCCTCGACTTTAGCTTGGGTTGCAATACCAGCATGATCCATGCCTGGTAACCATAACGTATCATATCCTTGCATCCGTTTTTGCCGAATTAAAATATCCTGTAAAGTTGTATCCCATGCATGTCCCAGATGTAATTTTCCAGTAACATTTGGCGGCGGAATTACAATTGAATATGGTTTTGCTTTCTTGTCTCCACTAGGCTTAAAAAGCCCTTGGTCTAGCCATTGTTGATAACGACCCTGTTCAACTGCTTTAGGATCATATTTTGTTGACATTTCTTTTTTGTCTGCCATGTAAACATCCCTTTCTACGCAAAAAAGCATACCCATCCATCAAAAGGACGAATATGCTTCGCGGTACCACCTAATTTGGGCTTTTAAACCCCACTTACTTCTTTTTTAACGGAATTAAAATTTCCGGTTATCCTTACTCCTATTTCGGGATAACGGCTCACAAACTACACTTCATCTGGTTGAAAACTCTCAGCGTTTTGTTTTCTCTCTGGTAAATATAGATGAATTCTTTTGCTCAAAGCCTGTATAAAGCATTTTAGCCAACTATTTAAGTTTAGTCAATATCAGTCGCGTACTTTTTCACAACTTCTAATGCTTCAAGATAGTTAGGTTCATCATGAATTTCGGGAACAATCTGTCGATAAACAATTTTTCCTTCTGCGTCAATCACAAAAATTGTGCGTGCTAAAAACCCTTCATTTGGAATATAAAGCTTCATTTCATAACCCAAGGACAACTCTTCATCAGATAAGATCTCCAGATTAGAAACACCCTCGGCAGCACACCATGCCTTTTGTTCAGCAATGGTGTTGTTAGAAACGGTTATAAACCGAACAGACGGATAATGATCAGCCTGTTGATTAAACTTTTTGGTTTCAATTTTGCAAACTGGGGTATTTAAATCCGGTACCGTACTAATTAAAGTTGGTTTGCCAATGAAATCTTTGGTTTTAATTTTCTGATTTTCAGCATTAAACAACTTAAACTTCGGTAATTGCTCGCCTACTTCGGGAGGGTTACCTACCAAAGCAACTTTTTCACCATTACTTAAAACATCCACGCTTATCACTCCTCAAATTCAGTAAATCTAGCTATCAAAAAGATTAGATTAAACATAACTCATTTTTGTTCAATAATCAATGAAAATGGCGATTTTAAAGCAGTTCTGCAAAGACATCTTGATTTTGATTCAAATAATTTTCGCCAGGCTTAATCTCAGAAATCGTCACACCATCGAGGGCCTCTTTCATAAGCCCCTCTACATCAATACGTTTTTCATAATATCGTGCGCGTTCTGTATCTGGCCGCGTTTTAGGCGCTGGTGGCGCAAAAATTGTACAACAATCTTCAAACGGCAAGATGGATAAATCATATGTTCCTATTTCTTTAGCCTGTTTAATAATTTCTGTCTTGTCTAATGAAATAACAGGTCTTAGAATTGGCATGTTAGTCACATCATTAATTGCTTCCATGCTTTCCATTGTTTGTGACGCAACTTGGCCCAAAGATTCGCCATTAAAAATTGCTTTCCCGCCACGTTTTTTGGCAAGTGCCACCGTCAGGCGTAACATCATACGCCGTTGAACAGTCATCAAGTAGCCTTCAGGAACTTTTTCTTTAATCTCTTCCTGGATTTTTGCAAAGGGAACCTGAATGAATTGTAAACTACCACCAAAGGCGGCTAACCTTGAGGTGAGTTCTTTAGCCTTTGCAAGTGCTTGTTCACTAGTGTAAGGCGGACTAAAGAAATGAACCATTTCCATATCTACGCCTCGCTTCATTCCTAGATAACTAGCCACTGGAGAGTCAATACCGCCAGACAACATCATCATGCCCTTACCTGCCGTTCCCACTGGTAGGCCGCCTGCGCCTTGAATCGTTTCGCTAGATAGAAATACACCGTTACTACGGACTTCTACACGCAAAATAAGATCAGGCTGGCGCATTTTTACACTTGCTTCAGGAAAATGATCAAGCACAAAACCGCCCAATTCTTCATTAAGTTCATTAGTATCCATCTCAAAATGGTGATCCGAACGACGGGTATTAATTTTAAAAGTCATCCCCGGTTTGAGCTGCTCTTGCATCATTTTTAAAACACCCGCATGAATTCCTTCTAGGGTTCGGTCAACCTTTAGCGATGGGGAAAAATTTTGAATACCAAAAACTTGCTTCAAACGCTCAATAACAGCATTAGAATCTTCACCGTTTAACGTCACATGTGTTCGGTCTCTTTTAGGGTGGACCTCAAGTTTTGGAAAAGCGTGTAGACTTTTACGAATATTACCGCCTAGACGATTCACAAAATCGCGTTGATTTTTTCCTTTAGTCGAAAGCTCACCATAGCGAACCATAATTTCTGTATACTGCATTTTGTAACTCCTTGCTTTAATTTAGTTTGGAAAATTCTTCATACAACTTGTCAAAAACCTTATTAAAGGTCTCAGCTTCAGCCACCGTGTTGTCAGCGTCTAAACTCACACGGATGGCGCTTGTCGCAATATCATCGGGAGTGTGCATTGCAGCCAGAGTACTGGACTCAACCTGCTTTTTAGAAGAACAGGCACTGGTTGTAGAGATAAAGATATCGTGTCGTTCAAAAGCATGTACAACCGTTTCACCGCGCACACCTTTAATTGCAAAACACAAAATATGTGGTGTAAAGCCATCATTTCGTTGCGTAAACATTGTCACATTTTCAAACTGACTTACGTGGTCAAAAATCGTTTCCTTTACTTTTTGTTGTTGAGCCACATTGGCTTTTTCATCTTGAAGTAACAGGCGCAATGCTTTTGCCATTCCTGCAATAGCAGGCAGATTCTCTGTACCGCTCCGTTGATTTTTTTCTTGACCACCACCGGTCATCAAAGGCGCAATTCGTCGACCCTCGCGTGCATAAATAAAGCCAATTCCTCGAGGTGCATGAAATTTGTGGCCAGAAAACGTGATAAAATCAACACGGTCATTAAAGATAGCTGATTGCAATCCTTTTCCAATTCCTTGTACGGCATCAATATGGAAATGAATCTTAGGATATTTTTTCAGGACCTCTGCTGCTTCCTTAATAGGTTGTAAAGTTCCAATTTCGTTATTAACTGCCATGATGGAGACCAAAATTGTATCAGGCCGAATTGCTGCTTTCAAATCTTCTATCGAAATACGTCCCTCTTTATCTACAGGTAAATAAGTCACATCATACCCCAAACGTTCGAGTTGCGCCATACTATTCGTAATGGCTGGATGTTCAACTGCGGTGGTAATAAGATGTTTACCAAAAGCTCTCTTTTCGATAGCCGTACCCTTGACTACCCAGTTGTCCCCTTCTGTGCCACCACTTGTAAAAAAGATTTCGTGTGGTTTTACATTCAAAAGGTCCGCAATTTGTTTACGTGATTGCTCAAGCAAGTTAAAAGCAACTTCACCCATGTTATGCAAACTAGATGGATTTCCCCAAATTTTCTCACTTACAGTTTGGTAAGTTTTCAACACTTCTGGTGCCACTTTTGTCGTAGCACTATTATCAAAATAAATCATACCTATTTCTCCCGTTTTCCAATGCTTTTTAAAAATTACCCTTAATTATAACAACGTCATCTATAATACGCAAAATCGAGATTAAAAACAAAAGATTGTATTCAGCCAAAATAAAAAGCGCTAGAAAATAGCTATTTTCCAACGCTTTCTATTTTAAATTGATGACCTAATACGCGGTACTTTTTTGTGCTTCATAGCTTGCCGTAAGCTTGTCAACCATTCCAGGTTCGACGCTTTCTAAAGCACGGCTGATAACACTTAAGCTTTGTGCATAATCATGATCTTCATCAAACAATTTTTGGGCGCGCTTGCTTGCTGTGTCCACGGCTTCATTACTGTGACGGTAACGATTTGTGTATTGGATAATTTCTTCACTTAATGCAGCATTATCCGTCAAATCGGTCGTCTTTTTAGCCAACGTTTGCATATCCTTATCAATCATACCTAATTGCTGGTCAATTTGCTTCATATCAATTTTAACCTGATTCATGTTAGCCGCTAGCTTCTCAATCTCATCACTGACAACGAAGAAATAGTCCATATAACTAGCAGGAATGCCAGGTAAATTCAAGTTTTCGATGTGACGCTTAATTTCATGAATCTCTAAATCAAATTGGTGCAACGTCCGACGAGCATCCTTTTCTTCCTCAATTAACTTTTGGATACTGTCATTAATTGCTGTTTGCTGGGACTCAATTGATTCCAACTGATCGTTTTCATCATGCATTCTTTGCAAAATTTCCGAGTAAACTACAGGTTGATTTGTAATGGCTTCAGCATCCTGATCATGTTCGTTCCGAATACCTTCCAATTGTGTTTGTAGATCATGCGCCTGTTCGTCTTCATTCCCATTTAAAACATAGCTTTGACCTAAACGATCGATTTCAATGAGTAAAGTATGACTTTGTTTCTCAGCATGTGTAATATAATCTGCAATCGTCTGAAAGCCGCTATCTACTTCTGTGCGTGCATCGATTTCAGTTTGCATTAAATCATACAAATTATCAATTCGACTTGCAATGGTTTCATTGTTACTTTTAACAGCATCCAAACGTAAATTGCTCAAAGTATCTAAATTTTCTGCAATTTTCTGATTAATATCTTGGACTTCACTTGGAATTCCATCATCAGAAAAGGCGTAGTTATGGTTAATTAATTGCGTATAACCGCTCTTGATTTCATCCAATTGCCCCGGAAAATTTTCATTTAGTTGAATGTAAAGTGCTGGAATTGCTTCTAGCTGTGCGTCCAACGCCTTAGTATTGCTTTGTAATTGTTGTAATTGGCTTTCTGCCTTCTTGTGATCGCCACTTTCAACGGTTTTAGCAAAGTTTTCAAAAGCATTTTCTAATCGTTGAAGATTATCATTAAGCATATCTACACTTGGCCCATACGTCATATCTTTAGCCAAAAGTGTTTTTCGCAATTCCTGGTATTTATGGCGCAGCACTTTTACTTGATTTTGTTGGTCTTCGTTTTCCTGCTTAATTTGGTCCAAAGCTGCCTGAATACGATCTGATTCGGATTGTACGACCTGAATGGCGTCCTTAATTCCAGCAACATCCGACCGTGCGTCAAAAATTTTCATATCATTGACGTTTTGTTGCCCATTTTGCGCTAACTCGTCAATCTCAGGGAACTTATTGTTTTTGACATCTCGGTAGTCATCTTGAAGATTTTGGTATTCCTCTAAGGAAGAACCCGCCAAATTTAAGTCACCCACTTCGTCAAGTTCGCTGGCAACGGGTAAATCCATTAAATCAGATTTCTTATTGAGAAGATCTGTAATTTGCTTTAACAAATATCGTTGATAAAGCACGATTCCTACATATATAAGAATTGCTACCACGATTATACCAATTAATACACCCAACATGAGAACCCCATCCTTTGTCTACGTCATTATTATTCATTTATCATGAATTTATTGCTTTCTTGGTTTGTTCCATATAAAATAAGACCCAAGTTAAATTATAGCATAGGATTTTACAGTTTCACTATGCGATTTTTATATTTATAGTCCAATTTGGAGGAAATTTTATGACAAAAAAAACGCTTTCCCTAATGAATCAGCAATTAGATGCTCTTTTGACAAACGAAACTAATCTAATTGCCAACATGGCAAATGCCTCGGCGCTATTAAAATCTAGCTATGAGGATGTAAATTGGTCAGGTTTTTATCTTTACGAGGAGGATAAAGATGAACTAGTGCTCGGCCCTTTCCAAGGTAACGTGGCTTGCATGCATATTGCTAATGGTTCTGGCGTGTGTGGAACCGCCTTTAAGACACAAAAGGTACAACGTGTTGCAAATGTTCATGAATTTGCGGGTCACATTGCTTGTGATAGTGCCAGCAATTCGGAAATTGTCCTTCCCCTATCCAAGGATGGTACTAAAATCGGTGTCCTTGATATTGATTCCCCTTCTTTAAACCGATTTAGCGAAGAAAATCAAGCTGAACTTGAAGATTTTGCGGCCATTTTCTTGACCCACGTTGACACTGAAGCTTGATCTGTTGTAAACTGTTCATTGTGTAAAATAATGCAGCGGTGAGTGGTAAGCTCGTCAACAGACTGGTGCCTTAAGTGGTTCAATTAGTAACCTGCGGCTGCAAAGGTGAGGATTGCAAAACAGTCTGCACGAATACTAAACTCACAATCGGATTATTTTACTCCAACAAAATTATTGGAGGATTTACTTTATGTCTCGTTATACAGGTCCAAGTTGGAAAATCTCACGCCGTTTAGGTATTTCATTAAGCGGTACTGGTAAAGAATTAGCTCGTCGCCCATATGCACCTGGTGATCACGGTCAAAACAATCGCCGGAACATTTCAGAATATGGTCAACAACTTCGTGAAAAACAAAAGTTACGTATGATGTATGGCTTGACTGAACGTCAATTTGCTAACTTATTCACACGTGCTGGTAAGATTAATGAAGGTAAACATGGTGTTAACTTCATGATCTTGCTTGAGCGTCGATTAGACAACGTTGTTTACCGTTTAGGTTTAGCAACTACTCGTCGTCAAGCTCGTCAGCTTGTTAACCATGGTCATATCACTGTGGACGGCAAACGTGTTGACATCCCTTCATACGAAGTCGAAGTTGGCCAAGTTGTGGGCGTTCGTGAAAAATCAAAAGATTTGAAGATTATCGGCGAAGCTGTAGAAGCTGTTGTTGGTCGTCCTCAATTCGTTCAATTTGATGCTGATAAGTTAGAAGGTTCCTTAACTCGTCTTCCAGAACGTGACGAATTAGAAGCTGATATTGACGAATCACTAATTGTTGAGTACTACAACAAACTTTAATTTACGAAAGCTTGTCAAAAAAGCATTTGGAATTCCAAATGCTTTTTTATTTGTCCCAAATTGTAGAAAGTTGGATTATTGTGTCCGTAATTGCACGCAACGTGCGCTTTTTATCTTCAAGAATCGGGTCATCTTTTCCTAAGACTCGACCAATCAACACTTCTGTCTGGCGTTTTTCACCATAGTTCAAAACCGCTTTAGAAAACGCATCGTCTATTAATGGCGTTTCTTCTTTAAGCATATGATTTGTTGACAGATAAAATAAAGGCCTTAGTTCCAGAAACTGTGATTTTTTATGCGTAAGCATCTGGATAATTTGTGAGCGATCTAAAATATTTACCTCACAAGCAAGCCAAATAAACAACTGATCACACCAAATCCCGACCTCATAGTGAGGCACCATTTTGTAACCACGCGTCCGTTTGCCAAAAGCTACCCAAGTGTTAGGTGGTGGATTACGATGCCGACGGGCGTGCTTAGCAATAAAGGCGTGATATTGCGGACTTTCTGCATTCAGTATTGGCAACACACTTTTTTCAACGTCTTCAAAAAAAGGATCAATTCGATTGCGGATTAGCATAAGTCGTTCTTCCACACCCTCTTCTTGAAACGCAGAGAATAACTGATCTTTAAACAAGAGGCTCCCCTCCATTCTTAAAACAAGAATGCCTTCACATAAAATGATATACTTAATTATACTATGAAGAAAGGGTTGTGAGCGCAATGGATAAGAATACAAATGTAGATTCAAGACTGCAAAACGCCATTCATGGCACCCCAAAAATCAATCCAGATGAGCAACGTAAGTACCTAGGCACCTTCAGAGAACGTGTGGTTTTAACCATGACAGTTGCACAAATTAAAAATAACCAATATCGCGATGACTTTATTCGTGAAATGAAAGCGAATTCCGACAAATCACTTTTGATTAATGGAAATCTCAGTCAAAATTTAATCGGTCCGTATATGAAAGCCGCTAGTCAATTTTCGATTCAGTTCACGATAAAGACGGATTCAATTTATACCACGAACGATAAAGATCTTGCCCTTGTTTTGACAGCTAAACAAGCCATGAACAGGGATAATATTGACATTGAAAATTATGTGAACAAAGAAACCAACTCAAAAGAACAAAAACCTAAATCATTATTAGATAAATTAAAAGATGGTTTTTTAAATTAGGAGTTTTAATATGCAACAACCTTTAGCCTATCGGATGCGTCCTAAAAAAATTGAAGAAGTCGTTGGCCAACAGCATTTAGTGGGACCAGGCAAAATTATTGCTCGAATGGTGAAAGCCAAATTACTCTCGTCCATGATTTTATACGGACCACCGGGAACAGGAAAAACAAGTATCGCAAGTGCGATCGCAGGGTCGACAAAATATGCTTTCCGCAAGCTGAATGCGGCGACTGATTCCAAAAAAGACCTTCAAATTGTCGCCGAAGAAGCCAAAATGAGCGGAACTGTCATTTTGTTGCTTGATGAAATCCACCGATTAGATAAAACTAAGCAAGACTTTCTATTGCCACATCTTGAAAGTGGTGCCATTATTCTTATCGGTGCAACTACCGAGAATCCCTATATTTCAATCAACCCCGCAATTCGTAGTCGAACACAAATTTTTGAGGTCCACCCTCTATCACCTGATGACATCAAACAAGCAATCAATCGGGCCCTACAGGATTCTGAAAATGGGTTGGGCGATTTAAACATTAAACTGACTCAAGATGCGATGAATTTTTTAATACATGCTACCAATGGAGACTTGCGAAGTGCTTTAAACGGACTAGAATTGGCCGTGAAATCCACTGAACCAGATAAACACAGTGTCATTACAATTTCACTAACTATTATTGAAGAGTGCTTACAAAAAAAGGCCCTCGTACAAGACAAAGATGGTGATGCTCACTATGATGTGATTTCTGCCTTTCAAAAATCAATTCGTGGTAGTGATGTTAATGCTGCTTTGCACTATATGGGGAGGCTTGTTGAAGCGGGCGATCTTACCAGCATTGCGCGGCGATTAATGGTGATTGCGTATGAGGATATTGGCCTGGCAAATCCTCCTGCTTGTGCCCGAACTGTTTCAGCAGTACAGGCAGCCGAAAAATTGGGCTTTCCGGAAGCCCGAATTCCCTTAGCAGATGCAGTCATTGAACTTTGCTTATCACCAAAATCCAATTCTGGCATTACAGCTATGGATGCCGCCTTAACTGATATTAAGTCTGGTAATTATGGCGATATTCCGGATGATTTGAAAGATGCCCATTATAAGGGCGCCGAAAAGTTAGGCCATGGGACACATTACAAATATGCCCACAATTATCCAAATGACTGGGTAAAGCAACAATACCTGCCTGATAAAATCAAAGCAGCAACCTATTATCAGCCTAAACAAAATGGTAAATTCGAAGCTGCTTTAGCGGCTCAATATCAGCGCCTACTCCATGCTCAGCGAGATTGAGAATGCCACAAAATTGAACTTTGGCGGCAACCATGCTAATATAAGGATGAAATTACTTTGGTGTACGCGTTGCTTCATTTATGTACTGCCGATCAAATAATTTGTTTAGGAACTAAGGGTGTTTGGTGGCATGTAGGCCTTTAATTAGGAAACTTAAAGCCAAACCAATTGGTCCCACCGCTAATATACTTGCGGGCTTTCACTGAGAAGCGATTAACGGCACCATAAAGTGTTTCCAAAGCATTGTGCTTTGTTGGGATTAGGACTACATGTGCTAATCCCTTTTTTTATTAACTTAATAGATTTAAGGAGTTATGCCCATGATAGTCACACTTCTCATGATTGTTTATGCCATCATTTTGGGAATTATTGGTTCTTATCTGTATCGCCATCAACAACGTCCCTTTTTACTTTTTAATCCTACGAATAATCCCGCACTGCAGGAATTATTACGCATTGGTGGATTCGCCTTAATCTTAATGGCACTTATTGCTTTTGTGATCGCTTGGACTCATGTGGTCCTCTTGATTGGTTTGATCTTACTTCTCGGCTGCTTATCCACAACTTTTGTTTTATTGGCACTGCTGCATTTTCTTCCAAAATAAGGGTTAGTCACATCTTCTTGATCCCTATTTCCAGTTGATAGCTGAAAAGAAAACGCTTTTTTTCTTTTTATTTCACGAAATTTAACGTAGAATAGAGTTAGAAAGTTGGAGAGGTGATTTAAATGACACAACAATATAAACATATTTTAGTTCCGGTCGATGGTTCACAAGAAGCTGAATTAGCCTTTCAAAAGGCAGTTGCAGTAGCACGACGAAACGAAGGCTCTGAATTACATTTAGTTCACGTTGTTGATACCCGTGCTTTTCAAAATATTTCTAGTTTTGATACTGCCATGGTTGAGCAAGTTACAGAAACTGCCAAAACGACACTTGATAAGTACATTGCTGAGGCCAAAGACAAAGGGTTAGAAAATGTAGATTATTCCATTGAGTATGGTGCACCAAAGGTTGTGATCGCAAACGATATGCCAAAGCAATTGCATACCGATTTAATCATGATTGGCGCCACAGGGTTAAATGCTGTTGAAAGACTGCTAATCGGCTCTGTTACAGAATATGTAACGAGAACAGCTGTCTGTGACGTTTTAGTAGTCCGTTCCGACTTAGACAATAAACCTGTTAAAATCAAATAAACACTTTTTTCAACAAAAGCGCGTGATTCGAAAAATTCCGAATCATGCGCTTTTGTTTTTGTTAAATCGATAACTCATAATACCGAAAACAAGTTTCCTCATGATCATTGATTAATCCGGCAGCTTGAAAAAAGGAATTCAACATTTTGGGGCCTACAAAGACAAAACCATCAAGCTGCATCTGCTGAACAACTCGTTGCATTAAAAACAGACGTGACTTCTCGTCGCCCAAAAAGTGGTGCGTTGCTCTAATTGGTTTAAAATCAACAAATTGCCAAATATAATCTGAAAAATTGGTTGATAGCCTTGTCACAACCCTAGCATTATGAAGAACTGCTCTGATTTTTCGTTCATTACGAATAATCTCGGTATTTTTCAAAAGTTGAGTCACTTCATCTTCCGTATAATTACTTAATTCATACGGATTAAATTGGCAAAGCGCTTCTCGTAGCGCCGATCTTTTTTTAAGAATAATTTCCCAATTTAGCCCAGCTTGAAATATTTCTAACGCAAAACTTTCGAAAAGCTGTTGAGACTCTAATATTGGTACCCCCCACTCAAAATCATGGTATTCCTCCAGCCAGTCATTTTTCGTACTCCATAAACATTTCTTCATACCCCATTCATTCCCTTCTTGGTTATGAATAAGATACGCTTTTTTACCACAGTTCAATTAAATTGTTCAGGACCTCATACTGACTTAATTCAGTTGTATTTCGGGTTCGAATGACTTCTTGTAACCGGCTGAGATGATTCGTAATGATGCCATCCACTCGTAAGGCTAGCATTCTTTTCATTGGTGCCCTCCCATCAACCGGCCAAGCAAATACTTGTTTGTGTTGCGCCCAGGCTTGTTGAATAAATTGCCGATTTAAGGTATGAAATTCAAGTGAATAAAAATCTGTATCATTTTTAGGAATTCTTGCAATATTAAATGGGGTGATAATGCCAGTAGTTAACTTAGGTGAAATTTTTTTCAAACGAGTCATATAAGTGGCATTCAGTGAGTGTACCAAATCACCATGTCGCATTAAACTCCGACTGTACTTTTTAGCAAATCGCTGAATCAAATCAGCTGAATCATTCGGGCCAGGCTTAATTTCCACAATCAAGGGTTGTTTAAGCTGATGTGCCACACGCAAATAATCTGAAAACGAACTTATTTGCGTGTGATAGCCATTTTCACGCAATGTCAGCCGTTTTAATTGCTTGAGAGATAATTCTCCTGGACGTTTATTAACGCCTGCTAAATGCTTTAAATTTTCATCATGCATAGCTACAAATTGATGGTCACGGGTCTCGTGGACATCCATCTCGACAAAATCCGGTTTCAAGCGTGCTGTCTTCTTTAACGACATAATTGTATTTTGAACACCATTTTGGTCGCTTACGCCTCTGTGCGAAATAGTCAGGACGCGAGATATGTGGGCTTCATTTATTCGAATTGAAAAATAGGCATAAACCGGTGTAACTAACAACAGCAACCCCAACAAAGCCAAACCAATTTGTTGAATCTGTTTCAAATCCCATTTTTGGTAATTAGCAGACTGCCTTTTAAAAACGGCCACCTTGGATAAGGGTAAATGAGAACTAGCTACCCATTCTACTAAAGCGGACAAAAAGCCAGTCATAAAAACTAAAAACCAGCCTACAAACAAAAGCTCTGTAAATGAAATTGCTAAAACCATAAACGCGATTGAAATATAAGAAATATGTATCCAGTCATTTAACCGCGACAAGAAGAATAGCAGAACAAAACCAATGCTGATAAACGGCACAGAAACACGCAAAATCAGCCCAAAAAGTTGTGCCATCATCTGGCCAACTTTTTTTCGAGTTAATTTCCAGCTCAAAACAATCCCCTCACGTAATGAACAGCTATAACCAATCATCGCCGGGATTGCCAAAATGATACGAAAACCCACATAACATAATATAAAATACAAAAGAATAAAAAGAGGTGCCACTATCCAACGATGCGCAAAAACAAAGTTTTGAAGAACTATATTAGTAGGAAAATGAGCTAGAATCACCGTTGCAAAACCAAATCCTCCCAGTGGAATTGAAATCATTGTATAAAAGAGGAAATAACCAATGCTTAGCCAAGCATTACGCTTAAATAGCTGCTCCAAAAGTGTCCTTAAACGTTCAAAGCTAATCGGCCGTTGATGTTTAAATCCACTTACAATTAACGAAGCCGCCATCAACCCAATAAAAATTCCCCAAATAATGATCATCGCCAAAATAATCTTAAATGGCACCAGAAAAAAAGCTTCGGACAAAAACAGTGCATGCTCAATTAACATGCTAGCTACAATTCCAATCACAAAAGCGAGGCTTGTATAATATAAATTTTCATCAGACTGAATAATATACCTAATTATCTTTTTTAATTGCTTAAAATCCTGGAAAAAGTACGCCATCATTTTTCTCACATCCCTGACCCCATCTTAACATGAGTGTTTGATCAACAAAATCCTTCATTCACTCTTTTTTATTTTTTCGCAAAAAAAGAGGCTGGAAAGCTTTCCAGTCTCTTCTGCCTCAGAGTTTTAATAATTGGAATCGGAAAATAAGCTGACCTCTTGGCTTAGCTTCGAAAACCAATCGATTCAAATTTGTTTGCTTAGGCTATGATCTAAGTGCGAAGCCAAACCGCCCTTTTCTCACTCTCTTCATTTTTGTCTCACGCCCACTCGATTGAGATTTATTCTGCATCCAATGGCGTAAAATCATAATGAATCTTTGAACGTCGTTGAAACTCCTTACCAGCTAACTGAATTAACTTGTCAATGAGCTTATCGTAACTGAGCCCTGATACTTCCCACAGTTGTGGGTATAAACTAATATTTGTGAACCCAGGAAGCGTGTTAATCTCACTGAAATAAGGTACCTCGTCATGATCGACCAAAAAGTCGATTCGTGCCATTCCGCGACAGCCAAGTACACGATAAGCATCTAAAGCCATTTGCTGAACTTCTTTAGCTAAATCATCTGAAATACTTGCTGGTAATTCAAACTGAACCCCGCTGGCATCCACAAATTTATTGTTGTAATCATAAAAAGTGTCTGATTTGGGAACAACAATTCGACCAACCTTAGAGGCTTCTGGATGCTCATTACCTAAAATAGAAACTTCTACTTCCTCTGGCTGCTCAATTGATTGTTCAACTAAAACTTTGAAATCATACCGGAATGCATCTTCCAATCCAGACTCAAATTCTTCAGCATTTGTCGCCTTATGAATACCAACTGAAGACCCCTGGTTTGCAGGCTTCAAGAACATCAGCTCGCCTAATAATTCTCGACAAGTTTCATACGAATACTGTGATTTGTTTTCAGGCGTTACGACCACGTATTTAGTGTTGCGAATGCCATTGTGCGTTAAGATTTGCTTAGTCATATCCTTATCAAAGGAGATGGCCGAGGCGAGAATACCGCTCCCAACGTATGGCTTTTGCAATAACCGAAGTAGTCCTTGAACTGTTCCATCTTCACCCAGATTACCATGAATAATTGGGAAGTATACATCAATGTCGCGTTCTTTACTCAAGTTCAAAACAGGCGCCAGCGGATTACCATGGTCAACAGCTTTCATTGCTTCTTGAACAACTGTATCCTCTGGCTCCCCATCAAATATACGTCTAGAAGAAGCGTCGCTTAAGATATAACCGTCTTTGGTAACCATGAACAAACTGATCTCATAACGATCTTTGTCCATTGCATCATAGATATTATGTGCAGATCGTTTTGAAACATCATGTTCAGATGAATTACCACCAAACAGTAGTCCAACGTGAATCTTTTTATCCGTTCTCATTTAAAATCTCATCCCATCATTTAGATTTTGTATTGAACCTAAATTGTACCATGAATTAACTGAGAAAAAAACTTTAAAATTCAAACTATGCCGCATTAAAACCACCGGTTATCACGATTTTACCGATCATTTGATTTCCTTCAACCAGCTCGTGTGCATGTCGAAGCGTCTCCGCGTTAATGCCGTTTAAGGTAAGTGTCAAAGTTGGTTGTAAGATTTGCTGATCTAGTAAGTCTGCTACTTTAGCCAAAATTTTTCCTTGACTTGCCATATCGCTAGTTTGATAAAGTGATTTTGTAAACATAAATTCCCAAGCAAAAGTAATACTTTTGGATTTTAACATGCCCATTGGTAAAGGCTGGGTATTTTCAACAATTGAAGTCATATATCCTTCTGGAGCCACAATATCAGCTAGGATAGGTAAATAAATATCAGTGGATTGAAAAATGGCTGCAAAATCAACTGTTTCAATTTGATGGTCTTGTAATTGTTTTTTCAAGGATTTGTGATAATCCAATACGAGATCAGCACCTAATTTTTTCGTCCACTCCGTTGTTTCCGGTTTGGAAGCCGTTGTGATAACGGTAAGCCCAGCCCACTTAGCCAGTTGAATTGCAATGGAACCCACACCACCAGCTCCGTTTACAATAAAGATTGTTTTATGCGTATTTGCATTCTGCCGAGCTACAATTGGCATCCGTTCGAACAGCGTTTCCCAAGCCGTCAAACTAGTTAAAGGCATTGCCGCAGCTTCCTCTGGACTAATCTTGGCAGGAGCGTGCGCCACTAATCGCGCATCCACTAACTGGAACTCTTGATCACTACCCGGACGGTTATTGGCACCGGCATAAAACACAGATTCTCCAACTTTAAATTCTTGAACCCGATCCCCCACTTCAACAACCGTTCCAAAGGCATCGAATCCCAAAATAGTGGGCTCTTTAGTTGCAGGGTGAGATTGGCGCATCTTGGTATCCACTGGATTAACCGAAACGGCATTCACTTGAACTAATAAGTCGAATCCGGTTGCTTTTTTTCGCGCAACTTTTAAATTCATAAAACTATTTTGATCGCTAATAGGTAACCCTTCGTAAAATCCAACTGCTTTAATTTCTTTTTCCATGTTAATTGTGCTCCTTAAAAACGAAAATCATTTTCCTCATTCAAATAAGTGGTGATTGCTTTAGGCATTTCAGGATTTAAAACTAGGGCTTGTAGCAGTCGCTGCCGATTGTACAAACGAGTCCACATAGCTTCGTCCTCCTTAGCCTGAATAGAAACCAATTCATGGCGCCAATTTTTTAGTGCCAATAACAAAAAGTCACTATATAACTTATTTTGACTTGTCAAATCAGCTATATAAGAAGCCAATCTTTCAGGTTCACCAAAAATAAGTGGTGATTCTAAACGCTTGTAACGAACTAATAATACCGCAAGCATCAGCAACTTGTCTGCTCGTACCAGACTACTATCAACGGCCAATTCATCCAAAACATTACCGATGTGCGTGTAAGCATGCGCCCAGCCCTTTTGACCAGCGTAGCCGCGTGTATCTGTCTCAAGTGCGATATACGTAACTAATTGGTCTACCAACGTATTCTTACTTTCGTCATCGATAAACTTTGAACCCGCACGATCAATATATAGTAAAGTTGATAAAAACATTAAGCTAAACGAACGCTGAAAAATGGCATCATTTTCAGGTTCTGTAATGTGTGGGAATAAACTCTCATCTTTAACGAGTAAATCAAAAATCATTTTGAGCTGTTTCTTTGTAGTAATTTGTTGTTGCAAGATATCACTAAACAAAAAATAAACGCCCTTATCACGAATAAATAGATTGGTGGACCCAATATGTTGAAATAATTTTAACAAGTCATCATTAGAGATCTCATCTAACTTGTGCTCACTCAGTTGGTCTCTCAAATCATGAATGAGGTCCAAAATACCGTCTTGGTCATTTGGCAACTGAACTTCAGTAAGTGGTGTTTGCTTAATACTTCCAATCACACCATCAATTTCAGCCAGCAAAGATTGATAAATTTTGCCCGTCTGTAATTTCACTCGTAGTTCCTGCAAGCTTGATCTTACTTCTTCGACTTCTTTCATCGTCATGCGCTCCTTAATTAATAATTCAATTTTAACACGACCGTTCAATAAAAACTTCTTTTAGAAATGAAAACACCGTTTAAAAAACTTCTCAATGCGATCTAATGACTTGATAGTGGTCATCTTTAATTGTCTAATTAAAACTTCATGGTAAAATAGACAAAAGAAAGAGGTGCCATATATGTCAAATCATCGTGTCCGTAAAAATCTGAAAAAAGAAGTCAAAACAACCTTTAAGGGTCATTGGGGACAGGCCACACAGACTGCCATCGTTCCGGTTGTCGTTCGGGCTATTTCAGGATTTATGATTTCTTTATTAATTTTAATTAGCCTTTACGTTCTCTTTAAAAATCCCAGTCTGATTACAGGAAATGATGTGACTAATTATGCGAGTGAAGAGTCTGCTTCAACCGGATCCACTAGCGTTTGGAACTTCCTACGCGCTGCCTTGTTAACCTTTATTGGTGCTGGCATTAGCTTCACTTACTTGGACTGGTTACGCAATCCTAACTTACAATTCTCTCCAATTAAAAGTGGTTTTCAGGCTTTTACCAAACGCTACTTTATCCCAACATTAGCCATTTTTATTTGGCAGTTCATTTTCTTATTTCTATGGACTTTGTTGTTTATCATCCCTGGATTTATCAAATACTTTGCCTACTCCCAGTCCTATCTTATCTATAAAGACCAACTCCGTGCTGGAAATGCAGATAAGATTGAATACATCGATTGTCTAACCATGAGCCGCCAACTTATGGATGGTCATAAGTTCGAATTCTTAATGCTCAAGCTTAGTATGTTGGGCTGGTTAATTCTATGCCTCTTTAGTTTTGGAATTGGCTTTATCTGGTACGTACCTTATTCACAAGCTGTTTACACTGCATTTTATAAGCACCTTGTAGAAATTCAATAAAAAGAGTTTTACTTTGTCATCCTTATGGAACTGCAACTATTTTTTGAGACAATCAAA
>NZ_JQBR01000013.1 GCF_001438655.1 Pediococcus cellicola
GTTAAAGCTTCTTCCAAGGTTGTGAACTCCGTTCCATTGTCAGCAGTAATGGATTTGATCAGATCACCAAATTCAGCACAAATCCCTTTAATGGCATAGGCTACGGAGTCAGCATCTTTACCTTCAATCAAACGAATAAAGTCAAAACGAGTTTTACGTTCAGTGAAGGTCAATAGGACACTTTCATGGCCACTACGTTTACCAACCACGGTGTCAATTTCAAAGTGGCCAAATTCATTGCGCTTGTCGACACGCTTAGGCCGTTCTTCAATACTTTTACCAATCAAGCGTCGATGTTTATGCGACCAGTGATGTTGCGTACGTCGCTTGGTTTTCTCAAGCAAATCAAGATTGCGGATTTCTAATAATTGCGCATCAATATAGTTATAGAGTGTCTTAGTGCAGACCATCTCTGTACGCTTAAATAAATGATGTTTGTGGGCGAAGCCAACTGCTGCATCAGGTGACCAATGATCTTGATGGAAATGATCATCAAAGTAGGCCAAAAAATTAGTAATGTGTTTGAATTTTAAGGGTCGATGACAGTGCTGACGATTCATTTCATAACGAATTTGAGCTGTATCAGGAGCATAGATATTGAAGTACTGTTCTTTACCATTAATCTTCTTTACCTGTTGAACACAGCCACGTTTGAGTTCGTTATTGATAGTTTGATGGCAAACACCAAGTTCCGTCGCAATTTGACGAGCAGATTTGCCTGCGGCAAGCAATCCCGCAATTTTTCCACGTTCAATTGGTGTTAGATGATGACCCTTTGAGTGAGATATGGTAAGCTGTTCTTGCACCAAGACGAAAACCTCTTTCATTGTTTAGTGTAGGAACTTCAATGATACCTGATTTTTTCGTCTTGGTGTCTTTTATTTGACCATTTTTACAAGGTGGCTAACTTGATTATAAAATTCGCGTNTTTAATTTTCAATAAAAAACCAATGTCAATGATAAACAAATTAAACACATATTTTTACTTTACAATAAGCTATTTCAAAACAAATTGTATAGCTTCCTGTAATGCATCGTTTGCTTGTCTAAAGTCACCAACTTTATCCATAAATGCATGGACCATTCCGTTGTATCGAATATACTGAATATTGCCACCTGCCAACTTCATTTTTTGGTAGAATGCTTCCCCTTGCAAACGGAGTGGATCAAATTCACCCACCATAAATAATGTTTTGGGAAAATTGACTAAGACGTTGCTGGGAATGTTGAGTGGTGATAAATACATGTTCTCATTATCAGCACCATGAATATACCAATCATCAATTGACGCACTACTGCCATTAAAATTACGGATGTATTGAGCAATTAGGCTTTGGTCTTTTTTAGCTTTGAGACCCTCTGGTGAATCAAACCTACTACGTAATTCTGTTTTTTTACCTCCGTAGGTGACAGGATATAAAGCGACCAATTTGTTCAAATAATTTGTGCCAAATTCACAATCCAAAGTAGCTAAATTATAAGAAAGTGTCCCTCCTGCCGAATCACCCATGACGGTTATTTTTTTTGAGTCTACACCACAACTATCAGCATTCTCATATATCCACCGTAGAACACGATATGAATCCAAAAGTCCAACTGGGTATGGGTGTTCTGGTGCTAACCCGTAATCTACCGATACAACTCGTACTGCACCATAGTCAGCTAACGCTTGGCAGGGAAATTCCACATTATTTAGTGACCCTCCAAAAAAACCACCGCCATGCTCAAAAATAATTGTCGGTAAACTGCTATCCTTTAAAGCCGTCTGTACATATGTACGTGCTGGGACAGTTGTATCAAAAGTTTGATTTTTAATTGTCAGTTCATGACTAGGTGCATAATTAGCCTTTTTCCACCCCATTCCGGCACGAATTTCCTCAAGTGATTGGTTTTGATTATTACTGCCAAATCCACCTGTATCATTGTTATTCACAGATGCATCAATCTCTTCTCGTGCTTTAGGATCAAAAAAACCTTCTTCTTTCATTCCCGGAACCAACTTCATAGTATAATCTGCATTTCGAACGGCAACTTTTTTCATTAAATCTGATTTAATTTTACTCATCTTTAAATTCCTCTTTAATTCTATAATTTGTTTATAGCTTCTTTATTATTTACTTTCTGCTGATAAATTAATTCCAAACTAGTAACTAAGCATAAAACAATCAGACCAATGCTACATACCAACATATTAGATGCTGGACTATCGTTCCCGGTAAATTTAGTAAAAAAATTAATTAAAATTGGTGACATAAACACACCAATATTAGTCAAAATCAAAATTGTTGAAGTTGCTAAGTTCTTTGAATTTTCCGGCGCAACCTCACCTAATAATGTGTATAGTGTTGGTACTGTCATGGAAAATCCAACCCCAGCAATAATTACGCCAAATACAATAGGTATAAATGCTTTCAAACTTCCAATCATAAAAAAGCCAATTGACATTAAAAGCAACCCAAACGGTAAGCTTTTATGTCCTAAATATTTATAGATAACACCATAAAGTAAACCAGTCAGTAGTGAAACTAGCGTAAACACTCCAAGTACTGTAGAAGCCATACTTGGTGAACCGATTTTTTCTACTGTGAATAGATCGGCCAATTTTACAGTAATAACCAGGAAAAATGCATACAGAAAGAAAGTAATTATCGAAATTAAAATAACAGGGAAGTTCAGACGTTGATGTGTGTGTATTTTTGCACTACTCATTTTCCTTGAAACTTTCTTCTGTTCTCCCACGTCGGGGACAATAATCCAAAATAAAATTAGAACAGGCAGACAGATAATGTATATCAAAAATGTTGCATGCCAACCAAATCTCAATAAATAACTAACTGCAAATGACAAAATGGAACTTCCCAGTGAACCTGCAGCATTTTGAAATCCTAACATAGTTGCCAATTCCTCATCCTTATAAAAATCATATAGCATACTAATCGCAAGAGAATTGAAAACGCCGATTCCTAGGCCAAGCAAAAGTCGAGAACATAGCACAATCATATAGTTACTTGAAATTACTGGAGCTAATCCTGAAAAAAGAGCAACCACCAGGCCAACTAAAACGGTCTTTTTTTGACCTATTTTTAAGATAATCACGTTGCTCAAAAAAATTCCAATAATAATTCCTAAATTTGGAATCGTTGAAAGAGTTTCAACCGCAGAAGCTGATTGGAACTTAAATGTCTTATCCATTAACGGAATCGCGGCTGCAATATTTGGCGCAATCATGAGTAATAATGAAATAGACAGAATGGCTATTTTAAAAATCACGGATTTTGATTTTACTTTTGACAAGTTAATCACTTCCTAATATTTTTGTATCAAGCTTGATCACAAAACACATTATATAATGAAAGCCTTTTCAAAAGTGGCTCCATAGTAACCAATTAAAGGCCATTTTTTGACCTTTTTATATTTTGACGGTATTTAATTGGCGTCAGCCCATATTTTCTTTTAAACGCCATTCGAAATGACTTGGAATTTGGGAAACCAACCGAATCGGCAATTTCATTCTCTTTTTTCTCTGTATTCGTTAATATCCTAAATGCTTGCTGAAGTCTGAATTCACGCAAGTATGCCATAACGCTCATTCCCATTTGGCCTTTAAATAAACGAGATAAATAGCCCACTGACAAATGAAATTTATTTGCTATTGTCGATAAATATAGCTTTTCTTTATAATATTTTCCCATATAATCTAGTACTTGCGATAAAATTCTTAGATTTGTCGTAATAGAGAGATTACTAGTCTCTGACTTGATTTCACTAAAATTAATGGTTAACTCCTTCAAAATTGAAAAAATATCATTCATTTGAGCCAACCTTCTCTGTTCCGGCCTTAGTGTACTATTCTGTAATCTATAAAAATGAATAAGTACTCGCCTTAATTGTTCAATTTTTTGTTTACTTTCGTCAGAATTGGCATTGGCAATTCTAAACCAATAGTAATCGTAATTAGGGATTTCTCGCTTTAAAAATTGATATGGAAATAAAAAAGTTAAAGCGATCACATTAGAAGTATTCTGAATATTGGTTACCGCATGTATCTCATCAGTATTTACGATAATAACATTATTAGGATTCTCCTGAACCCTTTTGCCACTAATGATAAAATCTGCCTTACCCTGGATAGTCATATCAATCTCCAATGCTTGATGCCAGTGTCGTAAAATATTCTGCGTGTTTGCACTTTGAACTATAAATTTGACAGGAACATCTGAATTGTCTATGTCAATTTTTTCATGTTGGTACATGTCTATCCCCCGCTTCACTTAACATTACTAACTTTTATTAAACCATAAAAGAATAAATACAAGTTAGAATTTAACCGATCCATTATTTTTCCAAAAAAATTTATTTTGTGCCGAAAGCTGTCTCTTAAGTCGCGTAACTAAAATTCTGATCAATTATTTAAAAATCGTATTTCACCCTAAAACTTAATTGATCATCGAATAAGATAAAAGCATTATTTTTTTATAGTTAATTTTTTCATACGTATTATACATATATTGACGAATTAAAAATCCTAAGAAATTGCAGACAATGCCCAAACGATTGACAAAACCGAGATCTGTGAGACCACGACTTATTATATTCAGGACACCTCACATTGGGACACCGAATATAACAACACCATTTTTGACGCCCACCGTGGCCTTCATAAAACGAAGAAAACAACTAAACAGTTGATAAATAGTTTTGCCCGCTCTAAAGAAGCCAACTTTATGTTGACGCAGGAAATGGGACGCCAACTCAATGTCAAACGGTGCTGTCCTTATGTATTAGGCAACGTGCAATTCGTGCCAACGAGTGGTGTCACTTATACTTCGACTAACTGGATTGCCGTTCATCATTTAAAGGATGATTATCAGGATGTGGAAGATGCAAAACGACTCTACTGTTATTCAATGAAGGCCTCCGTTTGAATGCCCGAATTGATTTGAAACATTTAGAGCGTAAATTGAAAACCGTGCGAAAATACTATGACTTCCAGGTAAGTTTGGTCAAATTTTGGGGCAACCAATTTACGACCGAATTTGTCGCACCTCAAGCTAATAGTTATCTATTTACACGTATTTCTAAAACTGCTGAGTTGCCAGAAATAGAGTACCAAAATTGTCGAGAAATCTTGATACAAATTTTATTCCAGGTTTGTAAAACAATGAACCCTGAAGATCGGATCAGACTCGACGACATGGAAATATTTTATAATGACATGCTGAAAAAACACGGACTGCTGTAGAAATGTCACCCATTTATACTTGAATAGACCTTCTACGATTAGTCTAGACCCAGAATTTAAGATGATGGTTTTGAATTATGATCTTAGTTTTACAGTTCAAGAAGCGAGTCAATCATTTGAATTAAAATCAGATATTGTAAAAATTTAAATGCACAAAGTCTACTATGATATTTTTCTTTAAAAACATTACGGAGAGAACCATTATACAATTGTAAAGCTTATGTAGAGAAATCATATTATTTATTAAGTAAATGTTTAGTTACTTAATTTGCTATAATTTTTCTCATAAATATCTATAAAAAAGTCTCTTTTCCCACAAAATGCCAAATATTTCTCGTTTCAAATGCGGGATTTCGGCTTGTCAAATACCTTCTTCCTTGGTACACTCGAAAAAGTGTCAAGAATCACCTATTGATGATAGACACCATTAAAAATTTGTTACAACAAGGGAGAGAGTCCATGGACACAGTTCATTTTGAAAAACTTAACGAGCTACACGAAGTCGTCGAACGACGCACAATGAGCCGCTTTAAGCAGGTTTTAGACAATGCTCAAACTATCGACAAAACGGATATATGCCCGTCTACCACGTTCTATATCCATGACACCTCGCACTGGAACACCGACTACAACAGCATTGTTTTTGATATGCACCGTGGTGTTCACAAAACAAAAAGGACCAGTAAGCAGTTAATTAACATGTTCATTCGCGAAAATGAATCTAATTTTCTGTTGATGCAAGCAATGGGTCGTTTTCTTAAAATCAGAAGTGGCTGGCCTTATGTATTTGGTAACACTCAATTTGTGCAAACGAGCGGTGCTAGCAAGCTGTCCACTAACTGGATTGCAGTTCACCACTTAAAAGATATTTATCACGATCATGACGACGAAAAACGCCTTTTTCTTCTTTTCAAAGAGGGCTTTCGACTAAATATTCGTTTAGACTTTAAACAACTACACAATCGTATGACTAAGGTTCGTCAATATTACGACTTACAAATGAACTTAACTAAGTATTTTTCTGAGCAATTCAACACCAAACTCAGTTTTTCAACCCCTGACAGCTACTTATTTACAAGAATGCCAGAATCGCCGAGATTGCCATACTCTGAATATGACAGTTCGCGTGAATTAGTTAAATATTTGATGTTCTTTGTGCAACACTCATTTGATCCAGAGTATATTGATGAAAATCAATTAGATGATTTTTATGAACAAGCGGTTAAGGATAAGGGCGTACTTTAAAAGGCCGCCAACTATGCAATTACACATAATTAGCAGCCTAAATTAAAAAATATATTGCGAACTCAGCTATCATTTGGTATCCTACTAAAGAGGCTAGTTTGTATGCATTGCAAACTAGAGTTCCTGTAGGTGATCACACTTCGAGTAATCGGGGTGTGATTTTTTTTACTTTTAAATTTTTCAATATAAAGTTTCACTCCATCAGCAATCTAGCAAGGCTGGTTGCATCAACTAATGCCCATAATGACTTGATAACTGTTAAATAAATTAATTGAAATAACTAACAAAATTGCCATACGATATACTAGCTCAATTTTTTTTGTATCAACTACATGACTATATTTTGCACCTACTATGCCACCAATGGCTGCCGCCGGAATAATAAATAACAATGTTTTTAAGTCAAAATTCCAAATCATTCCTGAGAAAACAACAGCCAATATTTTTGAAAATTGAGAAAATAGAATGGCAATAATGGAATAAACCGTTGCCTCTTTGATTGGAAAACTACAACAAAGCATCAGCATTGCCACATTAATGGGGCCACCACCAATTCCAAGTAACGTTGAAACCCATCCCAAAAACATACCGATTAACATTAACAGCAATATATTGGTAATTTTAAAATGCCAATATGGAGCAATTGAATAACCTAAAGCAAATAAAAGTGTCAAAACTGTTAGTACTACCTGAATTTGATTAATTATATGATCGTTTGCTACGGCTTTCTCTAACCAATTAAACGTCGAATTTCCTAGCAAGCCACCAATAATTGCTCCAAATGAAATAGCAAAAGCAAATTTTTTTTGGAGATGGAGTCCTAAATTTATTTGCTTGTACGTTGACGTAACCGCCATTGTAAAAACCGCTACGCTACTGAAAAAATTTATTTGGATTAATGGATGGGCACCGATGACATCTAAAACTGGTTTGATAATGACACCTCCGCCCATCCCCGCGATAGCACCAATTACATTGGCAAAGAAGATGACTAATGCATACGTGATATAGATCATCACAAACCTCCCCTTAAATTAACTCAACATGGCCACTTTTTTCCCGGCTTTAGTTAATCCAGTTTGAAGATCAAGCCTCTTCTCTAAATCTGTGAAATTAGTAATAGCAACAATAATTACAGGATTCAAATCAGCTTTCTTAACCACCTCAAGATCAATAGTCACTAACGGTGTCCCTGCATGCACTTTTTCATTCAAATTTACGTATACATTAAAGGGCTTGCCTTTTAAACTTACCGTATCAATTCCCATATGAATGATCAATTCCATGCCGGTATCACTAGTTAGCCCTATTCCATGTTTAGTGTCCGCAATGAACGTCACCTTACCAGCTACTGGCGCAACAATTTCACCATTCGTTGGATTGACAGCAAAACCATCGCCCATCATTTTACCGGCAAAAACTTCGTCAGGTACTTGCGTAATTGGAATTACATCGCCCTCAGCTGGTGATACAATGTCAATCGTTTCTTTTTTCTTTGAAAACCAACCCATTTTATTACCTCTCTTTTAGATATCCTTAACCACTCTAAATCCAAGATTAGAACTAGCTGAATCACTTACTTCACCATTTCTTGCGCCAACTCGGTATCTGTTACAAAAACTACAATGACATAAGAATGACCCTCCACGAATTGCCATTTGATGTGGTTCGTGAACGTTTAAGGTTTCCTGCCAAAACTCCTGGCTTTGGTGATCAGTAAAACTTGTTAAAGGTATACCACGCGAATTACTACACCATTCCCAGACATTACCAATCATTTGATACAGTCCGAAGTCGTTAGGTTGAAAACTTTTTACAGGAGCTGTTCCTAAATAACCATCTTCTAACGAATTCTCACTTGGAAAATTACCTTGCCAGGTATTAGCATGAAATTCGTGATTCTCAGTCAGATTATTACCCCATGGATATTTAAGACCGACTTTGCCACCACGTGCGGCCTTTTCCCATTCAGCTTCGGTTGGCAAACGATATCCTGCCCATACACAATAAGCAATTGCATCATTTAACGATACCTGGGTTACTGGATAATCTAATCGTTTTGAAACACTACTTTGTGGACCTTCTGGATGATTCCAACAAGCCCCTTTAACAGCACGCCACCATGGCATATCTTTTGTAGCCTTAGTTTTTTCTAGCTCTTCTTGATCAAGAAGTTTGAAAAAAACATATGACCAGCCAAGCTTTTCGGCCTGTGTTTCATACCCAGTTTCATCTACAAACTCTTTAAATTCACGAATTGTAACGGTTGTCGTACTAATTTGATAAGAAGCTAGTTCAATGCTAGTAATCGGTCCTTCCCTATCTACCGGGAAACCTATTTGATCGTTAGTGCCCATATCGAACTTTCCACCAGATATTATCTTAAATTCCGTTTCATCCTTTACTTTCAACATAATTCTGTCTCAATTCCTTCCTTACACCATAAAGTCATTTAAGCCCCAGTCTAATAAATTCTTCTTTTGGTGCTTCGATTTTTTTTAATAATTTGGTCAGTTTTTTAACCATAATTTTTTCAATTGCTTCATCATGCAAAGGATGTTCTTGATTCGGATCCTTAACAATATCAAACAAATAGTTTCCTAAAGCGTAAGAGTCCATATGATTACGTAACGATAATTTACCCACAGCCATTCCTTGAGTAAATCGATTACCTTTTACTAATTCAAGACTCTTCATATCTTCCGGACTGTAAAATCCACGCATCTTTGTAAAAGCCAATGTATAATTCACTAATGGCTCATTATCTGGATTTTGTGAAGCGCGCATATAAACATATTTGCCATCATAGACACAGGCAAAACTACCATTTACACCAAATAGAATGTCACGTTCCTTAACATTTTTTTCATTACTCTTAGCTGCTTCATCAAGGACTTTTAAAATTGATTGTCCATCACGAACAGTATCATCGTGAATACTAAAGTAATCTAGCAACGTTTCCGGTAAATCAATTGTCTGGGCAATTTGTCCACAAACACTTCCGTCCCGTTCCGGATGCGCTGGATCATGAATAAAGAATGGCAAATGAACTAATTCGTCATAAACAGGAGAAATATTTTTTCCAATCCAATTATGTTCGCCTAGTAAAAAGCCATGATCAGTGTTCACGATTACCAAGGTATCTTTCCACATATCATTTTGATCTAGAACATCTAGAATTTTTCCTAGATAGCGATCGCACATAGTTATCAGAGCTGCATACTCTTTTTTAAGATCCTCGATGTCATCTTTAAATCGATCATCCACTAATTTTTGATAAGTTGGCCAATATGGAATGTCTTCTGACTTAATACAGTCATATATCTGACGGTACTTATCCGGTACATAAAATGGTTCATGGGGATCAAATGACTCAATTTGAAGAAACCAATTTTCTTTGTCATGATTTTTTTCTAAAAAATCAATTCCTGCATTAATAGTTTGAACACTAGAAATATCTTTTTCATCATGAATTCTTGTAATATTCGCCATATGTTGTTCAACCGAAACGCCTTTTTTATTTAAGGCATTCTTGTTCTGATTAACTTCACCTTCCATTCGAGGAACCCATCGATCTCCTTCTTGTCCGCGGAAGCCTTCCCAACTAGAATAACGTGGCAAATATGTTGCCCCACCATCTTCCCAGTAGTGAGAATGATCAGTTACGATATGTGCATAGACACCGTTGTTCTTTAATTTTTCAATTGCTGATTGATCAAAAACCTCTAGTGGTCCCCATGATCTAAATGGGAAATTATACATTCCTGTATGCAATTCCCGTCTGGCTGGGATACAAGGTAAACTCCCGCCATAAAAATTATCGAACGTAATCATCTTTTTCTGAAGACGTTGAAAATTTGGTGTTTTTATCCATTCATTACCAAAATTGGACAGAAACCTTTTTGACAAAGTATCAAACATAATCATAATGGCTCGCATACTAACTCTTCCTCTCTTTAAAACTTGTTATGCATAATGACGCATCTTGCCAACGACATATGTCAAAATAAAACCAGCAGCACATGCCACAACATAAGCGATTAAATACTGAATATATTTACCATCTGCAATTAATGGAATAGCTGACATGCCGGCAGCCCCAAGTGCTGAACACTTTACCCCTAACAAACTGACCATAACACCACCGAATCCAGCTCCCAAAGATGCTGTAATAAATCCAAATCCTGATGGAATAACCAATCCAAACAGCGTTGGCTCACCAACCGCCAAAATTGTTGCCGGTAAAGCTGCCTTAGCAACATTTCTGACCTGCTGATTTCTGGACATAATCCAAAGTGCAAGTCCTGCGCCTACTAGACCAGCATTACTCATAATTTGAAACGCATTGATCTGTGTTGATCCATGTTGAGCAATCAATTGTAAGTTAATTGGTGTTAGCCCTTGGTGTAACCCAGTTGAAATTAACGCGGGTGCCAAAGCTGACAAAACGAATCCACCTACGACACCAGATTCATTAATCAAGAATAAAATACCTTTGATTAAACCGTCTGATAAAAAGCCCATTATTGGCATCACTGTTAGGAAATACACACCTGCAGATAATAGCAAAGAAAGAGTAGGTGTTAAGACAACATCTAAAACGTCGGGAATAATTTTATGAAACATTTTCATAAATTTTGCCAAAATCCAAACTCCCAAAATAACGCCGAACAAGCCTCCTTCACCTGCTTTAAGACCCAAAGCCGGTAAAGCAGGTGATAATGTAATGGCACCAATTGCACCTCCCAACAATTTATCGGTTTTAAATTGAACTGCCGACGTGACTCCGACATAAATGGCTAAAAAACTCAATACGGCAGTACCGATAATGCCAAAAACCGTGCTTACTTGTAACAGATGCCAATTTTGTAAAACAACTTGTGTATTAGTTAACTGACCGGAAGCTTTTATACCTTCTCTAATGGCTGTGTTCGTAGCATTACTAGTCATAATGTTATTAATACCTTGCACAAAACCAGAAGCAATAATTGCTGGAATAACTGGAACAAAGATGTTAGATAAGGTGGTCAAAAATGCTTTCATTCTGCCGCTGGTATGACTTCTTGCTTTTGTTTTAGTCTCTTGAATCGTTTGATCCATTGACTGATTTTGATCCTTAGAATTTGTTTCTTCTTGTGTCCCTGCATCGTATTCACTACCCAAAATTTCAATAATAGCTTCATGAATTTTAGTACTTTTTCCTGGTCCAACAACAATTTGAAACGTATCGGCATCATTAATTCCAAGAACTCCAGGTACTTTTTTCAACTCTTCAATTTGAATAAGATCTTTATTTTTAAATTTAATTCTTAAACGTGTCATACAATTCTCAACACTAATAAAATTATCTTTTCCTCCACAAAGGTTAATAATTTTATTTGCCACTTCTGCATTATTCATGACGTTGCCTCCCAAATAAGTTAGTGGTCGGTTCTAAAAGCGCTTTTAGAAATCCACATGCATAGTATACGGTATTTGTTCGCACTTTTATTACAATTGTTTCTGTTTGGGAATTTTACCATTTCTTTGGCAATGAAATAGTTTCCAGTAATGCAAAAAACGTTTGTGCTGAAAACATAAACGTTGCTTGTATATATTAAGAGGTGAATTTTAATGAACAAAACAATAGAAGAATTAATTAAGGAAAGCGAAACTAGTTTCTCTAACGTTGATAAGCAAATTGCAAAATATGTCTTACTAAATCAAGAAGAGGTGTGTGCAATGAGTATTAACAACCTTGCAGACGCTGCATTTGTATCTACGTCTTCAGTTTTAAGATTTGCGCAAAAGCTAGGCTTTCATGGCTTTTCCGACTTTAAATATTTTTTATCATGGAATGAAAACACTACAAAAGTTCAAGAGAACTTAAATTCAAAAATGATTGGAAATGCTGTAACTCAGATGATCGCAACGCTAAGTGAACCGACAGTTACAACGACTGTTCAATACTTTAATAATGCACGACGAATCTTTATCTTAGCAACTGGACTAAATCAACAGTATCAGGCTAGAGATCTTCAGCAACGGTTTCTCCAGCTAGGAATTATCATGGTCTTATTACCTTCAAACAGTGGTAGTATCCTGAATAAACAAATTGCAGAAAGTGTAAGCGCAGATGACTTGCTAATTATATTCTCAGCATCAGGTGAGAATGCAGTTGTCAAGGACTTCCTTAAGTTACCAATTCTTATCCAGACCCCAATCATCTCATTTACAAATAGTTTAGATAGTTGGTTATCTACTCATTCTAATTGTGTTTACTCACTATCTCATTTACAAAATAGTTCACAATTAGAACCTTATTTTTCCGGATTTTTCCATCTACTTATTGATTTTTTGGCAGTACGCTTCAAATCAAAAGAATTGTGACCATATCGGCAAATAATTGTTTGTTTTTGTATTTTTTTTGAATTTATACAATTTCAAACCATAAAAAAAGATATTTTGCACTATAACTGTTCAATTTATAGCACAAAGTATCTATTTTATTTTAATATTCGCTGAATCTGCATAGCCATCAGCATTACTTCTTCATCTGGTAATTCTTGACCAAATTTGATGTCCATATACTCAGACACCTTCTTGGCAATTCTAAAAGCACGCTCATTTTGACTTTCAACAATTGCTACCATTGCAGGATCCGCGTCTTTTAGCAATCTTCCTGCAATCGCACGTTCCACTAAAAACTTTACGTGAACGACACATCGTTGGTAATTAGGACTATCTTCATCCAATTTGCCTTGAGACTGATATTTAATTATATTAATAATTCGCCCAATAATTTGCCCAGCTTTTAAAGCATCTTTCCGTTCATCTGTGCCATTTTCTGCGTTGATAATATGTGCGGCAATATTTGCAGCTTCTTGTTCAGAAAAATTGGTCTTTAGCTGCTGGTTCATAATCTGAACAGCATATTTACCAATTCCGAACTCACTCGGATAATAAGTTTTAATTTCCCAATAAACGCGATTTGTAATCGTAATTCCTTGTTGAAATCTTTCCAAAGCAAACTTTAAATGATCAAGCAAGGATACATACAGAGCATCACTTAATTTGGTGTTCAAATTTGACTTAGCATATTTAATAATTTGCTGTGTAATATCAATAAGTTCCGGAGATGTTTCGGCAATCATCGTCAAAAAGTGTTCGACATTAGTGTCGTTTACTGGCATAAAGACTTGGTCAAAAGACTTATTCGTAACAGAAGCTCCGGGACGCTTGCCGTAACCAATTCCCTTTCCAAGTAAAATAAATTCTTTTTGCTTGTCATCTACCGCCAAAACTACGCTAGAATTAAGCACTTTTTTGATTTTCATCACACTTTTCACCTCCTCAACAATTAAGCTAAATCTTCCCCATTTGAACGAATCACTTTCTGATACCACGTAAAGGAATCCTTTTTATAACGATTTAACGATCCTCGGCCAAGATCGTCTTCGTCAACATATATGAACCCATATCGTTTGGACATTTGAGAAGTCGAGGCACTCACTAGATCAATTGGTGCCCAGCTCGTATATCCCATTAAATCTACTCCTGCATCAACAGCCTTAATCATCTCTTCAAAATGACTACGGAAATAATCAATTCGATAATCGTCGTGGATTTTTCCGTCACTTGTCAACTCATCTTGTGCTCCCATCCCATTTTCAACAATAAACAACGGTTTGTGATAACGATCATAGAGCTGTAATAAGGAAATTCGCAGTCCAACTGGATCCACTGTCCAACCCCAATCTGTAGATTTTAAATAGGGATTCTTACCACCAACAACTGTGTTGCCACTTGTAAGTGTTAAATTATTTTCATCATACGACGAGACCATAGACATATAGTAACTAAAGGAAACAAAGTCTACAGTATTAGCTGCCAAGATTTCCAAATCCCCATCGGCCATTACAATGTGCAAATTATTTTTCTTGAAATAATTTAAAATAAGCTCTGGGTAACGTCCAAACACCTGCACATCAGCCGGAAAATAATTCATAGTATTTTTGTTAAACGATGCCAAAACATCGCGCGGATCGGCCGAATTTGCGTAATCTGTCAATTTAGTCAACATACAACCTACCTGACTCCCTGGAATTAATTCATGACAGATTTTGGTGACCAACGCAGATGCTACAAATTGATGATGAAAGGCCTGATATTCGTCTTGTAAGAGATTATCTGACTGATCCGGAATAATTCCTGCCGATGTAAATGGGTGCCGTGTCACGCTGTCAATTTCATTAAAAGTGAGCCAGTACTTGACGTCATCCCGATAGGTTGTAAAACAAGTGCGGCAGAATCTCACAAACAGATCAATAATGCGGCGATCAGCCCAACCATTGTACTTTTGTGCTAAAGCTAATGGCATTTCATAATGCGATAAAGTAACTAACGGCTCAATATGATATTTATGCATCTCTTTAAACACTGCTTTGTAAAAATCGACACCAGCTTGATTAGGCTCCTCCTCTTCGCCTGTCGGATATAAACGTGACCATGCAATGGAAATACGAAGCGTCTTGAATCCCATTTCAGCAAATAATTTAATGTCTTCTGGATAACGATGGTAAAAGTCGATTCCTCTACGTTTAGGATAATAAGTTGTATCTTTCGTGGCCATTGCTTGTTTAATACTGTCTTGGGTAATTTGAACTTGCTTTTTATAGTCTTTTACATCAACGTTTGGTTTATACGTGGCCACATCCGCCACTGATGGCCCCTTACCATCAACATTCCAAGCACCTTCTACTTGATTGGCCGCGATTGCGCCACCCCAAAGAAAATCTTTTCTTAAACCCATTATTTATGCCTCCATTTTTGAAATGTTCATGACTGTGTGTGGTGTTGAAGTCTCTGTCTCATCCACATCAATTGCATAATGATCCTGATTGGTGACAACCATCATTGTGACCGGGTTATAACCGGCAGCTTTAATGTCTTGCAAATTAAAAGTTTCGAGTAAGTCGCCCTTTTCAACATGATCGCCAACCTTAACATGAACGTCAAAGTATTTTCCTTTTAATTGGACGGTATCTAGCCCAATATGGAAAAGTAGTTCCGCCCCTGCATCGGTTGTCATTCCTAACGCGTGTTTAGTTTCATAAACCATTTGTACGGTTCCAGAAGTCGGTGCCACTAATTTACCTTCACTTGGCACAACAGCAACCCCTTTACCCAATAGACCCTTTGAGAAAACATCGTCTGGCACGTGTGAAAGTGGCATTACTTGTCCGGGAACAGGAACATCTAAATCTTCTTTAGCAATGTTTACCTTCTCAGTATCTTCTTTTTCGATCGATTTAGCTTCATTCTGCCAAAGCAATAATCCAGCAATAAACGAAACTGCAAAAGAAATCACAAAACCAATAATAGCATTAACTAAATTCATTGGGTTACCTTTATCAACAAACATGGGTAAACTTGCTAAGCCAGGACCAACAAGTGTAAAGGCTGCTAGTCCGCTAATTCCAATATAGGCACCGCCAAAAATACCACCAATAATCACACTAGCCAACGCGCGTTTATGTTGTAGTGTGACCCCATATAAAGCTGGCTCAGTGATTCCAAAAAACGCGGAAATTCCAGCAGAGATTGCTGTTGCACGCATTTTCGAATCGTTTGTGCGTAGTGCTACCGCAAAACATGTACCACTCTCTGAAATATTATGAGCAAGTGATGCTGGCAAGTATAGTGTTTCTCTACCAACTGTGCTGAACGTTGCTACTACATAAGGAATCATTGGTTTGTGCATCCCAGTCGCAACCATAAATGGTAATACAGCTGCCAATAGCACTGTGGCCAACCAGCCTAAATGAGCGTTTAAAAACAAAATTGCACTGACAAAATATTGTCCCACCACATAGCCTAGAGGACCAAGGAATAATAAAGTTAGAGGTGCTGTAATTAGCATAGCCATCATTGGAACAAAAAATATTCTAATTGGCTTTGGTGAATACTTAGTGAAGAAACGTTCCATAACTGCATATAATAAAATACTTAAAATTGCTGGAAAAACTTGTGAACTATATGTCACATTTAAAACATGCATTCCAAACAAAGTCGTTCCTTTTTCAAGCATGGTAGCAATATCGGGAAGAATCAACACACCAACTGTAGATACAGCCACTAACGGATTGACTTTTAATTTCTGTGCCGCTGTAATCGCTACTAATAATGGCAATAAATAAAGTGGTGCTCCACCAATCAAGTTCAAAATTTGATAAGTCTGACTTTTATCACTGATCCAACCAAACATTGCAATCAGCATCAAAATAGATTTTAGAATTCCGCCACCGGCAATAGCTGGTACCAAGGGCTGGAAAACACCAATAATAAAGTCCAAAATTATGCGTCCTATTGGCTGTCTTTGTGCTTTACCGGTATTCTCTTTACCACCTAACAGTCCTTGAACCGCATCAAACATTTCCACAACATCATTACCGATAATTACCTGACATTGGCCACCGGCAATGACTGCACCCAGAACACCATCAATTTTCTTCAACGCATCTAAATTAGCTTTATCAAAATCATTCAAACTGAAACGTAAGCGAGTTGAGCAATGGATTAAGCTAGCTACATTACTAGCTCCGCCAACTCCTTTGATTATTTCTTGCGCACTTTTTTTAAAGTCCATGATCATTCCTCCTAAATATAAAAAAAAGGATCCAAAAAGCTACGGTCGTCACCTTAGCTTAATAGATCCTGCCTGCATTACCAGTCACATGTCTACGAAAATATTTTCTTTACGTTCATAACTGTAACCGTTTTCTTTAGGCTTGTCAAATAAATTTTTTAAATTACTTTTCGAATTGCTCATTAAATGCAACCGCTCTTCATACTTCACTCATAAACCATCAGAGTTTCAAAAACGTAAATCTGTTATCTTCATAGACCGTTATCAATTGTATACAGAAAGTATTTGAGTCGATGCTGGACATTTGAAGAAACTAAACGAATTGCAGGAAGTTGTTGAAAGAAGAAGTGTGAGTCATCTCGATCACATTGCGGACACAGGCCAAACTATCAACAAAAAGGATATTTACGAGCCAGCAATACTTTATATTCATGACACATCACATTAAAATACCGATTGTAGCAGTATCGTTTTTGATACTCATCGAGGATCCATAAAAAACGACCAAGCAATTAATAAATACCTTTGCTCGATCGAAAGAAGCTCATTTTATGTTAATGCAGATAATGGGTCATCAGCTAGAAGTCAGAAATTGCTGGCCATACGTACTTGAAAACACACAGTTAACCGCGAGGAGTGCCAGTCGTGCCCTGCAAATTGGATTGCTTTTTATCACTTAAAGATGCTTATCTGAATCAGGCGGATCCAAAAAGACTTTATTTATTATTCAACGATGGACTCCGTTTGAATATTCGAGTGAATTTTGAGTATTTACAAAAAAGATTGGTCACAGTACGTATATATTATGATTTTTAAGTTGATATTACCAAATACATGAGTAAACAGTTCAATTGTCAAATTCAGATTGATCAGCCAACAAATTATTTATTGACGCACGTACCTAAGTCACCAAAACCAAAAAAAACGCAATATATAAGCTGCCGCGAAATTCTAATTCGAATTATGCACTAAATTTTTGAAGCTATGAATCCAGATAACGCTCGTTTTGATGAGTTGGATATGGAATATTATTATAAGGAAAATTTGAAGGAACGTGGTATGCTGTAAAAATAATATCATTTAAGATTAAAAATATTCCCCAAAGATTAATTTGAGGAATATTTTTGTTTAAGAAAATTGAAAAATATACTTACGGGTGTGCAACAGTAATTAGATCAGATGGCTTTATTTCAATTCCCTCATGTTTTTTATCGGTTGCTACCTTACCAGTTGTAACTATCACTGGACTAATTACATTATAATTTTTCTTAATAGCTTCTAAATCAAATTTAACAAGTTCCTGTCCTTGAGTAACTTTCTCTCCCTGTGTAACTAGCACAGTGAAGTACTTACCATTTAATTCAACTGTATCTATCCCAATATGAATCAAAATTTCAACTCCATTATTACTACGAAGACCAACAGCATGTCCTGTATTAGCAATTACTTCTACAGTACCATCAAAAGGTGCTTCCACTACACCTTTTTCAGGTATAATAGCAAATCCATCTCCCATCGCTCCTGAAGAAAATGTTGTATCTGGAACATTTTGAAGACTTGTTAGTTTCCCCTCAATGGGGGCATAAACTTCAACCTCATCACTTTCGTCTGTGCTATTTATACTATTAGTTTTAATAATTGGTTTTTTATCTTTTATCGGATTTACGGGTTGCAAAACGAATACTAATATTACCGTAGAAACAACAGAGATAAGAGCACCAATAACAATATGAATAAATTTAGGGTACATTGCATAAACTGCCAGACTTAATACATTTGATGGTGTGAAACTTCCTAAATGATAACCCATCATTGAAACGTAAGCAGAACCAAGTCCTCCTCCAATACAAACAGATAATAGCACGCGTTTATACTTAATTATTACGCCATATAGTGCAGGCTCGGTAATTCCTAGAAACGCAGAAAGTCCGGATGAATAAATAACGGATTTTTCCTTAACAGATTTTACCTTAATTATCATCGTTAAAACACCAGCCGCTTGCGCAAATGTGGACATTAACATTGTTGGCATTAATACATCGTATCCCTTAGAAGCAAAATTTTGAAAAACAACTGGAGTGATTGCTTGGTGCATCCCAGTTATAACCATCAACGGACGTAATGCTCCCATAACAAATCCTGCAATTAGACCTGAGAATGAGAAAAGACTCATAAAAAATCCCGAAAGCAATTCACCAACATAATTTCCAAGTGGCCCTAAAACAATTAATTCAATTGGAATTGTAATTAACAAAACCACAGTTGGCACAAAAATAACTTTTAACATATCTGGCATATGCTTATTTACAAATTTGTAAATATAACTCATTAACCAAACCGATAAAATAATAGGAATAACTGAAGAACTATAGCTGATGACTGGAATAGGCAATCTCAAGAAATGATAAGAACTAATCTTTCCAACCTCATTAATTAGTGTTGGATATAATAATGCACCAGCCAGTACTGCAGCTAAAATTGTATTGGTTTTGAATAATTTAGAAGCCGAGATAGCTAGCAGAAATGGTAAAAAATAAAATGTGGTATCGGCCATTAAATTTAGAACAATATAAGTGTCGGATTTGGCAGAAATTATGGCAAAAGTAGATAATAGTCCTAATATAGCCTTTAACATCCCAGCAGCAGCAATTGCTGGAATAACGGGAAGAAAAATATTGGATAAAACATCAAGTATCCGACTGATGACTCCTTTTTTATTCTCTTCATTTGAAGCCGTATTTGAGCTCTCTGATAGTCCCGTTACTTCTAACAATTCATCATACCAATCTGCAACGGCTGGTCCAATTACAACTTGCAGTTGATCATTTTGAATTTGAGTATTTAAAACCCCATCAATTTCACTGATTTTGTTTAAATCAGCTTTACCATTGTCTATTAAATTGAATCTTAATCGTGTCATACAGTGAGTTACTCTTTTAACGTTTGCAGCACCACCAATATTTTCAACAATGTCTTTTATCTCTTTTTCATGTTTCATTACTGTCACTCCCTACTTTAAGTAACCTTACTAGATGCATTGTGATGTACATTAATTCGGAATTACCAATTGTCAGATTAAATTTTTCGTGTAATATTACTTTTATACTTTGAGCAATTTTTAATTCTTGTGGATATTTTTTAAAAACTAAATCTTTAATCTCACCATCAATTTCAACTTCTGTTTCTACGTTATCTAATAATCGGATTGCTAAATATTGTATATGTCTGATAAATCGACTATATGAAAGTGAATTCAACTCAGGTTTAACTATATACCTGTCTACGACGCTTAAAGTTAATTCAACTATTTTCGTGATTTTTGCCACATTATGGTGCTCTTTACCACCAATTGAAGCATCAACAAAATGCATAGCCACAAAACCCGCTTCATCCTCCGATAAGTCGGTAAATTGATATTTTTTTACTACTTTGCGAGCATATTCTCCAATTTCATATTCAACTGGATAAAATTTCTTTATATCTCGATTAAGTGGATTCGGCGTATTAAATCCGTCTCGTGTTCTTCTAACCGCATAATTTAAATGATCAGTTAGAGTAATAATAATATTTTGATTGATTTTATGACCTAACTTTTGTTGACCATAGTTCACAATTTTATTGCTTGTTTCAATTAAGTCAGTAGACACTGTTGTTAATAAATTCTTAACCGTTGGAAAAAGCTTTTTATTAGTCATAATAAACATTTCTTCAACTTCATTTTGCGAAATATTATCACCTCGTTTTCGATCGTGACCAATCCCACGTCCTATAACAATCACCTGATTTGAGCTTTCATCTTTCGCTTCAATAACATTATTGTTAAGAATTTTTGTAATTCGCATAAAAACACCAATCAACTTTCAAACAAGGATTCACCATTAGATGCAATAATTTTTTTATAAATATTAAAGCTATCTTTTTTTATTCTTTTCAGAGAACCATTTCCTTTATTATCACGGTCTACATAGACAAAACCATAACGTTTCTTCATTTCACCTGTTCCGGCAGAAACAATGTCTATAGGACCCCACCATGTATATCCGATCACATCACAACCGTCTTTGATAGCTTCCCCAAGCGCCTTCAAATGTTCAATAAGATAGTCTGACCTTTCTTGATCGTGTATTTTTCCGTCTGAATCAACTGTATCAGCTGCACCGAGTCCATTTTCAACGATAAACATGGGACAACCATACCGATCTTGAACTAAATTGCACATCCATCGCAAGCCAAGCGGATCTATTGGCCAACCCCAAGCAGAATCTTTAAGATACGGGTTAGGTTTACCAACAACACCACCAGTATCACCATAAATCTTCATTCCATTTTCAAAAGTACTAGAACGATAATAACTAAATGCAAGATATTCCGAGGTGTATTTTTTGATTAATTTTAGTTCATCATCTGTAATATCTGGTTGAATTTTGTAGTCTCGCCAAATGCGCTTTACATACCCCGGATATTCTCCTTTTAATTGAACATCCGCACTTACAAATGTTCTCCTTTGCAATTGAAGTGTTCCCCACACATCTTTAGGGTTAGGACTTGCTGGATAAACAGCTGCTTGGCTTAACGAAAGCATAATTCCCATATGTGCATCAGGCATTATTTCTTTAGCAAGTCTATTGGCTAAAGCATTTGCTACATACATGTTATGGGTTGCCTGATAAACCTGTAATAATTGATGTGCATAATCTCCCGATAAATCCATTCCCGCAGCTGCATAAGGAATAGTATGAACATTATTCATTTCATTAAATGTCATCCAATATTTAACTTTATTTCCAAAACGTTCAAATATAGTTCGACAATATTTTTCAAAAAGCGGAATAAGTTTTTTACTTTCCCATCCATTGTATTTATGATATAAGTTCAATGGTGTTTCATAATGTGAAATCGTAATAACTGGTTGAATTCCTAAAGATAACATTTTATTAAAAAGTTCATCGTAAAATTTTAGTCCAGCTTCATTCGGTTTTTCTTCTTCACCAGTTGGATAGATTCTCGTCCAAGAAATAGACGTTCGAAAACATCTCAAGCCAAGTTCTGCCATATATTCAAGATCTTCACTATATCGATGGTAGAAATCTATCGCTTCATGACTTGGATAGAACTTTCCAGACTCCACTTTTTGATCATGAATATTTTTAGCTATGCCATTAGCAGTCACATCCGTGATAGCAACTCCCTTCCCATCGACGTTCCAGGCCCCTTCCGCCTGGTTTGCTGCAATTGCACCGCCCCAAAGAAACTTTTCTGGAAAAACTTTCATACTAAACTTCCTCCTTTTGACTTTTCTAATCAAAAAAAGACAACACCACTAGAATAAACTAGCGGTATTGCCTAATCGAATTAGTTACAAGCCGTTTACTATTTAATTTACCAGCTCAATATAACACACTAAGAAAGCGCTGTCAATTGATGAATTTTAATTTCTTTAATTAACTGTACATACCAACTCTTTTTTAAATAAGAATATACGAATGATTATTTAAACATGCTGTACTCCATAGAAATATCCGTTATAATTATGTTGATATCAATTATTAGAGGTGACACAGTATGGATTATGAACAAATTCGACAAGAAATATTGAAGTTTCGTGACGATCGCGGGTGGCAAAAATATCATAATCTAAAAGATCTCGCAATTTCTTTAAATTTAGAAGCAAGTGAAGTCTTAGAAATTTTCCAGTGGCAAGATGAGAATAATAAGCTCTCTGATGAGAATCAAAAGCATCTAGAAGATGAACTAGCAGATACTCTAATTTATGCATTCTATATGTGTGATAAGCTTGGAGTTAATCCATATGAGATTATTCAGAATAAATTAAATGTTAATAATCACAGAAAATGGAATTTTGATAAATAGTTTGGTGAAATAATGACAAAATTGCACATTACAGAAGTCGATTATAATGATTCATTTGAAAAACAGTTATACAATCTTGACGGTTCAAAAGATTACTATATTAACAATTTCCCGGTTTTATATGTTATTTATACTCTATCAAAGGCCAAATATGCTTACATTGGAGAAACTAACTCAATAGTTAGACGAACTCAACAACATCTTCTTGACGATCAAGATAACAAACACGAACCTAAATTTAATAATTTACATCATATGTTAGTTATCGGTGAAGAAACTTTTAACAAATCTGCCACTGTTAACCTAGAAACTAGATTAATCAATCTATTTTTAGCGGATAACTTCAAGCTTTCAAATACTAAACAAACCAAACTTCTATCAACAAATGATTACTATCAAAAAGAGTATTATGATGACGTCGTTTTAAAAGATTTATGGGCTATCTTAAGAAAACGGCACTTAGTTAATGAATCTATTGACTTTCTTGAAAACAGTGACGTCTATAAAATTTCACCATTTAAATCATTATCCAGTAGTCAACTAACACTGAAAGAGGAAGTCATCAAAGTCTCTCAAAATTGGTTGAAAAGTTATAATCAAGACCAAAAGCCGGCTATTTATATTGTCAAAGGCGATGCCGGCGTTGGAAAAAGCGTCGTTTTAAGCTCTATCTACAATGAAATCCAAAACATTTCACATAATAAAAATGTTAAAGAAAATGCCCTTTATCAAACCAATAATTATTTGTTAGTAAACCACAACGAAATGCTTAAACAATATCATCATTTAGCCAAACGTCTAAAAAACCTATCTAAAAACCATATTCTTAAACCAACTACTTTTATTAATGAAATAGATAAGGGAAAGCATGATATTGCGGATGTTACCTTAGTTGATGAAGCACACTTATTGTTGACCTCTAAAGATAAGTACAATAATTTTATTTATCAAAACCAATTAGAAGAGGTCATTAAAAGAAGTAAAGTAACTGTCTTATTTTTTGATCCCCATCAATTCCTCAAACTTAAAAGTTACTGGAATGAATCTGATTTACAACCATTTAAACAAAAATATAAACATAAAGAATTTTGTTTAACCGAACAATTTCGTATCAATGCTGGACCAAGTGTCCTTCACTGGATCAACGACTTTGTAAATTGTAAAATTGATGAATTTCCAAAAATCCATGAGCAAGGGAAAAGTTACGATTTCAGAATATTTAATAATGGCAATGATATGTTCGAAGCAATCAAAAAAAGAAATCGCGAGTGTAAACTCTCAAGAGTAGTATCAACATTTGATTATGAATATCATATTCCTAAGAAAAGTAAAATTGGTGAAAAAGAAGCCACCTATAAAGTTCAGGCTGGTACTTTAGAACTACCATGGAACACAACTAATAATGATAACTCTTGGGCTGAACGGGATGAAACAATTAATGAAGCTGGATCTATTTACACAATACAAGGGGCCGATCTAAATTATGTAGGTGTCATTCTTGGTCCATCTATTTCATTTGATGAACACAAAAACGAATTGAAAATACTCCCAAATAAATACAAAGATACTGATGCCTTTCGCGGTCGACATGATCTTTCAAATCGTGAGCTAGCAAAAAAACAAATTATTCTAAATTCTATTAACGTACTGATGAAACGCGGTATACATGGTCTTTATATTTTTGCTGAGGATAAGAAACTGCGTAGTAAATTGGTTAGTCTCAACCATCAAAATTAAATTGCTTTTATTTAATTCATCCAAATACTTATATTAATAAGGTCTAACAATGATTCCGATGACAATTTATTTATAAACTGCTAGCCGGTTGGTAAAATCACCTTTCTACTTTAGAAAGTGTGATTTTTTATTTAGATAACAAAAAATACAGGTAGTTTCCTGCCCGTATCAACTAACCTTAATTAATGTTTAAACTAATCGCCATTTACTGCCTGCAATGTCTTCTCATTATAAAGAGCTTCTCCGTTGAGTACATCTTGCCAGGTTCCAATTTTAACTCCTTCAGAATAATATCCATCTAATTGCCCGTTTTGCTGCAATACAGTTTGTCGATATGCTACTTTTGCGTTCCATTCAGTAATATCAACATCTGCCAATGATTTATGCAACGCTGTTAAGGGATCCATGTTTGCACCACCACTGGTGAATAGTGTACCATGTGAGTTAAGAAGGAAGCCGTTGCGCAAGGCTTTATCGCCTAATTTTGTGATTTCACCTGCAACATATTGTGCTAGCTCTTCTGTACACATTGGATGCCATTCAAGAGTCCGAATTCCTTTCAGCTTTTGAGTAGCTTCTGTGACGTTTGGCATGTTCAGACCGCTTGTTGCCCAAAACATCGATTGATCTGCATGTGAGTGAAAAACACATTTAATTTCTGGATTTGCATCGTAGACAGCCTCATGCATATTGATTTCACGAGTTAGTTTACCAACTCCAGAAACAATTTTTCGCGTATGAGGTTCGATAACTAAAATTTGTTCTGGTGATAAATGACCTAGGTAAGCTTCTGACATCATTGTTGGTGTCATCACATAAAAGGGATTACCTTTCTCATCTTTAACTTTGATACTAATATTGCCACCAACAATATTAGTATCTCTGCGTTCCATTGTTTCTCGAACAACCTTTGCTAAATCCTCACGTTCAAATTCAAATGGGATACGACCTGCTGCGTAATTCATAAAATTACTTCCTTTCTTATTTTACTCAACGAATTTTGTAGTCTTTCCTTGCCCGAAATTCTTCAAGTCGTTGAGCTTGCATCTTCTTATGCTTTGTCTGTTCTGGAAATAGAATAGGCGAAGCATATTTATTTATAGCTAATCCTAAAATAATAACGAATATATTTATCCAATAAATATGAAATACAATTGCCACTGCAAAAATCAAAAACGTCAGAAAACTCAATCCCGTCCAAAATGATCTACTTTCAAGAAAAAGTTTCATATTCCATATCTTCTTTCTAGAAACCTATTTAGCCTCTTTTTTAATTAACTTACTATATTTGTTCGCTGGAATCGGATTTTTCATAAACTGCCTATATAACCAGACAAACAATGCTAGCAGCACTACAAGTCCAACAATCGCCCAAACGTTACCGCGACCAGATAAGCCCATTAAGAACCTTAATTCCGGAGCTTCAATAGAACTCCATGAAACACTTGAACCTTTTGGAACGGTAATTGCACCTGTTTCTTTTGCCAATTTTGTAAAAATATTGGCAAAGTAGGTGGCACCATAAAGAAACAGCGGCTGATAAATAACACCAAGAACCAGCATTCTTAATAAATTACCACCCGTCAGTAAAAGACCACCAACGCCAATACAGTAATTAATTACTCCAGCTAAAGGTAAAATCGTGTTTCCTGGTAAAATTGCTGCAAATAAAATGGCTACAGGAATTAAAACAACCATTGTTACCCATAGTTCCGTACTCTGACCAAGAATTGGCCAATCAAGACCAATTACAAAATCTCGGCCTTTTACATGTTTTTTCATAAAATTGCTCATCTGTGTCCCAAAGGGTGTTAAGGCATCCATAAAGAACTTTGCCATAACAGGAAAGATTGCCATGATTGCGCCTGTTGTAACAGCTAAATTCAAAGCATCACCAATACTATAATGACCGGCCAAGGCTAGTACCAGGCCAATAATGGCGCCCATCGTTACCGGCTCACTTAGAACCCCAATCTTTCTTTTTAAAGAAGCTGCATCCCATTTTCGGTTAAAAACTGGAATGAAATCCATTATTTTATTAACCGGTGACATGATTACAGCAGTAAATGCCTCTATATGAGGAACTGTAACTCCTTCATAACCTAACATATCTTTGATTTCCGGAGCCCACATATCACCAAGTTTCAAGCTAATAACCACTTGAATACCACCGGCTACATATGCCCAAATCAAGCTACCTGACATTTGATAAACCATATAACCGGTTAAAGCGATGCCCCAGACATTCCACATATCAGCATTCATGGTGTTAGTCCATTTCATCAATAGCATAACTACATTAATCACAATTTCAATTACGAAAAATGTAAAAGCTAATGGCCATGCCCAAGTAATTGCAGCTGCACCTGTCCAACCAAAATCTACGGCCGGCAAATTGATTCCTGTGTATTTAGCTAACGCTTTGGCTGCTGGACTCACGGCGGCTGTTAATTGATTGATAGCCATTGTCATTCCGATAAAACCTGTACCAAGGTACAAACCTGATAAAACAGCTTTTGAAGGCTTCATTCCAAAAATCAATCCCAAAATAATAATCAAAATTGGAATCAACACCTGTGCACCCACGCCCAAAATTGCTTGCACAACACTATTCCAGTCCATTCTATTCACTCCCAACTATATATTTTTGTACTAATCTCTATCCGGCCAAAACTGTCTTTACTTTTTCATCTGCAGCATCTTCCCCCATTCCGGTCAACCATGGCAGTCCAACCATCCCAACTACATGATTTGCATCTAGTGTTTCTTGTAATTCGGCATCTGCAGGAGCAATGCCCACATAAATTACAACACTGGGATCATTTTCTACTGTAGATTTTGCTGTTTCCACAGGTTTAGGCGTTGCCTTAGCCACCTCATCTAAACCTTGATCTGCTAAATACTCATTAATTTTATTTGCAACCTGAGGACTTGTAGCAACCCCTGATCCACAACATACTAAAATTGTTTTCATTATTTGTTCCTCCTTTTAATTTTTTACATTTTCTAATTTTTCAAAAGTAGTATTCATTAAATTAAGCATCTGTTCGTTTGAATCTATTTTTAAAAAAGTTTGAACAAATTCTTTGTTCTGAAAAGCATTCATCATATGTGCCAATAACTCTGGTTGCTTAGAAGCATTCTTAATTCCAAGAAAAAGAAAATTATTTGTGCTCATTTCCCGACCATCACCCATTTGCCTTACCTTAAGCACTTTTTTCGTTCTAGCAATGTAAATAAATGGTTTGCCAATATACTTACTATCAACGTGTGGTAAAGCTATTGGAATATCCGGAAATTGTAATCCGGTCGGATAAGACAGTTCCCGTTTTTCGAGCCCCGAAATATAACCTAACTTAGCAAAATTCTTTTCGATGGCATCGCTACCGATAAAGTCAAACAATTGTTGTTCATCCTCAACATCGACATTCAAATTTATCAAGTCTATATCAAACATTTGATTAATCATTACTTGTCACTTTCCTTTCTGTATTTTCTTTAATACTTTACAAAAAGAATGATAGTTCCTTTTGTAAGCGTTGTCAACCACTTTTGTAATCTTTTCGATCATTTTATGTTCGACTATGATTTTTATTTGTTTGTACTTGAACATTTTAATTTTAATGTTATAGTTTGTGTGGGTTAAGATATTTTGCTTTTTGGAATATAATAATATGTATAAGTATCAATGATGATATGATTGCATAATGAAAGAAGGTTAGAATAATGGCTTCAAGAAGTGAAAGACTAAAGCGCATTAAATCCCTGGTTGACTCAACAGGTTACATTCCGACATCAGATATTGCCATTCAGTTAAATGTTTCACCAATGACAATTAGACGTGATTTAAATGATCTTAATAATCAGAAACAAATTATTAAAGTGTATGGTGGCGCACAAAGTGTCACTAATTCTGTTTCAGAATACACAACTGATGAAAAAATGAATAAAAATGTTCTTGAAAAAAAAGACATTGCAAAAAAATTAGTAGAGTTAATTCCCGACAATTCGACTATCTTCTTAGGTGCAGGAACCACTTTACTTTACGCAGTTTTGGCTCTTAAAGACAAAGACTTAACCTTCATTACAAACAGCCTTCCCGCCTTTTCCGAATTAAATAAAGTTAACTGTCATGTTATTTTAAGTGGTGGAGAACTTTATAAAAACACAAGTGAGTTTCTTGGTCCTATCGCTGAACGTGTTTTTGATGGCATAAATATTGATATCGCGCTTGCAAGTACGAATGGTATTATCAATGATCAAGTCACAACAAATAACAGTCAAGAAGGTGGTATACAAAACACTGCATTTCAACATGCAAACAAAACAGTCATTGTGGCTGACCATACAAAACTTGACAAATCTGACACTTTCACTTTTAGGAAGCTATCTGAATTTGATTATCTTGTAACTGACTCTAATATAGACAAACAACTATTAGATAAATATTCAAAATATACTAAAATTATTCATTAAATGATAGTACGAGGTGAGGTTGTATGATTATTACAATCACTGTAAATCCATCAGTAGATCGTTTATACTCAGTTAATAAATTTCAACCAGGTAAGCTTAATAGAGTAGAAACAATCAAAAAAATGGTTGGTGGGAAGGGCATTAATGCAGCACGTGTTGCATCAATTTTAGGCACTCTAACTTATGCAAGTGGGTTCTTAGGTGGCGAAAACGGAGAATTTGTATTACATTCTGCTAGACGAGAACAATTCGTTCCGGATTTTATTCAAGTTAACGGAGAGACTAGAAACTGTTATACCATCATTGAAAAAAATGGAAATAAAACGGAGATAAATGAAACTGGATTTTTAATTACTCCTAAAAATATGTATGTGCTAAGATCTCGTTTGCATGCATTATTAAATACTACCGATGTTTCTTCTATTTCAATTAACGGGAGTCTAGCCACTGGCATGCCCACTGATAGTTATGTAGATTTGATTAAATTCATTCATGCAATTGATTCCAAAATCAAAATTATTTTAGACACCTCTGGAAATTCATTGAAGGATGTCGTCTCTTCCTCTCAATTCCCAGATTTTATAAAACCTAATGAACACGAATTGGCTGAAATACTCGATAAACCAGTAACAACAGATCCACTAACTCTAATGAAAAATATTAATAATAGTGACCTAAAAAAGATTCCCAATATTTTTGTCTCTTTGGGTGAAAATGGTGGTTTTGTTAAACATTACTCACAATTCTATACCGTTAAAATTCCTAAAATACATGCTGTTAACACTGAAGGCTCAGGTGATGCAACTGTTGGTGGTATTCTTAATGCATTAGATCGACACAGTAATTTTATTGAAATTATGAAATCAGCAATGGCAGCAGGTACTGCAAACGCTATGGAAACCAAAACTGGTTATATCCATAGACAAAATTTTCAAAATATAAAAAACCAAATTCAAATTAACGAAATTCTTGCAACAGTTTAAAAACGGCAAAAAAATGATGCAAAGGTTTTATTTATTAACCTTTGCATCATTTTGGCTATATTTTTAATTTTAAAAAATTGATAAAAACTAACTCACTCTCAATATTTTTTAGTCATTTAATAATTTAATCTTTTACAGATTTTTTGTTCTTAAATTTTTCCGCTGATATCAATCATTGATGAAAAATTCTTGCGGCAAACTTGTCTTCAATGGCTTCATTAAATTCAGGACCCCCATCAATATTTGCACTCTTGTATACTGGAGGCGTATGTCCATCTTTAACCATGATGTCAATTGCTTCATAAATTACTTGTTGCAACATTAACACAGCAGCAAAAGATGAGGTTCCACAAACTTTCGTATCTAACCCGTCAATATCTAACGCTGCATCTCCATAAACCGAATGATTATCTAAAACAACATCACCATACTGATATAGCAATGTCCCTAACGAAGACCGTGAGCTAGACAGTTTTGAAGATTGCAAAGCCGTCACAACAATAATTTTAACACCCATTTTTTTTGCAATATCCGCAATTTCAAGAATCATTGGATTTCTGCCTGAGTTAGAAATTAAAAATAAAACATCTTGCTTTTGCAAATCTACTTGATGCATTAAATGCTTTCCTACTCCTTCATATTGTTCATAAAATCCACCAGCAGGATCTTCAATAATCTTTGATGGAATCAACCCTCCTGCACGACCACTTACTTCAAGTGCAGCGGCATAAGAGTGCCCACATCCAAATGCTTGTGTGATCCCTCCATTTTCAATTGCTTGTGCAACTATTACGGCCGCATCATGAATGTGCTGTGCTTCATCTCTCTCCAACTCATCTGTAAGTTTACGAGCCTCGTCAAAAAATTCTAATGTCATTATAATTTTCCTCCGTATTATCCTAAAATATTAAGTGCCTTTAACACAATCGCCAAAACCATTACAAAAATAATCATTTTCGTAGAAGTTACTTTTTTTCTACCTAACATCCAGTACACCAGCGCAACGAGTAGTACAGGGATTAACCCAGGCATTATTTGATTCAAAATTGTCTGTAATTTTAGTACAACCTTTCCTGAACGATACACAAATGGCACTTTTGCCGTAACTACGGTTGGTATTAACGCCCCAACCACAGTTAATCCAAGTAAAATTGCCGAATCTGTCAGCAAATTCAAACGTTCACTGTATTCACTAACAATCTTTGCTCCCTGTGTATAGCCTAATTTCAAAATTGGATAACGCAGAAAAACTATGCCGATATTCACCAGCATCCAAATGATCGCTCCAATTGGATTCCCTCTCAATGCCATATATGCACTGATAGATCCAAAAATTGTAGGAATAATAACTCCAAAAATCGTATCTCCAACACCGGCAAATGGACCCATTAATCCAGTTTTTAAACCAGCAACAGCTTCTTTTGACTTTATACCTTCTTTTTCCTCAATAGCGATATCCATACCGATAATCAACTGGCCTATAAAAGGATTAGTATTGAAGAATTGATTATGCATAATCATCATTTCTCGCAATTCGTCGTCTTTATACAGCATTTTCAAGACTGGCATAACGGTGTACAAATATCCCGTTGCCATCATTTTTTCGTAATTCCAACATATTTGACTGCTCCACAACCAGCGCCGGTTAATCTGATGTAATTGTTTGGTAGTAACTTGGTTAGTCTTCGTATTCGCCATCGTCTAAGTCCTCCCCTTCTTGTGACTCTTCTTGGTTAGCACCTTTTACAATTGTTTTATTATGATTTTCATAGTAAATAAAGCCAAGTGCAACGCCAACGAGCGCAACACCTAACATCGGAACTTTCAAGTATGAGGCCAAGAAAAAACCAATAATTAGGTATGCGACAAATTTAGCTGTTGGCAAGTAACGCAATAAAATTGCAATACCAACGACTGGTAAAATTCCACCCGCCACTTGAAGTCCACCAGTTAACCATTCGGGCATACGCTTAATAATTACATTTACAATTCCATTTCCAAGAGTCAACATAATCAATACTGGAAGTGCGCGAGAAAGTCCCCAGGGAATAGTCCCATACAAAATATTGCGTTCCACGGCTTTGGTATCATTTACATTAATATATTTGTCTACTCGATGTTGAAAATAAGTATTGCTAAAGCGCGCTAAAACATCAAGTTGTACCATTAGTAAACCAACAGGCACGGCAAGCCCAATGGCAAAATTCAGCCCTTTACCGCTCGTAACCGCAAATGCAGTTCCAACTACCGCCCCAGTTAAGAAGTCTGGAATACTTGCACCACCGTATGTACCAACTCCTAACACCATTAATTGCAACGTTCCTCCAACTGCCAAGCCAATCTTAACGTCACCCATAATTACACCAGCGATTAGACCTACTAAAAGCGGAAAATTACCAATGACAACAACTGTCAGCTGATCGATAATCATCCAGAAAGATAAAGCTGTTAACAAAATAATCTGCAGTATTGTTATATGCATAATAAGTATGCCTTCTTTCTCATTTTAATAAATTCATAAAATCTACTTCTGGTTCTGACGGGACCATTTGCGCAACAATTTGAACACCAGCTGTTTTAAGATAGTTAAATGCCTCAACATCGTCTTGAGAAACCGCAACTGATTTTTTTACTGAACGCCTACCTTCCCTAGATGACATATTTCCAACTACAATTTTGTTGATCGGCAAATCATAATCAATTAACTCCACTAAAGTTTGCGGTTTTTTCACTAGTAGAAATACTTTCTGACCAATATACCTATCTTCCAAAATTCGCTTTGCAGCTCCCTTTGCTGTTAAAATACTTAGTTTAATCCCCATAGGAACCGCTGTCTTTAAAGCCATCTTTTCGATTTTATTGTTTACAACATCATCATCCACGACCATAATCCGACTAGCCTGCAAACTGTTTGTCCACATTGTTGCAACCTGCCCATGAATAAGACGTTCATCAATACGGATATTCTTAATGCCCTTATCTGCAATACTCATCATTCTTCCTCCTCTTCATCTGAATCATCTCTAATTTCAAGTTTTCCTGTAAATTGCTCAATATTTTTATATATATCATCGATTTTTTCACCCATAGCAAGAAAAACTAATATTTCTAAAGAAGTACCAGTGTAAACGGCTCCTTTATTACTTAATTGGCAGTAAATAAGTGCTGCATTACTAGGTGTTCCAGATTTAATATCGGTTAAAAAACAAAATTTCTCTTTTTTGGAAAAACCGGATACTATTTTTTCGTAACCAGATACAACATCATCTATACCCATATCAACTGAGAAGTTGAATACGTGAAATTGACCAACCTTTCCCGTAATCAACTGACAACTCTTTACCATCTCCTCTGCGTACTTTCCATGTGCACTAACAATATATTCCATTTCGGCTCGCTTCCTAACTCAACGTGTTAAGTTCAACAACAAGTATATAGTAATACCATGCACAAAGTATTGCAAGCCCTTTCAAAACTTTTTTTAATTAACACGTCAATGCCACAAAGGTATATACTATAAGATGAAATATATATTAAGTGTGGAGGAAATTATTATGGATAAACCAAAATACGCTCTTATTGTTGATGATTTAATCAGCAAAATCGGTAATTCACTTTTTCTTCGAGGAGATAAATTTTACAGTGAGGCAGAAATAAAGAAGCTTTACAATGTAAGTTCAACAACTGCAGTAAAAGTTTTAAACGAACTTGCTAGCCGTGATATTATCGTGCGCATTCAAGGCAAGGGTAGCTTCATTTCCAAAAGCGACAAAAATGAATTAGTTCGTTTATCGAATATCGAAAGATTTCCGGGGGAAATAGTAAAAGTAAGAGTAATTAGTATCACGGAAGACAACGACAAGAATATATTAAAGAAATTAGGATTGAAATCAAAGGAAACTTATTTTGTTTTTGTGCGTACTAGGGAAATTAAGAACATTGTAACTGAAGCTTTTATTTCGTATATTCCAAGTAATCTTGTAAAAAAAGACTTAATCTCCAAAAAAGAAAATTTCACCTCAATTTACAATCGTTTACGTGAAGATTTTCAAATAAATCCGTATCAACTAGCGTATAAAGAAATTGATTCTATTGGTTACATTGAAGACCCCCAAATCTTACAGTTGCTCCATTTAAACAGCCGTGCACTTCTATTAATTCAAAAGCGAACAACTACGGACAAAGTGCATAATCGAGAAGTAGAATATATTACTAGCTTTGAATTGCCAGAATATTTTAAACAACAAATCACGAGGGAGCCTTAACAATGAACTGTAACTTTGATAAAACGGTCGATCGAACTCAAAGTTTTTCAGAAAAATGGGATTTAAGCGAAGATGTCTTCAAACAGTCCAATATCCTGCCAATGTGGGTTGCAGACACTGATTTCATGCCGCCTGAATATGTTACAAGTGCCATAATAGAACGTGTTTCAAGTTCCCCTTTAGGGTATACATTTGTACCGTCTGATTTTTTTAAAGCTATTACTAGCTGGTACTTAAGGCGCCATAAAATTCGTATTAAATCCCAAAATATTGTTGCCAACGCAACCGTCATGTCTTCAATAAATCTGTTACTAAGATCATTAACACAATCTAACGATTCTGTTCTAGTTTTTAGTCCCGTTTACTTTCCTTTTTTCAATACTATATGCAATTTAAAAAGAAAACCTATTTATTGCGACTTAAAGTACGGCAAAAAGGGTCTAATGATTGATTTCAATCTTTTGGAACAACAAATTAAAAATTGCAAACCAAAAGTATTATTATTTTGCAATCCGCATAACCCCGGAGGCCGAGTATGGGACCCTGAAGAATTAGAAAAATTATTACAAATTATGAAAAAGTATGAAATTTCAATCATTTCCGACGAAATACATGGGGATCTAGTTTTTCCTAGCGAATCTTTTAATCCACTAATTACTTTTGCAGGTGCGTACAAAAAGAACATTTTCACTCTGAGTGCACCAACAAAAACATTTAACATTGCAGGTCTTAAAAGTAGCTTTATGATTTCTTATAATCCTAAAATCACAGAAGCATTTACTCGTTTACACGATATTGATAACTACCCTAAATTAAACACATTAGCTATAACCGCAACCATCGCTGCATTCAATAATGGTGATGCTTATCTTGATAATTTGAACGAATATATTTTCCAAAACTATTGTTATATAAAAAAACATTTAGACAAAAAATATAGCATTTTGCCTAGCCAAGGCACATTTTTATTATTTATTCACACACCAATCAACTATAATGATAATGCATTCTACAGAAAAATAACTAAACTCGGATTAGGTATACAAATGGGGAGTATATTTGGTTCTAACGGTCAGGGATACTTTCGCATTAACATTGGAACTACGAAAAAAAATATAAAAAAAGCAATTGCCATTTTAAACAGTATTTAAATAAAATTAAAAACGAGCTCTCAATAACATCAAATTTAATATTGAGAACTCGTTTTAATTTATTTTACGTTTTAAATTTCATCCATCACTAAAGCTGCAGCACCAACAATCCCAGCATTATTTTGCAAACCAGCCATTTTAATTTTGGTTGCTTCTTCATTTGGTTTAAAGACATAGTAGTGATAATAATGTTCAATTCTTCTTCTCAAGAACTCCCCCGCTGCAGATACACCACCACCAAAAACAATGCTATTTGGATTAAGCATGTTTGCAATATCAGCGCTAGCATGCCCCAAATAATCCGCAATTTTATCAACCACTTCTTTTGCAAATTCATCATGTTGAAATTCTGCTGCTTCAAAAATTTCTTTACTTGAAATATTTTTATGCTCTTTTAACGAATCTTTTATCTGGGACACTTGGGACGTTTGTTCAGCCAGCATTTTAGCAACATTCACAACACCAGTAGCGCTTGCAACCGTCTCTAAGCAACCTCGTTTACCGCAAGTACACAAAGGCCCATTTGGTACTACAGTATCATGCCCTATCTCTCCAGAACACCCTGTTGCTCCTCTATATAGATTTCCATTTATTACCATTCCGGCCCCAATACCTGTTCCAAGAGTTATTAATACAAAGCTGTCATCCAACTTACAATTTCCTACCAAATGTTCGCCAAGTGCCGCGACATTTGAATCATTTTCAACAAAAACCGGTACGCCCATTTTTTCCTGCAATTCACTTTTAACAGAAATTTTATGTTTCCAATTTAGATTATACGCGCCTCTAACATAACCCGTTTTATAATCTACATTCCCGGCAACACCAATTCCAATGCCCAGTATACTTTTTTTAACTATTTCTTTTCTTTCAAACTTTTTATTTAACGCAGTTACTATATCTGGAAGTATCATTGACCCTTCTTTTTCTTTATTTGTTGGAATGCTCCATTCCTGAACAATATCGCCATTTGTATTTACTAATCCGATTTTTATTCTGGTGCCTCCTAGATCCACACCTACAATATATTTAGTCATTATTATTATCCCTTCGTAAACATTTTTAAAGCCGCCGAACTTAACACGTTAACTTTATCACATTTATTAAAGCGTTTACAACTAATGAATCAATTTTTCATTGTAATAGACAAATTCGACTTTTTTAGATTTGTTAAATGAAAAGATCAAAAACCTTTGATCTTCATCTGACGATTATCAAAAAATATTTTCACTCGAAACTATTGACAAAAATTATGTAAGCGCTTATATTGTAACTGGTATCAAATATAGGCGCAGATGTCTTCTTTGTGCTTTGTATGTTTGGTATCAAAGACGTCTTAGTGTTTTTAGATATATCTATTGATTATATATAAACCAACAGTTGGGAGATGGTGTTTTGGAATATAAAGATCTAACACCAATTAATCTTTGCAAAGAAGAACTTCGTTTAAAAGTTCAAAATTTAAAAAATGGCGAATCCTTACCGTCCGAACGTCAATTAGTTGAGGAACTTGGCGTTAGTCGCAGTACTCTACGTAGTGCGCTTCAAACTTTACGCGACGAAGGTATCATCTTAAGTCAAGAGCGACAAGGCATGCATGTGAATAAAAAAGTCAACATCAGTATGCTCGGTATGAATTCTATGAGTAGTCAAATTGTTTCAAATACATCAGACCGTTCTACTCACATACAATTTTTGAATAGTCAGGTAGTACCTGCTTCTGAAAAAATGACTAATTTTTTCCATATAAAGAAAAATACAGCGCTGATTAAAATAAGTCGTTCTCGAACTTTTGAAGACCATCCGGCAACCTTTGAAACAGCCTTTTTACTCAAAGAGAAATATGAAAAACTATTGACAATCGATTTCACAGACCAATCTCTTTATAAGGTTTTAGACAGAACTTACCACACAACTCCTGCTTATGGCCACGAAGAAATTGGTTATACACTAGCTGACAAATTAAAAGGAGAAATTTTAAAAGTTCCAATAGATACACCATTATATCAAGTTTCAAGTTTTACTTTCGACAGTCAAGATACACCTATTGAATATACAAAACAGTATTTAGTAAGTAACTTCTTCAAATATAGCTTATACGCTAAAAATGTCCTTGATTATCAGGAGGATGATGACAATGAGTCTTTTTGAAAAAATTGCACAAGATTTATCCAATAAAATAATCAAGGGTGACTATTCATCTGGAAGTGTACTACCCAATGAAGGTGAATTGCAGAAAACATATGGTGCCAGTCGTACAACCATTCGCAAAGCAATTGACATATTAGTAACAAACAAACAGGTTACACGGAGAAAGGGAGTTGGTCTGTTTGTAGCTCCTGAAATCTCAACGCAAAACATCTTAGAAATGACAGGTATTATGAAGCCTGACTCTTTGTCACAAGGCAAACAAATTTTTAAAGAACATTATTTACGTAAAGCGGGTAATTATTATAGTCAAATTTTAAATATTAAAACTGATGAACTCATTTATTACATTAACTTTATACAATTTAATTCCGCCTCAATCACTAAAGAAACTTTAATCTTGCCATTAAAAAATTTTCCAGAATTGAGTTTATCAAGCTTAAAAATTCTTACCGTATTGGAGATGATGAACCTAGGAAAAGAAAAAGTCGTTGATTTGGAGCAAGAGCTGCAATTAATTGTTGCTGACAAAGAGAATGCCAAACAACTTAATGTTCGTGAAAATGATCCTATATTCAAGATTGTGAATCGTGCACTTAATGCAAAAGGCTTGCCCATTGCCCTCGAACTTCGATATGAAAATGCACTTCAAACTAAGTATGTTGTAGACTTCTAATTCAAATGGAGGAATAAATATGATCAAATTGTTAAGAGTCGATCATCGTTTGTTACATGGTCAAGTTGCTGTATCTTGGTTCAATTCACTAGATGTCAACACCATTTTAGTGGCTAATGATGCTGTAGCAAAAGATGACTTTCGTAAATCAGCTATTCGGCTTGCCAAACCAGAAAATGCAAAATTGGTTATGAAGTCAGTTAATGATAGTGTACAGGCCATTAATTCAGGTGTTACAAATAAATATAAAATGCTGATCACCGTAGAATCTGTTGCAGATGCTAACAAATTAATACGCGGTTGTGATGAAAAAATCACTTCTTTGAACATCGGTGGCACAAAGCCTAGAGAAGGAACTGTGAATTATTCTAAAGCCGTTAACCTAACTCCAGAAGAAGCCAGGATGCTAACCGAATTGCAAAATGATCACGTTGATGTTTACATTCAACAAGTTCCTAATGACAAAAAGCAAGTCTTTGAACAAAAATAGAAAGTGAGGTGTTCATAATGAACCCTGTTATCACTGCCATTTTATTGGCTTTAACGGCTATGTTAGCTAATGGTGAATATTTTCTAGGATCATCAATGCTTTCACGACCGCTTGTTACATGTACTATTGCTGGATTAATCATGGGTAACATGACCGCAGGAATTATCATGGGAGCCACCCTCGAATTAGCTTTCATTGGTTCTTTTTCAATTGGTGCTTCCATCCCACCAGAAATTATTTCTGGAAGTATTTTAGGAACTGCATTTGCAATCGGCGCTGGCAAAAGCACGGCAGTAGCCTTAACACTTGGCATTCCAATTGCTTCTTTGGTATTGGTCATCAAAAATCTTTGTTTTATTTTCGTACTTCCTTATTTTGTACATAAGGCAGATCGCTATGCGACAGAGGCAAATGACAAAGGGCTAGACCGTATGAATATTTTAGGTGGTTTTTTCTCGATCAATTTACCAATTGGTTTAATTGTTGGTATTTCATTTTTGCTGGGTAGCCCAATGATTAAAGCTTTTCTCGCTATTATTCCCAAGTTTGTCATTGACGGCTTAGGCATTGCAACTGGCCTCCTACCTGCTTATGGTTTTGCACTACTCATGAAATTGATGATCAATAAAAACAATGCTGTATTCTTCATTCTTGGTTTTGCTTTAGCTGTTTACCTTAAGGTACCAGTTACGGGTGTTGCTATCTTTGGGGCATGCTTAGCTTTGATTTTGACAGGATATGCGGCGTTCAAGGGACAAAACGAACCTATAACGGAAAATGCAAGCGCTAACAAAGATCAAAACAACAAGGGAGGAATCGACTATGAAGATGAAGAGTTCTAAGTTACTTACAAAAAAGGATCTACGTAAAACTTTTTGGCGTTCTTTCACCATGGAATGGGCCTGGAATTATGAACGTCAGATGAACTTAGGATATACCTACTCCATGATTCCTGCGTTAAAAAAGATTTACAAAGGAAATAAAGAGAAATTGACAGATGCATATAAACGTCATCTCGAATTTTTTAACGTGACGCCATGGCTGTCTACCTTTCCATTAGGAATTTCCATCGCTATGGAAGAGCAAAATGCCTTGCACCCGGATTTTGATGATAAATCCATCAATAATATTAAAGTTGCTTTAATGGGACCCTTAAGCGGGCTAGGCGATTCCTTTTTCTGGGGTACTTTACGTGTAATTGCAACTGGAATCGGAACTTCACTTGCTTTACAAGGTAATATTCTTGGTCCATTACTATTTCTTTTAATTTTCAACATTCCAGCACTATTAGCACGATATTATGGGCTTTATATCGGTTATAACATTGGTGCCTCTTTCATAGAGAAAGTCCAAAAAACCGGTTTGATGGATCGTCTCTCTTATGGTGCTTCGGTACTGGGACTGGGTGTTGTAGGCGCTATGGTAGCTACGATGGTCACAGTTAAAATGCCTTTAAAAATTGGTTCCGGTGCTGAAGCTACATCCATTACTAAAATTTTTGACGGTATTGTTCCTGGAATCCTGCCATTGCTATTTACCTTCTTTATTTACTGGCTAAATAGCAAAGGTGTTAAAGCGCAATGGATCCTACTATTAATAGCAGCTATCGGTATTTTCGGTGCTTGGAGCGGCATTCTAGGTTAGGAGGAGAAAAATGAAGAGTATTGAAGATTATGTCAATTTAGAAGCACAATTTTATGAAGACGTTCTAACAAATAAAGACCAGTTGTTCGCAAATTGTTTTAATGAAATTAATCTAAATGAAATTGATAATATTGTAATTTATGCAACGGGATCTAGCTCTAACGCCGCTTTTAGTGCCCGCCCCTTTATGAGTAAAATTTTAAAAATGCCCGTATATGTAGAAGAGCCTTCTATTGCAGCAAATTACGGACTGTACGCTAATAAACACACCCTTTATCTTGCAATTTCTCAAGGTGGCCACAGCTATTCAACCATTCATATGGTTAAAGAATTAGAAAGCCACGAGCAAAAGGTGTTTGTTTTAACAAGTGATTTACAGAGTCCCATTGCGACAACAAGTAAAAATGTGATTTCCATGGGAATGCCCGTAGAAGAAATGCCTTACGTAAGTGCCGGTTACAGCGTCACCATCCTAGATCTCATGTTAATTGCATTAACTATTAGTCAAAAGCGTCAGACAATTACAATAGGTCAAGTTGAAGCTTGTCATCAAAAAATTCAGGAAATTACGCTTGCAATTCCGGACGTCATCCGAAAATCTACCAATTGGGTTAATAAAGTCATTGATCAATACACAGAGGCGAATCGAATATGGTTTATTGGTTACGGAGCTGCTTATGGGGTGGCACGTGAAGGGGAAACAAAAATCACAGAAACTGTACGAATCACCTCTCTTGGTAAAGAATTAGAAGAATATATGCATGGCCCTTACTTAGGACTGCATGAAACTGATCGTATCATTTTTGTCGAACCACATGGAAAGTTAGAACATCGAGCAGACTTACTCAAACAATTCTTACAAGAACACGTTTCACACATATCAACTATTTTTGCTAATGATGGCTCAACTAAGATAGATGATCTCGCACTCAAAATTGACACAGATGAACTACTAGCTTCGCTCTTTTTAACGATTCCCGTTCATCTTTTAGCCTATCGTTTATCGCAAAGGAAAAAGAATGATCTTGAAGTTTCCACCTACCCTGACTTTGATAAAATTACAGGCTCCAAAATATAAGAAAAGAGGAAATTAAAATGCTAAAATTTAACGAACAAGCTTTATTAGAAAATATGAATGGTGCTTTAAGTTTACGCCCAAAAATTAACGAAGTGGTTGATAAAATAAATGCAGAAGGTTATTCCAATGTTTGTTGGTTAGGAATTGGTGGTACTTACGCTTCGGCTATGCAGGCGGTTATTCATATGAAAGAAAAATCTGCCATTGAAACATTCTATCAAAATGCTGCTGAGTACGTAGTTACGGGTAACAAACGGATTACTAGTAAAACCTTGGTGGTTATTTCTTCCGTCAGTGGTAGCACCGAAGAAATTGTAGCGGCCGTTAAAAAGCTCGAAAAAGTTCACGCCACTATTTTAGGTTTTATTGATAATGAAAATGCCCCACTTGCATCAATGGTAGATTATCGAATTTCTTATCCTACCGATGAACAACTTAAATTCTTTATGGTCGGAGATCGTCTAATGAATCTGGTTGGTGAATTTCCTGATTACGAAGACTTCTATAAAGAATTAGATACGCATTTTGCTGAAGATATTGTGGCGGTTGAAAAAAAGGCTGATGATTTTGCCCTTAAATTTGCAGAAAAACATCACGAAGACGACATTCACTATTTTGTTGGTGCCGGTAATCAGTGGGGAGCTACCTATTCTTATGCGATGTGCTATTGGGAAGAACAACACTGGCTCAAAACGAAATCAATTGAAGCTGCCGAATTTTTCCACGGTATGTTTGAAATTGTAGAACGTGATACACCAGTGACTGTTTATGTTGGTGAAGATACACAACGGCCTTTAAGCGAACGTGTGGCTAATTTCTTGCCACAAATTTGCGGAAATTATACAATTATTGATTCTAAAGAATATGATCTACCTGGAATTTCCGAAAAATATCGTGGGACACTTTCACCGTTTGTCTTTCATGCCATTAACAATAGAATCGATGCTCATATCGAATATATTAATCGACACCCAATGGATATTCGTCGTTATTATCGCCAACTTAAATATTAAAGCGAGGTGTTATTTATGAAGGCACTTTTAGTCTGTACTCACGGAAAGTCAGCAAAAGAATTAGTGGCCTCTGCAGAAATGATTTGCGGAAAACAGCAAAATTGTGCTAGCATCCCATTTACCATGGGAGAATCTCCTGATAAGTTAATGGCCGATTTGGAAAGCAAAATTCAAGGTTTAGATCTCTCCGATGGTCTTCTTTGCTTGACTGATTTAAAGGGCGGCACTCCATTTAATATTTTAGTCAAAATGACCCAAACAAACCCTTCCTTAGAAATTGTAACTGGAGTCAATATTCCTATGCTCCTAGAATTCTTCATTAGAAGAGAGCAGTCGGAGATGCCTGACCTCATCAAACAAGTAATTGAAGCCGGGCACAGTGGTATTTATCAATATGTTTTTTTGCCAGAAAGCGGTAAGGACGAGGACTTTTAAATTTCATTTAGGTAAAGAAAAAAATTAAAAAGTACGGAATACAATTAACCCCCAAGCTTGGATTTAGTGCCTAAGCTTGGGGGTTAATTGTATTTCGTTATATTGTTTTCGATTTCGTTAAAAGCTTTCGCTGTTTTGGTTACGCTACTCTTAATCCTACTTTACTGTGATTTCAATAATTGCCGCCTCATACGGATTCAATTTGTTAAAAGTAATTTTGTTACGATAATTATGGAGCAGTATTTTTCCATAACTGTACTCATTGCTTAAATTATTATCAACCTGGTGATCGGATAAGTTAGCGATTATCAGCCAAGTCTTTTCCTGCGAATATCTTAAATACGCGAAGATTTGGGGATGATTTGGCAATAAAAGCTTGAACTTTCCTTCAGTCAATAGCAGATTATTGTGTCGCAAGTCAATTAAAGACTTAAAATAATTAAATACTGATTTTTCTGAATCAAGGTCACGTTGAACATTAATTTCTGTGTAATTAGGATTCAATTTGAACCATGGCTTTGTCTCGCTAAAACCTGCATTTTTTGAACCATTCCATTGCATAGGAGTACGAGCATTATCACGACTTATCTTATTTGCCGCTCTCAAAAAGTCCTCCGAGTTTATTGTCTTCTCTTGTTCCACTAACTTCTTATAATTTGTCTTTAGTTCAATATCTTCGTAATCACTTAATTGGAACTTAGGATTTGTCATCCCAATTTCCTCCCCCTGATAAATGAACGGAGTTCCTTGCAAACCATGTAATACAGTGGCGAATGCCGTTGCAGACTCATAGCGGTACTTCTTATCATTTCCCCATCGTGATGGTGTCCTTGCCCTATCATGATTTTCAAAATATAGCGCATTCCAACCATGGTCTCGTAGTGTATTTTGCCAATTAGCTAATATTCTCTTTAATTGAACGACATCAATTGGTTGAATGGCCCATCTCCCGTTAACACTTCCTGGTACGCGATCCACATGCATATGCTCAAAAGTAAAAATCATGTCTAATTCTTTTCTGACCGGATCAACAAAATTTCTTGCATCTTCACTTTTGGCATCTGGAGACTCACCTACACTCATCATATCAAACGGTGTAAGTACCTCTTGGTTCATTTCTTGAATAAATTCGTGCAATCTAGGGCCATTATTTTGATTAGCTACTACGAACTTGATGCCATGCGGATTGGGATTATCCGGAAATGACTGATCTTTGGAGATTGATGTAATAATGTCCATGCGCCATCCGTCTACCCCATGTGCCTTCCAATATCTCATCATGTCATAGACAGCCTGCCGAACTTTTGTATTCTCCCAATTTAAGTCTGGCTGTTCCTTCGAGTAATAGTGTAAATAATATTGATCTCTCATTGGTTCAAAAGTCCATGCTGAGCCACCAAAATTCGACCCCATATTATTAGGCTCACTCCCATCTGGCTTAGGATCCCGCCAAATATAAAAATCGCTAAAGTAGTTGTCTTTGGATTTTCGACTCTCTTTGAACCAGATAGACTGATCGGATGTGTCGTTTGCAACCATATCCATAATTATCTTGATACTTCGTTTATGGGCTTCACTAATAAGTGTTTCCAAGTCTTGATTATTACCAAATATTGGATCAACTTTTCGATAATCACTGATGTCATATCCATTATCCACCTGAGGTGAAAGATAGATTGGACTCAGCCATAAAGCATCGACACCTAAATCTTTTAAATAATCCAGTTTAGATACCACGCCCTGCAGATCGCCATAACCATCGCCATTACTATCTTTAAAGCTTTTAGGATAAATTTGATAAATAACTGCTTTCTTCCACCAATCACTTCTTGCCAATCTAAACCACTCCAATCAATGCAAGGATAATCGAAATCACAATTGCACCAATGATTAACCAATTAATAGACACATTTTTATTTTTCAATAGATAGAAACAAAGTAAAGTAATTAACAGGGGCAACAGTCCTATGAATATTTGATTAAGTAATGCTTGTGATTTTAAAATAGTTTTTCCTTTGACCACCAAATTCCAAGCTAGATTAAATTTGACCATACTACTGGTCATTGCACCAACCATTACTAGTCCGACGATACTTGCAGCCTTAGTCATTATATTGATTAAGCCTTTTTCGTATAAATCACTAATTAAAGTAGAACCAAGCGTATACCCTAATTGGCCACCGTACCAGCGCACTAGTTGGACTGGTATATTAAAGATTAATAAATAGATGATTGGTGCAAGAATATTTCCACCTTGTGCCAGACTAATTGCAATACTTCCCGCTAAAACCCTAAGAACACCCCAGGTTAATGAATCACCTATTCCAGCCAGTGGTCCCATTAAACTAGTTTTTACCGCGTTAATAGAGTCTTCATTAAAGTCTTTATTTTCACTCCGCTTCTTTTCCATAGATGCTGCAATTCCCATTACAAATGGAACCATTGCGATATTAGTGTTAAAGTACGACATTTGACGTACCATAGCTTTTCTTTTATCTTCCGCATTTTTGTAAAACCTATTAATTGCTGGTAGCATTGAATATTCGAATCCAGACGCACCTTGCTTTGCAGGTGTAACAGCCGAATACAAAGTGAAAGAGCGCCAGTACATTTGACGTATTAGTTTTTTTTCATCTGAACTCAATTTTTTAGTAATTTTTGACATTTTTTACCCCTCTTTTAATTAAAGAAATCGTCATCTTCAGAATTTGAACTTTTATCATTTGTGGACTGAACGGCTGGCTTTGCGTTCACTTGCTCAGTTAGTTTATGTAATTGATAGTCACGCTGTGCAATTAAGACAGCAATGATAATTGCAATTACTGCAACTGCCACCAAAGGCAACTTCATGTAAGCAACAATAACGAATCCCAGAAAATAAAAAACAGAAATGTTTTTATCCCACAGCATCTTCATTAACATAGCCATACCAACAGCTGGTAACACATTTCCAGCTACCGTCAAGCCATTTACAATAACCTGCGGAATCATTTTTAAGGCTACTTGCGTCGCATGAGAACCAAATAACATAGCAAAGAATGGAATTAATGAATAAAGAAACCATTGTAATCCCCATAAACCAAAGTGTAATCGTACAATGCCCTTTTGATTTCCTTTAGATGCCATACTATCAAATTTACTTGCAAAAGGGCCAACTACTGCAACATAAAGCAAAGTTTTGATCTGTAATCCAATAATACCTAAAGGAATTGCTAAGGGTAATGCCACTGCTAGTCCCTTGTGCAGAGTGATTGCAAAGGCCACTGCCAAAGCACTCGCAAGACCAGGTTCTGCAGCACTCGCACCACCAATATTTACTATTCCAATGAAAATTGTTTCTAGAGATGCTCCAACCGTTAAACCAGTTTGTATATCACCAAGCAAAACGCCAATAAGTGGTCCAATTACGATTGGTCGTCCTAGCATAGTTAGCCCAAATAATTCTTGTCCCCCGACTGTTAGAAATACAACAAGTGCTACTATAAACGCTTCATACATGATATTTCCTCCCTATAGATTTAGCTTTTCAACAAATCCACTTGCTAGTTCTTTTTTGTCACTTGGTAAATTTTGCAAAGCTGTATCTGGATATAATTGACTCAATTCTTTAAGTGCTGAAAGCTCACTATCTGTTAGCATCACAAACTGTGTTAACGTTGTTCGTCTTTCTTCAACTGATTTTCCAACGTTTCCGACATTTACATAATCAATATGTGGTATCTGTTTTGCCAGCTCAACTGCGTCTGCAACTGTTCTAACTAAGACTAATAACTTCATATTTGCAGCTCTTGGGTCATTCAGTAGATTAGCAGCACCTGTGATTGTTTTGACAATTACTTTTAATTTCGAAGGTGCTGCCATTTTAAGTGCCATTTGCTGAGTTTTGTTTTCTGCAGTTTCATTATTAGCGACAACTATACCGTCTATATCGAGCTCCCTTGACCAAACCATAGCGATCTGTCCATGGATTAATCGTTCATCAATACGTAAAGCTTTAATCATAATTATTTTCCCCTTTCATTATTCAAAAAAATCCTGATCATCATTATCTACTTTTTGCTCAAGACACACCTGTTGTAATCCTTCTCTTCCCTTCTTTAGAAGATTATTGATATATGCCTGTGAGATGGGCTCTGTTGATAAAACCGATTCCAAAATAATTGGTAAGTTAAATCCAGCTATCACAAAAACGTTTTCCATTTTTTGGGTGCTGAGAGCGATTTTCTGATTCACACTTCCACCATATAAATCTGTAAAAATAATACATTGATCGTCTTGCTGAATTTCAGACAACGCAGTTTGAATTTGCGTTTCGATATCTGTCGTTTTTTCCATATAAGCCGTAACCACTTCAACATTCTTCAAATCTCTATCAAAAAGCTGTAATGTATCTTTCATTCCTTTAGCCAATTCTCCATGAGACGCAATAATATACTTTCGCATTTAATTTCCTCCTCGTATGCCCTCACTTATATATAAGCAAAAAGCGTGCCAACCTTATAACACCCTTGTTTTAAGGATATAAAAAAATAGTGCTCAATTAAAATTAAGCACTATTTATCTATATATATGATTTCAGCAACTGATACATTAGCGATATTTCATAATCGTCAACTTTGAAATTGTATTTTATTTCAATTCCTTTAAAAATAGCGTGTGAGACAGAAAAAAATTCTTTTTCTTGTTCATTGTTTAGAGGAATTTCAGTATACTCATTATCTTTATGCGAACGAATTAACATTCGCTCAATCATTAAAGACAAGTGCATATAGAGATTCAAGCGAACTTTTCCTTCAAATTCGGCTTGATAATAATCCTGATATTTCGCAGTGATTTGTTGAGCCTCATTAATGACGACATCAGGATTAAGAAACTGTAATCGATCCTTAATCCCCTCCAATGAAAAGAACTTAAGCAAGCTCTCCATTAGATGATCAACGTTTCCCGGCGTTTCTCCAGCCTCAATAAGCAATCTTTTTAGTTCCTGATAGCCTGGCTTTTCCATAATGTCATAGATATTAATAATGGAAATATCTAAATTTGTCTCAATATTTGTCGTTGTAATAACCAAATTGGTCTTATGAAAAAAGTCTTGTTCGTGCGTATCTAATGTATGTTGTAAATCTTTGTAATCCATCGTAATAATTTGTTCTTTGCCCGACAGGCTTTCTGCCATCATTTTTTTGATTTCCTCAGAAATACCTACCCCTGACATGCAAGATACAATTATATTATCTCGATCAGATAATCCCTCATAATATTGAACTCCTGTTGCATCTCCAAATTTTTGGGCTGCTTTTGTAATCTGCTTGAAACTATCGCCTCTTTGGATGCGAATGCCAATATCTAAAGCCATAGCTGTCGTTAGATTATTTATAACGAGAAGCTCGTCATCTGATGAATGTTTAATTTCTTTAAACATTTGATTGAGTGATCCCATGTCAAATAATACAAATATGCCATCTTTGGATTGCCCTTTTTGATTTAAATAATGTTGAACCTTCTCATTAATATCGTGTATTGAAACGTCAATTGGCATGTCAAAGGCCTCAAAGATATAATTTCCACAAAGATTATTTACGACACTCTGAATACTTGTAGCCGTATTTCTACCATGTGCCAGCAAAATACCAGTAAAATGAATACTCTCTAATTCAACACACTTATTTTGAAACATAAGTGGAAAACAAAATAAATCCATCTCCCGTATTGACCTTTTAAATGTGTGTAGGATAAATTGTCGGAACAAATAAAAACAACGTGGGTATCTTTTTTTGAAAGATTTCTGTAACTCATTTTTACTCAGTTGTACCGTATCTTCATTAAATAATTCTCCCAAACTAAAAGCACTGGCAATTTGTTGAACCTTTTCCTCATCAAGATTAAGATCTACGCCATAACGTTCTCCTAAAAATTCCTTTAGATTCTTATAAACTTTAATTTTTAAATCCTTTATAAGAACTTCATCTACCATTAATTTTGTAGCTTTCAACATCTGGTCCACCGCTAAGCTTAAGTCATCCAGACTGGACTCTCTGTTTAATAAATTACTCGTCTTCTTCTGTAATTTTATTACTTGATCTTTGATCAAATCACTATAATAAGAAGTTTTTTCAAAGGAACTATTTGCGTTAATAAAAATAGTCGGTTCCCCCGGCTTTCCAACGAAAATACATTCATTTTCATCTACGTTTTCAAAACCAGAAGCACAAATCAATTGAACATCATTTTCCATTGCGCCTATATTACCAGGCTTATCTGTACGTACTAGTCGATTAAGTTGATCCAGTGAAACTTCAATAGACCGTCCGGTTCTTTTAGCTTCATTACGAAATGCGTGAAAAACAAGTTCAAATCTTTCTATAAATGGCCTTCTTCTAAAAGCCGGCAAATCAATGTGCATTGGAACGCGCCGCATAAATGTTTTTAACATAAAATTATCAAGTTTTTCCGTTGTTGCAAAAATAAATCTTACATTTACCTTATGAGCTTCTTTGTTTTCTCCAAGAGGATAAAACTTTCCCGAGTCAAGTAATGAAAATAGCTTTTCTTGACTTTCAGTTGGTAGTCGATGAATTTCGTCTAAAAACAAATAGCCATTATTTGCTTGATCAACTAATCCTGGTGTGTCTTTATCGGCTCCAGTAAAAGCCCCTTTTTTGAAGCCGAATAAAATTGATGATAAAAGTTCCGGATTATTAGCATAGTCAGCTGTGTTAAGTACTACAAAGTTGGCATCTTTATTGATTATCGTTCGCCGTTTTGCCTCTTCAAAGATAATCTTGGCCAAATAACTCTTGCCAATGCCGCTAGGCCCAGTAATTATTAGTGGAAATCCTTTCGGGGGATAAATAATTGCCTCTGTACACTGCTTAATAATTTTGGCCAAACTACCGTTATAACCAATCACTTTTGAAAATTCAGTAACTTCACGCCTAACCATCCAATATACCGGTCGTGTTCCCGATTTAACCAGTCTATTCTCACGATAAAGTTGTGAAAGATAGCTACTCACTACTCCCCTACTTAATCCTACTGAACTCGCAATTTGTTGAGTTGTCAATTTATCATCAGGGTGTTCTTTTATTAAAAAGTTATATATATTATCTGTTGATTTCATCTAGTATCCCCAAGCTTTAAGCACTAACCTTTTGTTATAAGCACTAAAGATAATTTCTTTAAGTTATCCATGTGCTTATTATAATTTTTATATGCACAACTTACAATTTAATTTTTCCGAAACAGATCAATTCTGTAAGCACATTTTGTTTAAGTAAAAATGAACAAAAGTTAGTGTCCTAATTAAGGATATTAGAAATAAATTACCTAAGTGGCGACTTACCTAACAGCATATATAAAAATGGCGAATTGTACTGTGTTTCATCAACTGCGTAATTCGCTATTTTGGATCACTATTTACAAAATCCAGCAAGTCTTCAGACACGTCTGGCTCAAAGAGTTTTTCCTAATCTTTTTTTAATCAAGCACTTGACACACACATTCTTTCGTATAATAATATGCTGTATCAAGTTAATATATAAGCAAACAAATAGATGAGTAAATTATTATTTTCTCACAGAGAACTGTCATTTTGGTGTAAGGCAGTAGGAACTAATAATTGAAGATGGTCTTAAATTAATGTTTTTTGCCACTGAGCTAAACAGTTAGGTGACAGCGGGTGCGTCCGATAATACGCTAGAGTATTCAAGCGTACTCGAAAAGGGATAACTTGTGAGAGTTGTTCAAAATAAGGTGGTAACACGAAAAGCAATTTCGTCCTTAATCTATAGAAAGATTAAGGGTGAAATTGCTTTTTTTGTTTTAAATTAAAAAATGGAGGTGAAGTTCCAGATCATAAAGCTCAACGTTATCAATTTAACGACTATATAAATAAAATCTGTTAAAAATCAGATATTGTTACTAGCTGAATATTTTAAATTAGAGAAAAAGAGGAAAAAATATGAGTAAATTAGCTATTATTACAGGTGCCGGTCAAGGTATCGGCGAAGGTATCGCGCATCGCTTAGCCAAAGACGGTTATGCAATTGCTGTTGCTGATATCAACCAAAGTACCGCCAACAAAGTCGCACAAAGCTTACAAGACGAGGGATATTCTGCTAAGGCCTACTTAGTAGACGTCGCAAATCGCAAACAAGTTTTCCAATTAGTCGCTGATGCAGTTGCAGACTTAGGCGAACTTGCCGTATATGTGAACAACGCCGGAATTGCATTTATTGATTCATTTATCGACTCCGATCCAAATGACGTCGAACGTTTATTAGACGTTAATCTCAAGGGAACTTATTGGGGAATTCAGGCTGCGGCCACGCAATTTAAAAAACAGGGCCACGGGGGACGCATTATCAATGCCGCATCCCTTGCTGGTTATGAAGCTTCTGCCTTACAAAGTGCTTATTCCGCTTCAAAATTCGGGATTCGCGGATTAACACAATCTGCCGCCAAGGAATTAGCTAAAGACAAAATTACCGTGAATGCTTATAATCCTGGTATCGTACGCACGAAAATGCGAGACGCGATTGATGAAAAAACTGCCAGTCTCAAACATGAAACTGTTGCCCAACAACAGGCTAATTGTTTAAGTGAAATCGCTATTGGCCGGGAAGCAACTCCTGCTGATGTAGCTGAAGTGGTCGCCTGGTTTGCTTCTAAAGCCGCTGGCTATGTGACAGGCCAGTCTCTGCAAGTGGATGGCGGTATGCGATTCCATTAAAAATATGATTACAGAAGTATGTACTGGGTGTGAAAACTAGAACACATTTTTTGATTTTAAGGTATCTGTTAATAGATAACTTAAAACTGTCTTAGCCTTTTGTTAATTGCAAGATATTCGTCCCTACTTGCTTGTTGGCTAGACCAGTGGGTAATATGCTCAACGCGAGCATCATAAATATTGAGCAACTTATATTTGCCTGAAGGCAGCAGTTCCTGGAACAAATTATTAGTGTCATTGCCACAAGTAAAAATGAATTTTGGTTTGATATGATCGATTTCATCTTGTAACACATGAGCAGCTTCAATGAGTTTAGATCTATTTTCAGTCTTTTTAATATAGCGGAGTGCTTCTGAGCCTTTGGTTTGACGATAATTTTTAATCAGATCCGTCATATAACAACCCTCAAACTTTGTTCCCTGCAAAATGAGTAATGAATTATAATCATGCGTTCTGCGTGGCGTAATATCATGAAAGGCTGACCATGGAATATCAGGCGTGATGTCCTTTTTGTCACGTTCTGAAAAATTAAGGCCAAGGTATATCGCATTACTGTTAAGGTGTGTTTTTCGGAAACTAGAATCCTCTAATAATTTATCGAAAGGATCTAACCGGCAGTCGCTAGCATGCATATGAGAATCTTGTTTAAGATCTTTGTGATTCCAAAGCGCCCAACTACTACAATCGCTATAATTTCGTTTAAGATATAAATATGTTTCATCTGTAATCATGAATTCGTCTTCCTTAGCTTGTTAAATTTCTAGGTAAATAAATCATAGCATAATTGAAACCGTCCAATCCAAACAATAAGAGCCAACCTTCAATTAAGGAGGTTGGCTCTTATTGAAATACTGTGCGATACATCCCCTTGTAATTAACAAATGAAATTTGTATTATTTCATCTGTTAATTACAAGGGAACTATAGCACATTGAGAGGCTACTTTTTTGTATAAATCTAAAAATCGATTATTATTTTAAAACTGCCTTTCCAACTTCATCACCAGCTTTTACTTTGCCTGAAGTATTCGTTGAAAAATTTTGAATAAGATCCATATTTGTCAAAATAGTAATTACAATCGGGTCTTTATCATGTTCAGTAATATAGTCAATATTCATACTACCTAAAACATCACCAGCAGCTACTTGATCGCCTTCATGGACAGAAATTTTAAATGGTGCACCATTTAATTCTACTGTATCTAATCCCATGTGTAGTAAAATTTCTATTTTAGAATTTGTAACCAACCCAATCGCGTGCTTCGTTCTAAAAATACTTTTAATGGTTGCAGAAACTGGAGAAACAATTGTACTACAACTGGGCCGAACCGCAAATCCATCACCCATTGCTTTTTCTGAAAATACTGGATCCGATACCTTTTCAATTTTCACAAATTCACCATCAACTGGTGCAAATAGCTTTACAGTTGAATCTTTCTTTTTAAAACCAAACATATAACATCTCTCCTTTAATCATCTGTACCTAATATTTGATTAATTTCTTGACTAAGCAAATCTGCTCTGCCACCGAAAACGGCCTGAATTCCATCTTGTACTTTAAATGCAGCAGTAGCTCCAATACTTTTAATCGTTGCTAAGTCAACCGCTTCTGCATTTCTAACCGAAATTCGAAGTCTAGTTGCACAAGCTTCAACCGATTCAATGTTCGCAGCACCACCAAGTGCCTTAATGATTGTATTAGCATCATCTGTCAAAGTACCATCACTTGATGTTACCGTGTTTATTGCCTGATCTCTATCACTTTCCATTCCCGGAATAGCGACTTTGAATTTTCGAATACAGAAGCTAAATACAACATAGTAAACTAGGGCCCAAACAATACCCACAGGAATAACAAGCATCCAGTTAGTTTTACTTTCTCCTTGTAACACACCAAATAAGAGATAATCTATCAAACCACCAGAAAATGAATTTCCTATTCGAATACTTAAAATATCTGCTATAAAAAATGAACATCCATCAAGAAAAGCATGAATAACGTAAAGCCATGGGGCAACAAACAAGAAAGTGTATTCAAGTGGTTCTGTAATTCCTGTTAAAAATGAGGTCAACGCGCCACTTAGGTAAAGACCCCCAGATTTTTTTCGATTTTCCTTTGGAATTGCTCTATACATTGCAAATGCTGCCGCAGGTAGACCAAACATCATGGTTGCAAAACGTCCGGCAAAGAAGCGTGTTCCATAAGTAAATAGTCCTGTATGATTAGGATCCGCCAACTGTGCAAAAAAGATATTTTGGGCTCCAACAACAGTTTTACCTGCAACCGTAGCAGTGCCACCTAAAGATGTATACCAAAACATTGGATAAATCGTATGATGCAAACCCACTGCTCCAGTAAGTCTCAGTAAGAATCCATATAAGAAAGTCCCAAAGCTACCCATATGGGCAATTTCAACACCAGCTGATGTTAAAACATTTTGAATTGGTGGCCAAATGATAAAGAAAATTGCCCCTAAAATGATAGCCGCAAAAGATGAAACAATTGGAATAAACCGTGAGCCACCAAAGAAGCCTAAAAACTGTGGTAATTCAATTTTTCGATAGCGATTGTGCAGAAAAGAAACTGTACCTCCAACCACGATAGAACCTACCACCCCTGTATCAATAGTTGCGCCTTTAGCTGAAAACAACTGTAGTAAAGCACTAATAGTAGCAGTATATACTAGAAAAGCAACGCCGCCAGCCAATCCTGCAGTACCTCGATCACCATTTGCCAACCCTACAGCCAAGCCAATCGCAAAAATTAAAGCAATATTCTCAAAAACAATATTACCAGCTGCATTCATTACTGTTAGTATCGTCTGTAGCCATGCTTGATCTAAAAACGGATACGCATTTAATGCAGCTTTATTTGTTAACGCTCCACCAAGCCCTAATAGCAATCCAGCCGCAGGTAAAATCGCAATCGGCAACATAAAGGCGCGACCCAATTGTGAAAATTTTTTAAACATAAGTATTCCTTCTTTCTTTACTTAAGAATCGCTGAGACAAACCGTTCTGCAATTTCCTTTGGCCGCGTAATTGCTCCACCAACAACAACACTAAGCGCTCCACACTTCAAAGCTTTTTTTGCCATTTGTGGATCATGAATTCGTCCTTCAGCAATCGTAGGAATGTTTGCCGACACTAAATCCTGTAGTAGTTGAAAGTCAGGACCTGTTTGAGTCTGACTTTCTTCGGTATAACCACTCAATGTTGTTCCTACAAAATCCACTCCATACTTATACGCTAATTTTCCTTCTTCAAATGTTGAAATATCTGCCATAAATAATTGATCAGGATATTTGAGTTTATTTTTTTGAATAAACGTTTGTACGGTAAGCCCATCGTGTCGAGGACGGTTTGTACAATCAAATGCAATTACGGCTACTCCAGTTTTCACTAATTCATCAATCTCTTTTTGAGTTGCTGTAATAAATGGCTTTTCAGGTAAATAATCACGTTTAATAATGCCAATAATTGGCAAATTTGTTACAGCTTGAATTTGTTTAATGTCGCGAATTGAATTGGCCCTGATTCCCTTTGCCCCAGCCTCCTCTGCAGCTTTAGCAAAAAGTGGCATTATACCGCCTTCCTTTGTATACATAGGTTCTGTTGGCAGTGCTTGACAAGATACAATTAGATTTCCTTTTACTTGATTAACAAAATCTTTTTTGTTCATTTTCGTTTTCCTCCATTTTTTCTTTCTTTTGGATAATAACTCCAAAAAGAAGAATAACACTTTGTTTCACTTTTGTAAACGCATTCAATAAATTGTTTTTATTTATTAAGTTTGAAGTGTAATATAGTTGGTAGCAGATTATTGGAGGAAATTAAAGTGAATTATATAGAAAATATAAAGATACGTTATGAAGATTTAACAAAATCCGAGAAAAAAGTTGCTGATTACATTCTTTCCTCTGGGGAAAAAATCATTAACCAAACCTTAACCGATATAAAAAAATCCACCGGTGTGGGAGATGCAACAATTATTCGATTTTGTCAAAAGCTCGACTATCAAGGCTTTTCTGATTTAAAAATTGCTATTGCAAAAGTCGCATTTGAAAAAGGTAGTGACGAAGAAGCGCCTGATTCATATACTGCTTTGGTTGGTAGTCGGTTGATAAACGCAATCAAGTCTACAATTCAATTGATCAATACAAAAGAACTAAATAAAGGAATAGAGCTTATTCGCAATTCCAAACGAATCTTTATTTTTGGAGTTGGTGCTAGTGGTGTTACGGCAGTGGATATGGCATCTCGTTTTCTTCGAGAAGGAATTCAAGCTGAGGCCATTACTGATTCTCACTATCAAGCCCAAAATGCGTCATTGATGACTTCTGAGGACCTGATTATTGCCTTTAGTCTTTCCGGACGTACCAAAGACACTTTTGATTCTTGTAGAATTGCTAAGGCAAATGGCGCAAAAATTATTGTTATAACTAACCACTTACTTTCTCCAATTGCTAAAAAAGGAGATGCAGTTCTTCAAACTACTGTTGAAGAACTTCTAATGAATGGCGGCTCACTTTCTGGAAAAATTTCTCAACTATGTATTTGCGACTTACTAATCACTGGGTATACCATTACATACCACATTAATTCTCTCAAAATACGCGAACAGGTTTTGCGTTCTGTCATTGATAAAGAAATTGATTAGTTACTAAGTCAAAAATTCTTGATCGCTTAGTGTTTCAGATTGATTATTATTTTTAATAATTTTATTTTTAAGCTCGTTACTAAATTTTTAGTTACATCCCAAGATCACGTGTCGTCACACCGCCTGGAAGGTGAGTTCTTTGGTACTCAAGATTTGTATGATGTTCCAAAACTAGTTCAACAAGGAAATCCAATTACTTATGTAGATGACAAACCATTACCGCCTTTCTTAATTATGCATGGTAACAAGGGGTGACTAGTCCCATTTGAACAAAGTGTTTTATTTTACAATGCTTTGCGTGCCCATCATCAAAATGTAACTTTCTACAAGATTAAGTACAGCGATCATGGCACCGACACATTTTTTGAACCGGAAGTACTGAAAATTACACTAGATTTTATAAATAAGTCACTAGCCTAACGACTTAAAAATCGCGATTACCAAACACAAAAAAGGATTCTAACTAATTCGCATAGGAACTGCAACTATTTTTTGAGACAATCAA
>NZ_JQBR01000014.1 GCF_001438655.1 Pediococcus cellicola
ACTGAATCGTCCCTGTGGCCGCACTAATTGTATACTTTGCGGTCGCGTTGCTTAAATCAAACGTGTAGTTCATATTCGCTTCAATATTCTTGATTCCGGCTGCCGTTAATTGAACCGTGTAGTCTTTGACTGCCGAACCATTATCAACGACTTCGTAGTCCCCAGCTTGTAAGATATAACTTGGTGCTGGTGAACCATCATTGGTGGTAAAGCTGATCGTTGGCTTAACGCTGACTTCGTTACCATCATACGTCTTTCCAGTTGAATCTAAGGTCAAACTACCAGTGGCTGCCGCTTTAGCAATAATAATCTTACCTGGAGTAACATTGGCCGATGATAAAATATAATCTGTGCCCAATGCAGTCAACACTGTCTGAATTCCAGTTGAATTTAAGGTGTACTTATATCCAGTCGAGTTAACGGCTGCAGAATTCTTAGTAACTACAACATCTTTACTACTTAAAGGAATAACCTTACTACCTACCGTAGCCGTCAATCCCGCCGCTTCACTAGCGTTTTTACCGTTATAAGTAACCGTTGGACTACTCAATGTCGCAGAAGCAATTGTTTTCAATACATAAGTATCGGCTCCTGTTCCGGGATAGGCAGTGATTACGGTGCTTGCCTGTGGCTTAGCTGTAGTCCCACTTCCCACGTTAACCCATTTTGTTGTTGAAGTAGTATTTGGTAAAGCAACAGAACCTCCTGTTACGTTAGTAGTCACAAACCCTGAACCAAAGGTAATTTGCTTAAGCGAAGTCATACCACTAAAAACATTTGTCATGCTTGTAAGAGCACTTGTACTCCAAGAACTCAAATCCAATTGCTTAATGGAACTAGCACCGCTAAACATATTTTCAATTCCGTTAGAAGGATTCCCATTTTTGTCAACACCATTAACTAGTTTCGAAGTGTTCCAATTTGAAACATTAAGTGAATTTAACGAAGTGTTATTTCTAAACATATACGCCATTGAAGTGACAAGACTTGTATTCCACTTTGAAAGATCCAACGACTGCAAGCTTGTTGCACCATCAAACATAGCATAGGTATTGTTTAAAGAATTAGTAGTCCAATTTTCAATTCCTGTGATTGTAGTTAAGCTTTTTGCACCAAGGAACATAGAAGCAAATGAAGTTGCACTATTCATCCCCCAATTAGAAACATCCAACGTTAGTAATGCTGAATCATTTAAAAACATCGACGAAGCTGACGTAACTGAAGACATATTCCAAGATCCGGTACCCAATCCAGTACCCGATATTGATAATAACTTTGTTGTGCCCCTGAACATACCAGTAATATCCGTTGCGGAAGAAAAATCCAAATTTTCCGCACCAGTTATAGCGGTTGTTTGGTCTAATGACCCAAACAAGTATGAATTACCATTTTTTAAAGTGATTTTTCCATCAATACTTATAGTTGTAAACTCTGACTGATACTGTTTCCAAGGTGAAACCAAGTTTAAAGGTAATTGAGGATTAGCAGCTTTGCTAGTATTTGATGCTATCGGTGTACCTGCTCCTAAATGCAGTACACCGTCTGAAATGTACCACTTTACCGTACCATAAATACCCTTAGCTACTACCGGAGTTTTAGCAACTATATCTACAGTTCCATCCACAGTAGAAGCAAATGGATCACCTGTGTAGACATAATTTTTTAGATCACCACCATATGTTCCAGTATTCGCATTTGCGTTAACGTCACTTCCGGGAGTCCAAAAATTCACCGTGTCAGCCGCAGCAGAACTAGCCACTGCACTCGAGCTGGCAGCCTCACTAACAGCTGCAGCAGATACCGTACTAAATGACTGGCTCTCACCTGTTGCTGCATATACAGCACTTCCGGCAGCCTCTGCGTTAGCAATGTCTTCTGCAGTCGGGTCTACTAAAGTTTCACCATTTACATATTGACTGGCATCGCTTGCAAAAGAACTTAAACTTGTAGACGCATTCGAGGCAGAATTTGAGGCCGACTCAGTGTTTGAATTTGAGTTCAAACTAGAAGCAGAACGCAAACTTGAATTGGAAGCACCACTCGTCACTGCGCTCGAAGCTACCTGTGAAGTTGCACTTGAAGTCTGATTTCCTGAAGTGTTTGCGGCAGAACTCGTATTCGAACTAGTCGCATCCGAACTTGATGCACTGCTTAAACTAAGTGATGTAGCTGAATTAGTCACAGAATCTGTGCTTGAAGACTTGGCAATTTTGGTGGTAACACTAGTCGCCAAACTTGTCTCTTTGCTAACACTTGATACGGCACTCGAAGCAGAACTACTGCTTGCCGCTGCGCTGCTACTTTGTTCAGAGCCAACTGCAGTGCTTTCTGTTGAGCTGGCAGTAGTAGCCACACTGGCAGCTGAAGTGGATTCTGACTTTACGCTACTTACCGAACTGGCATCAGAGGTCACACTACTTTCGGAAACAGAGGTCGTTGTGGCTTCTTCCGCATGAACAACCGGTTGATTGAAGGCAACACCGCCACTAAAAATCAGCAAAGAAATAGCCGCTACAAGCCAACCCTTGTTAGTTTTGAACATTTTGTAATGTCGTTTTAATTGGCTCTCATCCCTTAATAATTTCAAACGTTTTTTTTGCTGAGTCTCATTCATTTTTGTAGCCTCCTGACAACTATGACTCTATATAAACCCATAATTTTGAAGTTTCCTGAATCATCAATTTTATTCCAAACACTACTAATTAAAATTATCACTGGTTTGTATTAAAATTGGTATATTTATGTTTACGGACGTCATCCCTATTTTTCCTTTTTGATTTTAGTGATTAATTCCATAAACATATTAATAAAATTTCAAGTGAACACTTCCTACAAAGCCTTGATATGTAGGGTACAATCACCTTTAAAACTATGTAACTAACTTTGTGGCACAACTTTACTGGTGTATTTTCTTACCTTATTGCTGCATTTCACCCTAAAATAAGAATCAAATTATACACCTTTAATATAGACGATAGAAACCGGTTTCGCAAGGATAAATAATTACTATCTGAATGTCTCCTTATCTATAAATTACCTATTTTTAGCATAATGTGTCGTTCTAGGTAAGGCAGCCTTTACATAGAACTATTCTTCAGAATGCGAATCGTTAACCCTGTATAATAATTTACAATTTTTCTTCTCATGGCAAATCTAATAAAGCTGGCAAGTCTGAGAACTATTTAGAAAAGAAAAGGGTTGAAAAATGACTTTTTCAACCTTCATGCTGTAAATTTATCTTTCATTTTTTGTCCTATCATCTCAGCTCAACTTACGGTGTGTGCCTAGATTGACCACCAAAGTACCCACAATAAACGCAATAAACAGAAAGTTTGCAACAATTGCCAAGCCAGAAGCCACCGTCTCTAAGCCAAACGCAATCAGAATAAACGTCCACGACTGCATGACTAACCAAACAACGAGACCATCTGCTAACGAAAGATTGAATAATTTAATATTCAAAAAGTCTAAAAATGCCGGTAACTGAAACTCAAAGTTGCTAACCTTTTTCCGGCACAGATGTAAACTTACCAACCCAATCAAAATTTGTGCGAGGAAAAAGACAATCAAAATTGCGATCAGTGAGTTGACCTGATCGCCAGGCATCACCGTAATGACATTTACGGAACGCCCCCAAAAATCAGTTAACGTAGGAATCTGCGTCGTGAGCGTTTTCCCCAGAAAAACAACTGTTAACACTTCCACAAAAATATTGACTAACATCAACCAGCTGAGTTTATATCTGAATTTAATCATCATAGGCCTCCGTTCTCACCCTTGCTTTTTCATTTCGCTTCATATGTAAGCGCTTTATTAACACCCTTATTATACTAGCTATTTTAAAATTAGCCAACTTCTGATTTTACTTTCATCCTAAATCTAGCTTATATGAGGTCGCAAAATTACAAATAACCACAAAAAAGAGTGATGCCATCGCTTACATGTGAGATCCTAGGCATAGGTTGTTACAATCTTATTAATTCACAAACTTTGGAGGCGTATCTATGCTATATATTATGTTACTGATTTTTACTACTTTTTGACATATGCACCATCATTTACGCTTTCGTTAGCGTTATAGCGTATTGTAGATAACTACGCATTTACATAGTTGTCTGTTTCACAAGCTTTAAACTGAAAAAAGTTTACCCCCTGATGTCTTAGCTCACTTAAAAGCCGTTTTTTATTGTTACCAGGGCAAAATTTTCTATTTTTCTTCTAAGTCTAAAAACTATTGATTATAATTAAGAATTAATCGGTTTTAAATCAAATCTGTTTAAATATGCAAGTTGTACAATTTGAATTGAAAGGAGAGGTAACTATGAAAAAACTTGGAGGATTTATTTTATTGGCCGTTAGTATGTTTATCATCGGATTTCTGTTAATGATGCTGATTTTTCTTCTCAATTGGAAATAAAAACCAAAAAGTGGCCAGTAGTAAAAAATCTTTTTAAATGCTGAAAAAAAGATTCAGACTACTGCCATAGCCCAAATCTTACTTAAACTCTATTCACCAAAAATTAACTAAGTTTACGATGCATCCCCACATTCACTGCTACAGTGCCCACAATAAATAGAATAAATGCAAAATCAGAAGCAGCATTTAACAACTCAAACGCAATTAGCACAAATGAACAAGATTGAATTGCGAGCCAAATAACCACGCCATCAGCTAAGGATAAATTAAATAATTTAATATTTAAAAAATCTAAAAAAGCTGGAATTCGAAACTCAAAATCATTCACAATTTTACGACACAGATGCAAACTTACCAGACCAATTAAGACTTGAGCTAGAAAGAAAACGATCAGAATCGCAATCAGTGAATTAATTTGATCACCGGCTATAACATTAATAGAATAAACCGGTCGGTCCCAAAAGTTAATTAACGTTGAAATCTGAGTCTGCATACTTTTCCCTAAAAAAGCACAGTTAGTACTTCAACAAAGATATTCACTAACATAAACCAATTGAGTTTGTACTTAAATTTAATTATTGTAAGCCTCCATCCTCGCTTGTAGTATAATAGTTTTGCTAATGTAAACGCTTCATTTGCAACTTCATTATGCTAGGCAAACTTCTAATTTCAGAAGTTTATTAAAAACTAGTGACGTAATCGCTCGCATATGAGATGCTAAGAGTAGGTTGTGTCGTTATTGATCAACAGACTTTGGAGGTATGTATCAATGGTATATATAATTTTACTCAGTTTTTTAGCTTCTTTATTTATCTGGGCCGGTTTTATTGTCACTGCCGATCACTCTGATCGCCGTACCGTCGTGACTAACGGCCTTTGGATTTTAGTAATTCTACTTATTTTAAAGGCCATTCAAACCTATGCTTGGTTGCCTTCTCGTAATCCACTTTCACTACTTGGCGCCAATTTAATCTGGGGGGCTGTCACCTTAGTTGCCCTGTACTTTTTATGCAAAGTCACAACCCATTCAAGTTTTTTCAAAACTAGCGTGGCAGCAGGTGGTCTATTAACCGTTCTGCTAATTGTTGTGGCTGGTGGAGAGGCACATTCAACTTTTTCGGTCAAATCAGTCGCCAAAAGTATTCAAACCAAAAAAGTTTCTAGTAAAGCTGCGCCTACTTTCAAACGGGGTGTCACGCCGGTTGCACTTTCACCCAAAACGGTGAAAAACCGGATGAATAAAAATATGAGTGATGTGCCGAACTCTCAATATTTTCACTTAGGTGATATTCAAGCTCAGTACTATCACGGTAAGCCCGTTTACATTGCCCCCGTTGAATTCGACGGTTTCTTTAAATACCTGTCAGCCAAACAACGCACACCAGGTTATTTTATTATTGATGCTACCTCGGTGAGTGCCGAACCTAAATTTGTGCGTAAGTCGATGAAATACACCAATGCCAGTTACTTTAATAACAATGCGCAACGTCACATTTATCAAGACTATCCGCAATGGTTAGTGGCCGATAATAGTGAACCACAACTTGAAGTTGACGAAAATGGCACCCCGTATTACATCGAAACTACCTATAAATCTATGGCCTTAAGTCATCGGATCAATTATTCAAAATTACATGTCATCGCTGTCAATGCCGTTACCGGAAAAACTAATTTATATACTTTGAAAAATTTACCTAAATGGATTGATGAGGGAATCACTTCAGATGTAGCCGACTACATGAACACGGCTTACGGCAAATATCAACGCGGTTGGTTAAACATGCATCTCAGCAAAACTGGCATTCAGGTTCCAACAAATAGTGAGGTCATTTCCACGTTTGATCGGCAAGGACGTGTCCAATACTTTACAGATTTTACCAATCCACGCTCAGATGCAGATAGTGCGCTAGGCTATTCCATGATTAATGCCCGCACTGGTCAATTAATTTACTACAAAACCCACGGGATCATGGATTCCGATGGCGCACGTAACAACGCGGATAACAACTATAAGGCTCAGCAGTGGAAGTCTTCTATGCCAGTCATTTATAACATTAATGGCAAACCTACTTGGGTCCTTTCCATCTTAGATAGTACTAGTGCTTTCCGTGGTTACTACTATATAGACGCGGCCGATCAGTCGGTTCATGCCACTGGTAATAATGCCAATGAGGCTGTGGACAATTTCCGGCAGGCATTAGTTGATAGTGGTGCCAGTGCTGGCAATACTGCTGGAACTAAGCTCAAAACTATCACTGGCACAGTTGACCGAGCTGCTTTAGTCACCAAAGGGAGTAATCAAGACCTATTGTTTACACTTTCAGGCAGTCACACTGTTTATACAGTAGATGGTGATGATTTTCAAAAGGCATTATTAACCCAAAACGGAGATAAGGTCCGCATTAAGGCTTATGTCGTAAACGGTAAATCCGTCGGAAACGTGGAAAAATTCACGAATTTAAACTTAAACTAAATTTTCTAGCTTTAAAGCTAGTGGAAAACAGTGTTTTAACTTCGTGTAGCTTAGGAAATCGCATGCGTCCTTCTTTGAATCGTCGGATTCCGAAGCTAAGCGAAGAAATCAACCTTTTTCCTCAAATTTTGACCATTAAAGTTCGGAAACAAGAAAAGGACTGGGAAAACTTCCCAGCCCTTTTCTATTTTTCATAAGTCAATGTTCGATCAGGATTGTCTTACCACATACCCAACTGCACCCGAGCTTCACGACTCATTTTATCAATGGTCCACATGGGTTCCCAAACCAAATTAATTTTGACGGTTTGCACCCCCGGTAGTTCTTGCACAGCCTGGGTAATGGCTTGATTCAAAACATCCGTTAAGGGGCACCCCATCATGGTTAAGGTCATTGTCACTGTGCACACCCCTTTTTGGTCACAGGTCACACCGTAAATTAAACCCAAACTGACTAAGTCCACCCCGATTTCCGGATCGATCACTTTTCCTAACGCCTGATAGGCTTGTGTCTCAAAACTTTCACTTTGTTTACACACCATTTCTCCTCCTAACCAATCGCGCCTTCCATCTCAAAACTAATCAAGCGATTCAACTCTACTGCATATTCCATCGGTAGTTGTTTGGTAAAAGGCTCCACAAAACCCATCACAATCATTTCCGTTGCCTTTCGTTCTGGAATCCCACGGCTCATCAAATAATAAAGTTGTGCTTCGGAAATTTTGGAAACTTTGGCTTCGTGTTCCATCGACACCTCGCTGTTACGAATTTCGTTATACGGAATGGTATAACTGGACGATTGATCATCCATAATAATGGTATCACACTCTACGTGGGCAAAGGAGCCTGCCGAATCTCGGCCAAATTTCACATTCCCCCGATAATCCACAATGCCACCGTCTTTCGCGATTGACTTCGACACAATTGAAGAAGACGTGTCAGGTGCATTATGAATCATTTGCGCACCTGTATCCTGATCCACATGTTTACCGGCCACCGCAATGGAGAGCATGGTGCCTCGCGCACCTCGTCCATTTAAATAAACCGAAGGATACTTCATGGTAGTCTTAGATCCCAAATTGCCGTCCACCCATTCCATCGTCGCATTTTCCAATGCCTGTGCCCGTTTAGTTTCTAAACTGTACACATTGGTTGACCAATTTTGAATGGTGGTATAGCGGCAATAGGCATCTTTCAAAACGTTAACTTCTACTACAGCGGCATGTAAACTGTCAGTATCATACTTAGGTGCCGTACAACCTTCCACGTAATCAATCCGAGCACCCTCATCCACAATAATTAAGGTCCGTTCGAATTGACCTGAATTGGCCGCGTTAATGCGAAAGTATGCTTGTACTGGAATTTGTGTTTGAACACCCTTGGGGACATATAAAAAGGTGCCTCCCGACCACACAGCCGCATTCAATGCGGCAAACTTATTATTAGTCGGTAAAATCAGTTTGCCAAACCATTTTTTAAATAGTTTTGGATATTTTTGCAACGCTGTATCAGTGTCTGTAAAAAGGATGCCCTGCTTTTTAAACGTTTCACGCATGTTGTGATAGACAGCTTCCGACTCATATTGCGCCGAAGAACCCGCCAAATATTGCCTTTCAGCTTGCGGCACGCCCAAACGATCAAAGGTTTTCTTGATGGTGGCTGGCACTTCATCCCAATTACGATACTTTTTATCCGAGGCTTTTTGATAATACAACATATTTTTTAAATCAAGATCATCGAGCTTAGGCCCAAACTTAGGCATCGGCAACTTTTGATAAATACGATACGCGCGCAATCGATAGGCTAACATCCACTCCGGCTCGTGTTTTTCGGCCGAAATTTGGCGAATGATAGCTTCACTTAGGCCTTTCCCGGTTGAAAACACTGGTTTTACGTCATCGTGAAACCCATATTCATACGCTTCTGAAGTGTTGCTACTCATTTCAATGTTCCCTCCAATGCCATCTTAGCTGCATGCCAGGCTAAAGTGGCACACTTAATTCGCATCGGAAATTCGGCCAGGCTTCCCAACACAGCCGCATCCCCTAACGCCTCTTTTTGATTTTCTGCAATTGCTTTTCCCATGGTAAGGGCAAAAAACGCCTCACACTGTGACAAGGCCTGTGAAACCGAATTTCCCTGCAAAACGTCGGTCATCATGCTGGCAGATGCCTGGGAAATGGTACATCCCTGTCCCTCAAACGAAATTTCACTAATTTGATTTTGTGCCACGCAGATAAATACCTGAATGTCATCTCCGCATGAAGGATTATGTAACGTGACTTTTTGTGTAACTTGTGAGATTTCCCCTTTATGATGCGGATGCTGGGCATGGTCCAAAACCACTGCTCGATAAAGGAGATTTAGCTTATTCAGACTCATGATTGAAAAACTCCTTTACCATTTTTAAAGCATAGACAAAACGATCCATTTCGGCAATCGAATTGTAAAAGCTCAAACTCGCTCGAACCGTTGATTCAACGCCCAAGGCTGCCATTAAAGGCTGTGCACAGTGATGTCCGGCGCGCACCTCAACACCTAACATATCCAGACCAGTTGCTACGTCATGCGGATGAATATGCGCTAAATTAAAGGTGACAATGCCTTCATGTCGCTCAACAGTTTGTGGTCCATAAATGGTAAGTCCCTCAATTTTCTGTAATTCGGGTAATAGGTGCATCATTAATTTTTTCTCTGTGGCTGCAATCCAAGACATTTCTAAGTGATTCAGGTAATCAATGGCTGCTCCCAAACCGATCACACCTCCGATATTGGGGGTCCCAGCTTCAAATTTCCAGGGCGCTGGTTGCCACGTTGCGGTCGTTTTGGTGACATTTTCAATCATTTCACCGCCAAATTGAATAGGGGGCATTGCCTTTAACAGCTCTGATTTGCCGTACAAAACGCCGATTCCCGTTGGTGCCCCCATTTTGTGACCCGAAAATGCCAAGAAATCGACATTTAAATCTTGTACATCAAGCGCATGATGCGCCACAGTTTGTGCCGCATCCACCACCACATAAGCGTGCTGCTGATGGGCAAGTTCAACAAGTTTCTTAACCGGGTTCGTCACCCCTAAAACATTACTAGTCTGTGCCAAGGCGACAATTTTGGTCTTCTCTGTCAACTGTTGTTTAAAAGCATGCACATCCAAGGTCTGGTCAACTGTTAAAGGCACGTATTTCAAAATGGCTTTTTTTCGCTTAGCAAGCTGTTGCCATGGGATCAAGTTACTGTGGTGTTCCATAATCGTTAGTAAAATTTCGTCGCCTTCCTGAACGACTAATTCACCAAAACTACTGGCAACCAAATTCAAGCTTTCCGTTGTGGATCGGGTATACACAATTTCATGTGCATTCGCCGCATGAATAAAAGCGGCGACCTGTTCACGAACTTGTTCATAAGCTTGGGTTGCCTCTTGTGCCAAGGTATAGACCCCACGGTGCACATTTGCATGCGACTTTTGATAAAATTCGGTAATTTTTTTTAACACCTGATTGGGAGTTTGTAAAGTTGCCGCATTATCCAAATAAAGTAAGGGTTCTTCGTTCACCTTACGATCAAGTATGGGAAAATCTTTTCTAAGTGTTTCACGTTTAATTGTCATGAGCTAACTTTCTTTCTAAAACATCCTGGAATTTTTTGCGAATTTGTGAATGCGTAATTTCCTTGGCAAAAGTTCCAATAAATCCGCGCACCACGAGTTTCTTAGCAATCGGCTTAGACAGCCCGCGACTCATGAGATAATACAATTGCTTTTTGTCTAATCGCCCCACACTCGCTGCATGGCCGGCCACCACATCATTTTCATCGATTAACAAAATGGGATTGGCATCCCCACTTGCTTGGTCTGATAACATTAAAACCCGATTTTCCTGTTGGGCAATAGTCCCATGGGCCCCATGGATAATTTTGCCAATACCATTAAAAACCAAACGAGATTGATCCATAATGACCCCGCGTTGCCTAATGTTACCAATTGAATGCGGTGCAAAATTGGTAACTTGGGTATTCATTCCCTGTGTTTGCTTGCCGACCGTGATGGCCCCATTATTAATGGTAGCCACAGATCGCCTGCCAACTAATTCTGCATTCATTTCTGCTAACACATTACCGGAACTAAACGACCCAATTGTCCATGTTAATTTTGCATTTTCACCAATCCATGCCTGACGATTGATATAAGCTGCTTTACTTGTAAAAGCATCGATATTCACCAGGTTCAACTGACTATTTTCTTCCAACACAATTTCTGAAACGCGGTGTTTCGTCTCAGTTGGTTGCCTAGCCTCATCCATGACACAAATGGTGGCTTGAGCGCCCCTGTCCATAATGATGAAGTTGTGACTAACCTCTGCGGCATGTGGACCATGTTCAATTTGGTTTACAAAAATTGGGGCCGTTAGCTTAGTATTTGCCGGTAAATAGATGAAATTCCCGCAATTCATGTAGGCCGTACTGAAACTAATTAACCGATCGGCCCAATCGGTGATTGCCCTTTTCATAAAGTAAGTTTTTAACAATTTTTCATGTTGCTGTAACGCTTCTGCTAACGAACAGTAAATATAAGCATCCGAACTTGGTTTATTTATGGGCCTTTTCGGCTGCACCGGCGCCTGCAATTCGCCCAATCCCCAATTGATGTAATTGACTTTGGCAAACCGTGGATCTTTCGTGACTCTTAATTTTTGTAACGCCTGTTTTCGCAGATCCGTAAACCACGCGGGTTCATTGGGAAATCTAGTAGTCAGTAGCGATTCTGTGGTTGTTTTTAGCATCCTTAGACCTCCGAATCAACTAAATTCACATGAATGCCTAGCTCATCACGTAAGCCGGCATACCCCTCATCTTCTAAGCGGTCAGCCAGCTTGGCATCCCCTGATTTAACAATCCGACCGCCCATCATGACGTGGACTTGATCTGGATGAATGTACTTCAAAATCCGCTTGTAGTGGGTAATCATCAATGTGCCAAAGTTAGGTCCCATCACATGATTGACACCTTTGGAAACCACCTGTAAAGCATCAATATCCAACCCAGAGTCCAGTTCATCTAAAATAGCAAAAGTCGGTTTAATCATCAATAATTGCAAGATTTCGTTTCGTTTCCGTTCGCCACCTGAAAAGCCCTCATTCAAATATCTGGCTGCCATATCCTCCGTCATATTAAGAATACTCAGTGCTTCATCCAGTTGTGCCAAAAAATCTTTGATTGCAATCGGCTGTTTTTCAGGTCGCCGCGCATTGATAGCGGCACGCAGAAAGTCCATATTCGTGATACCTTTTATCTCCGCGGGATACTGCATCGCTAAAAATAGCCCAGCACGTGCCCGGGCATCCACCGGCTTCTCTAACAGACTTTCATTGTTCAGTAAAATATCTCCCTGAGTGACCTGATAGTGCGGATTGCCCATAATTGTCTCTGATAAAGTAGATTTGCCTGTCCCATTTGGTCCCATGATGGCGTGAACTTCGCCCGTATGCATCACTAAATTTACGCCAGTTAAAATCTCTTTACTTTTTTGCGTGTCATCGTCTTTTACACTGACATGCAAATCCTTAATTTCTAAAGTTTCCATATTAATCTGCTCCTTTATGCCGCACCAGCTACTCCTAATATGGCGCCAATGGTATAAGTTACCAATGTTGTACAAATTCCGACCGCAACGTTGCGAAGAACCGCACGATAAGTCGGTGTCTCTGCCTGCCGATATCCCACGATTGCATTTAACGTGAGTGCCAGAACCATAGCTAACGCCGTATTCGTCACCCGCCAAGTGCTGGCAGACAAGGTAATCGCCAGCAAGGGAATCACGGCACCACACAAAAAGAAAACAAATGAGGCTGCCGCGGCGTGCAGCGGATTCAAAAGATCAATCTCATGAATCTTAGTTTTGTACATCCCAGACTGCGCAAAATTAGCTTCAGTAGCTGTTTGACTATCCAGCCGACTTAGCTGTACTTCTTTTTGAGCACTGACCGAAATGTACTCGCCGCCCGCCATGGAACAGGCTCCGGCTAGCATTCCAGATATTCCGCTCACGAACAGAGTGTGTGGATTCAAATCAGCAGCCGCGGCCCCCAAAACGATACCCGAAACCGAGATGATGCCATCATTAGCTCCCAATAGGCCGGCACGAATCACATTTAAGCTATCCCAAAAATGTAATTTTTTGGTTCCCATTATTCTTCAAATTTCGATCATTTACTTACTCCATTCACTCAGTTATTTCAAAAAGCCGAGAAAAAATGCATGAAAATTTTTAGGTATCAATCTCCATGCACATCACTTGTCGTTTTCTAACGTTTCAACTTATCCCAAATGACAACTTGTTTTGTGGCTAAAGATTTTGGCACATCGATAATGCGCTGGTTGGCACTACCGCGAAATTGCAACGTTAAATCTTTTTGCGCTTCAAGAAAACGGCCATCCACTAAAATATCGATCAATGATAACATCTCTAATTTGTCATCAGAATCTTTTAGAAGTTCATCCCATGTATATCCAGACCAAGACCAAATGTCTTTGGTATGCCCGAACTCTTTGCGGACACGTTTACAAATACGGATACAAACTTGCGTATTCAAAAACGGTTCGCCACCCAACAAAGTTAAGCCCTGAACATAATCTTGACTCAAATCCGCAATAATTTGATCTTCTAAATCCTGCGTATAGGGTTTCCCATAATGGAAATTTTGCGCCGCCACGTTGTAACAGCCTGGACAATGAAAGGGGCAACCACTCACATACAAGCTGCACCGCACACCTTCCCCATCTACAAAGTTAAAGGCCTTATAATCTGCAATATACTGGAGGCTTAAATCTTTAGCCAACCACTCTTTGGGAGTCGGATTGTTTGGCCCGTGCGTTTTTGGCTGCATTTTCGATCATCTCCGTTGTTAAATTTTTTCGTCGTGATGCTATTTCAACATGACGTCCGTGAACCATTGGGCGTTGTTGTGGGTTTCCAAGATAGCCACAAGTTCGTTTAACCACATCACAAAATTGGGGATCGTGATTTCCACATTGTGGGCACTGAAAACCTCGGGCAGTTGCCTTGAATTCACCTTTAAACCCACATTTAAAGCACTTATCAATTGAAGTATTTGTTCCTAAATACCCCACATGATCATAGGCCCAATCCCAAACGGCCTCTAAAGCTTTCGGATTTTGAGTTAAATTTGGATATTCACAATAATGAATAAAGCCCCCTGAAGCATACTTAGGAAAATCCTGTTCAAAAGTTAACTTATCGAATGGTGTCGGATGTTTACGCACATCGTAATGGAAACTATTTGTGTAATATTCCTTATCCGTCACATTTTCGACTTTGCCAAATTTAGCAATGTCATCTCGACAAAAAGTATCCGTTAGTGATTCAGCTGGTGTGGAATATAAGCTGTAGTGATACCCACTCTCATTTGCCCATTCATCACATTTTTGTCGCATGGCGCGTACCACCTTTTCTGCAAAGGCGTGGGCTTGGTCGTTTTTCTCCCAGTCTGGGCCATAGAAAACGGTACAAACTTCATACAACCCAATGTAACCTAGCGATACTGTGGCGCGTTGGTTCCGGAATAATTCATCCACATTTCCATCGGCGGGTAACCGTTTGCCGAATGCCCCGTACATATATAATAATGGCGCATTCTTAGGTTGAGCCTGCTTAGTTCGTTCGATACGATAAGCTAAAGCTTGATGGCAAAGCGTCATTCGTTCCTCAAAAATTTCCCAGAACAACTTTTCATCACCATTGGCAGCAAGTGCTAAGCGTGGCAAATTCAACGTCACCACACCCAAATTCATACGGCCTGAATTCACTTCTTTACCGTTTTCGTCCTTCCACCCTTGTAGAAAAGAGCGGCATCCCATGGGTGTTTTAAAACTACCGGTAAGTTCTTTAATTTTGTCATACATGAGTAAGTCGGGATACATTCGTTTGGTTGAACATTCAACTGCTAGTTCTTTTACATCATAGTTAGGATCTCCCGGTTTTAGGTTAAGACCACGTTTTAAAGTGAAAATTAACTTAGGAAAAATGGCGGTGCGATGCTCTGTTCCCAAACCTTGAATCCGAATTTTTAAAATGGATTTTTGAATCTCACGTTCAATCCAACTAGTACCCAAGCCGAAATTAACGGTTGTAAAAGGCGTTTGGCCCTGTGAGGAATACAAGGTATTAATCTCATATTCTAAGGCTTGCATCGCATCATAAATATCTTTTTTAGTTTTTGCTTTGGCATAATCTTCCCGTTTATCGGCCGCCACCCACTTTTGGGCATCTGCCAAATGCTTCTCGTAGTTCAGCCGTGCGTATGGCGCCAGTAATTGGTCAATTCGGTTAGCGGAACAACCACCATATTGTAAAGAAGCTACGTTGGCAATGATTTGTGCCATTTGCGCAGTGGCTGTTTGAATTGAACGCGGCGAAGAAACTTCCGCATTACCGATCTTATAGCCATTTTTTAGCATGCCGTCAAAATCAATTAAACAACAGTTAGTTTCTGGCGTCACAGGCGAATAATCTAGATCGTGCCAATGAATATCCCCACGTAAATGTGCTTTGGCAACTAACTCGGGTAACATTTTTAATCCCATTGCTCGACTAGCAGCTCCTGCCTCAAGATCACGTTGGGTATTAAAAATGGTACTGTCTTTGTTGGCATTTTCATGGACGACCTGCGCATCACGATTAAAAACTTTTTCAATTCGTTTTTGCACATTCGTGGCATCTTCAAATTTGTGTTGTGCTGCTAAAAAGTAATCTTGATAGCTTTGTGCGGCGCTATCCAAGTGCAATTCTCGTAATTGCGCCACAATCACCTCGTGAATTTCTTTTGTTTCAATTTGTTTTTGGTTTTTAAAATGCGTATATAAAACGGCATATATTTCGGCTTGCTTGTCCTCATCCGCCAAAACTTTTGACAGGCTAAATTTTAGCTTATAGGGATGAAATTTAGTGATTTCACCATCCCGTTTTTGAACAGGGATATCACGTAATAGTTCCAATTCGTCCTTAATTATTGATATCATCTTGTACCTCCTACTGCTTTATATTTTATCTATTATTGTGTTTAAGTAAGTAAAATACCACAATCAGTTGTGATTTTGCCTAACTGGCATACTATATATGGTAGCTCATTTAGATTCATTTGTGTATGATTTTTTTAGTAATTTTTACAAGTAAATTTGGTAACACTGTCATAGCGCGTTTTGTAAAGTCAAAAAAATTTTTCGAATTCATTTTTAATGTTAGCGATTGCAAAAGTACTTGAAATGAAAGTGAAAAAGCCAGCTCAATCCATCAAAAATAAATGGTAAAATCACATTTTGAAGTAACAATCCCCAATAAATGTCCAACATAACTAGCTGTTCTCTTACTAATAGCTTTCACGTCCAATTCCTTTAGATCACAAAAATAGAGCAATTGAAGAAAGAAATTTCTCCAATCGCTCTATTTTTTAATGCGCTGTTTCTAAAAGTTTAATTGTTATCTACTGTAAAGCCGTCACAACTTCCAAACTTGCTGAGAAATAGTTTCGTTTCTCAATTGACTTTGGCAATTGTTTGCTTGTACGTTTTGTTAAATTCTTGTAGCCCATCGTCTTAGCCGCAAAATTGACTGGCGCTGTAAATGCCGTATTTTGATAACTATTTACGGCATGTCCCGTCAATGTGTAAACAGCAGTTACCTTTTTACGCTTATTAAAGAAATTCAATTGTTTCTTCAAAGCAGCTTTTGTGGTCTTATCTTTCGAAATTTTATACGTCTGCGCCAATCTGAATGGCATGCGACAAGCATTGTACCCATACTGATTATCACTTGCCCCTTCGATTTGATAAGCTTTAAAGGCTGATAACTTAAGGCTCTTGCCTCTTACGCGAATAAAATCAGGGAAAAGTCCTGATTTATGTCGTGCACTTATCTTTTTCACAGCAGATTGACTTCGGCTGGCCACTTTACTCCAAGTCTTGTCCTTGGTGTACTTTGCAAAAGTTTTAAAATAGCCCGTCATTAAGTCTGAAGTCCGTAACTTACTTTGATCATAACTGTTTGTTGCCCAGTTACCCATCTTTGGTAAATAAGTCGTCTTATTGATTTCTTTAGCCTTAATCGCTTTTAACAACGATTTAGCTGCGGCACGATAATTAGTTTTCTTACTGCCCCATTTTTTATCCGCCAAAATTAACGAATAAGCAATATCTAAATCACCATCTGTTGCACTATTCTTTTCAGATCCAACACTCTTCAGTTTGCCCGAACGCTTAGCCTGTCGCCAAGTCATCAGCGGGTTTTTGCTTGAGATGCGATGCGCACGATAATAGCTGTACATTTGATTAAATGTAGTATGCGTATTAGCACCCTTTTTTGCCGCCAATACCGTCGCCAGCATGCCATACCCCTGACCTTCAGAGGTTGCATACACTTGACCTGAACCATTATTGTTCTTCACATACTTCTGCGATTTACCTGCCACATAAGCCTTCTTCCACTGATTATATAAAGTGACCGCATGGCTTGTTTTGGCTTGGACCGAAACTGTGTGTGTATTTATCACGGTAATCGATAGTCCCATTAGCACAAGGACGCTTAATACAGCCAGCCATAATTTATTTCGTTTCACCTTAATGAACTCCCTTCTTTGACTATTTCCAGTTTTATTATAAGCCTCTTTTGCGTGTATGGTTAAAAAAACAAGCGATCACAAATAGTCATGACTGCTTGTTTAAAGATGCCCCTGCCAAGGACTTTTATTATACCATTTTTAAAATCAACAACTTATTATTTTCCCGAATAGCCAATCCACATCCCAATCAATAAAATGATCAACACAAACGTCGTAATCCAGACGTAGAGACGATCCTGTTCTTTTACGAAAGCATAAATGGAGACCACCACTCGTAAAACGGGAGTCAAGATTAACAAGAATAAGCCCAACATGACAATGGCGAAGGGACGTAATTCAACAATTCCAGACAAAATTGCATTAACTGTAGTGGGATATAGATTGGCCGCGTAACCAGTTTTACCAGTTACGATAATCATAATTAATCCCAAAAGGATCACAACTGCAGAAACCAGTACACCAATTCGTAAAACTTGACCAATAATGAGTTCAATCTGATTCATTTCTTCCACGCGTTTTAATTCTTCATCTGAGCTTGTTTTTTTATTTTGAGCCATTAGATGGTCACCCCGAATCCTTTAAGAAACATTTGGAGACCAATATAAAACAGAATTGGAATAAAAATCATCCGCAACACACGTGCCCGCAAATGCTTCATTATTTTTGAGCCTAAGGTTGCGCCAACCAAAATACCAATTGCCAAAGGCGACGCAATTTCTGGGCGAATGGAACCATTAAAGAAGTAAACGGTGGCACTTGCAGCCGCCGTCACCCCCATCATTAAATTACTGGTGGCACTAGAAGGCTTAAGTGGCATTTTCATAATGGTATCCATTGCGATCACTTTAAAAGCGCCACTACCGATTCCAAGCAAACCACTTGCTAGCCCAGCACCTAACATCATCGCAAATCCACCAGGAACATTCGATACCTGATAATCAATCTGTTTGTCCACCGCGTTATCATAATAACTACCATTTAATTTTAGCTTTGTGGATAACGAATCTGCTTGAATGGCCTCACTAGTCTCTTTTCCTGCCCGCATTTTACGAAACATATTCCAAGCGGAAAATAAAAGAAGTAAGCCAAAAAGCATATATAATACCATAGAAGGCAGCACACCAGTCAAAATGGCACCTACAATGGCACCAACCGTTGTGGCAATTTCGAGAAACATTGCAACCCGTAAATTCAGCATATCATCTTTTAAGTAAGCAACTGTGGCCCCGGAGCTTGTAGCAATTACAGAAATAATGCTGGCTCCAATCGCGTATTTAATATCAAGGCCCATTAAAAGCGTCAAAATTGGCGTCACAATCATGCCACCACCAATTCCAAAAATGGCTCCAAAAATTCCAGCCGCTAGTCCCACTACAACTAGCAATAAGATCGTGTTTATCATGAGCTTCTTCCTCTCCCCATATTTTTGACGAAAACTACTTTACTAATAGTAAAAGAAATCACCTAAACAATCAATAAGCCTTGAACAACTAGAACTTAGTCATTCAAGGCAATTTTACTACTTATTTAATTTTCAACACACACTAAACTTACGAGAATCGACTGAGAGCCCAAAATACGAACCCCGCAGCTGCAAAAATGAGCCACCAATAACGGGCTAAAAAATCCCACACAGTCAACGGCTGCCGCGTTGGCATTTCAGTGAAAGCCAGTTGGCCCTTGCCTCTAATCAACTGGTCCAAGCTAATCTCAAATAAATTACTCAAATCAATTAAATTTTCAACTGTCGGATATTGAAGACCTTGCTCCCATTGATTAATAACCTGTTCGCTTACTCCCACCCGCTGCGCTAAATCAGCCTGCGACAACTTCAGGCGCCGTCGGTTTTGATAAATCTCACTTTGTAACTCCATCGTCATCACCCTTTCAATTTAATTATGATGACTATAAGAATATAAGTAAAGAAAGGTGTTTATTAAATTACAAAAGGGACTTTACAATCAGAACGTACGTTCGTATAATAAGATTTATCGAGGAGGTTTTTATCATGAAACAGTTGTCAGGACGCATTACATCACCAATTAAGGTTCTTAATCTCACACCACTTGTTCGCTTTGAACTCACAGTTTCCACAGGTCAAAAAATAAATTGTTTAATCCATCAGCACGCCTTAAATTTTTTAGCTTTAGCCGACCAAAATTCACGGATTGCTGTATATGGTCATCCAAACGCTCGTCATCAATTTGTGGTCACTAAATTCATGGTTCAAGCTAACTCTCGTTTAGCTAATTTTTCTCACAGCGCTTAACTAGAAATGCACAACACTAGGTGTCGGTTGTTGAATACCACTTTCAAGGATACTGATATCTAGTAGGGTTTGGGCATCACTTACCAACTTTTCTTTTCCGTTCAAAATACTGTCACATAAAGAATCATAAATTCGTCCATAATCGCCTTGCAAAGATGGAATTTGTTTTTCGATCCAGTCACCGTTTTGATTATGGTACTTCACACGGCCGTATTTGTCTGGTGTATCTTGACCAAAGTGAGTGTCACCCGGCATAATGCCCAATTTGAGATCATTTTCTTGTTGGTCAATGTCGTATTTTAGGTAAGAGCCATTGGTCCCGTGCACAATAAATCGTGGGTATGGTGCAGCCACTAACGGATTCGTTTTGACGGTGACTTTTAATTTGCCATAATGTAGATCGACTTGATAATAGTCATCTAGGGTACTTTCTTCATTTTGAATCGTACGAATATCATAAGCCGCGGCCTGTGGGCGACCAAAAATAGCCACCATTTGATCTAGCATGTGAATCCCCAACCCATAGAATGTGCCATTGATTTTATCACCCGTATGGATGGCTTTATCCGGCCGGTATTTATCCATATGAGATTCAATTTCCAGAGGTTCACCCACGTAACCACGGTCAAGCACTTCTTTTAGTGTCAAGTAGTCGCTATCAAATCGGCGATTTTGGTAAGGCATCGCAATTAAATGTCGCTGATTGGCTAATGTGAGTAGCTGCTTAGTTTCCATAACAGTTTTACAAAATGGCTTTTCTACTAACACGTTTTTACCATGTTCCAAAACCTGTTTGGCATAATCAAAATGGGTGTCTGCTGGCGTACAAATTGTGACCAGTTGTACCTCGTCATCATTTAAAACTTCATTTAAGTCAGTCGTGAAGCGAATGCCCAACCCGGCATATTGTGTCTCACGATCTTCATGCCGCCGATGATTATAGATATATTTCACTTCAATGTTCTTACGCTGTTTTAAATAGGGCAAATGATACCGGTTGGTACTTTTGCCAAAACCAATAATGGCCATTTTTAAACTCATATCATCAATCTCCTTTTTGTTCGTAACTTTATCATAAGCGAGTGAGAAATCGTTTTCAACCGAGATAGACACTCTCTCCTGTATTGTTCAGCTAAATTTTTAACTCTTCCCTTAAATTGGCTGGTTTCCGCAATAACACGGTTGCCGTATTTTTTTCTATCAAAAAAGGCGCTTGCTAACCAAACGCCTTTGGAAATATTCTCATCTTCTGATTAATCTCTGATTTTACCGAATCCATAATAAGATAGCGCACCAAATGGCGGTAAAACAAATACTAAAATACTCCAGATAAGTTTACTACCCCGTTTAAAATCATGACTTTTCAAAATATCAATCAAAGCAAACAGTTGAATTAAACCACCTAAGACAACTAATGGCCAATAAGCCTTTTTCATAGATTTACCTTTCATCATGGTCACGCTCCTCATATTTTTTTCTTACTATAAAGCTAGTATGAACCACTTTGAAAGCGTTCGCAACAAATGTTCTTAACAATTATATTTGTGTTGAAAAGCAGCCATTTTTTGATACTCCGGAATTAAAAGCTGACTGCATTGCTGCCATATTGGCATCAAATCTTGATATCGTTTTACATTTGTCAAATTAGGGTGCCACACCTGACTACCTGACGTTCTATCTTGTAAAAAGTGAATTTTCAAGCTATCAAATCCCATCGTGGCTGCTCCAAGTGCAGTTCCAGTCGACCCATCAACGACCTCAATTGATTGATCAAAGCAATCTGCCAAGATTTGCACCCACAAACTCGCTTGGGCAAATCCTCCTGTAGCTTTAACCCCATGAATAGGCCCCGTCAGCTTTTCAATCATTTGTTTGACCACACAAAGGTTTAAGATAATGCCTTCCAAAACGGCACGCACGAGATCGGCCTGGGTATGTTGTCTTGTTAAGCCTAAGAAACTGCCACGGGCATCTGCGTTCCAGATTGGAGCACGTTCGCCACCCAAATATGGCAAAAACATTAAGCCGTGCGCGCCTGGAACTGACTGACTCGCCAAATTCATTAGTTCAGGATAAGTTAGTCTAGGTTGTTTTTTTAACCACTGTTCCTGAACCCACTGCAAAATAATGCCGCCGTTGTTAACGGGACCGCCAATAATCCATCGGTCCTTACCTAACACATAACAAAATAAGTTTCCTTTGGGATCCAAAACTGGATGATCTACCACCATGCGCACCGCACCACTTGTGCCAATACTTACTGCAAGTTGGTCCGTTTTGGTGGCGCCCGCGCCTAAATTAGCTAACGCGCCGTCACTACTGCCAACAATAAACGGGAGCTTACCGGACACTTGCATTTTTTGAGCAACTTTCGCTGTTACTCCTGAAAAAATCGTTTCTGTCGCCACTAATCGTGGGAGCTGGGCTTGAGAAATTCCCGCTATCTTCAGTGCTTGGTCATCCCAGGTCATCGTTTTTAAATTGAACAGCCCTGTGGCCGAAGCCAGGCCGTAATCTGCCACGTATTGCCCAAACAATTTATAAAAGACATATGTCTTAATACCGATGAATTTTTGAGCTTGGGCAAACAAGTTTGGTCGTTCCTCACGAAACCAGATAATCTTTGTGAGTGGCGTCATAGGATGATTAGGTGTGCCCGTTTTCTTATAGAGTATTTGTGCTATTCCGTTTTTTTGTAACGCCTCACTTTGTTTAATCGCTCGATTGTCAGCCCAAGTAATCACACGAGTTAACGGTCGGTTTTGACTATCCATTAATATAAGACTGTGCATAGCTGCCGAAAACGATACGCCACTCACTGGATAACTTTTTGCTTTCGCAAAGGCCATCATTTGCGCTATTCCGCGCATGACTACTGCCAGAATTTCATCTGGATCTTCCTCCGCATATCCAGGAAGTGTTTGATAAAGCGGATAAGTTTCCATCGTTTTTGTGAGTAAATGACCGTTCTGATCAAAAAGTGCCGTTTTAGTACTGGTTGTTCCGATATCTACCCCAATTATTGCGTGCATGTTCTTCTCCTCGACCCTTTGAAGCTAAATCCGACCAAAGGGGACCAAATTAATTACTAACATTCGTGCTTCATTTGCTTTATAATTTTAATTGTAATCGAAAAATGACATTGTGCCAGTCAAAATTGGTCACAAGAATAAGAAAGGATTGTTCATTATGAAAATTGGTGTGATTGGTGCCACAGGCAAGGCCGGTTCAAAAATTGTCAATGAAGCTCTTAGTCGAGGTCATCAAGTGACAGTACTTGTCCGCAGTGCTGCTAAGGCAAAGACCCTATTCGGCGATAAAGTGACCATCATTGAAAAAGATGCGTTCGCGTTAACAAAACATGATTTTAATGGCCTTGACGCCATTGTGAATGCCTTTTCCGTTCCCTTGGGCAAGCATCTTGCTTATCAACATATTGATTTGGCCGTTCACTTGATCCATCTTTTGAGAGGCACCCAAACTCCCCGAATTTTGTTTATTCTGGGTGGCGGTAGTCTTCAGACAGAAAAAGGTCTTTTAGTTGATCAACTCAAACAAATTCCCAATTCTCAAGATTGGATTGACACTCCTGAATCACAGTATCACGAACTTAACTTCCTAAGAACTGTGACTAACGTAAACTGGGTAGGCGTTTCCCCATCTCAGAGTTTTGAGGACGGTCCCAAAACAGACTATGTCCTTGGTAAAGATCAGCTATTATTTGATGAACACCAAAAATCCGTAGTTACAACAGGCACCATGGCTGCTGCAATTCTGGATGAACTCGAACATCCCACCGTTCGTCAGGCACGTTTTACCGTCCGTAACAAGTAAAGCACACCCCAACTTTAAGGAGAAATTCATGCAAACAAAATCCGTTTACCTTGCTGGCCCATTTTTTAGCGAAGGCCAAACTAACCGTGTTCAAGCGGTTAAACAACTACTTGAAGCCAATCCTACGATCAACTCTGAAGCTATTTTCTTACCGGGAAAAGATGAATATACCGATGCAGCTGCTGGCTCATTTGAATGGCAAGTGGCGACGTTCAATGCTGATGTCCGTCAAATTGATCAAGCGGACGTTGTCGTTGCCATTCTCGATTATGAACTGGAAGCGGACAATCATGAACCTGATACAGGCACCATTTGGGAATGTGGCTATGCGTTTGCACAACGAAAACCGGTATTTTTAGTTCGCTTTGATAAACAAGAACAGCTTTCGATCAATTTAATGTTAGCTGGCAGTTACACGGCTATGTTTAACGGCGAAAAAGATATTCAACAGTTGGCAACTTACGATTTTTATAACTTAAAAAACAAGTATGTTAAATTGGACGTGATCTAATCGATCGAAAAAAATGCTTTATTCTTAAGTATTTTACTAATCATAGATTTTTCAGAAAATAAAAAGGCTGGGGAACGCTGCGATAATCCCTTTGTGGTTGTCAGATGAA
>NZ_JQBR01000015.1 GCF_001438655.1 Pediococcus cellicola
TGATTGTCTCAAAAAATAGTTGCAGTTCCTTTGTTCGCAACTCTTATTTTTTGTTTGGTTGAAATTGATTATTGGCAAGCTGAATATCATGTGTAGCAAGCTCAGAAAGATATTTTTCTAAAACAACAGTTTGAACTTCATCAGCAGTACCATTTTCAACGTACATTTTTACTTTTAAGCCAATCAGATCTTGCGCGTCTTGAATGGGGCTTGTTAACGTAGGGGCACTATGGATTGCAGCTACTTGTTTGGTCAATTTATGTGTTGCCCTTTCAATAAGTGTCTTACCAACTTCCAAATCAGCTAAATTATAAAAAGCCAGAAAAATAGTGACAACTTGATCGTGACGAGAATGATTCGCAATAGCTGTAATGGAACGATTGGGAATGAAATTCGTGGTACCATCATCAGACAACACCTGTGTAGAACGCAGGCCGATCTCAGTGACTTTGCCGCTCACATTCTGAATGGTGACCGAATCACCAACATCGATTTGTCCATCCAACAGAATAAAGAGCCCATTGACAATGTCACTTACAAGTCCTTGTGCACCAAGTCCAATAGCGATACTAATAATTCCAGCTCCGGCAACCAGTGTTCCTACTGGGACACCGATAATTGAAAGCAGTGCGTATAAGTAAAAGAATAACACAACATAGTGAAAAATATTAATGACCAACCTGAGCAGTGTCACTGCCCGGTTAGGAATAGCATCATTTAAATGATGATACTTTTGTAATCCACGTGTTAAGAATTTTTTACCTAAGGAATTAATAATCCAAAACAGAAGCGAAATTAAGATGATTTCAACAACATGATTGATTAAAGCCTCTGCCAAAGCTTGCCAATCAAATGCTGAAAAATAATTTTGGAAAGCTTTAATTAGTGAAGTGGGGGTACTGGCAGCCCCAATAAAAAAGTTAATAGGTCTCATCTCCTTACATCTTGATTTTAACAGACTCGATTTTCTTTGTAAGCCATTTTTGATAAAATATTAACTGCTTTTTTAATTGCAGTGAAGAATTTGTAATGATATGCTTAAGACAATCAAGGTAACAGGAGGATAATTATGACAGGTGGCGGAATCGCAGCAATTATTGCTGCAGTAGCTTTGTTGATATTAGTGTTATTTATTGGACTTGTGTTGGTGAGAGCTTCAAAAATTTTAGTAGAAATTAATCGTAGTTTAGCTGTTGTAACCAAGGATGTTGACTTGCTATCCAAAGAGGCAGAGGATATTATGGCTAATGCAAATAACTTGTTGGAGGACGTGAACGGTAAAGTTGCGACCATTGATCCTGTTTTTCAGGCGATGGCTGACTTAGGACAGAGTACTTCCGACTTGAACGAAGCGACTCGAAACCTAACCAGCAAACTTACCAAACCAGGTAAAAAAACGGGTAAGGTTTCAACAGCCTTTAAGGTTGGCAAGGGTGCAGTCAACATGTATCGAGAACGCAAAAATAAATAACAGATTTTGAGGAGGTTTTCAAAATGGCAAAAGGTAAATTATTATTAGGAGTTTTAATTGGTGGGGCAGCAGCCGTTTACGGAACTTTGAAATTAACGGGTACGACTAAAGAAGAGCTAATCAAGGCTGCTCAAAGCCGTGTGAATCGTTTTAGAGAACAAAATGATCTCGAAGGCGAAGACTGGGAGCAAGAATTAAAAGATCGTGTTTTTGATTCTGCAGTTGAGATTAAAAATAAAGTGCTTGAAAGTAAGGATGAGTTGTTTGGTGCAGCATCAGATAGTTTTAGTGAGTCGACGGATGCACTGAAAAATGAGTTAGATGCAGAAAATGATGTTTTTGTAAATGGTGCTGAGACTTATGATGCGCCAACAGAGGTTTTTATGCCGCATACGCATAAAAATGATTCACCGGCCGAGTAATTAAACATAGAAAAAAAGCACTTGCAGGCTGAACTTGCAAGTGCTTTTTTGATTGATGATTAACCAACATAAGTAAGCTTTTTTGAAGTGTGAGTGAAAGGTTCGCATCCTGTTTTGGTAATGTGAACACAGTCTTCAATACGAACACCTGCCACACCGGGAATGTAAATACCAGGTTCAATTGAAAAACACATGCCTTCTTCAAGTGTCATCTTGTTACCGGCCATAATGGAAGGAAATTCGTGCTCACCCATTCCCATGCCATGACCAAGGCGATGGATAAAGTACTCCCCATAACCGGCCTTAGTAATGATATCACGGGCAATTTTATCTAAATCTTCAGCAATCATGCCAGGCTTAGCTTTTGCTTGCGCAGTCAATTGCGCGTCTAAACAAACTTTATAAATATCTAAGGCCTTGTCGCTAGGCTTACCAACCGCTACGGTCCGTGAAGAATCACTAATATACCCTTGGTGAATTGTCCCTAAATCAAACAAGACAAGTTCATTATTTTCGATTTTGTTCATTCCTGTTGCACCATGAGGTTCAGCTGCATGGGCACCAGCTTGAATCAAGGTGTCAAAACTCATTTGCATGACACCTTTTTTCTTTAAGACATATTCTAATTCGGCTGCAATCTCAGCTTCAGTTCGACCCGCTTGAACGGCTTCAAACCCAACTTGGAATGCCAGGTCTGCTTCACGGCCAGCTGCGTCTAGCTTTTCAATTTCATCTGGTGTTTTAATTAATCGAAGCTTTTGAATAGTTGGGGTTAAATCTTGATCAAATTGTGCAGATGGAAATTGGCTTTTCATGGCATTATAGTGATCAATGGTTAGATGACTTTTTTCGATGGCCCATTTGGTTGGATTGGAAACACGTTTTTTGATTTGTGCGGCAATCATTGCAAAAGGTTTTTCATGGTCTAGATAACCATAAACGGGATAATTCCAGCCCGTATCATGAATAGCTTCAACCTCGAGTGCAGGCGCGAATAAAAATGGGTCCTGATCAGCAAAGACAAATAAGCCGAGAATTCTTTCTACTGGATCACTAGCAAAGCCGGTAAGATATTCGATTGATTTGGGATCGCTAATGTAGGCGACTTGGATTTCTTGGGTGCTCACCCATTGGCGGACCTTATCTAACTGTGACATTGTATCGTCTTCTTTCTATAATTAATCATTATAAATATTATATCACATCACTTAGGTCTTGAAATCTTGGAAAAAAAGAGTTATATTTTTCATGAAAGCGTTTTCGATACTTGCACAACTTACTCATTTTTGATAACGTTAACAAGGCGTGAAAACTTATGAAAACGTATAATAACGTACAAAGGAGACTTAATTTAGAATGGAAAAACAAACAGTAACGATTTACGATGTTGCCAGAGAAGCAGGCGTTTCAATGGCTACAGTTTCGCGAGTTGTGAATGGCAATCAAAATGTAAAACCAGCAACTAGGCAACGTGTTAATGATGTCATCAATAAATTGGATTATCGCCCAAATGCAGTTGCACGAGGCTTGGCAAGTAAGAAATCCACCACAATTGGTGTGATTATTCCAGATGTTACGAATGCTTATTTTGCTTCATTAGCACGTGGAATTGATGATGTGGCTTCTATGTATAAGTATAATATTATTATGGAGAATTCCGACGAAAATGACCAAAAGGAAATGTTGGTCTTGAATACCTTACTTGCAAAACAAGTAGATGGTATTATTTTCATGGGTAATCGTGTCACAGATAAATTACGCGAAGAATTTTCGCATTCCAGGACGCCAATTGTTTTCGCTGGATCAGTAGATGACCAACAAAGCGTGCCGTCTGTCAGCATTGATTATGTCAAATCAACCGTTGAGGCAGTTGGCAAATTAATCAAAGAAGGTAGTAAAAAAGTGGCCTTTATTAGTGGGTCATTGAGCGAACCGATTAATGGTAAATATCGATTGGCTGGTTATAAACAAGCTTTGCAGCAAGCCGGTTTGAAATTCGATGAAAAACTCATCTTTGAAACAGATTACAGTTATGAAGCAGGTATTAAATTGGCCAGTCAGCTAAAAGGCACTGAAATTTCAGCTGCCTTTGTTGGCGATGATCGATTAGCTGCAGGTGTCTTGAATGGGCTTACGGATCAGGGGGTCAAAGTACCTGAAGATTTTGCTCTGATTACAAGTAATGATACTCAGGTGGCACAGCTGGTTCGGCCACAGTTAACCTCAATTACACAACCCCTTTACGACATCGGTGCGGTTTCAATGCGCTTATTGACTAAATTAATGAACAAAGAAGAGATTGAAGAACCAATTATCACGTTACCATATGGATTAGACAGTCGAGAAACGACTCAAAAATAATTTTTGATTTTTGTTTTTGGAGTCACAAAATAGGCTAATTAAGTGTACGTCTGTACATTTGATTAGTCTATTTTTATGATATTCATTTTGGAAATTTATCGTTAAACTGTATCGGTTTTGCTAAGGTTCGAATCAGCTGACAAGGGAACCCATATTTGTTGTTGTACCAAGCAACATTTTTCGACCTCGGTTTTGAGAGGGCAAAAATTGAACCATAAGTTGTATGAATCACATCACTAGAGAAAGTTGTTCTTCATTCCAACCAAAACTTTCGCTATTTTTTGTATAGGGTTTGATTTTATCAACCGTTAAATGCGGCATTTTAAGTAAGGTCACAAGTTCAGCTAATGAACCATTGACAAGCAGAATTATTGAGTTATGCTTGGTTTTAAATTCTGTTTAGATTGAAGTGAAATGTATGTTGAAAATTCGTAAAATCGAACCAAATGATGATCAAGCAGTGAAAAAAATTATTCAAGATTGTTTACGTGATGCCCATTTGAATATTCCTGGAACTGCATATTTTGATCCTCAATTAGATTCATTGGCCGAGTACTATAACAACTTACCAAAAAGTATTTATTGGGTGGTATTTGACGATTTGAAAAAAGAAGTGGTTGGCGGATGTGGCGTTGGACCGGTTCCGGGTCACCCTGATATCTGTGAGTTACAAAAATTATATTTGAAGCCAGAAGCTCGCGGGCACGGCTTGTCAAAAATCTTGCTAAAAAAGGCGCTTGAGTTTGCGCAAGTGTATTACCAAAAGATGTATGTGGTTACTGATACAAAATTAGCGGTTGCCAATGTGCTCTATCAACATGCAGGATTTACAAAATTAGATCATCCGCTAACTGGGGATGAACATTTGGCTTGTGATACTCAGTACCTAAAAAACATCTAAATTCGTTAAATGAAAAAACGATAACAAAAGTTAAAAAAAGATTGACTTTTGAAAAGATAGGATTAAGATAATGTTTAATATTATAAAAAATAAGTAGATGAGTAAGTCGGATATTGTGTTTAGAGAGTCGTTGGTAGGTGAGAAACGATGACAATTACTGACTGAAGATGGTCTAATTTAAATTTCGTTAGTTGAGCTGAATTGTAAGGCTACCGCGGGAACTCCCGTTATAGAGTTAAGGTATAATTTTAATTGTACCTGATGAGGAATAATTCGTGAGGATTGTTCGAAAAAAGGTGGTACCGCGGAAAAAGAACACACTTCCGTCCTGAATCTAGAAATAGATTGGGATGGATGTGTGTTTTTTTGATTGGAGGAATTTTATATGACAGGTTTCAATACAAATTTAGTTCACGGCGAATCAATTCATGACAATCAGACCGGTGCAGTTAACACACCGATTTATAATTCTTCAACGTATGCTTATCCGAGCGCAACTAGTAAGGTGCGTTGGGATTACGAACGGTCAGGAAATCCAACTCGAGAATTCCTAGAAAAACAAGTTACACGTTTGGAGGAGGGGAAGAACGGTTTTGCTTTTGCCTCAGGGATGGCGGCAATTCATGCAGTATTCGCAATTTTCAAACCCGGCGATCACATTTTAATTGGTAATCAGATTTACGGCGGCACTTATCGGATTTTGAACCAGTATTTTAAAGAGCGTGGTACTAGTTTTTCAGTAGTCGATACGACAAAGCTGGAGACAATTGAATCAGCCATTCAGACAAATACAAAGGCCATCTATTTTGAACCTGTTACGAATCCACTCCTTCATGTTTCTAGTGTGACGGCGGTAGCAAAAATAGCAAAAAAACATCAATTGCTTACCATTGTAGATAACACATTTTTGACACCTTATCTACAAAAGCCTTTAAAATTAGGCGCTGATATTGTGGTGCATTCTGCGACAAAATATTTAGGCGGTCATTCAGATGTGATTGCTGGCTTAGTCATTACTAACAGTGAAAAACTAGGAAAACAAATTTACTTTATTCAAAATGCTTTGGGTGGTGTTCTTTCACCTGAGAGCGCGAATCTTATTAGACGGGGAATTCAAACCTTGTCAGTTCGTATGGATCGTCAACAACAAAACGCGTTTGATATTATTCGCTTCCTTAAAAAAAGATCAGAAGTAACCCAAATCTATTATCCAGGAATTGAAGGTACGAAAGATTACTTGATTGCCTCTCGCGAGTTGAAGGGGTTCGGTGGGGTTTTATCATTTGAATTAGGTGAAAAAGTAGATGCAGTTGCCTTTGTCAACCATCTGCAGTTAATTAGATTGGCAGTTAGTTTGGGAGCTGTCGAAAGCTTAGCAGAATTACCTTATGAAATGAGTCATGCAGAATTACCACCTGCAGAACGAATGAAAGCTGGAATTAGTCCGAAGTTAATTCGGTTAGCCGTTGGTATTGAAGATAGTCAAGATTTAGTTGCAGATCTCGAACAAGCGCTTGAATTTTCGGTAAATTCAGTGACTTTAAATCAAGCAAATGTTCAGTAGGAGGATGAAATTAATGACAAAAAGTAAATTTGATACACTCAAAATTCATGCAGGGTACGATCCAAAAGATCATCATTTTGCTTCATCTGTGCCCGTTTATCAAACGGCTGCATTTGGTTTGGAAAACACGGCAACAGCCGACAAAATTGTTACTGGGAAATTGGCAGGGCGATATGATTACTCACGAGATGGCAATCCGACTGTGCGAGTATTTGAAGAGCGTATTGCCGCGTTGGATGGAGGCGTGGATGCCGTGGCGGTTGGCTCAGGGATGGCAGCCATTTCTTACACGATTTTAAATGTCGCCGAAAATGGTGGTCGAATTATTGCACCTCGAAATATTTATGGTTCTAGTCTAGATGAGTTTCGAACCTTCTTTCCTAAGTTTGGAATTAATTTTGACTTTGTAGACGATATTAATGATTTTAAAACCGTGAAACATTTGATTGGTGAGGATACAAAAGCCATTTATGTTGAAAGTGTGGCTAATCCCAGCACTGAAATTGCCGATTTAGAAAAACTGGCGGAAATTGCTCATGCAGCTTGTATTCCGTTGATTGTAGATAATACTTTTCCTACACCATATCTTTTGCGACCATTTGAACATGGTGCTGATATAATCGTTTATTCATCTACCAAAGGCATAAATGGACATGGTAACGTAATATCAGGTTTGATAGTTGATCACGGCACATTCAATTGGGATAATCCCAAATTTCCACAGTTCAGTGAATTAGAATTTACTCTAGGTGATGAAGATTTACATAAGCAAGAAAGTTTTGTAAGCAAATTTGGGCAACAAGCCTTCATTAAAAGAATTCGAATGAAGTATTTGCGATTGCTAGGAGCAGTTTTAGAGCCAGTGGATGCTTACTTAATTTTATTGGGATTGGAAACAATCTCAGAAAGACTAGATCGTGAGGTTGCCAGTGCCACTAAGATTGCTGAATTTTTATCCACGAATGAGCATGTTAAAAAAGTTTTTTATTCTGGAATTGAAAAAGACAATCTACTAGTCAAAAAATATTTCCCTAAAGGTGTTGGCGGTATTTTATCATTTGAACTAGCTGGAAACATAAAGAATGTGGCAACTTTAATTGATAATGTGCATGTTTTTAGTTATTTACCTAATATTGGTGATTCGCGTTCCTTAATTGTGAATCCAACTCGTACAACTCATCGCGAAGTCCCTAAAAAAGTTCGAGAATCACAAGGGTTGAATGATCAAGTCCTACGACTATCCATTGGGTTAGAAAACGTTGATGATCTTATTGAAGATTTAGATCAAGCGATTGAGAAGGCATTTGAGTAAAAATAAGGGAGAGTTCATTTAAAAAAGAGCTCTTCTTTATTTTTGGGTGGCTAGATTTTTTTAAGTCGCAATCAATGATAGTCGAATGGGTGGTTAACAGAAAGTTAACTGGATTTAATGTTAATCCAATGTTTTTCAATATTAAATGGTTTGATAAATCAAAAATATAGTTAGTTAGTGGTAACTATAGCTTGCCAAAAATCTTGTAATTTACTATACTAGATAAGGTTTTACTAACTATAAAAATTCATTAAAAGAAAAGAGGAGTTTGGAAATGTCAGGACATTCAAAATGGCACAATATTCAGGGTCGTAAAAACGCTCAGGATGCTAAACGTGGAAAAATTTTTCAAAGAATTTCACGTGAAATTTATATGGCAGTCAAAGCTGGGGGTCCTGACCCTTCTGGTAACCCTCAGTTACGTCTAATGATGGATAAGGCTCGAGCTGCAAATATGCCGAAAGATAACATTAAACGTGCCGTTGATAAAGGTTCTGGTGTCGGTGGTGCTGCATACGAAGAAATTACCTACGAAGGTTATGGACCCGGTGGCACAGCGATTATTGTAGAGGCTTTGACGGATAATAAAAACAGAACAGCTGCTGCAATTCGTTCTGCCTTCACACATCATGGTGGTTCTTTGGGTGCAAGTGGTTCTGTTTCCTATATGTTTGACCGAAAAGGTTACATCGTGATTTCCAGAGAAGACAATGATACCGATGAAGATATGATGATGATGGACGCACTTGACGCAGGCGCTGATGACATTCAAAGTTCTGATGATGCCTTTGAAATTTATACAGATCCTAAGGCATTGGCAGAGGTTCGAGACGGTTTGGAAAAGGCTGGTTACAAGTTGGCAACGGCTGAACTAACCATGATCCCTGAAAATGAAACACCAGTACCGGAAGCTAAACGTAGCCAGTACCAAGGGCTAATCGATGAATTAGAAGATAACGATGACGTTTCCGAAGTTTATGAAGCTGCGGAAATGCCAGATGAGGATTAAACGATATCTAAATGAAGCACAAGGAAATTTTTCCTTGTGCTTTTTTTGTTACAAAAAAAATAAATGCCTTTTTTTTCGTACTTAGTTATGAGAGGAGGTTAGAACATTGAAGTTAGAAGAATATGTTCAAAAATTTATGTCTTTGTGTATCACCAAACGAGCGACCGATTTGTATTTTTTGCCAAAATTAGAGGACTATCAAGTGATGTACAAAAAGTTAAATCATTGTTACTTAATTCAAGAAGTTTCTAAGCAAACTGGCGAACAGTTAATCGCTTTTTTTAAATTTCAGGCGGACATGGCCTTAAGTGAGAAAAGGCGCCCGCAGACGGGTGCTTATTATTGGCATCACGGTAAAGATAAGGTGCATTTACGTTTGTCCACAGTTGGAGATTTCCTTAATCGCGAGAGTATGGTGATTCGTTTTATTTATCCCATTGCTGAGGCTCAAATTCAACACTTGGATCCTCAACAATGGCAAGATCTGATCGAACTAACAGATAAACGTGGATTACTTCTTTTTTCTGGGCCGATGGGATCGGGAAAAACAACTGCAATTTATCAATTGGCGCGGCATTTATCGCAAGAAAGAGTCGTGATGACAATTGAAGATCCGGTTGAAATTTTTGAAAAGAATTTTTTGCAGTTACAGGTTAATACGCGAGCACAAATGACTTATGAGCAATTATTGAAAGTTGGATTACGTCATCGACCAGATATTTTTATTATTGGTGAAATTAGAGATAGTCATACCGCCAATATAGCAGTTAAGGCCGCTTTAAGTGGGCATCTGGTTTTAAGTACCGTACATGCTCAAAACGTTCATGGTGTCATTAGACGGTTGAAACAATTGGGAGTTGATGCTGAGATGTTACAACAATCTGTGTGTGGTATTAGTTATCAACGGTTATTGCCACTAGAAAATGGAGAAGTAGCAGCACTTTTTGATCTTCTATGGGGTGAAAAATTGCGACAAGCGTTTGAATCCACACAATTTGATCAGATGACAAGTGATTGGGGGAAATGTCTTGAACGAGCCTATCAAAAACACCTTATTTCAAAACAAACCGCTAAAGTTTATCAAGAAGGATAAATTGACAACTAAGGATCAGGCCAGATTTTTTTCGATTTTGGCTGATTTGTTATTAGTCGGCTTTAGTTTAGGCGAAGCATTGAACTTCATTAAAGTCGTATTACCGACTAAACAGATGGTTCTCGAAAAGATGATTCAGTCCTTGAAACAGGGTGAGGCATTTTCAAAAGCTGTTCAAATGCATGTTAAAGAGGACATTTATTATCAGATTTTGATTGCCGAAAAGCATGGACAATTAGCGGAAAGCTTAAAGACATTAGGAAACTATTTAAATGTCAAATTTGCTCACAAATCGCGACTCATTCAGCTTTTAGAATATCCGGCATTGTTAATTTTCTTTTTAGGCTTATTAATGATTGGCATGAAAACCTATATTTTTCCACAGCTTAGCCAGTGGAACTTGGCAACCCAGGTTCACAAGTTTAAATATACGGCACTCTATAGCTGGGGTGTTTGGGGTAGTCTGCTGGGAATTTTGAGTTATTTCTTCAGAAGCTTTTCTAAGCAACCTATTTTTAAAAGAGTTGAGGTACTATGTCGATTACCAATCATAGGCAAAGTCTATCAAACTTATTGTCATTACTATTTATCCTTAAATTTGGCCATGCTTTTAAAAAGTGGATTAGGAATAAAAAGCATTTGTGCGCTGTTGGAAAGTTTCTCGCCCACGTCACTACTTTACCAAATTGGTGATGCTTTAGAAAAACAATTAATGGAAGGGCAACAAGCCGTTTCGTTTATTAATCGATATCCCTTTATTCCACAAGAACTTAACGTCTTGTTAAATAAGGGCAGTACCACTGACTCTTTGGGGCAAGAATTAGTGATGTTTTCTAGAATTAAATACCAAAAGTTGACACAACAAGTTGAACGGCTAATTGGTTTTATGCAGCCGCTGATGTTTTTGATAATTGGACTCATTATTGTTTTCATGTATCTGAGTCTTTTACTGCCAATGTATCACTCAATGGGGGGAGTTTATAAATGAAAAAAATGCGAAAATTCCAAAGAGGCTTTACTTTAATAGAAATGACGGTTGTTCTTTTCATTATATCTTTGCTAATTTTGATCGTGTTACCTAATATTGCCCAACAAAGAAATAGCGCTAAGACAATTCATGGCAATGCGATGGTAGAAGTCGTTCAGACTCAAATCGATTTGTATGAAAATGAGCACCAAAAGTTACCAGCTTCGCTTGATGAGTTAAAAGAGGACGGCTATTTGACAGAAAAACAAGTGGCTCAAGCAGAGCAGAACCATATTAGTATCAAAGATAATAAGGCTGTTAGATAGATTTGATGCACGTATATAAAAGAGGCTTTACGTTGGTTGAAACTTTAGTTGTGCTTGGAATCGCAACGCTACTGATTTCAACCAGTGGATTAAGTTTTAAAAAGACAATTGCGTGGCAGCAAGAACAGGCATTTTGGTCAAACTTTGATACGGAATGGAAACAATACGAACGTTTTGCAAATTTAGATGGAACCATCACATATATTACTTTTAATCATAAGAGCGGCACCGTTAGTTTTAATCCACTTAAAGTTTTTCATAAAGATGCACATTCTGTAAAAATCCCAGATTCGCTTCAACTATACAGTGATCACGAAGTCAAAATTGGCAGTGACGGTTACGTGAAACCACAAACAATTTCGTTTCATTCTGATAGGGATGATAGTATATACCGATTGACAATTCAGTTAGGATGGGGTGTTTACCATGTTAAAAAAGAATAAATCGGGATTTGTATTAAGTGAATCGTTAATTTCACTTAGTATCATAAGCATGACGTTAATCTTGGTTCACAATTGTGTGCAAAATGAGCACCAAGTAGCTCAAAAATTGGGCGAATCCACTGATGTTAGTCGCACTTTATTGACTGCCAGTCGACGCTTAGATGCGATCAAGTCGGAAACAATATCACTAAATTCAGGAACGCTTGAAGTCAAAAAAGATGGGATACTCTTAAAAAGTGAACACCGGAAAACGTTGAGGAAAATCGACTTTGAATAAAAAAATGGGCTTTACGCTGCTAGAGACTTTGCTTGCAATACTCATATTAGGGATTATTTTCCAAATTTTTTCCTTCAGTACAGGATTTACTAAAATACCATTACAAACTCAAGTAAATTCACAAAATTGGCAAATTTTAGTAAATGAACTTGAGTCCGCTAAGCATCGTTTTCGATTTCATAGAGGAAGTGCCACTTATGCTTATCTGGAAAGTTTAGAAGAAAATAAAGTGTATAAGCTGGCAAAATATCAAGATCAATTGCGATTTTCCCCCGGATACATGCCACTCATTACAAACGTGCGTGCTGTGGATTTTAATTATAACGAGCCATTTCTAAAATTAACGATAAAATTTAATAATGAAGAAGTGAAAACTGATGAGGTCTATATTCCCAAAAAATAAACCTGGTTACGTCTTGTTAAGTGCGCTGTTGTTTTTAGTGTTTTTTAGTGGTCTTGTCCTGCAGATCGAACATGGTCAAAGGACTGTATTAATCTCGCAGGTGGAAACGAATGAATCAAATGATGCAAAGGTTTTGTGTAATTTGCTGATTGCAAAACAAAAAGATGAGAAGCAATGTCAGTATTTCAAGACAAATATTGGTACAGTTGAAATAAAAGGTGACAAATTTGTGGTGACTTTGAAAAATCAGCACAGTTTTAAATTTCCCGTGAGTGATAAACCGCTATGAATGCCATTTAACTTTAATTCATGTTAAGATATTTTCAGAGCTTAAGTTAATTAATGAGGTGGAGATCACGAATAATAGTGAAATTGAACAAGTATATAAAATTATTGATGCCAGTACAGAAGAATTACAAGACGCGCTTGATTCTTCGTATCTGGATGCTTTGATTGAAACGGGAAATAATTTGATTTCTGGTAAGGTACAAGTTGAAGACGGATTACCAACACCGGAAGTGAAGCATAATTTAGAACATTTTTATAACGAATTGGATTTAGCACGTTTAGAACCCGAGGCGATTCGGCAGGCACTCCAATTGGCAATGTTGAAAGCTGTTCAAAAGGATCATATACAGGCAAATCATCAAATGACGCCGGATACCATTGGAATGCTTTTTGCGTATCTTATCCAAGTGCTTCACGATGATGATCAAGAGCTATCAATTTTAGATCCAGCGGTGGGAACGGCTAATTTGTTGACAACAGTCATGAACGACATTCATCGCAATCATGAAAACAAAGTGGTGACTGGCATAGGAATCGATAATGACGATTCGATGCTTGCTTTGGCTGGGATCAATACACAGTTACAACGTTTAACGGTTGATCTTTATCACCAAGACGCACTGGATCAATTAATTATCAAAGCGGCTGACGTTTCGATTTCAGATTTACCAGTTGGCTATTATCCCATTGATCATCGTGTTGAAAATTTTGACACGCACAGCAATGAAGGACACTCCTTTGTCCATCATTTATTGATTGAGCAAGCCATGAAACATACAAATCCAGGAGGATTCGGAGTGTTCTTGGTACCTAGCAATTTATTTCAGACTAATCAGTCGGCGGGATTGTTGAATTTCTTTAAAAATAGAATTTATTTACAAGGCTTTTTGAATCTTCCAAAGGATTTATTTACCAGTGCTAGTTTACAAAAATCAATTCTTATTTTACAAAATCATGGTGATCGAGCAGTACAAGCAAAACAAGTCCTATTAGGTGATTTCCCTTCGTTTAAACAAAAAGACGCAGTGCAAAAATTCTTGATTGAAATTAGGCAGTGGCATCAAGAGAACTTTAGAGCTTAATTTTACTTCATTCCAGAATTTCGATATGATTAGATATAAATGTGTTATAACTAACGCTTAATATATTTAATGGAGGAAATATGGGGAAAAATGAAGAAAAAAATTTATCGAGAGGATTAAAAAGTAGACATGTACAGTTGATAGCCATTGGTGGCACAATTGGGACTGGGCTGTTTTTAGGAGCCGGCCAATCCATTCATTTGGCTGGGCCATCGATATTACTTGCGTATGCAATTACCGGTGTAATGTGTTTTTGGTTAATGCGGGCATTGGGCGAACTGCTTTTGTCGGATCTAAATTCTACTTCGTTTGTTAACTTTGTGGCTAAATATTTAGGCAAACGTGTGGGGTTCGTGACTGGGTGGACATATTGGGTTTGCTGGGTAACGATTGCAATGGCTGAAATTACAGCCGCGGGACTGTATATGCATTTTTGGTTTCCTAAATTACCACAGTGGATACCAGGATTTATTATCTTATTAGTTCTTTTGGCAATGAATTTGATTACTGTGGAGCTTTTTGGAGAAACTGAGTTCTGGTTTTCAATTATTAAAATTACGGCAATTCTGGCTTTAATCGTAACAGGAGTTATCCTAGTTTTGTTGCATTTTAAAACCTCGGTTGGTCATGCCTCATTGAGTAATTTAGTAGCATATGGTGGCTTTTTTCCTAAAGGAATCAAGGGATTTGTGCTTTCTTTCCAAATGGTCGTTTTTGCTTTTGTTGGAGTGGAAATGGTTGGTATGACGGCGGCCGAAACTCAAGATCCACAAAGGGTAATTCCAGAAGCGATTAATGACATTCCAATGCGAATTGGATTGTTTTATGTTGGGGCGCTCTTCTTTTTGATGGCAATTTTTCCTTGGCGATATGTGTCACCATCGTCCAGTCCCTTTGTGCAAGTGTTCCAAAATATTGGGATTTCTGGAGCTGCGGCAATAATTAATTTTGTGGTATTGACGGCGGCAGCATCGGCTTGTAACAGTGCGTTGTTTACAACCGGGCGTATGTTGTTTTCGCTAAGTTATAACCGTAAATCCAAATTGGCGAAAAAATTAGGCAAACTTTCACGGACACAAGTGCCTGCAAATGCAATTTTAATGTCAGCGGCCGTAATCGCGCTAGCAGTCATTTTGAATATCTTTATTCCAGGAAAAGTATTTACATTTATTTCTAGTGTTGCTACAACCTGTTTTTTATTCATTTGGGGTGCCATAATTCTTGCACATCTCAAGTATCGTAAACTGATTTCTCAACAGGCCAAGGAAGCAAGCCCGTTTAAAATGCCTCTATATCCGTTTAGTGATTATATTGTGTTGGCGTTTCTTGGTTTTGTAGGTGTGGTGTTGCTGTTGAAAGTAGACACTTTGATCGCTTTAATTGGCTCGGTGTTGTGGTTTGTGGGGCTTAATTTGGTTTATTTAGTTCAGAAAAGGTCTAAAACAAATTCAAATATATAGTATCAAGACGTGTCAGGGTTAGACACGTCTTTTTATGTGTCTAAATAAAGATACTGTAAAAAAGCAGTCGTTATGTTATATACTAAAACAAGTGAACAAAAAATGAGGGATAGTTTTGAACTTTTTTACTGCAGATACACATTTTTTTCATAAGGATTTGTTAGGATATAATGATTTTGCACCACGACCATTTCCATCAGTTGAGGTGATGAACGAAACCATTATTAAGAATTGGAATGCACGAGTGAAGCCGGCTGATACGGTTTATCATTTAGGTGATATTGCGCTGTATTTCACCCATCCAGCAAAATTGTCAAATGAAGCCGTTTTTGAAGTGTTGAAGGCACTAAACGGGCATTTGATCTTGATTAAAGGTAATCATGATAGTCGTGATTTGTTTAAGTTTTTGGATCACCATAATTTCATACTTACAGGGAAACCTAAGTTTGAATTTCATGATGTTGGTGCTTTGATAAAGCTTAATCATCGTCAGTTATACATGACGCACTATCCCATGATGATGGGAATTGTTAAACAAATTATCAATTTACATGGGCATATTCATCATTATAGTGTCAATATAAAAGAGGATATTAATGTGGGTGTTGATACGCCGGAGAAAGCCTATTTGGATTATGAAATTCCGTTTGGCACACCATTTTCAGAAACGGATATTGAAAAAATGATTATCGGAAAACGTGAAGATTTTGCAAAACGAGGCTAATTAAAAAGGAGGCGGAAAAATGAGCGAAACAAAAAAGGATAAACCTGAAGATGGTCCTAAGCGGAGACCAGTGGTAAACACGGTTGACGTTTTGGATGAAACCAACCTTCTCATTAATGGACATCAATATCAAATGGCCAAGAACATAAGGGATGCTTTTGATCGTGAGCAATTAGCTGAACGGTTCAGTCCAGTTTTAAGTAAGTATGATTATATCGTTGGTGATATTGGTTATGAACAGTTGCGCTTAAAGGGATTTTACAGTGACCAAGATCGACATGCGCCAGATGATGAAAAACAAAGTGCTATCGAGGATTACCTTTTAGAATACTGCAACTTTGGTTGTGCCTATTTTATATTGAAAAATTTAAGTGTTAATAAGACAGCTAAACAGCGGAGTTTGAAAACTAAAAACGTGACTGAGAAAACACATAAAAATAATGTTAAATCAAAGAAAGGCCGGAAGCGGACGCATAAGTTCAAACAAAAACCTTTTACGCAAGAGAAAATTAAACAAGAAAAAGCTGAAAGTGTCAAACAAAGAAAAAATAAAATTACAGAAGTTCACAAACGTGGTAAGCGTTCGTTTACAATTCGAGAGACAAAATGAGGAAGATTAGATGATTTCAGATTATAAAGGGTATTTAATTGATTTAGATGGGACGATTTATCGTGGGCGAGACAAAATTCCGGCGGCAGCTCGGTTTATAAAAAGATTGCAAGATACACACACAGATTTTTTGTTCGTCACTAATAATACGACTAAATTACCAGATGATGTGGCTAAAAACTTACGTGAGAACCATGATATTGATGTCACCGGTAACGAGGTTTACACGGCAGGGCTTGCAACTGCAGATTATTTGGATGGTATTGCTGGTGACAAGCGTAAAGTTTATGTCATTGGTGAGCTAGGGTTAAAGCAAGCACTCATGAACAAAGGCTTTGTATTTGATGAAGTGCACCCTGACTGGGTAGTTGTCGGTTTAGATTATGATGTCACCTATCATAAATTTGAATTAGCCACGCTGGCGATTAAGCGTGGGGCAACATTTATTGGCACGAATGCAGACACTAACTTACCTAATGAGCGGGGGCTAGTTCCAGGAGCAGGTTCGTTAATTGGGTTTGTGGAAAGGTCGACACAGCAACGTGCTACTTACGTTGGTAAACCAGAAACTATTATTATGCAAAAGGCAGTTAAAAAAATAGGTTTGCCAAAAGAAGATGTTGTCATGGTTGGCGATAACTACATGACGGATATTTCAGCAGGAATCAATTTTGGAATTGATACTTTACTAGTCTATACAGGAGTATCCACACCGGAGTTTGTGGCTAATCAGGATATCCAACCTACGCATGCAATTCGTTCATTTGATGAATGGAAGTAGTAAAATGAGATGGAAACGTTTCGGTCAGTGGTTCGCATTTCACTTGTTTGGGATTTCTTTAGCTATTTTTTTAGTCATTAACAGTACTATTCTGTATCGCTGGACGCTGTCGTGGAATGGTGTTTTATCAGCCGTTCATTTATCGGAAGCACAACTCATGAAAAATTATCATCAGTTGATCAGTTACTTAAGCTTTCCCTGGATTACGAAACTAAAGATGACGAATTTCACAAGTTCAGCGGCAGGACTGCAGCATTTTTCGGACGTGAAAAAGCTATTTATGTTAAATGATGTTGTGCTACTTGTTTCTGGAATTTTGGTTTTCTTTTTTGTCAGAGAACTTGTCCGCACAAAAACGCTTTGGCGCGTTATTCGACAGATGCAAGTGTCCTTGCTAGTTCCAGTTTTTGTCGCAGTTATGATGAGCATTTCGTTTGATCAATTCTTTATTGGCTTTCATGAAGTGTTATTCCGTAATGACGATTGGATGTTTGATCCACAAAAAGATCCGATTATTACCGCTTTGCCGGAGACATTTTTTTTAGAATGTTTTGTGTTATTTTTTGTGTTAATTGAAATCTATTACTTGATCTTTTTATGGTTAGGAAAAAAGCAACTAAAAAATGCCCACTAGATAGCAGGCATTAACGGTAAAATTCTTGTTTGGGAATCGTGAAACAATCACGATTCCTTTTTAAATTGCTTTTTTACGAGTTTTAAGGAATGATATTAGAATTGGAATTAAGGAAATTAGAATAATGCCGATTACGATTACTGAGAAGTGTTCTTTAACGAACGGGAAGTTGCCAAAGAAAAATCCGGCGCCACAACATAACGCTACCCAAGTGGCTGCGCCAAGGATGTCGAAAACGATGAACTTTTGAAATTTAAAGTTACTCCCACCAGCAACAAAGGGTGCAAATGTGCGAATAATTGGCATGTACCGTGCGAAGGTGATTGAAACACTACCATAGCGTTCAAAGAAATTTCTGGATTCATCTAATTTTTCCTTATTGATGAATTTTCCGAACAAATGGTGTTCTGTTAAGGCATTTCCAATGCCACGACCGATGAAGAAATTAGTTGAATCTCCAAGCACGGCTGCAAAGAATAAAGAAAAAACGAAAACCCAAATGTTGAGATTGTACGTGCTATTAGCAGAAAGTGCAGCAGCAGCGAATAAAAGAGAGTCTCCTGGTAGAAAAGGTAAGATGACTGCACCAGTTTCGACGAAGATTATTGCAAATAGGATAAGGTAAGACCAATTACCAAACGTATTTACGATAGAAATTAAGTGTTCATCAATGTGTAAAACAAAGTCAATCAAAATAGACACAATATTCCTCCATAACATGTAATATTAAATTAGAGTGCTTTTTAAAACACAAGTATTGTATCATATTTCGTGATTCGCTAAAATAAACTTTAGTATAAGAATGTAAAGGGGGATGAAAAATGCAAGTTGGTGATGTTATTCAGGGAACCATAACTGGCGTTCAAAAATATGGGCTGTTTGTGGAAAATAAAGACTTGAATTTTAAAGGGTTAGTTCATATTTCTGAATGTAGTCATGATTTTATTGCGGATCTTGCAGAAATTTATGAAGTTGGGCAATCGATTTCTTGTGTGATTGTGGATATTGATCCGGCTAATGAGCGTATTAGTTTGTCAATTAGTGCGTTGCGTCAAAAGAAATTATTGCATGATCTGCCAAAGCCTTCTCCAATTCATGCGTATCGTAAATTTTATTGGACCAATAAAGAAGAAAACATTGGATTTCAAAGCATTGCAAGCGTTTTGCCTTTATGGAAAGCGGCGGCAAAAAAACGATATCATATTCAATGAGTTTGCTAGTAAAACAAGCAAAATGGCTAGAAATTGTGTATAGAGTTTCAACTAATGTGAGATTAATTTATTAAACATGCTTGACCAAGTAGGATTTTCTTGTTATTATATTCAAGGTCGTTTTGAACGAGAAAAGGAAATTTAGCTTTGAAAAAAGTTGTTGACTTTTTCAAATCAAGATGATAA
>NZ_JQBR01000016.1 GCF_001438655.1 Pediococcus cellicola
ACCTACCTTATGGTAGCCACATGCTCTATCTATCAACTATTATGGATACTTTCAATTCTGAGATTATTGCTTATCAACTGTCTGACCATCCAGATACTCGTTTAGCTGTTGATACTTTGAATCAGTTACCAACTTTGCCAGATAACGTTACTTTGCACAGCGATCAAGGATCAACGTACACGTCACTCGAATTCTTTGACTTGGCCAGACAAAAAGGCATTACCAGAAGCATATCCCATAAAGGAATGCCAGCTGATAATGCCCCCATAGAGTCGTTTCATTCCTCACTAAAATCTGAAACGTTCTATCACCAAAGTTAGCTATTCAATTCGCACTGGTGAATGTAAAATTGTGAGGATATTAACAAGAAATCATGATTTTGATCCTTAATTATCTCTCTGGGAGCGAAGTCTTAAAAAAAGTTGATATTTTATGGCGGTGAATAGTGAAAATATTCATAAAAATTTCATAAATTTAAAGGCTTCCTAACATTGAATTTCCTATATAATAAATGAGTTGTATTAATTTTTTCGAATTACGCTATAAAAAGTTGAAAGAGGCGCATATGTTTTGAAGCGGAAGTCAAATATTGAATTGAGCAGAATTATGGCGATTGCTTTTATTCTTCTCTCACATTTCTCACTTTGGAGTCATTGGCAAACAGACCAGCAAAGTTCGCTCAATTATCTGGTCACTATGCTTTATCAGCCACTTGGGAAGTTTGGTGTCTATATTTTTGTTTTGATTACTTGCTACTTCTCTTTAAAAGAAAATCAAGATGTAATGAGTTATGAAAGAAAACAACTGAAACACAGCTTTATAACGATGCAAGAAGTTTGGTTTTATTCGTTTCTTATATTCGGAATAACTTGGCTTTTTAACATCATACAGCCAAGTCTGGGTGACGTTGTAAAGACTTTATTACCATTTATTTCCAGAGAGTATTGGTTTGTGACAGCATACATAATGTTAGTTTTGTTGATTCCCTTTTTTAACGTCCTATCAATTAAACTTAATTTCACTGAACATTTGTCTTTAATTTTGATCTTAATGTTTTTTGATACCCTCTCTTTAGTAAGAAATTACACTATGAATGGTTATTTGGCTTCTTTTGTCGTTGTGTATTTCATCGGTACCTTTATTAGAAAGTATTTAAAAAGACTGGCTTTTATTAAAAATTGGATGCTGGTCACGAGTTTTGGCTTGCTATGGATAATTGAATTGATTTCAATGGTTCTTTTAGACAGACTGAATTATGGCTCAGATAGCGTTCATTTTACGGACAAATTATTCGCATTTCTTGGTGCAACAGCGCTATTTATTTTAATTTTACGGTCTAAAACTTTTTATAATAAATGGATTAACAGACTCGCAAAAACCGTTTTTGCAGGATATTTGCTAACTGATAATCCGTTCACAAGGCATTTTGTGTGGGATAATATTTTTCAGACATTCAAATTTCAGTATACGCCCTGGCTCCCCATATATGGATTGGGGTGTGTGGCGTTGATTATTTTAGTCACTATTCCAATTGATGCGTTTCGGATTTGGTTTATACAGAAACTAAATGCTTATTTTCAAGAGAAAAAAATGTTTCAAAATAAAAATTAGTCAAAAGGGAATCATGGAGATTACAAATTGAATTTTGTCTCTCGAATGAAAGACCGGTAATATGAAGTGAAAAGGGGACATAACGCCTGAAACTACAGGTGTGTTATGGTACAATGAACAAACAAAATGTAATTAAATTTCTAACTGCTGAATGAGTTTCGACTTGTTCGGCCATTTTGCATGTTTAAGTAAAATTAAGGAGCAATAATAACAATGAAAATGATCGTTGGCTTAGGAAATATTGGGGCGCAATACGCTGGTACTCGGCATAATACGGGATTTATGGTTGTGGATCGGTTTGCACAGCTGCATCAGGCCAGCTTCTCCAAGCATCAAATGGAAGCCAGCCTAGCTTCAACACAATTAAGTGGTGAAAAGATTCTATTAGTAAAACCCTCTACTTATATGAACGAATCAGGTAGGGCCGTGCGACCACTCATGGATTATTACAAAATAGATCTGCAAGATTTAATGGTTGTTTATGATGATATGGACTTACCTATTGGTAAAATTCGGTTTCGTAAACGAGGAGCTGCAGGGGGGCACAACGGCATCAAAAGTTTGATTGCCCATTTGAAAACACAGGATTTCGATCGCCTAAAAGTGGGGACTGATCATCCACAAAAATCGACAGTCGTTGATTATGTGCTTAGTAAGTTTACCGCGACGCAGCAGCCTTTGTTTGATGAAAGTGTTGATCGAAGCGTGAAGGGCTTAGAAGATTGGGTAAATGGCATGAGTATTGCCGATTTAATGAATAAGTACAATTGATGAAAGCACGGAGGACCCATAATGGAAATTCAGGATTTTTTTGCGAAAACAACGGGTGTTCAGCAAACGTTAAAATTATTGAAACCCCAAAAGCGTCAATTAATTACCGGATTAGTCGGGTCAGCCAAAACCTTACTTTTAAGCGAATTTTTACGTCAAAAACAAGTGCCCGTCTTAACTGTTTCTGATAATCTGTATCACGCGCAACAGTTGGGCGACGATTTAGGTAATATCTTACCAGAGGATCAAATTCATTTGTTTCCTGCTGAGGAGACTTTAGCCGCTTCTGCAGCTACGAGTTCTCCTATTTATCGTGGTCAAAGAACCGAATTTTTAAACGCCCTTTTGCATAAACAACCAGGCATCTATGTGACATCGGTATCAGGACTCAGACGATTTTTACCTGGAACGGATGTGATGGAAAAGGCTGTTTTAAATGTGCAAGTAGGTGCCGATTTTGATTTAGACCAGCTTGAAGAGCAACTTGTTGACATGGGTTTTGTACGTGAAGAAATGGTAGCCAGACCGGGAGACTTTGCGGTTCGTGGCTCAATTGTAGATGTTTATCCGTTAGACACACAATACCCGGTGCGAATTGACTTCTTTGATACTGAGGTAGATTCTCTGCGATATTTTGATGCAGAGACCCAACGAAGCGTGGAAAACATTGAAGAAAGCACTATTTTACCTGCCACAGATTTTATTGTGACGCAGCATATGCTTCAATTGGGTCTTCAAAATTTTCAGGATGCCGTAAAAAAAGAAAAACGCCGTTTAAAAAGTGATAACGATCTACAAATGTTAGAACAACAGACAACGGATCTTCTTGAGCGTTGGCAAAATCGGGATGTTGAGCCTGATGATATTGTGTTTACGGACTATCTTTATGATCAAAAGGCGACGTTACTAGATTATCTACCAGATGATGGTGTGCTCGTAATGGACGACTATTCGCGTATCCTTGAGTCTGAGCGAGATCTGCAAGAAGACGAAGCAGAGTGGGTCGCAGATAAACTCAAAACACACGAGGTAATCTCAACTCAAAAATTCGGATTTGAAATTCGACAACTTGTCAAAAAAGATAATCAAGCCCAGGTCTTATTGTCTTTGTTTCAAAAGGGACTGGGGAGATTACGGTTAGATCAAATCACTGATTTGAGAACACGTGCGATGCAAGAGTTCTTTGGGCAGATGCCGGTACTTAAAACGGAAATGGATCGTTGGCGAAAACAAAAACAGACCATTATTGTTTTGATTCAGAAAAAAGATCGACTTGATAAAGTCAGCGCAACGTTAAGAGATTTTGAGATTGATGCCGTGATTACACGTGGTAAGTCAATCCCTGAAAATACGGTTGCAATCATGCAAGGCCAACTAGAAAGTGGCTTTGAATATCCTGAAGCTAATCTGGTTGTTGTCACAGAACATGAGTTGTTTGCCAAGGTGCCCAAAAAGCGACCTAAGCGACAAAAAATGGAGAATGCCCAGCGACTAAAGAGTTATACAGAGTTAAAACCAGGCGATTACGTGGTCCATGTGAATCACGGAATTGGCCGGTATACTGGAATGACAACCCTTGTTGTGGATGGTGTGCACCAAGACTACATTACGATTCAATATTCTGGAAGTGGCAAGCTGTTTATTCCTGTCACACAGTTAAATCTTGTTCAAAAGTATGTTGCTTCAGAAGGTAAGAAGCCACGACTAAATAAGCTTGGCGGGAGTGATTGGGCCAAAACGAAACGACGTGTGGCTTCCAAAATTGAAGATATCGCCGATGAACTGGTTGAATTATACGCAAAACGTGAGGCAGAGACGGGCTTTGCCTTTTTACCAGATGATGATTATCAACGCCAATTTGAAGATGACTTTCCGTATACCGAAACACCTGATCAGCTGCGAAGCGTGAAGGAAATTAAGCATGATATGGAACGTGCCAAGCCAATGGACCGCTTGCTGGTCGGCGATGTCGGTTATGGCAAAACTGAAGTGGCTTTGCGGGCAGCTTTTAAAGCCGTTGAATCAGGTAAGCAAGTCGCTTTTCTAGTGCCTACAACTATTTTGGCACAACAACATTATGAAACAATGATTAACCGGTTTAGTGGGTATCCGGTATCAGTTGGCGTACTTTCTCGTTTTAGGACGAAAGCCCAAATTAAGGAAACGCTGGACGGTTTACAAAAAGGTACGGTTGATATTGTGGTGGGGACCCATCGCTTGCTTTCTAAAGATGTGAAATTTAATGATTTAGGGTTACTAATCATCGACGAGGAACAACGGTTTGGGGTCAGACATAAAGAGCGGATCAAGCATTTGAAATCGCAGGTGGATGTTCTGACGTTAACTGCTACACCAATTCCACGAACGTTGAACATGTCCATGATTGGAGTTCGTGATTTGTCAGTTATTGAAACACCACCAACTAATCGTTATCCCATTCAAACCTATGTCATGGAAGAAAATGCCGGCGCTATTCGAGATGGGATTCATCGCGAACTTCAACGTGGCGGCCAGGTTTTTTATTTGCATAATCGAGTTGAAGACATTGAAGAAACTGTGAGTCGTGTTGAGGAATTGGTCCCTGAAGCAAGCGTGACTTACATTCATGGGCAAATGTCGGAAAAGCAAATGGAGGATGTCCTGTACGATTTTGTTCAGGGTGAATACGATGTTTTGGTAACCACAACGATTATTGAAACGGGAGTGGATATTCCTAATGTGAATACTTTATTTGTCGAAAATGCAGATCACATGGGCTTGTCACAGCTTTATCAGTTGCGAGGCCGAATTGGTCGGAGCAGTCGTGTGGCGTACGCGTATTTTACGTACAAACCTAACAAGGTGTTAACAGAAGTTAGTGAGAAACGGCTAGAAGCGATTAAAGATTTTACCGAACTGGGATCTGGCTTTAAAATTGCGATGCGTGATTTGTCAATTCGCGGTGCGGGTAACTTACTAGGTAAACAACAGCACGGATTTATTGACTCAGTTGGATATGATTTGTATACGCAGATGTTGTCTGATGCAGTTGCCAAAAAACAAGGTAAGTCTGCCAAAGTTTCGACTGATTCAGAAGTTGAACTGGGAATCGAAGCCTATCTGCCCAGTGATTATATTGAAGATCAACGTCAAAAAATTGAACTTTACAAGCGTATTCGCCAAGTAGAGAATCAAGAACAGTTTGTGGAGATCCAAGAAGACCTTATTGACCGTTTTGGGGATTATCCGCTTGAAGTGACTAACTTATTAGCAATTGGACAAATTAAAATGTTGGCGGACCAAGCGTTAATTGAAAAAATTCAGCGTCATGATGATGACATTATGGTAACCTTATCAAAACGTGCCACGCAAAAACTACAACAGGCCGATATTTTTGAGGCCCTTTCGGTAACCCAGCTACGTGCTATGGTTAATGTTTCAAATGATAAAATGCAAGTTAAACTTGTCATTCAGCCAGCAATGAAGGAAACTGATTGGTTAAAGCAGTTACAACAGTTTATTGAGGCGCTGATTAAAAAAGTGGCTTAACGTGAGGAGGATTTGACGTGCAAAACCAAAAAATGAAACATGTCATGCAAGGGGCCTTCATTTTAACAGCCGCCTCTCTGATCGCTAAGGTTTTGAGTGCCGTTTACCGCATTCCTCTGCAAAATTTGGTGGGAAATACCGGTTTTTACGTCTATCAGCAAATTTATCCTATTTATGGCATTGGCATTACTTTTGCACTGAGCGGATTTCCAGTCTTTGTCTCTAAGTTAGTCGCTGAGCAGCCTACTGATGCACGAAAAGCTGCGGTAGCACAGCGTTCTTTTATGATTTTAAGTCTGGTATCTTTGGGGCTGCTTATCCTTTTAATAGGTGGGGCACCACTTATCGCAAAAGCCATGGGAGATACCGGTCTCACACCAATTATCCGATGTGTGGCTTTGATGTTTGTTTTTATGCCTTTTTTAGCAGTTGGACGTGGCTATTATCAAGGAATTTTTCAGATGATTCCCACCGCTCGCTCACAAGTTATGGAGCAAGTCGTGCGAGTCACCGTCATCATTATGGTGGCTTATACAGCAGCTCATCAGCATTGGAATGTTTACCGAATGGGCACATGGGCAATGTCTGGCGCGGTAATTGCCGCCATTGTAAGTACGCTCTATTTTGTTCAACTGTTTCGAACCAAGATTTTCAACCAGTCCTTTAAGTCGTCAATTGAGGAACAGGATCGATTTAAAAACTTAGGTAAACGTTTTTTAGTTGAGGGAGGAACAATCTGTCTGTTTGCCGCGATTATTATTTTACTCCAGTTGGTCGATTCGTTTACCGTCAAAAATGGATTAGTGGATAAGGGGATGGCGGATATTAGCGCCAAGTCACTCAAGGGAGTTTATGATCGTGCTCAGCCGTTAGTACAATTGGGACTGGTGATGGCAACTTCCTTTGCAACGACGCTGTTACCTTCACTAACTAAAGCTGTTCAAAAACAAAATCAATATGAATTTAAGCGTAATGCGCAATCTATGTTGCATATCTGCTTGGCCATTTCTGTGGCTGCTAGTGTAGGGATGATTAGTTTATTACCACAAATTAATCAAGTGTTATTTGGCAATCAGCAGGGAACGTTTGCCATTCGCATTTATTTGCTCGCTGTCATCTTTGCTGCCTTAATTGCCACCTATAATAGCGTGTTACAAAGTGTCAATGTTTTTCGACCTGCCATCTTTGCTTTTTTGCTTGGCTTAATTGTAAAATTGAGTTTGAATCAGCTTGCTGTGAAGTATTATGGCATTGAGGGTGCAAGTTGGATTACGGTTCTGAGCTTAGCAGTGATCTTCATGATCATGCAGCGTGGCGTGTCAAGTACATTACGAAGTAGTTTACAATTGGACATGCGTTTTTTAGGGAAACTTTTATTGATTAGTTTGATTATGGCAGTGGGCGTTCGTGTTGTCCAAAATGGGCTCAGCGTGGGGTTTGCGATTCATAGTCGCGTAGGTCTAGGAATTAGTTTGACCGTCAGCATATTAGTGGGTATCTTAGTTTTTGCAAGTGGCGCACTTGGTTTACGTTTATTTACGATCAGAGAATGGTTAACTATTCCCTATGGTAAAAAGATACTTAAAAAATTAGAACAAACTTTCTCTAAGCATACTTAGAGGATTGTGATTGAAAGAAATGAGGAGAAAACATGCGATTAGATAAATTTTTAAAAGTATCCAGAATTATCAAACGTCGTTCTATTGCTAAAGAAATTGCAGATCAGGGACGCATTACAATTAACGAACGGACGGCTAAATCTTCTTCTGATGTTTCGGTAAATGATAAGTTGGTCATCAAATTTGGAAATAAGACGTTGACTATTCGGGTTGACGCCTTGCTCGAAACAACTAAAAAGGATGATGCTGAACGGATGTATACCATTTTGTCTGAAGACTACGAAAAAGATTATCGAAAATAGTGTTTATATTTTTTGGTGTTATCTAAAATTGTTGGGGTTAGCTTACCACTTTTGGTAAAGATAACTCCTTTTTTAGTGGTTAGGAAACCACTTACAATTTTTTGTGAAATCTTTGCTTGAAATTCATAGACAGGCTAAAATGACCTTGCTATAATGGCCATTAAAGGGATGCTTTTAGAAATGGGGTTATACGGATGGCGAGTAATGTAAATAGTGAACGATCAAAACCGACATCGGTGGATTCAAAAATCAAAAAAATTCGTACGGCTCGTCTTCACCGGTTTTATATGATCATTGGCATTTTTTTAGTATTGGCAGGCATTTTTGGTTTTCAAATTATACATACACACTACCAAAGAGTGTCAGTGGATCAACGTATTCAAGCTAGTAAGACCCATTATAATACTGCTAAAGCAGAAAATAAGTCCCTCGGGTTACAGGTTAAACAGTTAAACAATTCCGACTACTTACAAAAGCTATTACGGGAAAAATATTACTATAGTAAGTCAGGAGAAATCATTTATAGTTTACCTTCTGACCATTCTTCAGATGTCAGTCAAAATTAAAATTTACGAATCATTTTGAGAACCAAATTTGGCGCTTCTCAAAATGATTTTTTGTTTATTAGCAGACTTATGATTTACTCGCACTTGCATTCATGTGGTGCTATACTAATAACACATAGTCTAAGGAGGAAGTACTTTTTTATGTCAATTGAAGTTGGGTCAAAGGTATCTGGCAAAGTTTCAGGAATCACAAATTTTGGTGCATTTATTGATTTAGGCGACCACAAGACTGGATTGGTACACATCAGTGAAGTTTCCAATGGTTTTGTAAAGGATATTCATGACGTCTTGTCAGTAGGCGATACGGTCACGGTGAAGGTCTTGTCAGTGGGCGATGACGGTAAAATCGGATTGTCAATTCGCAAGGCTGAAGCACAACCGGCGCCAGAACATCATAGTCAGGAAAACCACTCAAATCATTCGAACCGGACGGCACACACGTCTAATTCAGCACATCATACCTCAAAACCAAGTGGTCATTATCAAGGACATCAAAATAACCATCATGAAGAAGCCAAAGATTTCGACTCACTTTTATCTGGTTTTTTAAAAGATAGTGAAGCTCGTTTGACGACATTAAAACGCAACACCGAAGGCAAACGTGGCGGTCGCGGTGGCCGTCGCAGCTAATTAAATAAGTTAGGAAGCCCGTTACAAAACATTTTTGTTTTGCTCGGGCTTTTTTCAAATTAGAAGGTGATTAAAGTGGCAGATGTAGTACAAAAACAATTTGGCTTAACCATGCGACGCTGTAAACTAACACCGCAAACAACCGTTGTGGTGGCTGTTTCAACTGGGGTAGATTCAATGACGCTTCTGGCTTTACTAGAAACCCTTCCCCTAAACAGACGCCCAAAAATTGTTATCGCACATGTTAATCATAAGCTACGCGCACAAAGTACAGAGGAACAACAATTTCTTACCAACTATGCCAAACAACATCATTTGAAACTTGAAATTAAAGTTTGGTCAGTTGCAGAGCATCCTCAAACTGGTGTTGAAAATGCCGCTCGTCAGATACGTTATGCTTTTTTTGCCAAAATGGCTCAAAAATATCAAGCAAAGTTTTTATTTACGGCACATCATGCTGATGATCAAGCAGAGACGTTTCTAATGAAATTGGTGCGTGGTGGTGATTTGCAACAGCTGCAGGGGATAAGATCGCGTCAATTAACTCGTAATACTCAAATCATTCGCCCTTTGCTAAATTTTTCTAAACAGGAATTACGCCAATTTGCAAAGCAGAAAAAGATTTCCTGGTATGAGGATCAAACAAATTCTGACGAAGCCTTTACTAGAAACCGTATGCGGCATGAAATTGTACCGCGTTTAAAAGCAGAAAATCCCCAATTTTTGCAACATGTTCAGGACTATGAAGAACAACTTCAGATCGTTTTGCGGGCAATGGATCAGCAAGCTCAAAAACTTGTTGAGGACATTCAAGGAAATGGGGGGTACCACACAGGAAAATTCTTGGCGTTAAGCAGCGAATGGCAAAATGTGGTTTTAAGATACATATGTGTCCATCAGGCTGTCGCTCAGGTCACAAAGCGTCAGCAAACAGAAATTTTGCAGCTTATTCGAAACTATAAAAAGCCAAACGGGTCCGTACAGATCAATGCAAAATGGGTATTTTGTAAAAGATATCAAAAGTTCGGTTTCTATTTGACAACAAAATCTGGGGAAAGTCCACAAGAAGTGGGTCGTTCTATGTTAAGATTAAATCAATGGTATGCTGTTGAGAATTATGGAAAACTTGGTGTATTTGAACTTGAATATTACCCTAAAAAAGATGAAAATAAACAACAAGTGATGCTATTAAGTGAAAGCCAAATTAAATGGCCATTATCCTTAAGATATGCGCAGCCTACTGATCAGTTTAGCCTTAAAGATAATGGTCATAAAAAAGTGCGGCGTATCTTGGTTGACGCAAAAATTCCAGTGGAAAAACGGGCTACGTGGCCGCTGATTGTAGATGCAAATAACCGGCCAGTATGGTTAATAGGATTACGCAAGAATTGGCTTGCCGATCCATTACTTACGGATACTAAACAGTATTTTTTGATCTGGAAAACAAATAATCTGGAGGAATTGAATTGATGAACGATGATATCGAGCGTGTTTTGTATAGTCAAGCTGACATTGCGACAGCTTGCGAACGCTTAGGAAAGCAGTTAACAAATGACTATCAAGATAAGGTACCTTTGATTCTCAGTGTTTTATCGGGTGCCGTCTTTTTTACCACGGATGTCACTCGACAAATGGACGTGTATGCACAAATGGACTTTGTGGATGTGTCCAGTTATAACGGCGGAACACACTCTTCTGGTGAAGTCCGTTTAGTAACTGATATTGCCGAGGATGTGAGTGGTCGTGACGTTCTTATCATCGAAGATATCGTGGATACCGGCCGAACGCTGAAGTTTATTATTGACCTCTTAAAACGGCGGCATGCCAAAAGCGTCAAAGTTTGTACTTTACTCGACAAACCGACTGGTCGCGTTTTAGAAGTAGAAGCAGATTATGTTGGCTTTGTCGTTCCCAGTGAGTTTGTGGTTGGCTATGGCTTGGATTACAAAGGTGAGTATCGTAACCTGCCGTATGTCGGTGTTTTGAAGCCGGAAATTTATATGAATAAATAATTGGTCAAAATTGGTCAAGTGTGATATTATCTATATTATCGAAGGATTGGCTACGAATACTGATCATTCGTAAAACCGTCAACAAGGAGGATTCCAATGAATAACAAAGGGAATAACAACGGACTTTTAAAAAATAGTTTGTTTTATATCGTTGTTTTCTTAGCCATTGTCGGCATACTTTATTTTGTCACCGGACAAGGAAACAACACACAGACTGCGTCTATTTCATCAAGTCAATTTGTGTCCCAGTTGCAAAAAAACAAGGTTAAGAGCTTTGTTGTCCAGCCAACTAATGGTGTTTATAAAATTACTGGTAAATACCGTACGGCACAAAAGAGCAGTACTCAATCTGGCTTATTCCCAGGAGCAAATTCGACAACTAAGGTCGAGAGTTTTAGCACATCTGTTTTGCAGAATGACTCAACAACTGCACAGATTACTAAGGCGGCTCAAAAGGAAAACGTCAAAATGGATACGAAACCGGAAGCTTCCAATAGCTTTTGGGTACAGTTATTAATTACTGGGTTACCACTGTTAATCTTTATCGTCTTTTTCTATATGATGATGAGCCAGGCTGGCCAAGGTGGCGGCGGTAGCAAAGGGGTAATGAACTTTGGTAAGTCCAAAGTGAAACCTGCAGATAAGAAAGCCAATAAAGTACGTTTCTCTGATGTAGCGGGTGAAGAAGAAGAAAAGCAAGAACTTGTCGAAGTTGTGGAGTTCTTGAAAGATCCTCGTAAATTCGTTTCGTTGGGCGCACGTATTCCAGCTGGTGTTCTTTTGGAGGGACCTCCGGGTACTGGTAAGACTTTACTAGCTAAAGCGGTCGCTGGTGAAGCAGGGGTACCGTTCTACTCAATTTCTGGTTCTGATTTCGTGGAAATGTTTGTTGGTGTTGGTGCTAGTCGTGTTCGTGACTTGTTTGATCAAGCTAAGAAAAATTCACCATCAATCATTTTCATTGATGAAATTGATGCAGTTGGTCGACGTCGTGGTAGCGGTGTTGGCGGTGGACATGATGAACGTGAACAAACTTTAAACCAATTATTGGTTGAAATGGATGGCTTTACTGGTAACGAGGGCGTCATTGTTATGGCTGCTACTAACCGTTCAGATGTCTTGGATCCAGCGTTGCTGCGTCCTGGTCGATTTGATCGAAAAATTTTAGTCGGTCGTCCAGACGTTCGTGGCCGAGAAGCTATTTTGAAAGTTCATGCTAAGAATAAACCACTTGATAAAAATGTTGATTTGAATGAGATTGCTAAGCAAACTCCTGGGTTTGTGGGTGCTGATCTTGAAAACCTCTTAAATGAAGCTGCGTTATTAGCAGCACGCCGCAATAAAAAGATTATCGATGCTTCCGATTTGGACGAAGCTGAGGATCGTGTCATTGCCGGACCTGCTAAGAAAAATGCGGTTGTCAGTCCCGATGAACGTAAAGTTGTGGCTTATCATGAAGCCGGGCATACCATTGTTGGTTTAGTTTTAAATGATGCTCGAGTTGTTCATAAGGTTACGATTGTGCCACGTGGACGTGCTGGCGGATACGCTATTATGTTGCCTCGTGAAGACCAAAACTTGATGTCCAAGAAGGATGCCATGGAACAGATCGCTGGTTTAATGGGTGGTCGTGCAGCTGAAGAAACCATCTTCAATTCTCAGTCTTCTGGTGCTTCAAATGACTTTGAACAGGCTACCGGGATTGCACGTGCCATGGTGACTCAATATGGTATGAGTGATAAACTTGGTCAAGTTGAGTTAGCGGCGCCAGGGCAATCATATTATGGGGACAATGGACCTGCATACTCTGAAAAGACAGCTGCTTTAATTGATGAAGAAATTCGTCGTTTGACTGAAGAAGGTCATCAACAAGCCCTTCAAATTATTGCAGCACATCGTGAACAGCATAAGTTAATTGCTGAAGCACTACTGAAGTATGAAACTTTGGATGAGAAACAGATTCTTAGCTTGTATAAGACTGGCAAAATGCCTGAAGAAAATGGTGAGTCAGAATTTCCAAGTGAAAAAGCTGCGACATTCGAAGAGTCTAAACGCGAGCTTGAACGTAAGGAAGCAGAGCGCCATGCAGATGATAATCATGATTCAGAGTTAAACACTCCTAGTGAACATGAAAATGACACAACGGATGATTCTGGTCATAATCATCGTTTACCAAGTTCTCATGATGATCAGGATTCGACTGATGATTCTGATGACCATACAGATCTGTAAGCAAAACTAAAGTTGAATAAGCTTTGAAAAACAGCAAATTAGTAAGGCTTTCCTTATTAGTTTGCTGTTTTTGAGTGGTAAGGGTTGGTTTCGTGACCAACTTGTGTGAAAATGTAAGACGATAAAACGAAAAATGAGGAATTAAAATGACAGATTATTTAGTAAAAAGTATCATTAACGATGGTATGTTTCGGGCATATGTCGTTAACGGCACACAGCTTGTAAAAGAAGCACAAAAACGGCATGGTACCTGGAGTGCGGCCACGGCAGCGTTAGGTCGGTCGTTAGTTGGTACTTTAATGCTTGCTTCTTCATTGCTGAAAGGCAAGGAGAAGTTAACGGTTAAAATTAATGGTGGCGGTCCGGTTGGTGGCATTGTTGTGGATGGAAATGCCAATGGCACCGTTAAAGGCTATTTGCAGCAACCACATGTATCTCTTCCCCTCAATGACAAGCATCATATTGACGTCGGTCGCGCTGTGGGTAACAAAGGGACTCTGTCCGTGACAAAAGATATGGGCTTAAAAGATCCCTTTACTGGTAATGTTGGGTTAGCTTCCGGTGAAATTGGGGATGATTTCACTTACTATTTAGCTCAATCCGAGCAAATTCCGTCTTCAGTCGGGGTGTCTGTATTTGTCAACCCGGACGAATCCGTTGAGGTAGCAGGTGGTTTTATGATTCAAGTAATGCCAGGGGCTAGCGATGAAGCTATTGATCGTTTGCAAAAGACGTTAACACATTTACCATTGGTATCAGAGCTACTACGACAGGGAAAAACACCTGAAGATATTTTAGGGATGCTGTTTAAAAACGACAAAGTCAAGATTCTTGATAAAATGCCAGTTTCGTTTGCATGCGATTGTTCTAAAGAACGATTTGCAGCGGCGATGGCTAGCTTACCTGCTGATGAAATTGAAGCCATGATAAAAGAAGATCATGGTGCTGAAGTGACTTGTCGATTCTGCGGGAACCAGTATCATTATGACGAAACAGAATTAAAAGCCGTTTTGATTAAAGCACAAAGCTAAGTTTTATTTGGTGGGGTATCGGTTATGTGTTATCATAACTTTTATGATTAAACGTTGTGTAGTGCGTAAAATGAGGACTGCATAAACTTACAACTAATTTGATGAGGTGAAAAAATGGAGTGGCAGATTGGTGATGTAAAAATTCCAAATCAGCTTGTCGTAGCCCCTATGGCCGGGGTGACAAATTCGGCATTTCGATTGATTTGTAAAAAATTTGGTGCTGGATTAGTAGTTTGTGAAATGATTTCGGATCGTGGCATCATGTATAAAAACAAAAAAACATTAAGCATGATGAATGTGGATCCACATGAGCACCCAATGAGTATCCAGATTTTTGGGGGAACTAAAGAGACTTTGGTGGAAGCAGCGAAATTTGTAGATCAACATACTGCAGCAGATATTATTGATATTAATATGGGCTGTCCTGTGAATAAGGTTGTCAAAACCGAAGCGGGTGCGCGCTGGTTATTAGATCCTAATAAAGTCTATGAGATGGTGTCTTATGTTACAGACGCCGTTAAAAAACCAGTGACTGTTAAAATGCGGACAGGCTGGGATTCTGACCATGTTTTTGCAGTTGAAAATGCTCTGGCTGCTGAGCGTGCAGGTGCGTCTGCGTTAGCCATGCATGGTCGAACACGTAAGCAAATGTATACGGGTCACGCTGACTGGAATATTTTAAAAGAAGTTTCAGATCAATTAACGATTCCATTTATGGGGAACGGGGATGTGCGGACTCCCGAAGATGCTAAACGTATGCTTGATGAGGTAGGTTCAACGGCGGTTATGATCGGACGCGCTGTTTTAGGAAATCCGTGGATGTTACACCGGGTTTCGACTTATCTAGAAACAGGCAAGTTGATTGGTGAGCCGGCACCAGAAGAAAAAATTCGTATTGCAAAAGAACATCTTCATGGCTTAGTTGAGCTAAAGGGCGATTATGTAGGACCGCGTGAATTTAGAACTCAGGCGGCTTACTATTTGAAGGGTATTTCTCATTCTGCAAGAACTAAGGTCGCCCTTAATAATGCAGAGTCTGAGCAGGAGATGGACGACATCTTTGATCGCTTTGTGGAACAACAGGAAGAACGCGCAATTAAGAGACAACAAATGGCAAGGTAATATAGACTTGCTTTTTTGCTGTAAAATAGGCATCATGAATACGTGAGAATAATGGTAGAGGAGGATTTTTTCAGTGGCACAAAAAGAGCAAGACATGAACGACCAGTTGAGAGTTCGTCGTCAAAAGATGCAAGATTTACGAGATAAGGGTATTGATCCATTTGGGCATGCCTTCAAGCGTACACATCTTAGCAACCAACTTCATGAACAATATGGAGAACTTTCAAAGGAAGATTTGGAAGAAAAAGATGTTAAAGCAACTATTGCAGGACGTATGATGTCGAAGCGTGGTAAGGGTAAAGTTGGTTTTGCAGATCTTAAAGATCGTAAAGGTACTGTGCAAATCTATGTACGTAAAGATACCGTTGGTGAAGACGAATATGCCCTTTTCAAACAAGCTGATTTAGGTGACTTTATTGGGATTACCGGTGAAGTTATGAAAACGGACATGGGTGAATTGACGGTTAAAGCGACAGATTTGACCTTTTTGACAAAGGCACTTCGTCCGTTACCAGATAAGTATCATGGATTACAGAACGTTGAACAAATTTATCGTCAACGATACTTAGATCTTATTTCTAATGATGATAGTTTTGCACGATTTATGAAACGGACTAAGATCATCAGTGCCGTTCGTAAGTATTTAGACAATTTAGATTATACAGAGGTTGAGACACCGGTTTTGCATACTCAGGCTGGCGGAGCAAATGCACGACCATTCATCACTCATCATAATGCTTTAGACATTGATTTATACCTGCGTATCGCTTTAGAGTTACATTTGAAACGGTTAATTGTGGGTGGTATGGAGCGCGTTTATGAAATTGGCCGTGTTTTCCGTAATGAAGGAATGGACACGCGTCATAACCCTGAATTTACGATGCTTGAAACTTACACAGCTTACTTTGATTTTCATGATGTTATGGATGAGACTGAAGGAATTTTCAAAGCTGCCGCCAAAGCAGTTTCACCAGATGGTAAGGTTAGTTTCCAAGGAACCGAGCTTGATCTTGGCAAAGATTTTGCACGGATGCACATGGTAGATGCCATTAAGAAATACACAGGTGTTGATTTTTGGCCAAAAATGTCATTGGAGGATGCCCGAAAACTAGCTGATACACATAAAATTCATTATGAGGATTGGTGGCAAGTCGGACATATTATTAACGAGTTCTTTGAACAACTTGTTCAAGATAAGTTAACACAGCCTGTCTTCATTTATGGACATCCAGTTGAAATTTCACCATTGGCTAAAAAAAATCCGGATGATGCACGTTTTACAGATCGGTTTGAACTTTATATTAAAGGCAATGAGTTTGCTAATGCCTTTACAGAATTAAATGATCCAATTGATCAACGTCAACGCTTTGAAGCTCAAGTTAAAGAACGTGAGCAAGGTAACGACGAAGCGGAAGGTATCGATGAAGACTTTATCGAAGCTTTGGAATACGGAATGCCGCCAACAGGTGGGTTAGGTATTGGGATTGACCGTTTAGTCATGTTACTTACGGATGCACCTTCAATTCGAGATGTCTTATTATTCCCAACAATGCGTCCAGAAAAATAAAAAATTCAGAATGAACTGTCACAATTTTTGTGAGGGTTCATTTTTTTGTTTTGTCTAAAACTAATATTTTGAAAAGTATAATTTCGATAACTCTAAGTCAAAAGCAAAACAAAAATTACGAATACAAGAATATTGTTCGGGTACTTGTGATGACGAGTAGTTCTGAATTGTGGTGCGATTAAAAAAAGTGAATTTTAGGTATTGACCGGCAAGGTGTTTTCTGGGTATACTAGTACACGTTGTTTAAGAGATATGCAATTTGGTTGTGTTGATTGAAAAAAGTTTTTGTTGACAAGCTAAATTACAAATGCTATTATTATATAGCTGTCAAAAATTGATAAATCTTTTTTACAGCAATTAGTAGACCTTTGAAAACTGAACAAAGTTTC
>NZ_JQBR01000017.1 GCF_001438655.1 Pediococcus cellicola
TTTGATTGTCTCAAAAAATAGTTGCAGTTCCGTCCTTCAGAAATGAAGCGCGCTTTTTTTGTTTTCTAGGGAAGTTTAATCTAATGCATCCAATGATCAATAACGTATTTAATCAAGTATTGGGTAGCTGAAAAGTAAGTATGACAATTAACTGGAAAGTAGCCTATAGCATAAAACAGGAGGTAGGTTTCATGAGTGAGGTAAATCAGACTTATATTGAGCGGTTATTTTTAGACTATGTCAAAATTAATACGCGTTCGGATCCAAGTAGTCACACAGTGCCAACAACTGTTGGACAGGTTCAGCTTGCCCAACAAGTAGTCACGGATTTAAATAGACTTGGTGTCCAAGAGGTGAAGTATAACAAGCATAATGGATACGTAACAGCGACATTGCCCAGTAATTCTAAGCGACCCATTAGTGCACTTGGTTTCATTGCACATTTAGATACTGCAGATTTTTCGGCCGACCACGTAAAACCCCAGGTACATCCTGATTATGATGGTAAAGATGTGTTGTTGAATGCAGACAAACATATTGTTTTGAAGGTTAATGAGTTTCCGCATTTAAAAAACTTTGTTGGTCAGCGACTGATTACCAGCGATGGCACGACTTTACTTGGTGCAGATGATAAAGCTGGTGTGGCTGCTTTGCTTGGTGCTTTGGAATATTTAATTCAAAACCCAAAAATTGAACATGGTCCAATTCGTGTTGCTTTTGGTCCAGATGAAGAAATTGGACGAGGGGCTAAGCGATTCGATGCTAAAGGATTCGGTACAGATTTTGCGTATACCTTAGATAATGGGCAACCAGGACAATTAGAATACGAAACATTTAACGCTTCAGAAGCAGCAATTGAGATTGAAGGGACGGCCGTTCATCCAGGCGATGCTTACGGGCTGATGGTAAATGCAGTCACGTTGGCAAATGACATTGTGAGTGCTTTACCTAAGGACGAAGTACCTGAAAAAAGTCGGAACCACGAAGGCTTTATTTTGGTTAATCATTTTGAGGCAACGGTCGGTCACGCCAGTTTGAATTTGATTATTCGTGATTTTGATACACCTAAATTTCACCAAAAAGAAGCCATGTTAAAAGACATTGTGACAAAGATAAACCAACGTTTTGATGTCCCACGAGTGAGCCTGAATTTGACGGAACAGTATCAAAATATTGGCGATGAAATTCGCAAAACACCTTACATCGTTAATTTGGCACTCGATGCCTATCGAAAAATCGGATTGACTCCTGATATTCAACCCTTTCGTGGTGGGACAGATGGCAATGCCATTACTGCCAAAGGAATTCCAACACCTAACTTATTTAACGGTGGTGATAATTTTCATGGCCCTTACGAGTTTGTGACGACTGAGGCAATGGCTTTAACCGCTAAAACGATTGTGGCTATTGTACAGGAGCACGTTGACCAATTTGGACATCATGATAATCGCCCTCTCTAATCAGGCAAGCTACTCTGATCGGGTGGCTCAAACGACTTTAAGTTTGTTACCTTGCACTACTTAAAGAACTATCCGAATACCCATTTTGAAGTTACCCGTAAGACATACATTAAGAAATATAACGGTGTTACTTACAAATACTACTATGTTCATTCTTTGAATGGTAAGGTTCATGGATATGTTTGGCATGGTTACCTTAAATAGCTAAGTTTTAAGAAAATCTCGCAATTAACTTATTGCGGGATTTTTTATGTTAAATGTCTTTGATCATGTTTGGTGGCGACTTGTGGTATTGTAGAAGCGTAAATACTAAATGGAGATGAGAAAATGAGTGAAGTTTTAGTAATCAAGGCCCATCCTAAAACAGCTGACGTGGCGAATTCGATAGAAATTGGGGATCGTTTTTTGAAGGCTTATCAAGCGATCCATCCAAACGACACCATTTTGGTACATGACCTTTATGCTGAAGGAGTTCCAGAAATTAACAGCACGAATTTGGATAGCTGGAAGAAATTGACCAATGGGGTGACGTATAACGAGCTTTCTGAAAATGAGCAAATCTTACTAAGTCGCCAGCAAAAACTACAGGATCAATTTATCGCAGCTGATAAATATGTATTTATTAGCCCCATGTACAATTTATTTTTGCCCAACCGTTTGAAGATGTACCTCGATTTAGTCGTTGTGTCCACTAAGACTTGGGTGGAAGGTGAACATGGCCCGGAAGGTACGCTAAAAAATAAAAAAGCGATTCATATTCAGTCTTCAGGAGGCACCTATCACCATACGGATAATGCTTTCATGGCCACTTTAGATATGGGTGATGCTTATTTAAAGGCATTATTAGGGCAAGTTGGTGTGAAAGATTATCAAGGAATTTATTGTGAAGGCAATTCGCATCGCGATCCTGAGGATATGGCGAAGAACCGCGAAATTATTGCACAAGAGGCCGAAAAAGTGGCAAAATCATTTTAAAAATTAGAAGGCTTGGTAAGTTACCAGGCTTTTTTTGTAAGTATGCCAAAATACCTGCTTAAGGTGGTGCTTTGTTTTAGCCGTTTTAGTGTTAAACTAAATATAGAATCTAAAACGAAGGGAAGTCGGCCATATGAGTCCTGGACCTGCGCGATTGGTAAATGAGGTTGTTAGTAGTTAGAATCGAGATACACGAGGAGAAATAATATGATTGAAGCAATTAATCTTAAAGCAGGCATGACATTTGAACAAAACGGAAAGTTAATCAAGGTGCTTTCTGCAGAACATCACAAACCAGGAAAGGGTAATACTGTGATGCGTATGAAGTTATATGACTTACGTTCAGGTGCCACTGTGGAAAAGACGATGCGTCCCGAAGAAAAAGTAGAACAAGCCATTGTGGACACAAAGGATGCGCAATACCTTTACACCCAAGGCGATGTAGCAGTATTTATGGATATGGAAACTTACGAGCAATACGAGATTCCAACTGCTACGATTCAAAATGAAATGAAGTACATGCTGGAAAATATGAATGTCAAAATTGATTACTTCAATTCAGAAGTGATTGGCATTACATTGCCTAATACAGTGCAATTAAAGGTAGCTGAAACAGAGCCTTCTATCAAAGGCGCAACAGTTGCCGGATCAGGCAAGTCAGCAACCATGGAAACTGGTTTAGTTGTAACTGTGCCTGACTTTATCAAGGAAGGCGAAGTTCTCGATATTAATACACAAAAGGGAACTTATCAAAGCCGAGCATCTAAATATAACGACGAAAACTAAAAAAATCGTACGAAGAGTGATTTCATTCGAGAAATCACTCTTTTTTCATGTATAATAAAAATGTATACGGTTACATATAAAAAATTAAGTAAGAAGTGATTGATGATGAGTCAAATTGGATTAATTGATATTGGTGGTACCACGATTAAGTTTGCGGTGTGGGATGGCAAAGAATTGGTGGCACATACGGCGAAAAAAACGCCTAAGACTTTAGCTGAGTTTTATGATGTCTTGACTGAAGAAGTGACAACTATGAAAGCAAACTATCCTATTGAAGGCGTGGGCATAAGTTCGCCTGGTGCTGTTAATAAGAAAACAGGTGTCATCGAGGGAGCCAGCGCCTTACCTTACATTCATAACTTTAAAATTCAGCCTGAGTTGGAAAAGCGCTTTGGATTAAAAGTAAGTATTGAAAATGATGCGAATTGTGCGGCTTTGGCAGAATTAGCGGACGGTGCAGGTCAGGGCGCAGATAGCCTGGTCTTTTTAGTCATCGGCACAGGCGTTGGCGGTTCAGTCATTGTGAACCATCAAATTTGGCACGGTGCTCATTTATTTGGTGGCGAATTTGGCTATACACTTTCTAGTGATCAAAATACTTTGAGTGAATTGGGAACGTCGGTTAGTGTGGCAAAGCGCTATAACGAAAAAAGGCATACCAAGAAAACTGGGAAGGAAGTCTTTGATTTAGCAGATGCCGGTGATCGGGAAGCACAAACGGCGGTCGATACGATGTACTGGGCGTTGGCGAAAGCTATTTATAATCTACAATACAGTTTTGATCCTGAAAAAGTGGTGATTGGCGGTGGGGTCTCGAACAACCCTGAGCTGATTCCAAATGTTAAAAAAAATATCGAAAAAATTCGTCGACAAGTTAAAATTGCGTCTATCAAACCAGATGTGGTGGCATGCAAGTATACAGATCAGGCTAACCTTCGCGGGGCAGTCGTAGATTTTGAACAAACTTATGGGAAATAAGCAGTGAAAAAAAGAGTTGGGAAAGTTTCCCAGCTCTTTTTGTGATTTTAAGATTTATAGTTTTTCTTTAAAAAAGCGTGAATTAGCAAATTTTACCGCCTAATTCGGCCATTTCTGCCTTAGCAGCTTCTTTATCTTGAACGGGTGCTTGGTAGTTATCCACTGAAACAGCGCCATCAAGAACACCACTGTCGTCAGTTAGGCGAAGTGCAGCGTTTTTGTAGTCTAGTGCCAAGCCATTGCCTAGAAATGTCAATTCAGGCTCAGCAGTTGTCATGGTGAGTCCGGCATTGTTTTCAAGCGTTACGTTATATTCAGCATCGGCATTATCAGCGACAACTAGCTGAAACTTATTTCCAATGGCACAGGTGCCACCCAATTTGGAAAATTTGCTTGAACCATCATCTAAAGCAAGAAAAACATGTTTGCCAGCAGGAACCTTGCTTGCTAAATAAGTTGCTGCTTGTTCTTTAATGTTAATTTTCATTAAATCCACCATCTTTCTAGAATTCTATTTCCTGACTACAATAAGTATCATACACACTTACTATAAATAAGTAAAGAAAGCTGCTTGAAGAAAATACGATTCTTTTAATCTTCATTTAAAGTGAAGGTCTTAGTATGAATTTATTCGTTAAGGAGATTCAAACCAAAGTTATTTGCGTAACCCGTGGTAAGAATGCCATTGACGAAGCTAAGGTTTTGAGAAGGAGCCAGTCCGACTAGCCATTGAAATGGCGTAGAGAGGAAGGACATCCGTCTTGAAGATGAGATTTTGCAGTATGCAAAATAGACATTAATATTGAGAAGGAGGCGGGTTTTTCAAAACCTTCCAAGATTTGGAAGAAGATGGAATGTATTCCATATGTTCAACTCCCCTGTGAAAATTAACTTACATCATTGAAAGCTATCTAGTTAGCTTAAAACGCCAATCATACCGCGAATGTGATTGGCGTTTTTTCTTGTCTTTTAAGCGCTAAAACGCCTTAATCTTCGTTTAACCTCGGCTTTGTAGAATATGGTCATCGATATGAGGAGATGACGGAATGAATTATTTGAAACGCGCAATGCTTTACCTGACCCATAAAAAAGGTCAAAGTTTATTATTACTTTTAATTATGTCGGCCATTTTAGTTTTTGTCTTATCAGGAATTATTATTCAAAATGCAGCTCTTTCGGCGACTAACAGTGTGACAAAATCGGCGGGCACGACGATCAGTGTTTCTGCGAACCGAAACAAGATGTTTGCCAAGATGCGTTCCAGTTCCTCCAAGTCAAAGACACCGACAATTACCACCCCGACCGTTTCTAATGAAAAAATTAAGAAAGCGGGAAAATTAAGCACGGTAGCTTATTACAATATTACGAATACAGCTTCCGTAAACGCGAGTTCCTTTGATACTGTCTCAACTAGTACGGGATCACAAGGTATGGGTATGATGAAGGGTGGTAAAGGTGCCTCAACCGGTAATATTTCGATTGAAGGGGTAACTAGTACAAAGCTCACGTCCTCGTTTATTTCTAAGGAGGACAAGATTGTTTCTGGCCGAAACATAAAGGCTAGTGACGCCAATAGCAAAAACGTGGTCATCGAAAAGGAACTAGCATCCTCGAATAACTTAAAAATCGGAGATTCTATCACGGTCAAAACAACCACGTCGGGCAAGAAAAAGATTCAATTAAAAGTGGTCGGAATTTATAAAGCAAAATCCACGAGCAGCAGTATGCCAGGCAGCGACCCAAGTAATACGATTTACACTAGTTACACACTGCCTGCAAGTGTGACGGGGACAACCGGTAAATCAAGCACGGTGACTTATACTTTAGAAGATTCAGGAAAAGAAAAGGCCACAACTAAAAAAATTAAAAGTATTATTAACAGTAGTTCATTTACGGTAAGTTCTAATGATGAAAGTTATCAGCAATTACTTCAACCGATGAAAAACGTTCAGTCGTTTGCCAATAAAATTGTTTGGTTAGTTGCCATTGCTGGTACGATTATTCTGGGATTGATCATTATTTTATCCGTAAGAACGCGCCAAAAAGAAATTGGTGTCTTAGTCTCGTTAGGAGAATCTAAGCTGCATATTGTTGGTCAGCTATTCTCAGAACTTTTTGTCATTCTAATTGGTGCCATGGTTATTGCGCTTCTGCTAGGAAATTTTGTGGGTAACAAAGTCGGTAATCAATTATTAGCACAACAACAAACCACTTCGATTACCACCACAGCTAAATCGAGTGATGGACCAGGTGGTGCACCTGGCACACAACATAACGGTGGTGGTATGCATGGTGGTGCCATGATGTCACAAGCTTCCACAAGTTCTGCTAGCCAGAGGGCCTTGAAGACTTTAAATACAAGCATTAGTCCAAGTTCTATCATGAAATTAGGCGGTATGGGACTGGTTATCATTGCTTTAGCGGTTTGTGTCTCTTCAATTAGCATTCTGAGATTGCGACCTAAAGATATTTTATTGGGTGAATAAATAACGGGAGATGAGTACACATGTTAACAGTTAAAAATTTAACACACTGGTATGGACAAGCAGACAAACCACTTTATGAGGATGTGGATCTCAGCTTTGATACTGGTCAAGTCTATACCATTGTTGGGGCATCAGGATCTGGTAAAACGACTTTACTTTCATTTTTAGCCGGACTGGATAAACCACAAAAGGGAGATATCTTTCTGGATGGCAAGAACCTTAAGAAAATTGGGGCTACTAATTATCGAAAACACAAGGTCGCAATCGTGTTTCAACAGTATAATTTGTTGGGCTACATGTCAGCTTTGGACAACATTTTAACTGCGCTTTCTGTAACGGGATCCGCTCACAAAGGTGAAAGGCAGTATGTCTTGGACACCTTAAAGCGGGTGGGTATCAATGAAGATGACGCGAAGAAGAATGCTCAAAAATTGTCCGGTGGGCAACAACAGCGAGTGGCTATCGTTCGGGCCCTATTAGTAGATGCAAATATTGTGATTGCAGATGAACCCACGGGCAATTTAGATGGAGAAAACGCGGCAATGATCATCAATCTATTTCAAGAATTGGCGCATGACCATCAAAAATCAGTGATTATTGTGACGCATGATCCACACGTGGCGGACCAAGGTGATGTGAAAATCAGTTTAGAAAATCGAGAATTTGTGGTTGCATAGAGATTACAAATGAGGTTAGGGCATAAAAATGATGTCGTGACCTCATTTTCTGGGTTAAAATAGCTAATAAGAAATAAAAAGGAAATTAGGGATGTCAGATGACAGATATTGTAAAAATTTTGTTAATTGAAGATGATCATCAACTTTCGGATAGTGTGCGTGATTTCTTAGTTGATGTTGGCTCCGTCAAGCAAGCATTTGATGGTGAAGAAGGTGAATTCTTGGCGACTGAAGAGCCTTTCGATCTCTTCATTGTCGACCTAATGTTGCCACTGATGAATGGCCTTGAAATTATTAAAAGTATTCGCAAAGCTAAAATTGAGACCCCAGTTTTGGTCCTAACAGCTAAAGATAGTCTTGAAGATAAGATTACGGGCTTTGATACTGGCGCGGATGATTATTTAACTAAACCGTTTCATCGTGAGGAGCTCATTGTGCGTGTCAAAGCATTACTAAAACGCAGTGGTGTCTATCAAGATGATAAACGACTGGTGATTGACGATAAAATGTGGTTAAATACAGAAAACCGGCAAGTGAGTGTAGATGGTCAACTTCTTAAATTAGTGGGTAAGGAATACGAAATTTTGGCTTATTTAGCTCAAAATAAAAATATCATTGTGTCGCGAGAACAAATCTTTGATCGAATTTGGGGAATGGATTCAGATACCACCATCAATGTGGTCAATATATATATTAGTAACTTACGTCGGAAATTAGAAAAGGCGGGCCGTCCTAAGCTGATTCAGACGTTACGAAATGTCGGATTTCTTTTGGAAGTGAATTAATGGACAAAATTATTAATCGTAAGCAGCAAATCAAATTATTTTTATTTGAGTTTTTTAGTTTCTTAATTATTTTTTCAATTCTGGGAACCATTATCTTTATTTTTTATCAACGCAATACGTATACCAGTGTTGATAACACAATCAGTCGCAAAGCCGCTATGGCAGCTAGTAGTACCAATATTATGGGGCCACCAGATTTTCAAACCATCACGGTGTATTACAATGACAAAGGCAAAATTGTGAATTCTCAATATTTAAATAACATGTCCAGTGTTGTGACTAAAATTAAGGTCAACAAAAAGCAATTGAATAAAATTTACAATATGTCGATTGGCGATGAAACTATCCGTCGGGTTTACGTTAAAGTAAATTCTCACATGATGTTTGCACATCATGGTAAGTTACTCAAAGCAAGTGAACAGCCTAAATATGCGTTGGTTTTGAAAAATATTAATCCAGAAATTCAAAGTATTAATCGATTTAAAGAATTGTTGCTAGGATCCCTGATTATCTTTGGCTTGCTAGCCTTTATCATTAGTTACATTATTTCGCGATTTAATATGAAACCTGTGTTGAAGGCCTGGAAACAACAAGAAGAATTTGTTGATAGTGCGGCGCATGAAATCCGTACACCACTTACGATTATCCAGAACAAGTTGGAAGGATTAATGACCAAGCCCAATGACACAATCAAAGAGCAGGCGGGCGCCATCATTATGTCATTATCGGAAATTCGGCGGTTAAATGGGTTGACTTCAGATATGTTAACCTTGGCACGTGCGAATTCCAATGTGATTACGTTAGAGAAAAAACCAGTTAATTTCAACGACTTTATGGGCAAAATTTTGGATCCTTATAAAGATTTAATTACCAGTGAACACAAGAAATTAGTTACTGGCATACAGGTTGACCGACCGGTATTAATGGACGCCAAGCGTGTGCATCAGTTGATCGTTATTTTACTTGATAATGCGATTAAATATACCAAAGCGGGCGCCACAATTACGGTGAACAGCAGAATAGAAAATCGTAATTTGAAAATTCAGGTCTGTGATACCGGAATTGGGATCAGTGATCGGCATAAGAAAACTGTCTTCCAACGTTTTTACCGTGAAGAAAAATCCGGTAATAAGCAGACTGGCGGTAACGGACTGGGCTTGTCAATTGCAGATTGGATTGTACGCGCACATAAAGGTAAGATCAAAGTATCCGACAATCCGGGTGGCGGCACAATTTTCACTGTTTTAATCCCTGTTGGCAAATAATACAATCTTTAAGACAAAAGAATGGGAAAAAGGTATTTTGACTGCGAACATGGTCTAGAGGGCCGAATGATTTGTCCTTTGAATCGCTTGGTTTTCACAGCTAAGTGGCGCAATCAGCCTTCTTCGCTAATTTCGACTATTAAAATTTTGAGACAGAGAGACTGGAAGATTTCCTGTTCTCTTTTTTTATCATAATTATAAATTCATGCTTATTTTACATTGTGTTCATAAATAATTCACATGTTTCCATTAAAGTTTGTCTTATATTAATTATAAGAAATAAATAGGAGGAACGGAAAATGAGAGACGAAGAATGTAATTATCAGCGCTTTGAGGTACTGTGTGAACAATGTCCCATGATCAAAAACGGCTTTAACGGGAGAGCCATCAAGGAATATGAAAATACTTACTTGATTGAACTTGATATGCGTACCGTTTGTGAAGAAGACCGTCGCTCACTCATGCGAATCCAGGATTTTAACGGGCGAGTGGTCATCGCTAAAAAATATGTGCAGGCTGTAACGGATGAAATTGCACAATAAAAGCTATTTTAGAGTCATGCTTACTTTATTTTGTAAGCGCCTTCTGTTATGATGAAAGCATTCTTAAATGACACAGGGAGTGCAGACATGACAAAAAGATTAGTAGCTGTCGATATGGATGGGACATTTTTAAATAGCCAGCAGGATTTTGATCGGCACTATTTTTTGGATTTGTATCCACGTATGCAACAAGAACAGGTGACATTTGTCGTGGCAAGCGGCAATCAAGATGCACAATTACGTGCGTTCTTTCCCCATACCGCCGATTCAATTTGGTTTGTTTCTGACAATGGAGCTTTAGTCAAAAGACCGGATCAAACGGTGGTTTATTCTGCAAAAATGGCCCCGTCGGTTTACCAGCATGCCATTCGCGTGTTGGAACAATTAAAGGATGTTCATCCCATTGTGAGCGCGGTCAAAAGTGCTTATATTTTGGCTTCAGAACCGCAATCCTTTGCGGAAATGACGGGCCGCTATTACTACAAGTTACAGCAAGTCGCACAATGGGATGAAATTAAAGATACAGTTTTGAAATTAGGCATGTCAGTCCCTGATGACCAGACGGCTAACATTGTGAATCTGTTAAGAACAGAATTAAAGGACGAACTCATCCCAGTGTCATCTGGCCATGGCGATATTGACCTGATTATTCCCCATACCCATAAAGCTAATGCGATTAAGCAAGTGGCAAACCAGTTGGCAATTCCAATGACCAACGTGGTGGCATTTGGTGATGGTGGTAATGATGTTGAGATGCTTAAAGAGGCTGGCCAGGGATTTGCGATGGCAAATGCACCACAGGCAATTCAAGCAATTGCCGATGATGTGGCTCCAGATCATAATCAAAATGGGGTCCTCGTGACGATCGAAAATTTATTGAACCAATGGCGTTGAAAAAAAAGTCTAAAAAACAGGACCTGACATTCAGGTCCTGTTTTTTGCTATTAATGTTTAGAATGTACGTATCGGATACGGAATAGTGTGCCGATAATGAAAGTGACAGCCATGATCACATAAGTAATCATCTTGTAGGTGGGGAGCTTTTCGCGGAAAGCCAATAAATACTCATTTTGAAACGCATTTTGGTATTCAGTGGTTAACTTGGTTTCTAAAGCAGCTCCAATGGAAGAATTAATGACTAATTCTGGTACCCCGTCGTTGATGAGCTGTTGTTTTACGCTGTTTTGAAACCCAGTCGGATTGACCTTAATGGGCCGATTCTCATAGACTTGGCCAACCGCCGTTTTGATATCAGGTTTAATGGTGGCCGCATCAATTGTAATTGTGTAACCATTATATTGCGGAATTTTAGCATTGACCGTAGTTACGATTTGGTCGACAACAGGGTCACTAGTGGCTACAAATTGGCCAAAACTTTTATTAAAAATGGTCAGTGCACAAATTGTGGCTAACACAAAAATGAAATACATAAAGGTTGAAAAAGCGCGCGAACCGTATTTAGGTTTACTTAAATGCTGATTTCTAATGGTGAAGACCTCCTGGAGATTCTGACTAAGTTTCCCCAAGATTAAGCCTTAAACTACTTTTTGTCAATTTGTCATAAGTTGGTAAGGTTCTTCTTCGGGATTAAATGTCGTAGCTAGCCAACTAAGTGGCGTGTCTTTAACGAGATTTTCATACCCAATGCGAGCGATGCGATCATTCATATCCATAAGTGAAAGCCCACTACCAAATGCTTTGAGATTCATGGGATCATTCACGATCGTGTGATTAAAGATTGGAGATGCCAGTAAAACATTGGCAGGTAACGGAGTCGGGGTATCAAAATAATAGGAGGTGTCCGGAAACTCCAGAATGGTAATCGTATTATTGGATACTCGGCCTGGGTAGTAAACTGCAAATCCACGCATGATCAGGATTGTCAAAGATTTAAGCTGATTTATGGGATAACTTTTATAAAGCGTTCCTTCAATTACAAGATCAATTTTATCTTGATTGAATGCCACGGTTGTTTTAGATCGCATTTTTGGTCGTGACACACGGTGCTTCAGCAAACTTTTACCGCCTCGTGGATATTCCTCCCCATCAATTTGAATGTGGGCCCAAGAGAGAAAAGGCGCCACGCCATCTTTTTGCGGTTTGAATGTAATTTGAGATTTTAAAATATCGGTGTCGATTTTCATCATTAATTTACCCCCTTGTAAAGAATAAAAGTATGTGAAATCGCTTTATTGATATCACACTGATATCATAGCACTAATTTCTTAAAATAACAATTATTTGTCTAAACTTTATAATTCAATGGGGTTATCAAAGAGATCGAGGCTTTTGAGCCCACCAAAGCGGTCATACCAGGGGGTTGCATAGTTTTCAAGAATGTTATTTAAATTTTCTAGGTTTGGTTTTCCAACCGTTTCCAGCCAGTTTTTGAGTCCGACTTCTCCTTGGTTTAGGTAGCTTGTGAGTGCTTCTGACCACGCAGTATAGGAGGCAACGGCACCTGAAAATTTAGCGCCTGACTGGCCGGCAAATTTTACGGCTTGATTAAAGGTCGCCATGGTGTTTAGGCCGTTTTGGTAAATAAAAGGCCGAGTTGTCGTATCACTGGCTTCCTTTAATAGCTTTGCAGCTTCACGTTTGGAATAGACAGCTGGCTGATCAGGTGCGGTAAATCCTTCAACGAAGTCAAAATTTAAGGGAATTTCAATCTCGAGGATGTCAATGTGATATCGTTGCTTAGTAAGCTCCTTTAAGGTATCAATCACAAGACTGGGTTGCAATTTAGCAAACTCGGGACTGGTTTTGTCGGCCACATTGTCATCATAAGTAAGTGGGGCAACAAAAAGCGGTAAATCAGCTGCGAGCGCTTCGGCACCAAGGCGTTCTAATCGTGCTAATTTTTGATCATTTGTTTTGTCATCGGTATGCGGATTGTATGTGAAAGTCACTTTTACCGCATTCGTTTTAGCATGTGCCAAGCGATTTAAAGACAAAAGAGAATTTTTCGAAAAAACATCATAGTCGGTGAGTACACCAGCGTGTTGAATGACTTTCATGCCATCCAAGCGATCGAACAGAATTCCGGAAGCTGTGTTGGATAGGTATTCTGAAACGATTTGTTTAAATTCCATGCTTTGTTCCAAGTTGCATACAGGCTCTGTTTTTGAAGTTGGATTGAAAGGTTTGTCAAGGCCTAGAATGGATAGGGTACCTTCGTCATCCGCTAGTTTTTGCAGGTTTTCAAATTTGCCACGAGAAATTTTTGTTTTCATGATATTGCTCCTTATTGTGAAATTTTCATAAATTAACCGTATCACAACCACTTTAAAGTTCAAATCAATCAATCCTTACACAATGTGGGATTAATCAACCAAGACGGTAATGAGATTAGACAGTTTTTATCGACTTAAAAATGATATAATAGTAAAAAATTATGAGGTGATCTAATGGCACACGAAGCAGAAATAAAAACCTATTGGGAAACTTTTTGTGAGTCTCATAAGTTAAAAGATGCCGTTTATGAGGCTTGGGCATTTGGCGATTCTCCGGAGATGGCGGATGAACTTGCTGACCTGACTTTTCGTGGAATTAAGACAGCAACGACGTCGGCCTACGATCTGTACGAAAAAGGCGAATCAGTTCCCCAAGTTGGTGAATACAATCTGATTTTAGACGGAAAAGGCCATCCAGTATGCATTACTAAAACGGTGGTTGTGGAAGTTATTCCTTACAAATATATGACGGCGGAACACGCCTATCATGAGGGTGAAGGAAACCGTACGTTGGCGTATTGGCGTAGCGTCCATGAGCCATTTTTCAAAAAAGAATACCAGGCCGCAAACCAGTCCTTTACAGAAGAAATGAACTGTTTGTGTGAAGTCTTTGAAGTGGTTGGTTAGTGATTTAATGATTGACGATGTGTGCTTCCAAAGCTAGTAGTTGCCGTTTTAGGGGTAAACCACCGTGATAGCCACCAATGGAACCGTCTTTATGGCAGACACGATGGCATGGGACCACAATCTGATTGGGATTTCTGCCCACTGCATTGGCAACTGCACGAACAGCTTTAGGACGACCAATTTGATTGGCAATGGCACTATAAGTTGACGTTTTTCCATAGGGAATGGTTTGCAATGCTTTCCAAACAGCGATTTGAAAAGGAGTACCGTGAAATTCAATTGGCAAATTGAAGTGTGTGGCTTCACCAGTCAAAAGTGCGGCGAGATTTTGTTTGTAGGCTGACGTCTTTTCGGAATCCACACTGAATACGCTGTGTGGAAAATGGTGGCGTAATTCAGCTTCTCCCGTAGCATTTGAACTAACGAAGGCAAGACCGGTTGATCCTACCGCTAAAAGATAGGTGTATCCGGCGACAGTGACATGATCAAGATATAAGGTTTCCATAAACAAGCCCTCCTGTGTTTTGATTTATCTAAATTATAACAAATAAGGCGTGAGAAGGCTTATATTCATAAATAGTGAAGAACGAAGGTGACAGTGGATGAATGGCCAACTGGATTTTGAGACAGGAATTAAGGATGCTTTACCAACGGTGTTCGGTTACATCGGTATTGGTTTGGCATTTGGAATTGTGGGAAAAACAAGTGGTTTAAGTGTTTTAGAAATTCTTTTAATGTCTTTAATTACATATGCCGGATCAGCACAATTTATCATGGTGAGCCTATTGTTGGTTAACAGTTCAATCCCATTCATTATGCTATCAGTGTTTTTGGTGAATGCCCGCTTTATTTTGATGAGCACAACGGTAGCCCAGTATTTTCGACAGGATTCGATTTGGCAAAACATTGGGATCGGCACGTTGCTGACTGACGAAACGTTTGCATTAAGTATGAACAAATTAAATTTTACCAACCATCGACTGGCTCCAAGCTGGTTTCATGGCGCTAATTGGGTTGCGTATTTAACCTGGGCATTGGCGACTGTGGCCGGCGGGATCTTAGGAAATCTAGTTGGAGATCCGAAAACATTTGGCTTGGATTTTGCCTTATTGGCGATGTTTATTGGCCTACTGTATCTGCAAATGATTAGTGATCGTAGTAAAGGGTTTTGGTTTCAAGTTGGCATGGTTATTTTAATTTGTGTGTTAATGTATAGCCTAACAATTTTTCTTTCGAATAACGTGGCTTTAATTGTCACAACACTGATTGGGTGTTTTTTAGGGATGGTGATTGAACAATGGCGGTTACGATAAAAGTATTATGGGCTATTATTGGCTGTGGCCTAGTGACCTGGTTGTCACGAGTAATTCCATTCGTGCTTGTGAAGAACTTTGATTTACCAGCGTGGCTGATTCGTTACCTGAGCTTTGTACCTTTGGTGATCATGACAGCGTTGATTATGGAGAATATCTTCACGCATCAGGCCCATCAGTTGCCGGCGGTGAATTATGAAAATTTGTTGGCGACATTGCCCACATTTTTGGCTGCAATTATTTCTAAGAGTTTGATTGTAATTGTGGTGGTTGGCATTATTTGTATGGCACTGGTTCGACTGATTTTTTAAAAAGAGGGTTGACTTGTAAAAACAACTCTCTTAATATGTAACTAACATTAAAAGCAACGAGGCAATCGAAGTAGCCGATTATCCAACATGGCAGAGATCTGGTGGGGGTGCAAACCAGAATGTGGTAATGGTGAATTACAGTTGTACAGCTTCTAAGTTTAAATTAGCGATTCATCACGTTATCGATGTTGAGTGATTGCAATTTCTGCAATAACTTGGGTGGTAACGCGGAAAAATTCGTCCCTGGAGTCTTTAGTGACTTTAGGGATTTTTTTATACTTTGGATTAAAATATAGGAGGAAAAAGCAATGAATATTATTGATGAATTACGATGGCGCGGTGCTGTGAACCAGACAACCGATGAAGAAGGCCTGAAAGAATTAACTGAAAAAAAACAGATTGGCTTGTACTGTGGTGTGGATCCTACAGGTGATAGTTTGCATATTGGACATTTGATTCCCTTCATGATGCTTAAAAGATTCCAATTACAGGGACATCATCCAGTCATTGTGATTGGTGGGGGAACAGGTGCCATTGGCGATCCTTCAGGTAAAAATTCAGAACGTGTTTTGCAAACTATGGATCAGGTTAAACATAACGAGGATGCTTTATCTGCCCAAATGGTGAACTTATTCGGTACTGAAAATTTTACCATTGTGAATAATTATGATTGGTTATCAAAATTATCTTTGTTGGACTTTTTGCGTGATTATGGAAAGTTGTTTAACGTGAATACAATGTTAAACAAGGAGGTTGTGGCAAGCCGGTTGGAAGTTGGTATTTCGTTTACTGAGTTTACTTACCAAATTTTGCAGTCTATTGATTTCCTTCATTTATACCGTCATGAAAATGTTCAGTTACAAATTGGTGGGGCTGATCAATGGGGAAACATCACAGCCGGAATTGATTTGATTCATAAAGTTGAAGGCTCAGATACGCCGGTCTTCGCATTGACCATTCCATTAATGTTAAAGGCAGACGGGACTAAGTTTGGTAAGACCGCGGGTGGTGCGGTTTGGTTGGATCCTAAGAAGACATCGCCATATGAGTTCTACCAGTTTTGGATTAACCAAGATGATCGAGATGTTGTGAAGTATTTGAAGTACTTCACGTTCCTTGACGAAAAAGAAATTGATGAGTTGGCGGAAAAAGTACGGACACAGCCGGAAAAAAGAGAGGCACAACGACGGTTGGCGGAAGAAGTGACGGAGTTTGTGCATGGCAAACAGGCCGTGATAGAGGCTCAGCATATTACGAAGGCGTTGTTCTCAGGGGATGTGCAGGATCTGACGGCAGGTGAGATTGCGCAAGGCTTCAAGAATATGCCAACGGTTGAGGTAAGTAAGGAAAAGAAAAATATTATCTTGTGGTTGGTGGATGATACGAAGATTGAGCCATCAAGGAGACAGGCCCGTGAGGATGTGAAGAACGGGGCGGTTCGAATTAATGGGGAAAAGGTAACGGATGTGGAGGCCGAGGTGGATCCAGGTGCGCATTTTGAAGGTAAGTATGTGATTGTGCGCAAAGGTAAGAAGAGGTATTTCTTGGTGAAGGTAAGGTAGAGTGCGCGAGGCAAAACGGT
>NZ_JQBR01000018.1 GCF_001438655.1 Pediococcus cellicola
GTTAAATTCCTTTATGACTGAATTTAACTCTCTGTACACAGAATTAACTAGAGAACAGATTGATCAAACAAGTAGAGCGATTAAGAAACGAGGAGTACGGGAGAGTGATTACGATTTAATTCAAGGGCTGTCTTCCTGTTTGGGATATTTGGGCCAGTATGGTGTATCCTCAGGGGATCAAGAAAATCAAAAGAGAATAGTGCAATTATTTGATTGGCTTTTTAAGTCCTCTGATTATGGCCTGCCAAATGGCCTTATAAAGAATAACAATATTATTGATGAGGACAGAAAAAGGTATTTTACGAAGGGGTATGTAAATCTGGGATTATCTCATGGTTTTGCTGGCCCTCTAGCAGCCCTCTCAACGATTCCAAACACTCAAGCATTAGGCACCGTACTGAACTTTTATGAAAAACTCTTTTATCAAAATCGGCAGGCTAATACCCCATGGACTAGTGAAGTCTCTTTTCAAAATTTAATACAAAATGATTTCAAGGTACTTGGTGGAGAACGTGCTAGCTGGTGTTATGGAAATCCTGGAATTGCTCGTGCAGTTTTTGAAGGTGCCAAACTTCAAAATAATCAGCTGCTAATGGAAACGGCTGTGAATTATTTTTTAAGTTTAAAATCGTTAGATTTTGATGACCTTCAACTAAAATCACCCACAATTTGTCACGGAATCTCCGGACTTCTCTTAATTTTAAATGCAATGGAGCGAGATACCGGATTAAGAGAGATTGGATTAATTAAACAAAGAATTTTGGCGAGGTTACTATCTGTAGCTGATTTTGAAAAAAAACTAGTATTTATGGAATACGATATGGTTTTCCGAGGAAAGAGATATGATACACCTGGTTATTTTAACGATATTGGTTTGTTAAACGGTTCAGGTGGGATTGTTTTGACTTTAATGTCATTACAGAGTAAGCAGCGCCTTGATTGGGAACGGATCCTATTAGTCAGCTAAAATCAAGGAGGGTTGAGGATGCAAGCAAAACAAGAAAAGTACACGATTTTTCAAAATATTAACTGGTATTTGAAAAAAACATCCAAGAAATTTCCAAAATTAAAATACGGATTATTGGTTCAGGGAATCACTAGTCTTAGTATCTTGGTGGCAACAAGCGGTGTCCCTACATTAATAATTTGGGGTTTGCAAAGAAGCTTTAATTTTTCAAGACTTTCTGTCATGATTCTATCTGTCTGTATCGGATTGGGTTGCCTGCTTTGGGGGCAGTCTGTGTATAAAACGTGGTTGCAATGGGAAAATGCAAATTTTCGCTTGCAATTGACCGTTGACGATGGCATGGGCTTCTTGATTTCTCCATTTGAAGAATCAATCGATACGGAAATTCAAAAAATACGAGTAACGAGTTCAAAACATGGCTACGAAGACGACGATAGTGGAGTCGACGTGTTGTGGCCAAGTTTTGTAAGTCTTGGAGCGACTCTGGTTTCTGTATTGGTAATTGCCGTGGCTACTGTGGTAATCGAATGGTGGAGTCCAGTTGTTATCTTAATGTTTTCACTGATTTCAGCGCGATTTTTAATAAAATTCAATGATTCTCAAAGACTATTGAAAGCCAGCGTGGATGGTACGAACTTTTACCAAAAGTATCTATACCAAGAAGCGTTTAAACTCGAATCCGGTAAGGACATCAGAATGTATAGCTTACGTAATCAATATCAGGAAAAAATTGAAGCGGCTTTTCGACAAATGACTGAAACTCAGAGAAAAATCAACTTACAAAAAATCAAGTCAATTGGGCTCATATGTTTACTTGATACGATACAGCTTTTCTTCATGTATGTCCCGTTGATCATAAGAGTTAGCGAGCATAGTATGTCGTTACCAGTTTTTACTTTTTTCTTAACATTACTGGGTACTCTAAGTACATTAGTTAGAAGGGGAGCAACTGAATTTTCAAAGTTAATAATGGCTAATGAAGATGTAACAATTGGTCGTGAATACTTAGATTATGTCGATAAGCTTCAAAAAAAGGAAAAAGTTCATGCTGGGGCGGAGAGAATTAACCATGTCAATGAAATAGAGTTTAGAAATGTTAGTTACCATTATCCAAATGATGAGAAGGATATTATTCGCGATATTAGCTTCACCATAAAAAAAGATGCGTCTGTGGCCTTGGTAGGGTTGAATGGTGCCGGAAAAACAACATTGATTTCGCTAATGATGGGCCTACTGAAACCCACTGCGGGGGAAATTCTGATTAATGGGATCTCAAGTAAAAATATCAATATGCATGAATACTCCCGTTTGTTTTCACCAATCTTTCAGTCAGGGGCTACGTTTGCAGATACTATCGAAAAAAACATCACGTTTCATAACAAATCAAAGTTTTCCACCACTGATGTGCTGAACGTTTCTGGATTGGCTTCCGATGTGATGCACTTGAAAAATGGAGAAAACACTGCTCTAACACAATATATAGATGACAAAGGGATTAGTTTATCTGGAGGCCAATCACAAAAGTTAATGATGGCGCGGGCATTATACAAAGATGGCCAGGTATTGATTCTTGATGAACCAACTTCCGCGTTAGATCCGTTAGCGGAAAGTAATCTGTATAGACAATACCATGAATTATCCAGGAACAAAATTTCGATTTTTATTTCTCATAGATTAGCTTCTACTCAGTTCGCGGATGTGGTCTTTTTTATTAAAAACGGACGTTTGGTTGATTCTGGTACGCATGCTGCATTGTTAAAATCGAATGAGGAATACGCAAACCTCTATCATGTTCAAAGCAAATATTATGTCGAAGGAGATGAACTTGGTAATGGAGAATAACGACGGATCGACAATTAGCAAACTACGCGTTTATCTCAAATTTTCAAATGAGCTCTACCCACATGTCATTGTTATTCAATTTTTATCATCCGTCATTTCGACAATTGGTATCTTCGTCAATATCTTCTTTATCGGTCAAATTATTAACATCTTGATTGATAATAATCGAAATAACAGGTACCCGATAGAGATAACCGTGGTTTTCTTGGTTATTTTATTAATTTTGAATTTTTTAAGCGAATATCTGGGAATCCTTGCAAACTCAGGCTCACATATGATGATTAAAAAAGCTAACAAAAACTTAGCTGAGAAAATGTTGGCAACTGATTACCCAACTTTTATAAATCCTGAATTCAGGAAACTCTATAGTTCAGTCAAAACAGGTTTTATGTATACGGGTGGTTTCACGATATTTATTTCAGATATTTTAAACGGGATTATTTCCTTTGCAACCACATGTATTCTTGCAGGAGGATCATTACTGGTCATGATTAGTGCCAGAGCCCCAATTAGCAGTAAGGGTTCAGCCTTTGTTAATTCTCCCTATTTTTTAATTGTAGTAATCGGATTAGTACTAATTCCATTATTGAGTTCTTTTCCAATTGCTCGCTTGGAAGGGAAGGTAATGCAGAAATTCTTTGCGTTTAATATTCAGTTCAACCGGGTAATTGACTATTACAGCGATGTACTTTTTCGAAATCCGATTTTCGGAAAGACTCTCAGACTATATGACACGGAAGAGAATACGATTTCTGAAGCCAGGGAAAATATGTATCATCAGCTCAAGAAAGATTCTAGATTCCAAATAAAAGCGACCCATATTGCAAGTATGAATACCTTGATAACTTATGGGATAGTGGGGATATTATATTTATTAATTTCAATGAAAAGTGCGTCTCAAGCGATTAGTGTAGGTAGTGTAGTTATCTATGTCGGATATCTTCAGCAGGTAATGGCAACATTATCCGCGGTTTTTGGGGCTTGGGGTAATCGGGAAGCTTCTTTTGAAACTATGGATGAATATATACAATTTATGAAATTCAGCGATCAAAAGACCCAATATGGGGACAAAGATATTCCTGATTTAACAAACGGCTTTAATATTGAATTTAAAAATGTTAGTTACAAGTATCCGGGAAACACATCCTTAGCTTTAGATAACGTTAATTTGACCATCCGTTCTGGTGAACGATTAGCAATAGTTGGCTTAAACGGTAGTGGTAAGACAACTCTAGTAAAACTACTAACGAGGTTAATAATGCCCACCAGTGGTACGATTAGCATAAACGGTATAAACATTAACGAATTTAGTACGCAAGGCTATAAGTCATTATTCTCAGTAGTGTTCCAAGACTTTTCTCTGTCGGGATTTTCTGTTAATGATAACGTATCATCGGCGTCGATTATAGATAAGAATCGTTCTGTCGGGGCGATGAAACTAGCAGGGATTTGGAAAAAAATTTCTACATTGCCTCAGGGTGGAAATACCAGCGTTGGTACACAACTAGACAAAGAAGGGGTCCATTTTTCTGGTGGTGAGTTACAAAAAATTGCAATTGCCAGAGCTTGGTATAAGGATGCACCAATTATCGTATTAGATGAACCAACTGCAGCACTGGATCCAATTTCAGAGTCTGAAATATACGCCAAATTTGATAGTCTTGTTGGCTCTAAAACTGCTGTCTACATTTCGCACAGAATGAGCTCCACACGGTTTAGTTCGCGAATATTGGTCTTTGATTCCGGAAAAATTGTCGAAGAAGGTAACCATAAAAAGCTAATGTGCGAGAAACGTCTATATTGGCGCTTGTACACGGAACAAGCAAAGTATTATAAAAAATAAATTTGATTCGGTAAAGCGCTGAATGTATTGAATCAGCTTAATCGCAATGAGTACGACAAAACGTTGCCAATTAGTTTGAGCTTCGTTAAGACAATTGCGGACTGTTCGCGTTGAAAAGCCAAATGGGTCATCAACTCGAGGCATCGAATAGCGAGAAAAGACCGTTGTTAGAAGCCATTCCACAAGTAGGCTCACCTTAATTCCACGTTTTTTCTTAAAATTGGTGCACCGTAGGATAGCGCCTAACCATACCAATTTTTTGTGGCTCTTTGTCAACGGGTGTTGATGGAGGGTTTATGTGGAACTTCGTTCACTTTCGAACGGGGTTCCTTTTCTTTAATCTGATTTTAAATTCAATTTGAATACGAAAAACAAAGTTTTTCCAATTCCGGTATCCGTATGCTGTCCGCTTAATCTGTTTAATCTTTCGATTGACGCCTTCAATGGGACCGTTGGAAAGTGTACTACTGGTCATATTTTGGATGAGCTTTTTATTTTGGCAGATTGCAAGAAATAACTTGAACAAATTTAGTAACGCAGATCACGCAAAAAGATCTCAATCGGTGTTCGCCAATTTAAACATTTGAGTGGTCGGGAATTCAAATACCAGTTAATTTGAATCAATTCATCATCGGTAATCTCATCAATCGGTTGACCTTTGGGAATGAAGCGGCGTAGTACTCGGTTGCGATTTTCATTACTGCCTCGTTCATGTGGCGAATAAGCGTGCGCAAAGTACAGCGGAACACCGGTCTGTTCTTCAATCAAATTGTAGTTGGCGAATTCTTTCCCATGGTCCACAGTAAGGGTCTTGAGATTATCTCCTAACTGGTTAGCCAATTCTAAAATAGCCTTGGTCATTGAAGTACTATCTCGTCCATTAAGCCGTTTAACGATGGTAAGCCGACTCTTACACTCGACAAACGTAGCTAATGCTTGACCTTTACGTTTTCCAGATAAAACTGTATCAGCTTCGAAGTGACCTGAAGTATTACGATCAGAAATTTCAGCTGGACGATCTTCGATGGAACGTCCATTAAGCTGATTGGTTTAACTGACACATTTAATGATAAAGGATCGGTAGCCTATAAGTTTTTTGTTGGCTTTCATGATTTAGGA
>NZ_JQBR01000019.1 GCF_001438655.1 Pediococcus cellicola
GCATGGCAACGTCCTACCCTCGCAGGGAGCGATCCCCCAACTACTCTCGGCGCTAAGAAGCTTAACTTCTGTGTTCGACATGGGAACAGGTGTATCCTTCTCGCTATCGCCACCACACTTCTCCGATCCACCTTCGTGGCTCGTGTGAAAGAAATTTATTCTCTCAAAACTAAATAATATCGAATCCTTCTCTTTGAGAACACCACTTCGTGGTTAAGTCCTCGACCGATTAGTATTGGTCCGCTCCATGTATCACTACACTTCCACTCCCAACCTATCTACCTGATCATCTCTCAGGGGTCTTACTTCCATAAATGGAATGGGAAATCTCATCTTGAGGCGAGTTTCACACTTAGATGCTTTCAGCGTTTATCTCATCCATACATAGCTACCCAGCGATGCTCCTGGCGGAACAACTGGTACACCAGCGGTATGTCCATCCCGGTCCTCTCGTACTAAGGACAGATCCTCTCAAATTTCCTACGCCCGCGACGGATAGGGACCGAACTGTCTCACGACGTTCTGAACCCAGCTCGCGTACCGCTTTAATGGGCGAACAGCCCAACCCTTGGGACCGACTACAGCCCCAGGATGCGATGAGCCGACATCGAGGTGCCAAACCTCCCCGTCGATGTGAACTCTTGGGGGAGATAAGCCTGTTATCCCCAGGGTAGCTTTTATCCGTTGAGCGATGGCCCTTCCATACGGTACCACCGGATCACTAAGCCCGACTTTCGTCCCTGCTCGACCTGTCTGTCTCGCAGTCAAGCTCCCTTCTGCCTTTACACTCTATGAATGATTTCCAACCATTCTGAGGGAACCTTTGGGCGCCTCCGTTACTCTTTAGGAGGCGACCGCCCCAGTCAAACTGCCCACCTGACACTGTCTCCCGCCACGCTTAGTGGCGCGGGTTAGAGGGTTCATACAGCGAGGGTAGTATCCCACCAACGCCTCCACCGAAACTAGCGTTCCGGTTTCTACGGCTCCTACCTATCCTGTACAAGCTGTACAAACACTCAATATCAAGCTACAGTAAAGCTCCATGGGGTCTTTCCGTCCTGTCGCGGGTAACCCGCATCTTCACGGGTATTATAATTTCACCGAGTCTCTCGTTGAGACAGTGCCCAGATCGTTACGCCTTTCGTGCGGGTCGGAACTTACCCGACAAGGAATTTCGCTACCTTAGGACCGTTATAGTTACGGCCGCCGTTTACTGGGGCTTCATTTCAAAGCTTCGCCGAAGCTAACTCATTCACTTAACCTTCCAGCACCGGGCAGGCGTCAGCCCCTATACGTCATCTTACGATTTTGCAGAAACCTGTGTTTTTGATAAACAGTCGCCTGGGCCTATTCACTGCGGCTGATCTTGCGATCAGCACCCCTTCTCCCGAAGTTACGGGGTCATTTTGCCGAGTTCCTTAACGAGAGTTCTCTCGCTCACCTGAGGATACTCTCCTCGACTACCTGTGTCGGTTTGCGGTACGGGTAGTTAAACTCTAACTAGAAGCTTTTCTCGGCAGTGTGACATCAGGAACTTCGTTACTTAAAATTTCACTCCCCATCACAACTTGTCCTTAAGGTTGAAAGCATTTCACTCTCCACCAGACTTGTTGCTTGGGCGCACATATCCAACCGTGCGCATTCCTTAGCCTCCTGCGTCCCTCCATTGTTCAAACAAGTTTAACTAGTACAGGAATCTCAACCTGTTATCCATCGTCTACGCCTCTCGGCCTCGACTTAGGTCCCGACTAACCCTGGGTGGACGAGCCTTCCCCAGGAAACCTTAGTCATTCGGTGGACAGGATTCTCACCTGTCTTTCGCTACTCATACCGGCATTCTCACTTCTAAGCGCTCCAACAGTCCTCACGGTCTGCCTTCATCGCCCTTAGAACGCTCTCCTATCACGCCACCTTGCGGTGGCATCCACAGTCTCGGTAATATGTTTAAGCCCCGGTACATTTTCGGCGCAGAATCACTCGACTAGTGAGCTATTACGCACTCTTTAAATGATGGCTGCTTCTGAGCCAACATCCTAGTTGTCTATGCAACTCCACATCCTTTTCCACTTAACATATATTTAGGGACCTTAACTGGTGGTCTGGGCTGTTCCCCTTTCGACGATGGATCTTATCACTCACCGTCTGACTCCCGGACATAAATCAATGGCATTCGGAGTTTATCTGAATTCAGTAACCCAAGACGGGCCCCTAGTCCAAACAGTGGCTCTACCTCCATGATCCTAATTCCGAGGCTAGCCCTAAAGCTATTTCGGAGAGAACCAGCTATCTCCAAGTTCGTTTGGAATTTCACCGCTACCCACACCTCATCTCAGCACTTTTCAACGTACACGAGTTCGGTCCTCCAGTGCGTTTTACCGCACCTTCAACCTGGACATGGGTAGGTCACTTGGTTTCGGGTCTACATCTACATACTCAGTCGCCCTATTCAGACTCGCTTTCGCTACGGCTCCGTTTCTTCAACTTAACCTGGCATGTAAACGTAACTCGCCGGTTCATTCTACAAAAGGCACGCCATCACCCCTTAACGGGCTCTGACTTCTTGTAGGCACATGGTTTCAAGAACTGTTTCACTCCCCTTCCGGGGTGCTTTTCACCTTTCCCTCACGGTACTGGTTCACTATCGGTCACTAGGGAGTATTTAGCCTTGGGAGATGGTCCTCCCGGATTCCGACGGAGTTACACGTGTTCCGCCGTACTCAGGATCCTGAACTGAGGGATCTTCATTTTGCCTACGGGGCTATCACCCACTCTGGCCAGTCTTCCCAGACTGTTCGGCTATGAAAATCTTTGGTAACTCAAATGTTCAGTCCTACAACCCCAGGAAGCAAGCTTCCTGGTTTGGGCTGTTCCCCGTTCGCTCGCCGCTACTTAGGGAATCGATATTTCTTTCTCTTCCTGCGGGTACTGAGATGTTTCAGTTCCCCGCGTCTACCTCCAAACACGCTATGAATTCACGTGCTGGTAACAACGGATTAATGTTGTTGGGTTTCCCCATTCGGAAATCTCCGGATCAAAGCTTACTTACAGCTCCCCGAAGCATATCGGTGTTAGTCCCGTCCTTCATCGGCTCCTAGTACCAAGGCATTCACCATGCGCCCTTTATAACTTAACCTAACTTTACCAAAGGTAAAGTGGTTTTGAGTTTAGCGATTATGTTTCGAACTAATCTTGTTTTAAAACTCTATAAAACGCGGTGTTCTCGGTTTAATTATATAATAATTAAAATTAGAAAATTTTTCGATATTATTTAGTTTTCAAAGAACAAAT
>NZ_JQBR01000002.1 GCF_001438655.1 Pediococcus cellicola
ACAGATGCTCTGCCAACTGAGCTAAGTCGGCTAATTAATATTGAATATTAATTAGAAGTGCGGGCGAAGGGACTCGAACCCTTACATCTTTCGATACAAGAACCTAAATCTTGCGCGTCTGCCAATTCCGCCACGCCCGCAATGCTATTTGTAAAATGAGCCGTGGCAGCCTCGAACTGCCGACCCTCTGATTAAAAGTCAGATGCTCTACCAACTGAGCTAACGGCTCAAATGGAGGATACAGGGCTCGAACCTGTGACCCTCTGCTTGTAAGGCAGACGCTCTCCCAACTGAGCTAATCCTCCATCAAACGACAACTACATAATATTATCATTGACCCCCAATAGTTGTCAACAGAATTTTGCAGTTGTCGTTAAAATATCCACTCTGAATTATATTTATATCTTTTTAGACTAATCCTTGGCGATCTTTGTCAGTCCACCCATGTACGGTACCAGGACATCAGGAATGGTGACCGAACCATCTTCATTTTGATAATTTTCTAAAATGGCAGCGACCGTTCGTCCAACTGCTAGTCCAGAACCATTCAAAGTGTGCACATACTGTAATTTCCCTTGCGCATCACGATAACGAATTTGGGCACGACGCGCTTGGAAATCAGTACAGTTAGAACAACTTGAAATCTCTCGATACGTATCCTGAGCTGGGATCCAAACTTCCAAATCGTGTGTCATTGCTGCTGTAAAGCTCATATCACTAGTTGTCAGTGTAATCACATGATATGGCAACTTCAACAACTTCAACAGATTTTCAGCTTGTCCAGTTAGCTTTTCCAATTCATTCCAAGAATCTTCAGGCTTAGTAAATTTCACCATCTCAACTTTATTGAACTGATGCATCCGAATCAATCCACGGGTATCGCGACCAGCACTTCCGGCTTCAGAACGAAAAGCTGGGGATAATGCCGTTTCACTAATTGGTAATTCAGCCTCATCCAAAATTTCGTTCCGGTGATAGTTGACCAAAGGAACCTCAGCCGTTGGAATCAATGTCAAATCACTATCTTGAATTTCATATCCCGCATGATTTTCTTTAAACTTTGGAAATTGTCCTGTCCCAAACATCGAGTCATCATTAACCATGTATGGTGTAATCATCTCGGTGTAGCCGGCCTTATCATTTTGATCTAAAAAGAAATTATAAACGGCACGTTCCAGCTTGGCACCTAAACCCACATAATAAACGAAGCGACTCCCTGAAACTTTGGCAGCACGTTCAAAATCCAAAATACCAAGGTTTTCTCCGATTTCCCAATGCGCTTTAGGTTTAAAACTAAATTCACGCGGCTTGCCTACTTTGCGTAACTCAACACTTCCCTCTTCCGTCAAACTAATGGGAACATCCTCATTAGGAATATTGGGTAAATGAGCCGCCATATCTTGAACTTGGTCCGTGATGACCTGTAATTTTTGATCTAAATCTTTAATTTCGCCACTAACTTTACGCATTTCGGTAATTTTGTCATTGGCATCTTCTTTATTTCGTTTAAGTAAGGAAATCTGGTCAGAAACCTCATTACGTGTCTTCTTGAGATTTTCACTCTCCACAATCAAATCGCGGCGGCGTTGATCCACATCCAACAACTTATCAATTTCTTTAGGATCAATGCCTCGTGTGCCTAAACGTTCTTTAACAAAATCCGTATCTGTTCGAATTTTTTTTAAATCTAACATTGCTATTCCTCCTCATCAATTTGCTCATACAAAAAGACCTTTTCATCCCATCAATTGGGACGAAAAGGTCTTTTTTCGCGGTACCACCCAAGTTTGCTGTTGCCAGCACCCTCATTGAGATTAACGACCGCAGCCGTGCGAAATTACTCGCCCGTTTGGATCCACCGGAGTTTCGATTGGTAGCTTTCACTAACCTACCTCGCTTTAAATCTACTTAATGTGGATTAACGTTTATTTATTACCCTAATCATAACCGAAGTTTGGTCAAGAAACAACTGGTTAAATTTAGATTTCCGAGATCTTTTCATCAATAATTTTGATGACTTGTTGGCGGGCATCAGGATTTTCCACAAAATCGAACTTGTCGCCATCAATTTGGATCTTAGGGCTTTCGTTATAATTATCATACCATTCATTGTAACGGTCATTTAAGTCACGATAGTATTCATATAAGCTTGGATCATTATCAATTTGCTCATATGAACGGCCACGCTTTTTAATCCGTTTAAGCATCGTATCAAACGAAATGTTAATATCAATCAACAAATCCGGGTTCTTTTGATAATGCGTTTCAGGTAGTTCTTCCATCATATTTGTCAATAAAGAATCATAAATTTGAACTTCCGTCTTAGTTGCACGTCCTAAGTCAGCATTCAAATGAAAGAGTAATGAATCTTCATAAATAGAACGGTCCATCACACTGTTCTTAGTCTGAAAAGCTTGCTTAATCCCATCCAAGCGTCGGTTCAAAAAATAAATTTGTAACAAAAACGCATAACGTTTTGGATCTTTATAAAACAGCGGCAATATTTTATTGTCATCAACTGATTCATAATAAGCTTTGGTACCTAAGTGTTGTGACAAAATTTCTGTTAGTGTTGTTTTACCTGCGCCAATTGGGCCTGACAATGCAATCATTCAAAGTTCCCCTTTATTCATGTTTTAATACTATATATTGTAGCATGATATGATTCAAAAACAATATATGGTTTCAACTTTTTTATTAACCGCTCATCTTGATTTATTGCAGCGCCTTACATTATACACTTATTTTTCTTCTTTTCGAGCCTTTAAAATAAAATCGGGTTGTTTTAAATCAACTTCATCTAAAGGAATAACGTGGGTGCGGTACTTAATCTTGTAGTAGCTATACAACACGATAAAAATCGGCACGCTCATGTAACTAATTCCAATTGCCTGCCAATTAAAGGTTGCAAACGAATGAATATCCTGTCCTGCAATAACTAATAAACAAAGTACAAACGCAAAAATGGGACCAAACGGGAACCACTTAGCATGGTAACGTAACTCTTCGACTTTATGCCCCTGCTTAATAAAGGCTCTTCGAAAACGTAAATGGGAAATGGCAATGCCCAACCAAGCAATAAATCCCGTCAACCCACTAGCAGCGACTAGCCACATGTAAATTTCTGGTCCTTCAATACTTGAAATGAAGGTTAGTGCTCCAATAATTGAAGTCCCAATCAAAGCCATCAGCGGAATCCCCCGTTTGGTGGTCAAACTAAAAGTTTTGGGTGCATAGCCCTCTAAGGCCATGGAATACAGCATTCGTGTTGCAGCATACATCCCTGAATTGGCCGAAGAAATTACCGAAGTTAAAATAACTGCGTTCATGATGCTGGCGGCACCTGCTAAGCCGGCGCGTCGAAAAACGAGCGTAAACGGACTAATTTTTACATCACTTGCAGAAGACCCTAACAAATCAGGACTTGTGTAAGGGATAATGCAAGCAATCACAAAGATAGCCAAAATATAAAATAATAAGATCCGCCAAAAGACCTGGTTAATGGCCTTAGGAACACTCTTTTCAGGCGTTGCAGATTCACCAGCTGTGATACCAATCAGCTCGGTCCCCTGAAACGAAAACCCGGCGACAACAAACACACTTAAAATCATGGGTATGCCGCCTACAAACGGTGCTTTTTTATACGTGAAATTGGTCAAATAGGTGGCATGGCCGCCCATAATTCCTAAAATAACTGCCAGACCCACAACCAAGAAAATGATGACAGTCACTACCTTGATCAACGCCATCCAGTACTCGGTTTCACCAAAAGCTTTAACCGTTAGTGCGTTGACCACAAAAATTAAAATTAAGGCCACGGTGCTCCACACCCAGCCAGGAACATTGGGTAACCAAAACTTCATGACAATTGAAACCGTACTAATATCAACAGCTAAGGTAATTGCCCAATTGAACCAGTAATTCCATCCCATCGCAAATCCTAAAGCAGGATCTACATACTTGGTGGCATAGGTTGCAAATGAACCAGAAACAGGCATGTAAGTCGCCATTTCTCCCAAACTAGTCATTAAGAAATACACCATAATTCCCATTGCTACATAGGCCATTAGTGCGCCTGCAGGACCTGCCTGCGAAATTGCTGACCCACTAGCAACAAATAATCCAGTCCCAATACTACCACCGAGAGCGATCATTGAGATGTGCCTTGTTTTCAAAGAACGATCAATAGAGTGATTCTCTTTTTCTGCCATTATATGACTTCCTCCCTAAATACTTATCCCAAATTTTCAATACACCATTAGCATTGAAAGCTACTACTAAAAAAGGCAATCACATTTTTAACCAATAAAAAAAGCCCTTTTGTATAACAAATCGCCATACAAAAAGACTTACCCAAATTCTCAGTCAAATCGTAGATAGCGCCCCGTGATACCTTTGAAAATATCACGACAGTCCCTGACTTATTGAGCCAGGACCCAACTCGCAGTTGAAAAAGCAACTTTGAATTTCGGCCAAACACCCTTTTATGACTGATTAGCGATCCTTTTTGATCTCCCAGTCATGACTCATGAGTTTGGCAACCTCTTCTTTCGATATGATTCAATTATATACAAGCTCGCGTCATCTGACAATACAGATTCACGAAAAGTCACTTTAACGAAGTAAATTACCTGCCATTCTTTGCTTCATTTTTTCCAATTGTTCCGTGAGTCCTTTTTCAGGTGCATTCCAATCAATCCCCGGCTTGGCAGGCTCACCAATAATTTTAACCAACACATCATTGAGACTTTGATGTGCTAAATAATCACGCCATAAACCGTCTGCTTTTTGAAAAGTTTCATTCAAAACATTTTTTCCGCGTTCAGCAATCGGTTGTGCTTCCGAAAAAACATTTTCGATAAAGCCCATATCAGGATAAGTTTTAATTGGCCCCTCACTGGCTTCCACAATATCCAGAAGTGAAATGTCACTCGGATCTTTGGCTAATCGAAACCCGCCATTATTGCCTGGCAATGAAGTGACCAACCCCGCCAAGACCAGTTTCCGCATAATTTTCCGTAAATAAGCTTCTGAACCTGTCAACCGCTTGTGAATGACCGCCGTTGTGAGCGGCACAGCACGGTTTTGTGTACACAAAAGTGCAATGATACAGGCTGCTTGTTCAAATCCTTTAGTTAGTTGCATAATGACCACCCTTATTAAACGTTTCCCTTGTTAAATGATAAAAATTTTCCTTTTGCGCAGTGGTATTTAAAACACTCACAGGCTGAATTTGTTCACCTGTTTGCTGAAATCCCAAATATTCTAATACTTTAACCGATCGCTGATTATCAGCATAGGTACTTGCTAGGATAATGGCATCAGGTCTTTTCGTAAAAACTAGATTTAAAATTGCACAGGTGGCTTCTTTCATATACCCGAAACCCCAGTAGTCTTCATTAAGCATGTAACCCAACTCCCACTGATTGGATGCTGGTTCATGATTCTCACCAATGACAGCATACAATCCCACACTACCAAGAACTTGCGCGCCATCTTTTAAAACGATGGCCCAAACATTAGGTTGCATCAATTGCTTTAAAAAATAATTACTTTCAAACGCTCCATTTGCCGCTTGAAATCCAGCCATCTCCGCAATTGTTCTGTTTTCTACAACTGCGCGAATACTTGTTAAGTCACTCGCCAAAAATGGTCGTAGAACCAAGCGAGAGGTTTCAATTTTTTTACTCATTATACTACTCACCCTCAACTTTACCTATCTTAGGAAATAGGGACGTGCCTACCACTCAGAATACCAGAACTTAACCAATTTTGGTAATCGTTACTTTTTTTTGCTTCATTTCTATCAATTATCATACACTATAGATTCCAAGTAAACGCTAAATTAAAGACACCCATTAGGAGCCAAACAGTGCACAGACCTATAACTTTTCCGCTTGAGAACTCATGAAGTGTGATATACTTTTTATGTTTAAAAAAAGATTAAATCGTGCAAATTTCCGGCTAAACACACGCTAATCCGGTATGATTAAGTGAGATAGCACCTTAATTAAAATTGCTTCAGGAGGCAAACCCATGAACGAGGACCAAACACCAAAAAGAGCCGAACTACATAACCATTTTAACGTCCCCCCAACACGAGCGTCTCAAAATGCAGAACAACGAGATCCTAATCATCGTCCCCACAAATTTCGACGAAAGAAATTGATTCTTACGATCGTTGCGATATTAGTTATCGTGCTTGCCGTGTTTGGTGCTTATAAATGGTACGCAGCCAAGAAAGCAGCCAATTCCGTTTTTAACAGCGCAAATATTCAAAAAGCCCGGGATGTTTCTTCAGTTATCAAACAAAATAAGCCAATTTCCATTTTGTTGCTTGGCACTGACACAGGCGCTTTGGGGCGAAACTATCGTGGTCGAACAGATACCATTATTATTGCAACCCTTAATCCCAAAAAGAAAAAAATGACGCTCACAAGTATCCCACGAGATACTGCTCTTTCTATTCCGGGTTATACACAATATGCCCCATCGAAACTAAACGCTGCATATTCCTTTGGTGGCGCTGGTACAAGTATTAAAGCCATCCAACAACTCTTAGACGTTCCAATCGATTTTTATGGCTTGATCAACATGGGTGGTCTTGAAAAAATTGTCAATGGCGTTGGTGGCGTAACTATCAAGCCAACTATCACATTCAAATACGGTGCAGCTAACGTGGTCAAAGGGAAGAAAATTCACTTAAGTGGCAAAGCTGCTTTAGATTACTCACGGATGCGTGATGAAGATCCTCAAGGCGATTATGGTCGCCAGAAGCGGCAACGACAAGTCCTTATGGCGATTTTACGAAAGAGTGATTCTGTCACGACCCTATTAAGTCAGAGTTTTATGAGTTCTTTAAAGAAACAAACACAAACTGATTTAACTTTTGATGAAATTGTAGCCCTTTCCACTAAATATCGGGTGGCTACTCACCATCTAAAATCAACTCACTTACAAGGAACGACACAGGTACTTAACGGACAGGACTTTGAAATTCCTACGCAAACTGAAATGCAACGTGTCACCAATTTCATTCGCAAAAGCTTAGATCTTAAAAGCAAAACGACAGGAACTACCAATCTAAGTGGGTATACAACTGGGACTAGTGATACTACCGACTATGATTCAACGACTCAATCAGATAGCAACACGTCCGATTATCAAAACGGCCAATATTAAAAAAAGAAGGAGACTGGGAAACCCCCCAGTCTCTTTCTTTTTCTGAACTTTTATAGTCGAAATCAAAACACTTTTTTAGATTAAAGCACCGCCATAGATCCAGCCGATTTTTTTACCGTCATAATAACAACGATAATAGGGAACCTTCACATCTGCTCGATAAGCAATGTTATCAATGGTAACTTTTTTGCCACGATAAGTTGTGCCATAATGCAATCTTTTAACCGTATACTTACTTGCCATCACATGGTTCAAGAAATCATGACCTGGTGTCCATTTTACCGTCATTGTTTTTCTATTTGCTTGGAAGGAGTAGCTCACACGAACCCCTAGCGCACCACCGTAAATCCAGCCAAGTCGTTTTCCGTTGTAATAACAACGGTAGTACGGCGTCTTGGTCCCATCACGATAAGCGATGTTATCCACCTGAATCGTTTGACCTGCATAATTCTTTCCATAGTACAAAATCTTGTTGTTGGTATATTTGCTACTAGTGACATGGTTATAGAAATTATGACCTGGTGCTACCTTTACATCCATCGATTTAGAAACGGTCGTATAACGAACATGCTTAGCTAACCCACCGCCATAAATCCAGCCGATTAACTGTCCATTGTAATGGGCTCTGTAATATAAAGTCCCAGTACCATCTCGTTTCCCAGTACAATCAATTTGAATGGTTTTACCCGCATACGTTTTACCATAATGTGTTCGTCTGATATTTTTATATTTACTATTGGGCACATGGTTATAAAAATCATGTCCTGGCGTTGTCTTAACATCCATTGTGAGGTTCGTATTCGTATATTTTACGTATTTGTACTGCAAACCATTATAGTAACTTTTGACTAATTGATAGAATTGGGCCATCGTGTAAGCCTGCCCAAAATATTTTCGTCCATTATTCAAATAATAACCATAAGGGTCAGTATGGCTCGAGCCACCCAAAAATTCTGAAACAGCTTTATGGGACCAAACTGTGCCACGTCCATCATAAGAAGCATTATTTGGTTTCAAGTGATATTCATTAAGTAGGTATGCCGTATACCACGCCGCATTCGCAATTTCGTGGGCAAATGCGGATTTGGAATGCACTTCAACCTGTTCAAACTGAATAAACTTACCATTACCTGGATAAGCACAGCCCCAAGCTAGATAATTCGTATTGGCAATATTAATAATACGACCCGCATCCACAAAGCTATGCACAAAAGCATTTTCATAGTGAGCCTTCATATAAGCAATTTCATTATAAATCGTAGAATTAGGATTGGCCGTTTCATGGATGACAACCCCTTCAGGCTTGCCATAACCCTTGTTGTAGGTAGATTTTGGAAAACCTCCCCAAATTGCCTTCGTTATCCCAACTGGTTTAATTTTTTTAGTACTGATATAGCTATTGACTGATTCCGCCTTAGACTCCGGATTGTTTACGACTAATCCCACTAAAAAAGTGAGAGCAACTAAACAAACCGCCAAAAACTTTTGTTTCCGCGTTACTTTCAAACTAACTCCTCCAATATCTCCTATGTTCTCAATTCACCACTATGTACGGTTTTATCCTAACACGTTTGCCTCAACAGACGCATCTCGCCTTATTTACAGTTCCATTACATTTAAAAAGAAGCTTTTTTTTGCATGATTTTCTTCCACAATTTGTTCAGAAGCTCAGCTAACAAAAAGCCAATGGCAATCGAACCAGTGATTTCAATCACTTCCGTCAAAAAGCGCATTCCCTGCGCCGCATCCCCCAAGGCAATGTTACGCACCATCTGATAAGCTTGCCCACCAGGCACAAGCGGGACTAAGCTAGGAATGTTAAAAATCAGCATGGGCATCTTCATCCGCCGCGCAGCAACATCACTCAAAAGCCCAATCGCCACTGAAGCAGTTAAGTTACTTAATGCTAAACCCAGTTGGAGGTTAAAAAAGAGCCAATAAACTAACCAGGCAACGGTCCCAATGAGCCCAGCCACCACCAGCGCACGGTGTGGAATGTTGATAATAATGCCAAAACCTACTGTCGCAATAAATGCAAAAAATATTTCAATCATCATAACCATGCCGCATCACCTCTAAAAGAATCTAAATACAAACGCAATTCCAAACCCAATCGCAGCCGCCGTGAGTAAAGCTTCCATACCACGAGCAGGACCACTCACAAAGTGACCATTCAAAATGTCACGAACCGCATTGGTAAGGGGAACACCAGGAACCAGGGGCATAACTGCACCGATAATAATATTATCAACAGAATGGCCTAACCCAAGTCGTACGGCAATAACAGCCAAAATGCCAATTAACAAGGAGGCCACAAACTCACTAATAAATTTGATATTTAGAGTCTTGTTGATGCCGTAATAAATGGCAAACCCGACCGCGCCAATAATGGACGTCACACCAATATCGTAGAAATTATTACAAAAAATGGTCATCAATGGGCCACTCACTAGGGCCGCACCTAAGACTTGCAACCAAAACGGAAAATAAGGAACGGCCTGATCCACCAATTTTAGCTGTTCAAAAAAATCTGCCAACGTGATCTTATGATCCGCGTAATCCCGTGAAAGTCGATTGACCCAACTCACCTTTTCCAAATCAATACTGCGCCGACTTACGCTTTCTACCTGGGCATTTTTTTGATCGGGAATTGACATAATAATTCCGGTTACTGTTGAAAAGACCTGTGCATCTGGATAACCAGAATTGGTGGCAATCCGCATAATTGTATCTTCAGCACGGGCCATTTCCGAGCCATTTTCGATCATAATTCGTCCTGCCAATAAACAAGTGTCTAATACCAAATCAGTTTGTTTCACTGCCGTCACCCCGATAATTAATACTGTCTATTATGCCATAGCCATCCCCACAAAACGACTACAAATTACACAATTTCATTGAAAGTAATTCACATTTGGACATAAAAAAAGCCAGAGACGAAAATCTCTGACTTTTAAACTCTAATTTTTAAAATTAGTCTTTAACAACGTTAACAGCTTGTGGTCCACGGTCGCTTTCTTCTACATCGAAAGTAACTGCTTGGCCTTCTTCAAGAGTCTTGAATCCGTCGCCTTGGATAGCTGAGAAATGTACGAATACATCGCTACCGTTTTCGCGAGTAATAAAACCAAAACCTTTGTCTGCGTTAAACCATTTAACTGTACCATGTTCCATAATAGAAAATCCTCCTGAGTGCTTTTTGCACTAAATATTTTAATACTTGATCCGGTGCAAATTGGGGATATTTCTTTATGAAACGATCTTACCAAAATTACCTAACCAAAATACAATGTAATTGTAGCATATAAAATCAAAAAAAGATACCCTATTTACAATTAAGTGCTCTTTTTCTTTTTTTATAATCTAGAATGCCTTCTCAAAAGCAGCCGATTAGCCTTCTTGCACAAAAACATAATGTGCTGCCTTATAACTAATTTGGCGTTCATCCGTTGTTGACTCATTGTCAATTAGTTTTACCGTCGTCGGTCCTTCAAACGGAGCATGATGAATAACCTGAATTTTATCTCCGATATCTAAATCAATTTCGTCCAAGTAATTGAGTAATTCGCGATTATCGATAAATCGATCCACCACTACGATACTGCCTTCCTTGACATCTGCCAAAAGGGTGTGGCTGTCCTCTTGGTAATTACCTTCTTTGTCAGGGATCACACCCCCATGCGGACAATGTGTGGGATGGCCTAAAAATGCGTCCAGTGAATCTAACAAATGTTCGCTAGTCACATGTTCAAGCACCTCTGCATCATCATCGACTTCTGATAACTTGTAGGAAAGCTTCTTTACTAAAAAGGTTTCCCAGATCCGATGTTTACGCACCATTATTTCAGCAATTTGAATGCCCTCATCTGTCAAAGATATGCCAGCGTAAGGTGTATGTTCAACTAAGCCTTCTTCCACCAATTTCGTGATCATTTCGGTCACTGAACCTGCTGCAATGTTGAGTCCCATTGCAATTTGTTTGTTTGATACTTTTTTTGATTTCCCGCCTAACTCAAAAATGATTTTGAGGTAGTCTTCTTTCATCGGGGTCAATCCATTCACCTCATTATTATTAATACTACTTTTATAACTCATCTAAAGAACAAATACAACTAAGGCATCCCAAACTTTCATTTTACACTTTTGTCACTTAAGGTCTATACTTAAAGTGTAATAAGTTTAGTAAGGAAGGGCTATTATGAGTAATTTAGTATCCATCACGCAATTAGATTCCGCCAACCAGGCTAAAGCGGTGCGAACATTTGCGAAATTTTACATTCGTCTCTATAAAGCCGAAAGCCTTGAAATCATTTCATCTTTTGTACCGGCAGGTTACTTAAGTGACATCAATGCCGTGATCAAACGCAATCTCTATTTGACCAAAGAGGAATTATTGGACTTAAGCCTATCTATTTCCACTGGAGAGTACCTTCAGGTTATGCAGCGCTTAGACCAAAAGTATAATGCAACGGGAACACCAGAAACGCCTTGGCGCTCTTGGTTAGTTACCCACCACAAACAATTAGTCAGCGAAAGCTAATAACGAGTTAGCTTTCAAATATCATGCCGATCGCGCGTAAACAATTCGTTGCTTTTGCCGCGAAAAACTTCTGCCTGTAAAGTCACGTGATCAACGTGATATTTTTTTTGCAATAAATTCTCTAAATGGCGATAAACTGGTTCCACGTCGCTTAACAACTGATCATTCAAATTTATGTGTGCAGAAAACATAATCCGATTCTCATCAATTTGCCAAACATGAATGTGGTGTACATTCACTACGCCCGGCTCTTTGAGCATATCACGCTTCATCGCCTCAAAATCAAGATTAGGGGCGGCTTGCATCAAGATGTTAATGGCCTCTTTTAAAACTGGCCAAGTTTCCCACATGATGTAAATTGAAACAAGGATGGTCACAATGGGGTCCACAATATCAACATGCCAAATTTGGATAATGATGGCACCGATGATGATGCCAAATGAGGACAAGGCATCGCTTAAAATATGTAAATAAGTTGCTTTAATATTTAAGCTCCCTTTGGCTCCTCTGCTGAGTAACCAGGCAGAACCAAAGTTTGCTACCGTCCCAATGACAGCAACTATCAACATGATGCCACCATTAACCGGGGAAGGCGCCGTCAGCCGTCGAATACTTTCCGCAATTAAAAAGACAGAAACTACAATCAAAAAAATGGCATTTATGAACGCCGAAATGATCTCAGCACGACGATACCCAAACGTTTTGGAAGTATTGGAATTTTTGAGCCCAATCCGACTCGCCACATAAGCTAACACAACCGAAGCTGAATCGCCTAAATTATGAAAAGCATCAGAAAGGAGGGCTAAACTTTCGGAAAAAAGACCTCCCGCTAGCTCCACAATGGTAATCAACGCATTTAAAACGGTAACTGCTAAAAATCGCATGCCACTCATTTTAGAATTCTCATGCATATAATCTCTCCCCTTTAAACCAATTATCAACTAAAAACACAGCGTAAGCAAGCCACCTTTTCCCTTAGCTTAAAAAAGCTGCCAGTCATTGGCAGTTTTTAGAATTATTTGATGATCTTAAAGTTGTTATTAACAGTCGCAGTAATCACAGGATGTTTCTGTAAATAATCTGCAATTAATTCTGACATAGCCTCGGTATTTTCACGAATGATCTTACTTTCCGAGAACATGGGATAATGACCGCCACCAACTGCCCGATATTTATTCAAGACAATCTCATAGGAATCATTTGGTTCAATTTGATGTCCTTTACAGGCCAAATCAACCACCCGATGTCCAACTGGCTGAGAAATATCCAAGGTATAATCAATACCTTCATACATATCATAGTTATAATGCCGTTTTTTGGGCGATAAATACCGCGGATTTACCGTAATTTGGTGGTGATTATTCAGTATAAAGTACTTAGCGCTTACTTCAAGCGCGGCTCGGATATCCGCACCAGAAACGCGCAACACAGCCAAGGAATTAGGATACACGTAATTTGTCACCACTTCACGCATGGTAATCTGCTGGTCAAATCCCGTTGCCTCATCATTAAAGAGAGCCGTTGCCGAAATTGAAGTTCCGGTTGCTGCCATCTGTACTTTTTGAATAAACTCGATAAACGCTGATTCTTCTATCCGGGCTTTGAATGGATCTGCGATTCTCATGTTGCCTTTAACTTTACCAAGCGGTTGATCCAGCCATGCCTGCGTGTCAGCTTCTACATCGGTCATAACCTTTTGTAGCTGTTTATGTATCGGTGCTTTAGCAGTCAACAAAAGCTTAGCAGTGGCCCCTACTACCATACAATCACGATTAGGATCAATCTTCAGTGTAATCTTTCCCACGGCTGCCCCGCGGTGCCCAGCTTGAACCACCGGCACTCCAAATAATTTAGTGGCAATCAAGCGGTGTTGATGGGCAGAAACAAGGGCATCGATTCCCTTAACGCTTTTTAACAACTCATACCCAACATTTTCTCCACGCAGCGACTCAGTTTTTTGACCTGACTTTAAGTCACGTTCAAAACCCCCATGATATACTACAATCACGACATCGGCCTTTTTTCTTAACAGCGGTACATAATGCTTTGCGGTGGCAATAACCTTCTTAAACTGTAAGCCTTTAATATGTACAGGATCTTCCCAATATGGAATATAGGCTGTCGTCAACCCAAGAACGGCAATCCGCACCCCCTGCTTGGTGAAGATGCGATATGGTCCATTCGCAATCGGCTCTTGGGTCTCATCTAGAATATTTGCAGCCAGGATGGGATAGTCGGTATGCTGAATGGCCTTATTCAAATAAGGCATGCCATAATTGAACTCATGATTACCTAAAACACCAACATCATATTGCATCGCGTTATATGCTTTCATTAAACGTTCTGGTGCCGGTGGATTGCTAAACTTAGCTAAAAATTCAGTTAAAGGAGACCCCTCTAAAACGTCTCCCGCATCAATGGTGAGAATTGGATCGGTTGTCTTTTGCCGCTCATTTTCAATCACACTAGCTGCTTTTAGTAAGCCAAACGGTAAGTTTAAGTGCCGCTTCACAAAATTAGTCGGATACACAAAACCGTGGACGTCACTGGTCGAAAGAATTGTTAAATCGAATGCCAAAATCTCACCTCCCCAAAACTTTATGATATCTTTGATTTTACCACAATCTTAACAACTCGGAACGATTATTTAACGTTGTTTTAACAAGCTTGAAGCCGGTTACCTAAAATTTACTTTTACCACGAATAGAACCACGCATTTTTAGGAAGTGTTCTAAATTGACTCACAGGTTTGTCAATTTTATACTGAGTGTACATCAAGATGAAATGAGGACTTAAGTATGGCTTACGAAGTCAATTTTAAAGAAGTCTCTACGATTGGCCTGGAGAACTCACCGGTTGCGACAGCACTAGCGGGACTGCGCGCAAATGAAGCTCGATATTATTGGAATAAATATAAGCACCATTTTACAGTGGTGTCCGCCGACGAAGATTTAAAAACACGCCAATGGGTGAATAAAATCTTGTTAGAACGTGACATTCAGTTGCCTTACCAACCCTTGGAAGTTTCTGCTTTTGAAGTTAACGGCCTTAAAATGGCTTATGTCATTTACGAAAATGGCCTCGTTGTCAACGTCATGTACAGTCTTGCCGACGATGGCAAACGTGCCGTGGGTTTTAAACTTTCTGAAGGAATGGCTGTTCCAGAGGAATTAAAAACAAAATTTAAGTTTGCACATCAAAAGTCGCGCCTGGCTGGTACCATTCGGGGATCCTATTTTGTCATCAAAGGTACTTACTAGATAAAAAACGAAGAGACTGGAAAAATTCCCAGCCTCTTCGTTTTTTATTTTCAGTTATTAAATTTAATGTTGACTATGCTTGCCACCAATATCTTTTTCCACAAACTGGGCAACAAAATCATAAAGTTTTTTGTATAACCACCTTGCGATTGCCAACCAGGCTACTGCCAAGAAGAATGCGCCAAACACATCAGAGGGATAATGAGCACCCAGATATACGCGCGAATACATCACTAACACTACCCAAACAATTAAAATCACTTCGCACAACTTCTGGACACCCGAATGACGGAGCTGACTAACGAAAAACCATAATAAGAAAAAGATAATGATAACTGTTCCAAAGGTATGCCCACTCGGAAAACTATACCCGGTTTCTGGAATAACCTGATTCCAATGTGGCCGTGGTCGCGCCGCCAATTTTTTAACTATGTAAGCTAAAACGTCACCGCCCCCAAGAGTTACAATTGCCCAAATTGCATCGACCCTTAGTTGCATAAACCAAAGGACCCCCGCTATCACTACTGCATAAACAATCGCAAGCGAAGGTTCGGCAATGTGAGAAATAATTGTCATTAAGCTACTTTCAAAAGCGGACATCGATCCTTGGACAACGGCAATAATACCAGTATCCACCTTAAGAAGCATGCCAAAATTAGCTTTAACGGCTAATAACAAAAGCACAAAAATGAGTCCAGATGTCCAGGCATACTTTGCAGAAATTGAATTTTGATTTTTTAACATGAGACACTCCAACCTATTTATTTTGATTCCATTCGGCTTTAAATTCATCTAAAAAGTCGGTTAATACGTTCGTACGTTGCTTTGCCAGCTGTTTAGCTGCATTGGTATTCATCAGGTCCGCCAGTTTTAATAACTTTTCATAAAAATGGTTGATCACGATTTCTTCTTGACGGTACTCCTCATGCGTCATCTTTTGACGAGGTGCTACCTGCGGATCATACATCACGTGCCCGTGCGCACCGCCGTAATAAAAAGCCCGGCCAATGCCAATAGCGCCAATTGCATCCAGACGATCTGCATCCTGCACGATTTGTCCGGCCAAACTCAATTGATAATGATGTTCCAAATTCTTAGAGAAAGACATATGCGTGATAATTTCAAATATGGCTTGAATTCGGCTCTGTGAAACGTCCTGTTGTTCTAAAAATTGTTTAACTTCGGCTTCTGCTGCGACCTGATTCGTGACAATTTTTTCATCAATGACGTCATGCAGTTCCGCACTAGCTAACACCACAAATAAATCTGTAGGTGCTGTTTGTTCAGCTAAACGTTGGGCCATTTTGACCACACGCTGAATATGAGCATAATCATGCCCCGTTTTATCATCACTAAGCTTGCTATATACAAACTGGTCAATCGTTTTAATGACTGCTTTATCTTCTGGTGTTAAGTTTTCCATAGTTACCCCGCATATTCCACAACTTGTAACTTTCTAACCACTGTCACTTTAACCTGTCCTGGATAAGTAACTTCCTGTTCAATTTGATCTTTAACGCTATCCGCTAACTTCTCGATGCTCTTGTCAGATGTCTGATTAGGCTTCACAATCACGCGTAACTCACGACCTGCTTGAATGGCATAACTTTCCTGCACCCCAGGATAATGATTAGCGATTCCTTCCAAACTGGAAATACGTTGCAAGTAATCCGCAGCTGATTCACTTCGCGCCCCTTGTCGAGAACCAGAAATGGCATCTGCGGCTGCTACTAGATCCGAAATGACATACTTGGCTTCCACATCTCCATGATGAGAGGCGATGGCATTAATGACCACCGGATCTTCATGATACTTGGTTGCCAATTCCACCCCTAACTCCACATGAGTGGCTTCGACATCACGATCAATAGACTTTCCGATATCATGCAGTAAGCCAGCGCGTTTGGCCAAGTTGACATCTTCCCCTAGTTCCGCGGCAAATACACCTGCCAAATTAGCGGCCTCAATAGAATGTTCTAAAATGTTTTGACCATAACTTGTCCGGAAATGCATATGACCAATAAACTTGACCAAATCTGGATGAACGTTTTTCAAATTCAACTCATTAATTGCTTGCTCCCCAAAGCCACGGATAAGCTCGTCAACTGCTTTGGCTGTTTGATTCACAATCTGTTCAACAACGTCTGGATTAATGCGATTAACTTGCATAATTTGCGTAATACTCCGCTTGGCAATTTCACGACGCATTGGATCGTAACCATCAAGTGTGATGACATGTTGCTGATCATCGATATTAATGTCAATTCCAGTTAAAGCTTCCAAGGCACGGACGTTTTGGCCAGCATTACCAATTACTTTTCCAAGTGCTTCATTAGAAGGAACCTCTACCGTTCGGTTAGATGGAAAAATATGAGAACGGATTCCACTGTGTTCAATCGCATGCGTAATCATATTTTTGGCTTCTTTTTCACTACTGCTTTGGTACTCTGCCTCAGTATTACGGACGGTACGCTTGCCTTCCTCTTTCAAATCTCGCGTGGTCTCATCCAATACAAAATCTTGTGCTTTTTCCTGACTCATTTCAGCAACTTCTTGCAATTTATCCTGCCGCTTTTCAATCAGATCAGTGGCTTGTTGCCGTATGTCTTTAAGTGCTTGTCGATTTTCATTTAAAGCGGCTTGCTTCGTTTTGAAGTTATCAAACCGTCGATTCAAAAGATCTTCTTTTTCGCCCAAAACCTGTTCACGCTGATCAAGCCAAGTGGCTTTGCGCTCATTATCCTGGACATCAGTCGTAATTTCTTGTGTAATCGACTCTTGATAAGCAGCGGTTTCACGCTTGCCTTTAAGCAATGCGTTTTTAGCGTCAATTTTTCCCTGCTCATTTGCCTTTTTTAGAATTTGTTGTGCTTGTTGCCGAGCTAGCCGCAGCTGCCGTTGATGTTCCATTTTGCGCATATAAAATCCAACCGCAATGGCAATTAGTAATCCAATTAGTCCCACAATCAACATCTGCAACTCCTCCTTTTATTCATCAAATACATAGTCTTCATTATATCACATTGTTCTTTTTCAATTTTGAGTTTTAAAGCATCAAAAAAGCACTTTTCAAGAACCTGCTCAACTTGAAAAGTGCCTGGGGATAGATCTAAATGCCAATCTAAAAACTTAAAGTTTCAAGGTACACATTGTTTCAATTACGATTCCTTACGTTTCCTAGGATTCAGTAGGAAACGCAGTCAAAGCGTATTTGTACGCATCTAATTAAAAAATCTTTTGCAAAACTTTTTTCTTAAAAACGTGGCAACATGATAAGCATCAGCCCATCCAGAAAATCGGCTGACATTACAGGTATTACTTGGCACTTAGATCGAACCCTACCCCACCACAAAGCCTATCATCTTTGGTCTTCACACACAAGTAAAATGGGACAATTTCCTAACTATTTTTGAATTGTTCAGGATACCAGTCCTGATACAAGGTCTCAATAATCTTCATTGTTTTAAGCGTTAATGCCGAAGTCATCACCGGACTCGTTGTCTCTTTCCGTAAAACCAGCTCAGAAACGTGATTAAACTCATAAACAAATTCACTTTTCTGTGGCTGTGTAAAGACGTTAGTGCCTTGGCTAGTTGTAATCTGATAGGTATCTGTTTTCCAATAGTTCGGCACCGTCAGTGAGCCTTGGGTCCCCCAAAAGGTGATTTGACTTGGCAGAGACGCTGTCAATGTCGTCATGAAAACACTCGCTAACGGACCAGATGCCAACTGTAAATTCAATTGGGTTTGATCATCAGCTTGTGCACCTTGATGTGTGATTTGGCCTTGAAAAGCCGTAATATCGGTTTGTAAAACTAATTGTAGGTATTCTAAAATGTAAGCAGCGCTGCCGTAAAACGCACCACCACCAACCTTCACATCATGAAACCAAGGAATTTTTTCAATTCCAGGGTGAGCTTCTTGGTCGGTCACGCCGCAAACTTCACCGATTGCCTTTTTTTCTAGCAGTTGGTGTCGCACTTGGGTTGTGATTGGTAAAAAGGCAGCTTTCTGACCTTCCATAAGCAAACAGTCATTTTCTCGTGCTAATGTAAATAATTCTTTTGCTTGCTGATAGGTTAGGGTAAACGGCTTTTCCAACAGCACATTTTTATGATGTTGCAGGGCGAGCTTAGCACCAGGATAATGGCCAGCATTCCAAAGCGGAATGTAGACCACATCAACATGCTCATCTTCACAAAGTTGTTCATAACTTCCATAAGCCGTTGGAATTTCAAATTTAGTAGCCATTGCTTGGGCCTTACCCAAATGACGAGCAGCAATCGCCACAACCCGGCTATTAGGTGATTCTTTAATTCCTGCTATAATTCTGGGAACAATTGAGGCGGCTCCCATAATACCATAACGAATTTGTGTGTATGCCATTTTAGAATGCCTCGAATTTAATCTTTGCTGCCTGCTGCACCATCATCTTCAATCATGCGCCATTCGCCTTCACCGGCCTTAGAAATATCATTTACAAATCCCGTAACCATTTGTGCACGATCCATATCTTTTTCAGCCAACACATTAAGGCCCTTACCAGTTGTCATTGGAACACCCAATTCAAATTGTTCTTTTTGCATCTTGCCTTCTGCAAAAGCAACTACCCAATCCTTCGTATCAATTTGCGTGTACAAAAAGAATAAAGAATAGTGGTCTGCCAAATAAGCTGGAACTGCCCACACATTTTCACCAACTTCTTGCATTTCATTACCATTAAAGTTATATTCACTGGCATTTTCTTTGGTGATGCCATGATTCAAAACCATTAACATTTGTTCAAACTTTTTGTCACCCAAAGTTAATTCAACTTCTTGAAACTCGTCGTTATCTTTAGCCATTTAATTTACCTCATCTTTTTATTTTACGATTCTCTTTGATTTTATAATAAAACATACATAAAAGATACCATCCCGATTTAAAATGCTCACTGAACACTCTAGATACCAATCAAAAAAGAGACTGAAATCACTCCCAGTCCCTTTCTGTCTCTGATCTTTGATAGTGAAAACGGAGATGCCAAAACATCTCTTTTCCACTTTCTACTTTATCATTCTAAAATTTAGACAGAGTCCCTTTCTTTTGCCCAGTTTGGCCTGAAAGCAAAACTTTTCTGACTCTGTGTTGTACTCAAATTAAGCATACATTGGTTGGCTGGTAACAATTGGTTTTTGCATATGATCATACATATGATCGCCAATTTTTTTAGTGCCCACCTTTTTAAAGCCATGTCGTTCATACAAACGTTTGGCATTTGGATTTTCAAAATCAACATTCAACCCAATAGTTGTATCCCCATCCTGACGGACAAATTCTGGCAATGCACGCAATAAGCGACCACCAATACCATGACCTTGGTAGTCAGGATCAACGGCAATCGAATCTAGATACCACTCATCTTTAAAAGCTTCTAGATCGGGATCCAAAACATCACCATCAAAAATATTGGCTTTTAGTGTGATTCGGTCAATAATCGCATCCAAATCCTCTTCATATTGATCGGGATAACCGAACGCAACACCAACTACTTTACCAGTGTCATCGTCTTCTGCCACAATGGTGGTTGCTTTCTCACCAGTGTATGCATCCGTTTGATAAGCACGTTGTAAAACGCGCATCCAAACGGGGTCGGGGACATCATCCAACTCATCTAACTCCATTTCATCATAAATAATGTTAATCAACGGGGCTATCTGGCCGGCATCATCTTTATCAGCTTCACGTATAATTATCACAAAAATCCTCCTTTAATCTATCTAATAGATTACTGGAAGATGCTCAAATTGTAAAGGCGCATGCCTAAAACGGCTTTTGCCTTAGGTTTGTCCGCCCCTAGTGATTCATGCCACCTTATTTTTTTAAAAACATTTCGTAATAACCCACAGCGGCAATCGCCTGTGCCGAACGAATTCTGTGTTGCTTAATTAATTGTTTTAAATGTTCATACCGAATTAGTTGGCTATTGACAAACTCATCCGCGTCAAATTTCTGTGTACCTATTTTAGTGGGAAAGATTTGTGCCAACACTAAGACCACTTTTTCTGTGGAAAAACCTTCAGAAGCTGTCACGGTTGTCATTGTCCTAACTTCTTTGGCTTGATAGCCTGTTTCTTCAAGCAATTCACGTTGAGCAGCTTGCAGTGCCGATTCCCCTGCATTGATCAATCCGGCAGGCAATGACAAGCCTTCCGTATTCACGCCCACACGGTACTCTGAATTAAGTAAGACATGTTGGTCTGGTGTAAAGGCTAAAACAGTCACTGCATCCTGATGCAAAATCACATCGCGATCCACAGTTAGCCCATCTGGCGTTTGAATTTTTTGTTTACTTAATTTAAAGATCGGTCCTGTATAAACCTGCTTATTTACTAAAATTTTCCCTGGTAATCCTTCGTTTTTAAACATATTGTAACCGCCTCATATCTTCCGGAAGTTCCGTTTTGAACAGATGAACCTTCCCCGTTAATGGATCTGTAAACTTAAGCGACTGGGCATGTAGTGCTTGGCGTGTTATCCCTAAATCTGTAGGTCCACCATACAATGTATCCCCTACTAATGGATGTCCCAAGCTGGCAAAATGCACCCGAATTTGATGCGTGCGGCCCGTCAATAACTGAACACTCACTAAGGCATACTGATCAAATTGTTTTAATACCCGATATTTGGTTTGTGCCTGTTGCCCATCTGCTTGGATTTCACGATGAATGCCATCTGCAGCTTTGCCGATGGGCTGATCAATAAAGCCCTCTTTTACAGAAAACTGTCCTGATGCCAAAGCCACATATTTCTTTTCAATTTGATGGGTCTCAATTTGTGGTGCTAACACGCTAATAGCCACACGATTTTTAGCAATTAGCATAACACCACTTGTGTCACGATCTAGACGTGTCACAATATGGGGTACTAAATCCTGGCTCCCTTGCTTTTTCAGATGTCCTTTAACGCGATTAACCATCGTGTCTGTCCGATTACTAGGACCTGGAACCGAAGAAAGACCACTCGGCTTATTAACCACTAGCCAATTGTCGTCCTCAAAAATCACTTCTAAAGGTACATCACTAAAGGGTACCGTTGCATCTGATTTTTCTTTTGGAAGGCGGACCGTTAAAACGTCGCCAGGAGCCAATAGGTCTAAGGTCGTAACCTTTTGTTCCACCACATGCAATTGTCCCATTTTTTTAATGGTACTAATCAAGCGGTGACTAAAATTTCTTTTTTGTAAAAATGCCTTTATTTTTAAGGATTGATCAGACGTATTCGTTAATTTGATAATCATTTATTTCTCCAATTTAATGTCTTTTAAAGCCCGTCGCATTGAATAGCTTAGCCGTAAGTAAGCCACAAAGTGATAGACAATACCTGTCAGTAACAAAAACGCCCCCACCCAAATGGAGAAAAATGTGGCCACAATGGCTAATCCATAAATGGATACACTTCGTACCGGATCAAACTTAATGGCTGCATAAAAATGTTTTTGATTATTTCTCATCGTAGTGAGTTCCGGATGCTTTCGTACATACGTGTAAAGCCAGGCAAAGGTGAGTGAAATAAACAGTGCAATGATGTCATAATAAACAAATGCCACCCGCATATCGGTGGTCACACCGGAGATTAACGTATTAGCCACTAACGCGGTCGGATAGTCAATCAAAGTTACCGAAAAAAGCATCACCAAATTTATGACATTTAACCCAATGTTAGTGTATTTCAATGTTTGAAAGAAGTCATGGTGAAATAACCACACGGTCCCAATGTATAAAAAAGACACTAAATACGCAAACATGGTTGGCCACTGTTTCAACAAAGCGCCTAAAAGGTAGCCATTTTGATAATTAGGCACCCTAAAATCCAGTACCAAAATGGTAATTAAAATGGCATAAACACCATCACTAAAAGCTTGCATACGATCGATTTTCATCATTTTCATCACCTACTTTGACATCCAACTCTTGCAAACTCTTCCTTCCAAATTATAACCTGTTTTCAATCCTGCTGAAAGCAGAAGTGTTTACAGAAAAAACGAGTATCAAAAAAGACAGATCTACTTTAAACCAGATCTGTCTTTTTAATAATTAGTGCCGTCATCATAACTTGGTTTTTGAAACTTAAAGAATTCTGCGTAACTAGTCAGCCACGCGGCTGCTCGCCTTTGTGTGCCAAATTGGCATTTCAATAGTAAACTAATTAATTCATCATCACTTAATTGCTGTGCCTTTTGGGCAACTCTGAGAGTCTGCCGGTCCCAATTTGAAACCACATTTTTCTGAGAATCATGCACGATTTCTGTTAAGAAACCCAGATTACTAACCAAATTTCCCTGATCATTTAAATCACGGTCTTTAAACCATCGTAAAACCTGAATACCGTCACTTGAAAGTGCAACTTGAGTAAACTTCATTTTAGTAATTTCGGCCAAAAACTCAGTATTTGACATCTGCATCAGCGTTCTTGCCGCATTAATTTCACGATTCTGGTAGCGTGGCAAAACATCTTCTTTGGTTTCCAAAGCGCTCATAACTTGGTTTAAATGGCCAAGGGTTGTAAAAAAGCTTTCCGGTTTATGCTGATGGGTTTTAGCCCGCCTTTCAATCCAGTTCAAAAAACGATGGTGGTTGTTAATCATTCATGGCTCCTTTCATGTACATCTATGTCACAAGTTGTTCTCTATACTACTGGTAAATTGTTGCAGCAACATTACCAAGGCTTAAAACTGTGATTACTAACCTCTTACGATCATGCATTAGTTTAATTTTCGTAAAATACATTTGCTTTTTTGGGGCAATTAAGATTACAATAGGAATAACTTATTTTTTAGGAGGAACATCATGAGATCACCTTATAACTCATTCGCAAAGCGTCGTCCCGTTGCTGGTAAACGCGAACGTCGTCGCCGTCAAGCACGGATCGTTGCTATCCAACGTTTCGCTAAAGGCAAGACAGAAGAAATTGTTGATACTCCAAAAGTTAAATAATTGGCTTAATTGCCGTTAAAAGAGACTGAGAAAAATTTTTCTCAGTCTCTTTTTTATCTATTTTCCACACAAATGTTAATCAAGACCATTTTCCTGCTTGGGCCAATCTCATTTTCCACCGAAGGGCTCATTGGTTTGTAACCGGATTCGTTTTTTTCACTCATTCTTATTTTGCGCATTTAAGCTTGACAACTTAAAGTGAATGCTTTAAATTAAGAACATATTATAAACAAATGAGAAATAAGCTGTGAAAAGAAAGTCTTGAAATTTTAGCATTATGATAGCGAGCGCCATCTGGTGAAAGGGCGTTAATGCAAGTTTCAGGAATATCATCTTTGAGCGATGGCTACGAACATTGAGCGGCCATTGGGAGCTCCCATTACAGAGCTAGAGTATAAACCCCTTAGTGCGTACTCGAAAAGGCAGAATTAGTGATAATTCTGTAAATAAAGGTGGTAACACGTTTTTAACGTCCTTGTCGAAATATCATATTTCGATTGGGGCGTTTTTTATTTCACAACTTTTTCTAATTTTAAAAGGAGTGCTTGTATATGAAAGAAAGAAAATTATCCAAAAAAGATTACGTTGTCGTAAGTTCAATGCTTTTCGCATTATTTTTTGGGGCTGGAAACCTCATTTTTCCACTTCATTTAGGTCAGTTAGCTGGTGCCAACTGGTTACCCGCTGCGCTAGGCTTTTTGATTACAGGTGTTTTACTGCCTTTATTGTCCGTCTTAGCTATTAGTATCACTCGCTCTGAAGGTGTTTATGACATTGGCAAACCCCTCGGTCCCGTTTTTGCCCTTATTTTTATGGTTCTTATTCACGGCACAATTGGCCCTCTGTTTGGCACCCCACGTACGGCAACTGTCTCCTTTACTGTGGGACTTGCTCCGCTAATCCCTGCACAGTGGCAAACGCTCGGTTTAGTTATTTTTTCAGCCATTTTCTTTGGCCTCGCATTCTTACTTTCCGTAGAACAAAGTAAGATTGTTTCCAATGTCGGTAAACTGTTGAATCCTGTTTTTCTCTTACTGCTAGCCTTTGTCTTTTTCCTGGGCTTTAGTCATCCCATGGGCACCCCAGCTGATCAGGCAATCACGACTGCTTACAAAACTGGTGCCTTCACCAACGGATTCTTACAAGGCTACAACACAATGGACGCACTGGCAGGGTTAGCCTTTGGTGTCACCGTGGTTACGGCTATTAAGTTTATGGGGAAAAAGAATCCAAACGGAATCGCCTTAGTTACGGCCAGAGCCGGTATTTTCTCGATGGGTTTTGAAGGGCTTATCTACTTGGCGTTGATTTTTCTGGGTGCTATGTCCTTAGGCCGGTTCAAATTAAGCGCTAATGGTGGCATTGCTTTTGATCAAATTGTAAATCACTACCTTGGTGTCGTTGGTCAGTCTATTTTAGCAACTTTGATTACCCTCACCTGTTTAACAACTGCCATTGGTTTGGTAGCTGCTTTTGCACAAGATTTTCACAATCATTTTCCTAAAATCAGCTATAAAACTTGGCTTGCTTTAACCAGTGCTGCCTCCTTTTTGACAGCTAACTTAGGTCTCAATCAGATTATCGCATGGTCCACACCTGTTTTAATGTTCCTGTACCCATTAGCCATCGCCTTAATTCTCTTATCCGTCTTATCACCTTTATTCCAACGTGATCCTGTTGTTTATAAATTTGTGGTTGTTTTTACTGTCATTCCAGCACTATTCGACATGATGGCCGCTTTCCCTAGTGTCGTCAGCCAAAGCGCTTTAGGCCAGGCAATGCATACTTTTCAACAAGCCTACCTGCCACTCGCACAATATGGACTTGACTGGTTAGTTCCCGCACTAGTTGGGATGGTACTAGGTATTGGGGGACACGTCTTAAAACAACATGCCCATCTTCAAACAAAGGTTTCACAGGAAAATCAGGACTAAACAAAAAACGCCTTTTCGCTGAACTTCTTCCCCCGAAGAAGTTCATTTGAAAAGGCGTATTTATTTCTCTCTTTATTTTTCAAAATGACCCTTAATCAATTCTACAACCACCAGTACCAGTGGATTACCAGCTGGCTTTCTTCACACCTGGAATTTGGCCCTCATGTGCTAATCTACGAAAGTTTAATCTGGATAGCCCAAATTTTCGTAAATAAGCGTGTGGGCGGCCGTCCAAGTGATCCCTTCGGTGGATTCGCGTAGGCGATGCATTTCGAGGTAAACGACTCAAAGCTGCATAATCATGCTCTTTTTTTAATTGTTCCCGAAGTGCTGCATACTTGGCTACTGTAGCTTCAATACGCTGTTCTTTAATAATCTTAGACTTTTTTGCCATGCTATACTGTTCCCTTCTTCTGCTTTTTTGCTGCCTTAATTGTTCTTAAAGCTGCTTTCCTCGTTTTTAGACTGGGACTCTTCAGACGACGATAAGCACTTGCAACATCCATTGCTTTTCTCATGTTAAAAGTTCCTCCTATTTTTCAAATCGTAATGATTACCATTTAACCATATTTTCCCACAAAAGCCAACCATTTTGTTTCAGATAAACGAGACCAATTAAAAACACGATCGCGCCATTGGTAACAGGGGCAAATCGTGTTTTTAATTTTCGGCAGTTTCAGCTAAAGTACTTTGATTATTTTTGATAACCGCAATGAATTGTTGTCCATATTTCTCTAATTTTTGACTTCCAACGCCCTTAACTTCGGCCATTTCACTCAGCGTTTGGGGCATCAGTTCGCACATTGCCCGCAACGTTTTATCCGAAAAAATAACAAATGGTGGGACACCTTGCGCTTCGGCCAAGTCACGCCGCAATGCTCGCAACTTAGTGAATAATTCGCTATCTTCCAAAATGTTCGTCTTAATCGGCACAGCCATCTTGCGAAAGACCTGTTCCTTGCCCTGCAGCACCCGTACCCCCGTCGCCGAGAGTGATAATACCGGGTACTGGCCATTAGACGCTCTGAGGTACTCTGAGGCCGTCAAAAAGTCGATCAGTTCGGTCAGTTGTTTCTGCGATTTATTTTTTAGTAACCCGTATGTGCTTAACTGGTCAAAATGAAATTGTTTAATGCGTTGATTCTTGGAACCCGCTAGTACTTGGGCAATTAAAACTTTGCCAAAATTTTCGTGCATTCGTTTCACACAAGACAACACTTTTTGTGCTTCGACCGTAATATCTTGTGAATCACGTTCGTCTAAACAGTTGCTGCACTTTCCGCAAACTGGTCCATTCTCACCAAAGTAATTCAGGATATACTGCTGCAAGCACTGCTGTGTATTCGCATATTGCGTCATATCCTGCAATTTCTGATATTCTCGTCGCTTGTTTACATCGTCCATATCAGATTGGTCAATGAAAAAATGTTGGATTTGTACATCATGTAACTTGAACAACAAAATGACATCACTTGGTAGTCCGTCCCGGCCGGCGCGACCAGCCTCTTGATAGTATGCTTCTAAACTTCCAGGCACCTGCGCATGAATAACGAACCGAACGTTACTTTTATCAATCCCCATACCAAACGCATTGGTAGCAACCATGACACGCTTACGATCATAGAGAAAGTCCTCTTGATTTTGCCGACGTGCATTTTCGCTCATGCCACCATGGTACATCGTGACACTAACTTTATGTTTATGAAGTAATTTTGTGAGTCGTTCCACTTCTTTACGGGTGCTAGCATAAATAATGCCCGCCTCAGTTTGGTTGGCTTTTAAATAATCCAATAAAAAACGGTCACTATTTTGATCTTTAATGACTTGGAAAGAAAGATTGCTTCGGGCAAAATCCGTTTTCACTTCGTGCTCAGGCGCGATGTGCAGGCGTTGCTTGATGTCTTTAGCCACTTTAGGCGTTGCCGTAGCTGTCAGCGCCACTGTCGTCGGCTGACTTGGTAATTGCGCTAATGTGTCAGTTAACCTTAAGTAGCTAGGACGAAAATCATGTCCCCACTGCGAAATACAGTGGGCTTCATCAACTGCAACCAATGAAATGTCCAATTCTTGAAGTTGACTTAAAAAGTAACTCGAATCTAGACGTTCTGGTGCAATGTACAACAGTTTAACCTTTTGTTCGGCAGCCAACTGAAAACGTTGATTCATTTCCATGGTGTCCAAGCTACTGTTGATAAAGGTTGCCGGAATTCCCGTTTCATTTAAAGCATCCACTTGATCCTTCATCAATGCAATGAGCGGCGAAATAACCAACGTTAAGCCCTCAAATAACATAGCGGGAATCTGATAACACAACGATTTACCACCACCAGTTGGCATAATGGCCAAAACATTCTGATGGTGCAAGATCTTGTCGATTACCTGCTTTTGTCCGTCACGAAAGGAATCGTATCCAAATTTTTCTTTTAGTACTGTCTCTGGTGTCATACTTGGCCCTTCCTTTTAATCTCTTACTCCTTATCTTAACGGAAAGTCACCGGAATTGAAACGTGACACCCACAATTCACAAGAAAACGTGACTGAATCTTCGCGAAGCGGTATGATATGAGTACTTAAATAAACTTGTGAAAAGAGGTCAGCAATCATGTCCGAAGCGCATACTTCCCCAAAAAATGATGAATTAGTTAAAAAAAACGAAGCTTTAGAAGCAGAAATTATTAAAAAAACGCAGATTATTAATAATTTATACGCCCGATTCGAAGTTTTGACTCGTCAAGAAACACAGTTGTCTAAAAAGATTAGCCAAGCCACCAAAGAATATGAGCAAGCCAGCGCTGATTTGGCCGCAAAAAAACTAGAGCTGCAAAACAAGAATTTAGATCCGCAACAATACGTCCAATTACAACAACAGATTGTGCAGTTAAATGCTGATAAACAAGCATTGCTGCAAGATTACCAAGAATTACGTGATCGGCCATTAGGACAACGTATTAGCAATAAATTGCCTGCCCGTCATTATGTCCCTAAAGATTAATACGCAAAACTAGCAGGATTAATTTGTGTTCTGGATTACTTCTTCTAATTTAAACACTTCATCTTCATAGCTGAATTTCAAAATCCCGCAATTAGTAAAGCGGGATTTTATCAATTTGGCAGGGTTTTCCCAGGCACTTAAGAAGTTAATGCAGGCCCCAGCGTGTGAAACAGCTAACACGTTGTGATGATCTGGTTTTTGCATAATTTCGGTTAAAACTTTTACCATTCGTTTCTGCACTTGATCCGTAGACTCACCGCCATACGGAACAAAGAAGGTTTGAAACACTTCACGAGATTTGGGATTAAGTGCTTCACTTTCAGCCTCAAAGGCACCAAATCCCATCTCGCGAAGATCTTTCAATCTTGTGTAAGCCAGTTGGCGCTTGGTCACAATTTCTAAAGTGTCCGCACTCCTTTCTGATGTGGAACAATAAGCATGATCCAACTTAACGTTGTTAAAATATTCACTTGCTCGTTGTGCCTGTTCAATGCCTTTGGGGGTTAGCGGTGAATCACACCACCCCTGAATTTTTTTACGCACATTAAAGACCGTTTCTCCATGACGCATCAAATAAAGTGTTTTTGCCATTTTTCTCCCCACTTTTCTAAATTAATTATCTTAAATCTCATAATAGCATTGAATGCACAAAAAAAGCCGGTCAAATTGACCGACTTTTTATTTAGGATCAGGGTTTACTAGAATTCACGTTTGCGACGAGTACCTGCTAAGCCGAATAATGCACCAACAGCACCAACTAAGCCGACGACAGCTACATTTTCGTTAGTAACTTCGCCAGTTTGTGGTAAAGTAGTTGCGTTTGTCTTAGCAACAGCAGCAACAGCTTTACTTGTGCTTGCTTTTACATCTGCACTAGACGCAGCACTAACTGCTTTTTTAGCAACAGCTGATGATGAACCACCATTGTTTGCAACTGATGAGCCACCGTTTGCTTCTGATGAGCCACCGTTGTTTGCAACTGATGAGCCACCGTTTGCTTCTGATGAACCACCGTTATTTGCAACTGATGAGCCACCGTTTGCTTCTGACGAACCGCCATTATTTGCTTCTGATGAACCATTGTTTGCGTTAGACTGTGCAGCTTCAGAAGCTGCCTTTTGTGATGCTAATGTGGACATGTTTGGTCCAAAAACAGCATTACCATCTTTTACNTGAACCACCGTTATTTGCAACTGATGAGCCACCGTTTGCTTCTGACGAACCGCCATTATTTGCTTCTGATGAACCATTGTTTGCGTTAGACTGTGCAGCTTCAGAAGCTGCCTTTTGTGATGCTAATGTGGACATGTTTGGTCCAAAAACAGCATTACCATCTTTTACAGCTGCGTCAATACCAGCTTGATTTGAAGCTTGTGTTGACTTGTTTGGTCCAAGATTATTTGCAGCATCTTTGCTATCTTGTGCAGCCTGGCTTGAAGCTTGTGTTGATTTATTTGGTCCAAAAACAGCATTACCATCTTTTACAGCTGCATCAATACCAGCTTGATTTGAAGCTTGTGTTGACTTGTTTGGTCCAAACTTCTCGTTTCCCAAAACTGTTGCACTTGCATATGACTCAGCTTTTTCCGAAGCTTCTGTTGACTTGTTTGCTCCAAGATTGTTTGCAGCATCTTTGCTGTCTTGAGCTGCTTGATCTGAAGCTTGTGTTGATTTGTTCACACCATATACAGCATTGCCGTCTTTAACAACTGCAGCCTTTGCAGCATTTTGTGAAGCCACCGTTGACTGGTTTGGTGTGCTAGCAACAGTATCAGCATGTACCTGAGTTGCACTTGCCCCTAATGTTAAAGCAGCAACTGCAGCGCCAGCGTATAAAACTGACTTCAATGTATTCTTCTTTGCCATGTAAAACCCATCCTAGAAAATTAACAAACAAATTTAGTAGATTAATTCCATAAACCCTGTATTTATGTACCGTAACTAACCTACTTCACTACGTAGTGTACCTCATAAATAATGTTTTGGCAAGATAATTTAGGGGGTGTCACTTTATAGAAAAAAGAGCCAGATCCTTAAAACAAGCGTTTTCATTGGTTTTCAAAAGCTTATGTTACAAAAATGTAATATTAATACATAAGATCAAACTTACCTTTGGTGTTCACTTCGTAATCGTGTACTTGCACTAGCTGGCCATTATCGTCCGTTTTGTAAGCGCCAACTTCAAAAACTTTCTTTTGCGAGACTCTGCTTATTTTCACTTTAATAAATTTATATTTTTTGACTTCTTGTTCCGTACCTTGCTTATCGTAATAGTTCTTAACAATTGCAACAGCTTTTTTACTGGTCATCCCAGCAGTTTTCTTCTTTGAACTTGCTTTTTTGGCGCTTGATTCTTTCTTTTGTTGAGCTTCTTGCGTATTCGAATGTCCCCAGAATCTGTTTTTAACCGTCTGAACAACTTGTGTGGTTCTTCCCCAAAGATCAAGACTAGGTAAGCTCTTTTGTGGCAAGAAATGCCCGTACCCCAAATCTCCGGCTAAAATAAGTACCAAAACTATCAAAATCAATCGGGTTCTTTTAATCACGTGATCCAATGCATTTACGGCATGACGTCCTACTTTTTGCCGAGCATATTTTGAATAGGAGATATAGAAAACAACTAGAACTAACAAAATTAAAGCGCCTATTCCCCAAGCAATCACCTTATAATTCATAGCACTACCTCCACTATATCGATAACAGAATTAATTATATCAGTTATCTATCTGGAGTAAACGACTTTTTTGGTTATTTTACAACCTTGCGTCCTCAACCTAGGGAATTAAAAGAAGCGTAACGTCCTCTAACAGGACATTACGCTATTTGCTACTTATCATTTTCAATCAAAATACTTTTAATTGTGACATCTTCATTGGGTTTATCTTGGGCATTGCGCGCAACTTTACTAATTGCTTCTACAACATCCATCCCTGTCACAACTTGGCCGAACACCGTGTGGCGATGATCTAGCCAAGGAGTGCCACCGTTTTTATAGGCTTCCACAATTTCTTCTGGATAGCCAGCTTGTTGCATACTTGGAACCATATCAGGTTGAATATGTTCATTAGACACAATGAAGAATTGGCTGCCATTCGTATTTGGACCAGCGTTAGCCATTGATAAGGCACCCTTTAAATTGAAGACTTCGTTAGAAAATTCATCTTCAAATTCGTGACCGAAACTGCTTTGACCACCAGCACCTGTACCAGTTGGATCGCCGCCTTGGATCATAAAATCAGGAATGACACGATGGAAAATAATACCATCATAGTATCCTTGTTGTGCTAAAGTTACAAAGTTCTCCACGGCTTTGGGTGCCTGTTCTGGAAAAAGTTGGATGGTGATTTCACCATGATTAGTTTGAATGGTCGCCTTTGGACCAGTTGCTGTAGATAAATCAAGTTGTGGATAAGTCATTATTTTCTCCTTTTAAATTAAATTAGTCTGCCGACAAGGCATCAATGGTGTTTAACCGTGAAGCACGCCGGGCTGGTAACAAGGCCGCGATAAACGAAATCACAATCGCAATAATCACCGTTGTGATCACATTCCCCCAGGTCACTTGAACCATATTAAATTTCACAATACTGTACAGGACTTGGTTCAGCCAAATACTTACTCCCCAAGCAATAATTAGCGCTAGGGCTGCTGAAAACAGACCAATAAAGACTGATTCAGCCGTAAACAGGCGACGAATATCTTTTCGACGTTCCCCCAACGCCCTTAGAATTCCAATCTCTTTGGTTCGTTCAGATACTGACATATACATCGTCACGATGATCATGAGTGCCGAAACAATCAAAGAAATGCCTGCAATTGAGGCCAGGATTATTGAGGCAACCGATACATATTGGTTCACTGTATCTAGAATATCGCCAACTGTGATGGCCCCCATCACATACTTGCCATTCTCTTTAATGTTGTTAACCTCTTTGGCAACCTTTTTGACTACTTCAGTATTAGCCGCATTCAAAGAGACAAAATTTGCATCTGTGGACGCATTACCCTTCTTGAGCAAATCACGCATTGTTTGGTAACTCGTCGCCGTTATGGCACCGGCTTGCCCCCCGTTGGCAAAACCAACCACTTTTAGATTAGCACTTATTTGCACGGGATTATTATGGGCATCAATCCAAGGAATACTTAGCTTGACCGTTTTTCCCAATAACTGCTTATAGGTTTTATCACTAGTCAAGGCAATGGCTTGCGACTTATCGATCATAATTTCGTTATGACCTGGTTTGTGTCCCGTTTTTACGGTATCTTTCGCGTATGCATTGGTCCAACTCTGAAATCCAGAACCATTTTGACTCTTCTTATTATAGGAAAGCGTAAAGTTACTAAATTGATAACCAGGTTCAACTTTATCCACATTTTTCAGAGATTTTAGTTTGTTTACCTGACTATCTTTTATCAGCAACTTCGACGGATTATTTGCATACTCACTAATGGATTGCTGTAGCTTCGTCATACTTGATTTTTTACCGCTCGGATTTTTCAAGACCGTGACGGCCTGCGGATTTACCATTGATGTAATTTGGTCTTGAATAAAGGAATTAACTCCGTTTCCAAGCCCGCTAAATAGCAAAACGGCAAATAACCCAATGGCAGTTCCCAGCATAATCAAAGAATTACGCCAAAAATTAAAGGAAAGATGTTGAAAAGCATTTCGATAACTCGAAACCCGGGATAAAACTTTGGGTTTGAACGCCGGCTCTTCTTTTTTGACGGGATAGGGTGCCTTTATCCGTTTATCGTCATCAATTTTGCCATCCACCAGATGTACAATACGTGTGCCGTGATCGGCTACTTCTTGAGAATGAGTCACCGCAATGACTAATTTTCCCTGAGACGCAATGTCACTTAAAATTTCTAAAACTTCAGCCGTATTCACCGAATCTAAAGCACCCGTGGGTTCATCGGCGATAATGATTTCAGGATCACTTGCTAAAGCCCGAGCAATTGCGACACGTTGCTTTTGTCCACCAGAAAGTTGATTTGGGTGTTTCTTAATTTGATCACCTAAGCCAACCTGCTGTAACAATTCAATGGCTCGCTTTTTCCGCTCACTCGCATTCAAAGTTGTCATATTTAATGAAACCAAGACGTTATCCACAATGTTTAAGTGGCTAATTAAATTATAGGATTGATAGATGTAGCCGATGGTTCCACGGCGATAATCATCTAATTGTTTTTCTTTTTTATGATCGAGTTTCTGACCATCAAAGATCACTTGACCTTCAAAATTACGATCAAGTCCCCCAATGATGTTCATTAAAGTTGATTTTCCCCCACCAGACTCCCCAAGAATGGAGACAAATTCGCCCAGCTCAAAATTTAAATTAATACCGTTTAATACGGGAAATTCTTCTTTACCTAAATAATAAGATTTATGAATATCATGCAGCTCAAGAAATGCCAAGGTATGTGCCCCTTTCCTGCTTGCCTAGCAACTTACAAACTTTACATAGAACGGTAGCTAACTATATAGAAATACCCGGTCTGTGTCAATTAGAAACACCCGCGAAACAAGAAGTAATCGCTTTTATTTTCGTTGCATCCTCTTGTAATTCTCTTTACACTTAATATAGGTAGTTTTTTAGTCAAAGGAGGTCTTATTTTTGGCAAATCATAGCATCCACTTTCACGACTATATCCAGTTAAACGGCATTCAACAATGGGTGACAATTTCTAGTACTTCACGGGCCAATCCTATTTTGTTGGTCATCCATGGCGGTCCGGGGTCAACCTACTCGATGTTTGAAGATGCCACACAACAATTTGCACGCCAATTCACGGTAGTGCACTGGGACCAACGTGGCGCTGGCAAAACCTATCGTAAACAAAAAGTCGTTCCACGAAACTTGCAAACTCTAGTGGAAGACGGCTTAACCCTTACTCAAAAATTAAAACGTGTCTTCCCCGATGTCCCCATCATTTTATGGGGCAGTTCAATTGGCAGTATTCTTGCTAATCTTATGGTCCAACAAGGCGAAAATCTCTATGATCTGTATGTCGCAACTGAGCAGATGACACAAGATTCTCATCAGTTTGCCTATGACCAGTTGTTAGCTGAAACGAAGCATCAATCTTTACGCCGCCATTGGTTACAAAAACTGCCGGCAGATGCGCATCACTGGACGGCAAAGCAAATCAATCAATTCAACATTTTTTCAGCTATCCAAAGGTCGGACGTGCCGAATATGGTCACAACCTTATTTATAAAAAATATGCTTCAAAACCGAGACTACAGTTGGCAAGATTGTCTCGCATTTATTCAAGGAATGCGGGCATCTTATCGTGCACTGCATAAAGAGCTAGATGCCTTTGATTATCGTCGGCTTTTGACCAAAATTGGTATGCCATTCGTGATTTTTCAAGGTGCACATGATCCAATTACGCCTGCACAGGCAACCCAACGCTATTTTGATCAAGTGCAAGCCCCGGTTAAAAAGTTGTTCATTGTTCCGGGAGCGGGCCATTTGTGTCTTTTTGCACGACCCAAAGAAGTAAGCGAGTTACGGCGTCTAGTCTTCGCCAATAAGTATGACGATCGCGGATGTCGTCCCCGCAGAAATCTCGCTTAGATCTAGGGAGACGTTTCAAGGATAATTTGACAAAAAAAGCCCAGCAACCTCTACCAATCTTGGTAAATGGTTTGCTGGACGTTTTGTTTTTATCAGTTACTTCTTGTAACGATTGATTAAACGTACAAAGGTATCCATCGCACTTTGTAAGAAACCAAGGGTGCCTTCATTTGTAATCTTCAAATTATCATCCAAGATATTTGTGACATTACCTAAGTAGACTTCTGGTTGTTGAACCACTGGCATGTTCAAAAATACTAAGGATTGACGTAAATGATGGTTTGCACCAAAACCACTAATAGCACCAGGAGAAACACTCAAGATAATAGCTGGTTTCTTATCCCAAACACTCGCACCATATGGACGTGAACCCACATCAATGGCATTCTTCAAAACACCCGGAATGGAACGATTATATTCTGGTGTTGCGAAAATAACAGCATCAACACTTTGTACTTCTTCACGGAATTTCTTCCAGTTTTCTGGTGCCCGGTTTTCATCATCTAAATCTTGATTATATAAATCAAGATCACCGATATTAATTTCCTTAACTTCATAATCTTTAGGCAAAAGCGCTGCAGTTTGTCTGGCAACGGCTCTTGTATATGAATTTTTACGTAAACTTCCGACAATTAATCCAACTGTTGTTGACATAGGTAATCCCTCATTTCTTATTTACTATTTGTAAGTATAACGACTTAGAACCAAAAAAGCCAATATTTATTCTCGACCATATTAAAAATTTAACGACCTCTTACTCCCGTTCGTTTGCGTCACTCCTTTTTCTGCAACCTAAGCTGAAATTCTATTTCTTTAATGATTTTTTTAGGCAATTGCGCTATGCTCTTTTTAATAAAATTAACTTCGTCGTGGAGGCGTTAAAATGAAAATCTTCCGTTATGTCACACGCATGCTTACACAAACCATCTATACAGTCCTGCTGATCTATTTTTTTAGTGCAGATAATAATTTTGAATATCATTTCACCGTCAATTGGTTCATCATTTGGCTGGGCGTTTCCTGGTTTTGCCAATTCTATTTAATGCACTTTCCTAAGTTACTAATTGGACCCGATTCCTCTATACAACAACTAGGCGCTAAGCAGCGACTTGCTGACCACACACGCAATCATAAGGCCGATAAATGGGGCACCACAAATACCTACAATTTAGGTGACACCATTGATTCGGCTGAAACCGAATCTGACAGTCTTGTCTATAGCGTAATGGTGCACTTGGTTTATAACCTTTTAGGACCTCTAATCTTCATCATTATCTTTGGTTTTCACTGGTATCAAAAAAATCACGATCCAAAAAAATAAATCGTATTCCCAACTGGGAAACAGATTTATTTTTTTCACCTCATTTTAGTTTTTGCCTCGAACCACCGGACGCCAAAATTTATCAACTTTAGCTTTGTCCTGAATGTTAAATTCAATCATTTGTTTCAATAGTTCATAATTAAATGGCTCACCCCATGGCATCCGTACGATTCCCTTTGTGTGATCAATTTTGGCAGCCTTTAAATCAGCTTCGAAATGACTAATTCCAGCTTCTTCAGGTGTAAATGCTAAATGCTTTTTTGAAACACTAAAACCAATAATAAACGTACCGTGGTCAGTAAACATCGGTTGATTCCAAGCGATTCGTGTTTTTAATTGCGGAAAATTATCACTTACCCAGAAGAGCACTTCTTTCACACGCGCACGGTGCTCAGGATCATCGATCGCATGAATAAAATCCGTAAAAGTGTCCATGCTAAGGCACCCCCTACTAGTTATTTTGAGGCCAGTATACCGTATTTGGCTCTGGCTTCCTAATAAAAGAAACTGAAATTTTTTCAACAGAGCTGTTGTAGAACTAATGCTTATTTTTTGAAGTATAAACGCTTAACCAAAAAGGCCATTTGAAATTCATTTCAAATAGCCTAATTTTTCATAAAAGCCTGATGCAATCATTTAAATATGGTAATGATCTTTAATTGGTTTTAAAGGGGGACTACGCGCTACTTTAATTTCAAATCATTTCTACATCCAGCCGTTAAAATCTAACACTCAAATTTGATTTTTGTTTCATACAGCGGCTTATATTGATGCTCATAAATATCAAGAATCTTTCGTACCAAATTATTTGATTGTGGAAAATAATACTTTCCAGGAGTGACACTTTCAACCTTATAGTCGTTATCCGCCGTTAACGCAATCACATTTGCACCTCTTGACACGGCCTCTGGCGTATCCATTGCCTTAACATTAACATTTAACAAATCAGCTCTTAATTGCACCCAGAGTGGATCCTTAGTCGCTGGTCCAATAAGCTTAACTTCTCGGACCTCATTTTCTGTGAGCGAATCTAAGGCATGCTTTAACTCAAAGGTCAATCCCAAGAATAAGCCAAACACTAGCTCTTTTAATGACGTTTCATTGTCAATACCATACCATAGTCCCTTCGTATTTATAGATTTAAACGGACTACCACTACCACTGAAATGTGGAATAATAAAATTAATACGATCAAAAGAAATATTTTCTTTCATATAATCCTGATTCACATCATTTACCAATTGCATAAATTGGTCTGAAGATAATTTATAGTTTTTCATGAACCATTCAATAACCGAGCCAGCAGATGGCAGTGCTGTAAATATGGTATTATATGCAGGATTTACATAAACACCATATGCAACTCCTTTTTTGACATCATCCGTTACCATATTTAAAGATTTAGAAAGTAGTAAAACTGCTTCTGTCGTTCCGGTCGAATCCAGTAATTCACCTTGTTGTTGTCTACTTGAAAATGAGCCAACCATATGATCATGACCCGCAATAGTTACACCAACATTCTGAGAAATTCCCAACTCGTTTGAGACGTCTGGCAATACCCTGCCTATGATCATACCTGCAGAATATATTTTAGGAAACAAAACCTTATTTATACCAAAAATTTTTTTAACCTTGTCAGACCATTTTCTCTTTTTCACATCTAAAACTTGAGTACGACTCGCAATTGAATACTCTGTAGCCTTTTTACCAGTAAAACGATAAACTATATAATCTGGGATACACAGCCACGTATACTCTTGGGAAGAATCAACACCATTATTGAACAGCCACCGAATTTTACTTGCTGAGTAGTGAGCATGAGGTGGAATTCCTGTAATGCCATATATAGATTGTCTTTCTGCCTGTGATAATGCATCTATAACGTCTTGTGATCTAGTATCAAACCAAGCAATCATTTGAGAAGCTTTCTTTCCGTGCTCATCAATCAGCACACCTGCCTCACCAACACTGGCAATCGAAATTTTTGTTATTGAGCTTTTATTGGAGAGGTCAAAACTCTTGATAGTTTTTTTGATAGTCTGTACAAGTTTATCTGGATCAAAGTCCGTCATTTCACCATTAACATTTTTGGGCGTTCTGAACTTTTTCTGTTCTAAGGGTTGAGTAGTTGTTGCATTCTCCCAAATTGACACTTTGGTATTAGTAGTGCCGACATCAATTGTCAGATTCATTCGTACTCTCTTTGTCGCTTAATCCGTATACAGTTTTTTTAGTAACTCTGTATAACCACCAAATAATCAACCCAATTACAGGGATCAGGATTAAAGCAATAGGACTTAATTCAAATATTTTAACGAGCCAAAACCGCAGTGGATTTCCACCATCCAAAAAACTTGTTACAGATGTACTTTTGGCTCCTGCATAGTTTACATTTCGCGCCATTTTAGTAATAACTCCAGCTAAGTTTGAAGAAATATATAAATCTCCAATTATACATGGAATACCAATAATCACCGAACGAAAAATATCACCATGATTAGCAAGAACAATCATTGATACAAAAACCGCGAGATTTGCCAAATCAGCTAAAGGAAGCGTACCATTACCCGGCAAAACAAATGCCAATCCAACTGCAATCGGAGTTAAGAGTAACCCTGTAGAAATTACTGCGGGATTACCAATTGCAACCGCAATATCTAAACCAATGTACAAATCTCCACTGTTTTTTATATGCTTATTGAGCCACCCTTTGACGGCTTCGGAGATTGGAATAAGTCCTTCCATCAAAATACGCACCATACGAGGAAGGATAAACATAACAGCACCCATGTTAACACCAATGCTTAAAATTTTATTGACTGGATAACCCGCAAGAATTCCCAATAGAAGGCCAAGGATAGTACCAACCATCAAGGGTTCACCCATAATACCAAAACGTTTTTGAATGCTTTCTGGGTTAATATGAATTTTATTCAAACCTGGAATGTGATCAAAAATCAAATTGCCCAATAGACCGATCGGCCAAAATGTGATTGAGGAAACTGTTGGCAAAGAAATCCCGGTCAGTCCAAAGTACTTTTCCCCAAGAGGAGCTGCCCAGTCAGCCATTTTAAAGACAATTACCGTAATTATTGCGGAAGCTAAAATTCCTAGCCAAAAGCTACCCGTCACGTAATAGACAAGGGTTCCCGCAAGAGCAAAATGCCAGTAATTCCACAAATCCACATCGACTGTTTTGGTCCACTTAAATGCAAGCATAATGACGTTAATAACAATAGTCATAATAATAACAAACGGTGCAAGCGGAAGCCCCCAAGTAATTGCAGATAGTGCTGGCCAACCTAGATCAGCATGTGGCAAGTTAATGCCTATGTGTGCAACCATTGCTTTTGCGGCCGGTCCGACGTTATCTGATAAGATGGTCATAACAGCGTTAATACCTACAAAACCCACCCCTACAGTTAAAGAAGAACGAAGCGCTTTGGAAGCTTTCATCCGGAAACATAACGATAATACAAAAAGAAATAGTGGTAACATAACGGTTGCGCCAAGTCCGAGTACGTACTGAACGCCTCCGTTAAGAGTGTTTGCTAAACCTGTCATTTACTTCACCCCCTCACTTTTCAATCTCCTTCTTAATATCATCTAATACTTTGTCAGCCCCAATACCTGTAATCAACGGCAACGCACGAATTACGGGTATTCCTGTCTCGTACGGAACTTCAGTCGTTGCCACAATCAAGTCAGCATCGTTTTTGTCATACTCTGGTAAAGATGCAACATTTGTTTGAACATAATCTGCATCTAATCCATTTTCGTGCAAAAAATCCATTGTCTTTTCCGCCACAACTGTTGAAGTGGCAATTCCCGTAGCACAAACAAACAAGATGTTTTTTTTATTGTTAGCCATTATAATTCCTCCAGAATTGCTTTTCTTACTTGTCTCGTAATTTCGTCATTAGACGCTAATGCAAAACTCTGTAACAAATCTTGATCTTGGACAACGGACATGATGCGCTTTAAAATGTTTAATTGCTTATTAGACTGTGCTAACGAAAGGAGAAAAATAATTGAAATTTCTACTTTTTCATTGGTTGTTCCCATTACCGTCATTTCAATTGGTTTCTTTAAAACCGCAACTGATACCGCATTATTAATTACATATTTCGGATCTGTATGAGGAATCGCAACACCTACGGGATTAGTTGGTAACCCAGTAGGAAATTTGATTTCTCGATCCTTGACAGCTTGGGGATACTCTTTAGTCACTAATTTCTTGTCTAATAAGTTTTTTGACAACTCATCAATAATCTGTCCAAAATTAAATCCGTCATCGATATGCTTCACAAAAGATACATCAAACGAAATAGAATTCACCTTTTTTTCGTGCATGATCTGAACACCTTCCTTATTTAACTTTTGTCAGAGAGTTTTGATTCATCACCTGGATTTTTTTATAAACTACTTCTTCAACTGCTTTCTCAGCGTCTAAACAAACATTTACTAAATCAAATCTATTAGGTTCTTGTTGATAATCTTTCCCAGCAGCCTTGATATACGCTGTACGTAAATCGCTTGCCACATTTATTTTAATAACTCCATTGTCTACCATTTGAGCAATTTGCTCGTCTGGAATACCTGAAGCTCCATGAAGTACTAGTGGAACAGGACAAACTTCTTGGATCTTCTTTAATAATGGAAAATCAATATTGGGATCCAAATTAAGGCCATGAACATTGCCAACAGCAACTGCTAGAAGATCCACACCTGTTCGCGAAATAAAATCTACAACTTGTGTTGGATCTGTCTTACCATTACCTTCAGTGACATCATCATCTTCTTTACCAGCAATTGCGCCTAATTCAGCTTCTACAGGGATACCATAGCCCTTAGCATATTGAACTGCCTCAAAAGTATGTTGTACATTCTCATCATAGTCATACTTAGCGTTATCAGTCATTACTGAACCAAATCCCGCTTGGGCAGCAGAACGAACTGCTTCAAATGACTTTCCATGGTCTAAATGCAACGTTACAGGCGTATCCATTGTTTTAGCCTTGCGAGCAACCATATCGTAAATATAGTCGTATCCTGAAACCGGAATATTTGTCGGAGCAATTTGGATAAATGCTGGGATACCACTCTTTTCAACTGCATCTAAAATACCAATTGTTGTTTCCAAATTTGTAGTGTTAAATGCACCTGCAACAACGTGACGTTCTTTTATAATATTAATGAGATCAAAACCATTTATTAGTGGCATAAATTAAATTCCTCCTAATTTCCCCTACGTTGTAACGTAGTTGTTAAAAAATATTTATTAGCTTTAAGCCACACCGACCCATATTCTATCGGCTTATGATTTGGCATAAACACAGTTTGCTGTACTTTAAGTATCGGCGAAGACGCAGGTAAATTCAGGAGATCTCCCCTTTTGTTTCCAACTGTGAGTGCCTCATAGGTACTCATTGCAGAATCAATTGATTTACCTGTGATACCCTCTATTTCTGCAAACAAACTTACATTGTTAAAATTCTTTTTTTGTATACCGGGACAGATATTAATGTTTACACGATTTTCAATCAACATTACCTTTTCTCCTCGAACAGATCTTAACCGCTCGAGATACAAAAACTTGTCTCCAATTGAAATATTTAGATGCTCGGCAATTTCTTTGTTTGCTGATAGTAAATCCTGCCTAATAACTTGTGTATCATAATTCAAATGCTGCATGTCAAGCGTTTCAGCAAAGGAATATAACTTTCCTCCTAATGGGTAAGCAACGTCAGGATTCGTAACAAATGTTCCCTTTCCATGAATCTTGGTTAATCTGCCTTCTTTTATCAGGACATCGAGAGCCTTTCTAACTGTTCCTCGACTTACTTTTAATGTCATACAAAGTTTGGGCTCTGAATCGATTTGATCTCCGTCTTGCAAATCACCATTGTACATTTTATCCCGCAATTCATTTGCTATTTGTGCATAAACGGGAATCATTGATTGCTTATTGATTGAAAATTGCATTTGCACCACCTCAGTATATGGACAACTAAATACATGTGTGTAACACAGGGTACCTCTGTGAACAAATTCAATTATGAAGCGCTTTCTTTGATGTTGCAACCGCTTTTCCGGCTAAAAGAAAATATCTTGTACACATATTTATATATCTATACACACAATATGGAACTATTTACTTTTTTATCTTGACTCAATAACAAATAGATAATATATTTACTTAAATGACTATTAGTTTGGAAGCGATTTTTATGAAAAAATATAAAGCAGCAGTCTTCTTTGATTTAGACAAAACGTTACTGAGCCCTCAAAAACATGTGTACAAAGAGAATATAGAGGCTATCAATAAGCTCAAAAATAATGGGATTCTTCCAGTCATCAGTACTGGGAAAAATCAATATGAACTTAATGAGATCATCAAAGAGAGCGGTATTAAGACAATTGTGGGATCAAATGGTGCCGACTTATTTATTGGCAATAGCCATCTCTATCAAGTACCAATATCTACAGAAATTTTAGAGAATATTTCATTGGAAGCATACAGAGACAATATTGCTTTGGCCTACCATAGTTCAGCTGGCGTGGCAGTTTCACTTAACAATAAATATACGAAATCTTTGTTCACTGAAATGCATCGGCCAATACCTCCCGTTATTCCAGAATATTATTACACTCATAAAATACTTATGTTGCTTGTTTTCATTCCTGCATCAAACAATCTTCTCGAGTTAAAGTATCGCAAGAAGTTTATTAACCTCAATTTTATGAGAAATTCTAAAGTCACAATTGATACCGTTGCACAAAAAATATCCAAAGCATACGGTATAAAAAAATTACTTTCATTACCCGAACTGTCAGGAATTCACACATTTGCATTTGGAGACGGAGACAACGATATTAGTATGCTCAAAAGTGTTGACACCGGCATCGCTATGGGTAATTCATCAACCAATGTAACAAAAGTAGCTGATTATATGACTGACGACTACCGATCAAATGGTATTCCTAAAGCTCTTTCGCATTTTAATTTAATATAAAAATCATCCTTTAGAGTCAAATCCACTTTAGAAACATCATACAAATGCAAGGGCCCTTAAAATTAATCCGATCAGAAAAACTCAATTTACAACCAGGTTTTGCCAAATGCATTTTAAAGAGCTAAATCTTAGTCGCCCATTCAGCTTGAAAAACAAAAAGACCTGTTTCTTTATGGATATTAGAAACAGGTCTTTTCATCTTGAAAGTATTTATTTTTATCTAATACGTCGTATTACATTGTAAACAAACAGAGAAAAATGTACTCTTCATAATCATACATTGCACTTATTACTCATTTATAAACTAATGTGCTTCGTATTGGAACCTCTTTTTCAGTAATTACATTGCCATCCACGCCGCCGACAAAATGTTGCCATCTGGATCTTTGACTTCCAATTCATACATCTGTTCTTCAGGCATTCCTAGTTCAACGTGATAAAAATCGCCGCCGTTTTCTTTAGCAGTTTGGGCAAACTTTTTCACTTCTTCAATACTATCCATACTCAACGCGGTCATCGAACCACTAACTTCTTGCGTGTTCGCCACTAGTTGACAACTTAAAAATTGTTGGTAGAAATCGTGTGTTAACAACATAATCCAAATATTGTCATCCCACATCATTCCCGCACCATTTTCGTCAGAGTAATCCATATTTTGCTTAAACCCAATTGCTTCGTAAAACTTAATGGAACGCTGCATATCAGTGACCGGTAAATTAATAAATACCATTTTTGCCATTGCTTTATCCTCCCAGGAAGGTTCATCGTAAGTCCGCATTTTCGCTTTGGTTATAAAAACCATAAATTATTTCCTTATAGCGTCATTATGACATAACCTAAAAACGCAGGCAAAGAAAGTGCCCAGCGACCACTTATTGCACTCGAAGCGTCACATAAACCCAATCGCCAATCTTTTTATTAACTTTTTGGCGAATATCTTTGCGAATCCCCAAAATGTAGCAGACGTTTCCTTCTTTATCTTTGACGCCCATGTTGACAACACTACCATCATAAGGTTCCCCGTCAAAGGTGGCATGTACCCTTATTCTACCTTTATCGAAAAGCTCACGAATATCATACGGAAAAATAACATACGCACCTCCTTTTCCCACTTCCGAAGGCTGAATTTGCACGTTAAACTCAAAAATTTTAGGTACCATTTTGTTTTCTTCCCCTTAAATTTTTTAATTTACATTACTTAAAGCGATTTGACCGTCACTCAGACTCACTTCTTTAATTTGAGTACGCTGAGATATCGCCATCTTCGTCAATTTATCCACTTGATCAGTTAAGGATGCAATATAGCGGTGACCACTTTGACTAGTCAAACTATTTGCTACATAATTATTTGCCGCTTGCTTGTCTAATTGGTCAAACACGTTGAGTACGTCTGCCGGTAAGTCACTCGTTTCAGTCTTTTTTGTAAGTTTTTCATGGGTCTTTAGTGAGCCATTTCCGATTTGAACCAGTTTGTGGGTATTCACAAACAAATAAATGTAACTGCCATCGCTGCCGGCCTGTGTCGTCGCTTTAGGCATTGCGTATTCTTGACTTAGTGTTTGCGTTTGGGCATAAGTAAATGAGGCAAAAGGCGATGAACTATTGGGTCCAATTGAAGTCAATGTAGCCTTAGGACGCGAACAAACTAATTTTCGTGTATCATCACTTAAGGACTATCTTAACTTAGTAACTGGGCTCTGTTGTGACCCACAAGCACTTAAAACTGCAGTGTCACCTTTTTAGAATTTACCTTGTTTAAGACCACAAACAGTGATTGCTTAATCCTTGGCGACTGCTTAAAATTAAACCAGCTTGTGATTCTAGATTTTTTCAAAATTGAACTTTATTAGGAGGACACGATACAGTTGTTTAATCACAAAAAAGCCGTCTTCTTTGATCTGGACGGATTATTAGTGGATACTGAGAAACTTTATTTTGAAACCCGGCGTGATGTCTTAGCTAAATACGGGTTTACCTTTAGTAAAACCGATCACATGACCTACATTGCAAAAGGATTTCCTGTCACCATTCAAAAGTTAACGAAGTTGGTCGGTGACGCCATTTTAGGAAACCAAATTTTTAATGAAGCCATGGTGCTTTATCAACAGCGGTTAAAAAAAGGGGACGTGCAAGTCAAATCCGGCGCAGTTGAATTGCTCACTTTCTTAAATCGAACGCACACAAGATGCTATGCGACATCTTCGACCGCAAAGACCACCCTTCTTCAAACCGTGGAAACAATCGGAGTGCAAATTTCTTTACCGATTTCATTAGTGGCGATGAAGTGAAACACAACAAACCAGCGCCGGATATTTACTTGTACGCCCTTCAGCAAGCACAAATCACCCCAAAACAGGCCGTGGTTTTTGAAGATGCAACTACGGGCTTGTTGGCAGCAACAGGCGCCGGTATCGACACAGTTCTTGTACCAGACTGGGTAACACCCGAACCCAGCATGCGTCAAAAGGCCACTCTTGTTTTATCCGATCTTGCAAAAGCAATTCCGCTATTTCAATGAACAAGACGTAAACCACGCCAAAGAGCTAAGACCTTATTTTGATCTTAGCTTTTTTACTGGCGGCTTGCAGTTACGTACTATCAGCGATTTTTTCTTTTCAAATGAAGTTCTGCTAACTGGTCGTAGTGCGTCACGTCAATCAACTCTAATCGGCGTTCGTAATCACCTTCTGGAAATAAACGAATCCCTTTTCCTAATAATACCGGCGCAATTTGAATCCACCATTCATCAATCAGATCCTCAGCCACTAAATCGGTGACAATCTGCCCACCACCCACAATCCAAATGTTGCCTCCAGATTGCGCTTGTAAGTGGCGTACTAAGTCCACTGGTGACTGGTTCATATAAGTGGCATCCCTTGTTTGCCCTTCTCGCGTTCTAGAAAGCACATAATTCGTTTTGTCGGGAAACAAAAGCTCATCGCCCATCGTATTTTTTGTCACCTCATAAGTTTTTCGCCCCATAATAGTCGTATCAACCTGCTTAAAAAAATGATCCGAATTAGCTTTGTCTCCGCCCGCAGTGTCAAATAACCATTGTAAATCATGCTGTGGAGTTGCTAAATATCCATCTAACGAAATTGCACCATAAAATTGAACTTGTCGCATTATGCATCCCTCCGATTTGTGGTTGTGATGCTTTTATTTTAAAGGATATCAACCGCATTTTCACTTTTAGTGTTCAACCAGTTGTAGATAGTTTTCCTTCTGTTTAACAAAGCATTCGTATTCACCACGTATATAACTTTATTAGGGAGTTTTAACTATGCAAAGACCGAGCTGGCGGCTGAAACGTCATGGCGACAAACATGCTGTTTGGACAAATGAACACTTAGAAAGGCATCTTACTATATCTGTTAAAAACAGAGAATATATTTATCCAGTAATTATTACGCCTAAAGCATCTGAACCACACGCTTTTACAGTTAAAATTCTAGATATTGATGGCATGACGGAAGGAAATAGTGTCAGCGATCCCTTAGACATGGCCATTGTTTTTGTTGGTGCGTATAGTTTCAATAACGAATTACCACCCTCAAATACCAACCTACCTGATCGGAAAAATAATCAAATCATTTCACTCATCCAAGTTCATCCTGACAAATATAAACGTAAACATGATAATAAGGTTATAAAAAATATCTATATCAAAATTATCTAAATGAATTAGGAAAAGAACAACATATTAGCTTTTCTGAAGCCTCGCAGGGTCACCCAAAAAAACTAAATGTCTAGATCAATAAAAAGACCAGTAAGTTTTTCACAACTTACTGGTCTTCTTGTATTTATTTTAATTCTGTTATGGGACTATACGTGGTTAAAACAATCAACAACATTATAATCACAAGAATCATCTAGCTCATACTTTCTTCCTATATAACCTGCCAATAAAACAAAAAGCCGTAAAGGATTAAAGAAAGTGCAACGCCAATCAGCCAGATTGAGGCCTCATTAAATACCAGATGCCGTGACTGTTTTAAAAAGTTTCCGGTTTTCATGAAAACGTTTAGTCGTTGTGGCACATTGGGATTACCTGCCTGAACAGGCGGCAACTGATCCTTACTTTCCAAATTGCCAAGCCCGATCATTAACCCAAATATGAGCAACAAAACACCGCCAATAATTAATGCAGATTGCAAAGTGTCATGCGAAACTGAATAATACAAATAAACATAACCAATCACCAGAATAATCGGTACAATAATTCTAATTACTTTTTTCATCGGAAAGCCTTCTATCTTCTCAAATTATTTGAAATGACGAAAAATTTTAAAAATAAAATAACCAATCATGCAAATCATTAAAATAAGCACGACGGTCACGACATAAAACCACGGACCACCTAAATAAAGCGACTCACCAGTTATCATTCGACCATCTCCTCATTTGTCTGTATGCCTGCCAGTCGTTTAAATTCACGAATTTGTTTACTGTCTTTCAACTGTACAAACACTTCTTCTTCATGCCCCAATACTATCAACACAGGCATTCCACCCTGATAAAAAGTTAAGTCTTCAGGAACTCTTTACTTCTCATTTTTCTTTTAGCTTTTACCATTTATTATGTTTGGCCTTAACGGCTTGGCAAAAACAAAGCATTAATCCCAAAATAAATACAAGCATCACTCAACAAATTCATTTTAGGTAATTCTAATCCTTTATCTGCAGCTTGGCTATTTTTTGATGTGCCCACAATGCCCAAACAAATGAAACCGTTATCAGTATTAATGCAAATACACAAGCAAATGTGCTATCAACTAAATTATATAGCAAAACAATTCCCACACTACCGACTGGTGATGCCACAGTCACAATGGTACTTATGGTTCCAAAAACAGTTCCCGTTAGATGGGGATCAATTTGCGGCATCATTGTTGCAAACATTTTAGGATCCAGCTTGCCACTCATAAAAGCCACCGCAAACATGCTAACTAAAATTGGTATTAGTTTAGGGTATAAAAGCAAGGTGCTGTAGGCAATAACTGGTGCTCCTAAAGTGACTAACAATAATTGAAATAAGTCTAAATGATCAATCCACGTATCCTTAGTAATGCTCCCTAAAACACTTCCCATCACATAAACAATGTTAATTAGTAAAATGGCAAAGGAATAATCAATGTTTAAAGACGGTGCTAAATCAATAAAAAGTAAATTCAAAATGGCATCCAACCCAACAGATACGCCATTCAAAATCATAATGATTCCTAGATAGCTGACAGCGTCCATACCTGTCGTTTTAATCATAACTTTGCGAATTACTTGCCAAACGCCTTCGGTCACAGGCTGGGGTGCCACTTTTTTGGTAGACAAAACGGCATGATACCCCATCGTCAAACATACTGCTGATAAAATAAAAGTCACTGCATTAATAACTCCTGCTAAGGCATAATTATGAGTTTGTGAAATAATAATAACACCAAGAGTCTGACCAATTGGCTCCATAATGGTGCCTACACTGGTATTAATGCCCATAACTTGTTGCCTATCTTCTCCCATGATTCGGTCCTGAATGACAATTGTTAACAAGTTACCAGCATAATTGCCGATAATATCTGAAAACAAATTAATGACAACGATGATGTAAAAAATAAAAACTGTTCGTTGATTAATGATTTGAGCAAGTACCAAATATAAGCCTGCCTGAATTAACTTGGTACCAACTAACCAGTTAGTCTTCTTACTCGTCTGATCAGCTACTCGCCCAGTAACACCGCCAAACACAGCTGGTACAACCGTAACAATTGACACGACTGACACAAACCAATGCGGATTCGGAAAACTTTTGGCATAGGTCAATAAAATAATATTAAAAATACTTACTCCTAACGTTGCAAAGAAATTAGCACTGGCAATAGTTTGTAACGTATGATTCTTCAAAATTTTTGGCATATTTTTTCCTCCTAATTAAACATTGAGTTCATCCTATCAGGCATTCACGTGGTAAACTTAATGGACATGTTGCAAATATGCCACATTGGAGGAATTGAAATGGAAAAAATTGGCTGCACAATACATAGAATTCGCATTGAAAAAGGGCTAACTCAAAAGGAAGTGTATGGCAAAATAGTTTCGCGTTCCTTCGCATCACGCTTTGAAAAAGGGGCAAACGATATTGGCGCTAGTAAATTATTTTTAATTCTAGATAATTTGGCAATTTCGGCTGACGAATTACGCTATATTCAACAGAACTATCAACCTTCACCTTTAGAACAGGCTTTGCTCACCGTCATGAAAGCTTATGCTGCTCAAAATTTTCCGGCTATTTCACAGTGGATTCAGGAACATTCACATAGTCCGCATGCATACGACAAATTAGTGTCCAGTTATGCAAGTATTTTATTGCTTGCTTATGATCACAGTTCCATTGGCATCACGACAACGACGCGTCCAATCTATTTGCATCTTCAACAGGCAAAAATGTGGACTATTCAGGAACTAAAACTTGTTAATATCTTGGTTCCAATTGTAGCCACCACAAAGGGATTATCTGCATTACATCCCCTTACGGAACGTATGGCAGCTAACTGTCTTCATTACCAGACAAAATGGGGTGACCCGTTTAACGTGTTAAATAACCTTGTTGAATTTTATGGTACTCTCCTACAAACCTATTTAAATTTTCACGACTATCAAGCTGCTCGACAACTCAAATCTAAAATCACGGCACTTGATTCCCACAACTTGAATTGGGATGGCCGTTTGGCTCAACAATTCTGGATCGGCATTTGGGAACTTTACTTTGGTGATTGGACGCTTGGCAATGAACTACTTGACGAAGTGACGGCTCTTGAAAAAAGACATAAACCACGCATCGACAATACCTTATTTGCCATTCGAAAGTTGCGCACGCAAGCTGCGAAAACTTATCGACAATAAATTAAATAAGTAAACCTAACAAAAAAGCAATCAAGAAATTTGTTATAAAATCTTGATTGCTTCTTTATTTAAAATGACTAGCACCGGTGATACTATTTTAGACCGACTTTCTTATCTTAAACTTCTTGTGCCGTTGGTCGGATCAGCATGTCTGAAATGGCGACGTGTTTAGGTTGAGCCACTACATAAGCCACAGCGTTGGCAATATCTTCTGGATCCAAGGTATTCATCCGCCGCTGTTCCGAAGTACTATTTTTAAAGACCTTATCAATCTCGGCTTGCATCTCTGGATTATCAATCGTTTTATTTAACTCAGTGCCCACTGCACCAGGAGACACAATCGTGGAACGAATGCCATGTAGTCGTTCTTCTTGGCGTAAGCCTTCCATAATGGCACGAACTGCGTACTTGGTGCCATTATAGACAGCCGACTCTGGGTACACCACATGACCGGCCACTGAATCAGTGGTGATAATTAGGCCATCATTTTGTTTTTGCATGATAGGCAGTGCTGCCCCGATGCCATGTAAAACGCCCATAATATTAATTTGGATTTCTTTTTCCCAATTATCATATTTGGCATCAGCAAGCTTTTCACGCGGCATAATGCCCGCGTTGTTATATAACACATCTAATCGGCCATATTTTTTTACCGCTAACTCAATTAAAGCTTGTACATCTTCAGCTTTAGCGACATCCGTTACTTGATAGCTGGCATTCTCACCAATTTCTGCGACTAATTCTTGTAAACGGGCTTCTCTACGGGCACCTAAGATAACTTTGGCACCCTTCTTAGCCAATAATTTGGCAGTTGCGGCCCCAATTCCTGAAGAAGCTCCTGTAATGACAACAACCTTATCTTGAATACTCATTTATATTTCCTCCTTATGATTTTCTAGTATTTTAATGACTTTAGCTGGTACCCCAGCAACGACAGTATTGGCGGCCACATTTTTTGAAACTACTGCGCCAGCCGCAACCACCGCATTTTCCCCAACACTCACGCCGGGTAAGACAACGGCACGTGCCCCAATCCAAGCATTCTTACCAATATGAACTGGTTTTAATGTCACACCACGCCTTTTGTCAACATCGAGGTAATGATTAACCGAAATGAGGTAAGCCCCAGGACCGATCAAGGCATGGTCCGCGATCGTAATTCCGCCCAAGTCAACCATCATGGCCTTACTATTAATAAAAACCTCACGGCCAATTTTAAGATTACGACCATAATCCGAGTAGAAAGGTAATCTAATCTCCACGGAGTCATCAATGGTTTGCCCTGTGATTTCACCCACTAATTGACGAACTTCGGCTTGTGTATGTTGCCCTGAATTCAAATGTTGAATTAAACGCTGATTTTGATCAATAATTTGATTCTGTAACTTATCTGGAAGCATTTTTTCACCTCATTCCTTAGGATGGTTTCAGTATAAAATGCTTGTCATTATATGTAAAATACCTATAATTAATGTCATAATATAACTAATTGTTATGGAGATGAGTAAATGGATGTTCGTGTTTTACGATACTTTTTAGCAATCGCCCAAGAACGGAGTATTTCACACGCGGCGCAGGTTTTACACGTATCACAGCCTGCTTTGTCCCGACAAATGCATGATTTAGAAACCGAATTAGGGACCAAATTATTTGATCGTGGCCCACGTGAAACCAAACTCACACAAGATGGTCATTATTTGCGAGAACGAGTCAACGAAATTGTTACCTTGGTCGACAAAACCGCGTTTAACTTACAATCCAACCAAGTTATTATCAGTGGTCGCCTAGATATTGGAGCCGGTGAGAGTGTGGGGATGCAACGCATTATGGACGTGATCAGCCATATTTTAAAGGATTACCCAGAGGTCCATATTCGGCTACATAGTGGTGATTCTGAAGATGTGGCAGCCAAATTGGATGCTGGCGTTTTGGATTTTGGCGTAATCATGGGTGAGCAACCTTTACAACAGTACAATACGTTGCGCTTACCGGAAGTCGATCATTGGGGTGTCGTGATGCCTGTCCACGCTCAGTTAGCCGCTCAAGCTGTTATTCATCCTGCTGATTTATTGGGTCAGCCGCTTATCATCTCCGAACAAGCACTCATGCAATCGCGGTTCTTAGATTGGTGGGGAAACCTTGGTGAACAGATGAACATCGTTGGCACATATAATCTGATCTTCAACGCTGCCTTGCTGGCGAAAAACGGAAGTGGTTATACCCTAGCTTTTGAGCATTTAATTGACACCAGCAAAAATTCTAAGTTAACTTTCCGACGGCTGGCTCCCGAAGTAACTGATCCCATCACTATTATATGGAAGAAAAATCAAACGCTATCCAACGTGGCTCAGTTATTTCTCCACCGTCTGCAAGCAACCATCAAACGACCAAATTAAATAGGCTAGGAAATTTCCCAGCCTATTTGATCATTTAACGTCGATGTTTACGTCGTTCCTTGATCACTGCTTTCATTTGCTTTTTACTTCCAAACATGCGAGCCAACTTAGCGTCCTCACGAGCCTTGCCATGCAACGCTTGATTCGTCGTAGCTTCTTCACTTAACTGCCGATAGCCTTCAAGTCGTTTCTGACTCAAATGGCCTGCTTGAATGGCAGCTTGCACCGCACACCCAGGTTCACTAGTATGCGTACAATCATTGAATTTACACATTCTAGCAAGATCTTCAATATCAGCAAAGGTGGTTTTGAAATCACCATTCAAAACTGAAAGCTCCCGCATCCCTGGCGTATCAATAACCAAACCGCCATTCGGTAACTGCAATAAGTCGCGGCTCGTAGTGGTATGGCGGCCGTGTGCATCACTTTCGCGCACTGCCTGCGTTTGGCCAACTTGTTCACCCATTAACTGATTAATCAATGTGGTCTTCCCCACACCAGATGACCCAATAAAGGCCACGGTCTCGCTAGGCCGCACGTATGGTACTATACTGTGCCAAGTGTCATTTGTCACCGAACAAGTCACAACTTGGGCCCCCGCTGCCATCTGTGTGACCTGCGTAACTTGTTGGGTCAACTGATTCGTGAGATCTGCCTTGGTCAAGACCACTACTGGCGTTGCCCCACTATCCCAGGCCACTACCAAATAGCGCGCCAACCGATTCAAATTATAATTCTCATCTAACGCCATACATATAAAAACGGTATCGACATTAGTAGCCACAATTTGGGCTGCGCTTTTTCGTCCCGCCGCTTTTCGTAGAAACAAACTGTGACGTGGTAATAGGCGCTCAATAATCGCCATGTCGGCACTTGCTGTATTTTCGCGCAGTAATACCCAATCGCCCACCGCGGGATAATCCTGCGCCTCAATCGCTAAATTAGCTAAGCGACCGGAAAAGACAGCTTGCCTCTCATCGGCAGCTGTTTTTACTTTATACATGGTATGATTTTGACCAACGACCCGCCCCATAATTAGCCCTCGTGGATAGGTTTGATCTGCTAAATTTGTTGGTAATCCCCAAGCTTTTAATTGTTTATTTTGCAATGAATCTGATGCCTCCGTAAAATTTCATCCTGGAGGTTTAGATAAGTCTAGGCTATCCGTACCTCCGCCATCTGACTACCTTTAATTACAATTGCCATAAAACTTCATCTCATTTCTTTTTTAGTAGCCCCATTATAGCATAGGCTGCTTTTTATTTGGCGCACAAGAACTTTAAAAGCGTCCAATATAGCTTTACTTATTTCTAAATTTTGTTTTTTAAATGCCAAATTCAAGCGTTTCTTTTGCTCACCAGCTAGTTAAGTGTTAATTTAAGACTAAATGTAAGCGGTTAAGGAGCTGATAAGAATGTATGATGTGTTATTTATTGGGAGTGGTCAAGGTGCTTGGAATGGTGCCATTCCAATGAGTCAAGCCGGTTTAAAAGTAGCAGTTGTTGAAGAAGGTTTATTTGGTGGTGTTTGCACCAATCGAGGCTGTAATGCCAAAATTACTTTAGATAAGCCCGTTGAATTAGTTCGGACCATCGAGCAACTACAAGGTCGTGGATTCGACAGTGTGCCTAAAATTAACTGGCCAGACTTAATGGCTCATAAACACGAGGTAATTGGAAAACTCGCCGAAAGTAACAAACAAAAGTTAATTGACGGTGGCGTCAAAGTCATTATCGGTCACGCAAATTTAGTAGATTCACAGACCGTTCAAGTTGGTGATACCACCTATCAAGCAAAAAAAATTGTGTTAGCCCTGGGGCAGCATCCCCATCGTTTAGCTATCCCTGGAAAAGAATTTTTGCATGATAGTACAGATTTTCTATCAATCACGAAAATGCCAAAACGTCTGACCATTATTGGGGCCGGTTATGTCGGTATGGAATTTGCTTCTATTGCCAACGCTGCGGGAGCATCCGTCAATGTTGTCTTAGATAGTCATCAACCTCTACGTGATTTTTATCAACCTTACGTCAAACGCTTGGTCGAAAGCTTACGACAACGTGGCGTTAAATTTTTCTATGATCAACAACTCACAAGTGTTACACGTGACGATGCCGATCTGATCTTACATGGTCCGGATCAATTTGAACTTGCAAGTGAGTACATCATTGACGCAAGTGGTCGGTTACCAAATCTTGAGGGTACTGGACTTGAGAACTTAGGCATCGCTACCACCAAGCATGGCATTACGGTGGATGATCATCTGCAAACAAATGTCCCCGGAGTCTATGCAACTGGTGACGTGCTTGACAAGACCGAACCTAAAATCACGCCAACTGCTATTTTTGAATCACAATATTTGGCGCAGTTATTTACGGGCCAAACCACAAATGCGATTCAATACCCAAGCGTTGCGACTACTGTCTTTTCTTCCCCGCGGATTTCTCAAGTGGGCATCAATCCTGATGTGGCGGCAAACTTTCCAGATAAATATACAGTTGCACATTTTGAATATGGGGATGATTGGTTCAAACAGGTTCAAAACGAAATCGATGCAGCCTTAACCCTCGTTTTTGATAAGAAACACATTCTCGTCGGGGCAGTTGAATACAGTAATGAAGCAGTAGATGCCATCAACGGATTATTAGATATCATTGAATTGCGTTTAACACACGATCAGGTGCAACGCTTTATCTATACCTTCCCAAGTATTCAACACAGTTACTTTCGTAAAATTTAACAGGCTAGCTGCTTGGGGTCAGAACAAACTAATTTCATGACAGGTCTTATGAATTATGATAAGCTTATGAAGATAATTAAAATAGTTTCAATCGGTTGGGCGCAAGCTTCAAGGTTTTTCCTTTCTCAGGGGTGTGAGAAAGACTTGAAGTTTAGCGCTCATTTTTTATACTCATGAAACTTTAAAATCTATTTTTGAGGTGAAAGCATGCAGGAAATTGCAGAACTTTGTTTAATTCTAGTGGCCACGACGATTGCGGGTCACTATAGCGCCCGGTTAGGGATGCCAGCCGTGGTGGGTCAGCTACTAATCGGGATTTTAATTGGTCCCGCTATTTTGGGCTGGATTAAGGGAGACGAATTCACCCACCTATTTTCAGAGATTGGCGTCATTATTTTGATGTTCACCGCAGGTATGGAAAGTGATCTTCAGTTATTAAAAAAATATTTGCGTCCCAGCACTTTAGTTGCCCTATTGGGTGTCATCCTGCCAGTTGGCGTAATATATGGACTAAGCTTACTTTTCCATCTTCCACAAGCAGAAAGTATCTTTATTGGGGTGATCTTTGCTGCTACCTCCGTGTCCATTTCGGTTGCCGTCTTAAAGGAATTAGGCGGCCTGCATGGTAAGGCCGGGGCCACAATTTTGGGAGCTGCCGTTGTGGATGATGTCCTAGCCGTTGTTATTCTCAGCGTTATGGTGAGTTTAATGGGGACATCGCCCTCTGCCACTGGAAATTTATGGCTTACATTCATGTATCAACTCTTCTTTTTTGTCGGCATTTACTTTGTGGTTAAATTTATAGCTCCAATTCTCACTAGCGTTGGCAAACGGCTGTTTGTCGTCGGTGGCCCCACCCTCATCGCTGTTATTTTATGTTTGAGTATGGCACTACTAGCCGATGCCATTGGCTTAAGTTCTGTAGTGGGTGCCTTTTTCGCTGGAATTGCGATCTCACAAACCGCCGTCAAACATGAAGTAGAAGCCAATATTGAACCAATCGGTTATGCCTTTTTCATTCCCGTTTTCTTCGTTAGCATTGGTCTATCGCTATCGTTTGCGGGATTCATGAAAAACTTTATTTTTATCGTTTTACTGACAGTTCTTGCCACTTTCACAAAGTTATTAGGTGCTGGATTGGGTGCCAAGCTTTCACAATTCAGCTTAAAAGATTCCTATATTGTCGGGGCCGGAATGGTATCGCGTGGCGAAATGGCGTTGATCATTGCGCAAATTGGGTACAGCGCACACCTCATTTCTTCAACTTACTACTCCGCCATTATCACTGCCATCGTCTTAACAACCTTACTGGCACCCTTGCTGTTGAAACATGCGTATCGTTTAAAATAAAAGCACTGCATAATCTTACAAAAAACGCATTTTGAAATAATTCCGCCATGGTTATCAGATGAAATCGTATAAATCATCTGATAATATGGCGGGATTATCACTGACAGTCAATTAACTACGCTTAGTCAGCTTCACAAAACTAATGCCTGCTTGCCGACTATACGCTGCTTTTCTCTATTAACACGTTTCTAAAGCTTTAAGAATTTGCATTTAATCTTAAAATTAACTATATTTTCCTCAAAAAAATTCTCGGTACTTTTATCTGGAATCCTTGAAAATAACACACAATAGCTAATTAAAAAGGTCCGTCATAACGAGAACTGTGAGTGATTTACATTTTCGTTATGGCGGACCTTTTACGCTATTTAGTTTTAAATCTAACTTACTTATTTAAAGAATTAGCCACCGCTTCATGAACAGCATCTTTTTCAGCTTCAATCAAGTCGACACGACTCTCAATCACTTTAGTGTCCATTTTAATTTCACGGGTCAAACCTGGTGTGTTTAATTTAGGTTCAAAGAAAGCTTTGAATTCTGCAAGCCGTTGTGGCGTGTGGAAAATACCTGCCGTAACTGTGATATAGGTTGTAAATTCCATATCACCACCAACAGTATCTTCTAACCATTGCCAGTCATTACGGATCCAATCCCAAGCTGCCTGTTGACCCTTGTCATTGGCCAACAAGCCGCGGAACCAAGCCCGCAGATCTTGTGGCTTAATGGTCTCAGCATCTTCAAACTTCGCAACTAATTTTTGAATCAAGTCGGGATCTGGTGTGCTCGTCAAAGCAGCGCAAATGTCGGCCTTATAACTCGCATCTGAAGATTGACGATGTGCTGCCAAAAGTTGGTCAAATAAGTCCGCGCTGCCATAATTTTTGACTTCATTCCGTAAAATAAAGACACGGGTGTCTGCTGACAGTGTTTCCAAGTGATCCTTGTTAGCTACAAACAGATCATGAGCAGACTCGATGGCAGTCTCATTTTTAGCATACAACGACGCATTCAAGACATATGGTCGTGTTAACTGGTCATCATTTGATTCTCCTGCTTTGGATGTCCACCCCAAACGTGCCACTTGGTTGTGACTTAAGTGATCAAAGAATGCCTGTAAAGATTTTTCCTCAGCTGAGTCAGGTTCGACAAACTTACGAAGGTTATTGGCCACTTGATAAAGTGCCGCATTTACGACATTAGACTTACTATCTGCAAATTTCACTAATAGTGGAACGACTTCAGCATATGAAATCTGACGTCCTTCAGCTAATAAACGTAAATCTTGTAATAACTGTAATTGTGAAATCGCGTCTAAATCTGTTAAATGTGCAAAAATATCATTCAATAAGGTTTCGTCATATTTCACAATAAAGTGTGAGTTATTCCCAACGTTCAAGCGGAATGGAACGCCATTTGCATCACGTAACTGGCGATAGTCGCCAAGATCAAGAGCTTTGTCAGCCATAATTTGTGGTGCAACTTCGTAGTTAGCACTTAGCGGAATCTGCCATTGACGGCCGACTTCTTGACCTTCACCAATAAAGAATTGTTGTTGGCTTAACTTCAGATGACCATCTTCAATTTTAGCGTTAACAACTGGATAACCAGGCTGCTCCAACCAAGAATTCATGATGGCACCAACATCTAAATCAGAGGCGTCTCCTAAGGCTGCCCAGAGATCTGCACCGGTTGCGTTGGTATATTTATGAGAAGCAAAGTAATTCTTCAAGCCGGCACGCAAGGCATCATCACCCAATAAGGCACGAACCATGACTAACATCCGAGCCCCTTTGGCGTATACAATCGCCCCATCGAATAAAGCATCAATTTCAGCTGGATTATTAACTTGAACGTGTACAGATTGAACACCATCTGTAGCGTCTCGTTGCAGTGCTGCAGCCGCCTCTTCTGTCTGGAACATTTCCCAAATGTGCCAATCAGGTTCAAGCGCATCAACTGCCACGTATTCCATCATATTGGCAAAACTTTCATTTAACCAAAGATCGTCCCACCACTTCATCGTGACCAAATCACCGAACCATTGATGTGCCAATTCGTGGGCAATCACAGTTGCCACCAACTGTTTTGTGTCTAAGGCTGTATTGTCGGGATCAAGGAGCAAGTATGCTTCTCGATAAGTTACCAGTCCCCAGTTTTCCATGGCCCCCGCTGAAAAGTCAGGGAGTGCTAATTGCCAAGAGTGTGGAAGTGGATATGGCGTATGGTAAAAGTCCTCATAAAATTCAATGGAACGTTTGGCAATATCCAACGCAAAATCTAATTCATTGGCTTTATGCGCTTTTGTCCCAAAAACACCAATTTTGACACCACTATTCGTCGTTGTCAGCTTACTTTGTAGCTCACCAAAGGCAAAAGCCACTAAGTAAGTAGACATCCGTACTGTACTTTCAAAGTAGTGAACGCCATTTTCAACTTTCTTTTCAGGCATGTTACTAATGGTCGTTTCGCCTTCATGTTCATCGTACTTGATTGCTAAGTCAAAAGTAGCCTTAGCTTCCGGCTCGTCCACACAAGGGAAAGCCTGGCGGGCAAAATTAGTTTCAAATTGAGTACCGATAATCTGCTTTTTTTCACCATTAACTTCATAGTAGGAAGGATAGATCCCCATCATTGAATCTGTTAACGGTGCCGTATACGTAATGGCTAAAGTAACTTCATCAGCTTCTGGTAATTCAATATGAAGGGCATCTGCCTCATCGTCCACTGTAAATGGAACGTCGACCCCTTCGGCTTGAACCGCACTAACTTTTAAGTACTTTTGGTGAAGCGAAAAGTTGGCGGTTAACGCATCCCCCACAATGGTTGTTTTTCCAGAAATGAGTTTGTTTTTCCGGTCAATATCTAAATAGACATCGTAATGTGCCGGTTGGAAATTTTCGTAAAAGCGTGTTAATTCTGCCATGATGTTCTCCTTATTTCTTTAGAATAATCTCATTATACGACATTTATACGAAAAACGCTTCATAATTTGCAGGGACAGCTTTTGCTAACCACCCAGCTTCCCCAAATGAGGTGCCTGCTGGCTGACTTTTAAAAAAATGCCTTGTGTTATACTAAAATCGCGTTAATTTTTGAAAAGAGGTTTACGATGACATTTTATTCTTATTCACAATTGCTGACTCAAAATAACCGTCTGTTGCTTTGGCGTTACGGCATTTTGGTTGTTCTTTCACTCATTGCGGTGCTCATGCTAATCCTATTTTTACGTCACCGAAACGACGGTAAATATCGTGACTTGCTCATCATATTTGTATTAAGCGCCTGCCTAGTTGGTGGCATCCAGTTTAGTAATTATCAACGTTACCAAACGAGTTTGAACCAAAATGCTCAAATCATCCGTTTCTTACAGACCGTGAGTCGCAAGAAAGACGTTTCTTTAAAGAAGCTCAAGACAAATAAAACGGTGTTAACCGATAAAATGATCTTAAAAATGAATCACCACTACTATCAAGTCAATTTTGATAGCGACTTTTCAAGCTATTATTTACAACGTACCCAGCTTATTGGCGATCAGGAGGTAAAGTAATATGTTTTCATATCTAGATATCGGCTTAAAATTTGCGCTGGGTCTGGTTTGCGTCATCGTTCAGATTAATCTTCTTGGTAAGGGCAATTTGGCGCCAACTAGCGCCGTGGATCAAATCCAAAATTACGTCCTTGGTGGCATTATCGGTGGTATGATCTACAACACAGACATTACGTTGCTTCAATTCTTCTTAATTTTACTGATCTGGACTTTAATTGTATTAATCGTCAAATTTATCAGCAATCACAACCGATTCTTACGTCGCTTCGTTACAGGTGAACCCCACACGATCGTGCAAAACGGCCAAATCTTAGTCAGTGTCGCCACGCGTTTCGGCTTGAGTGCCAGCGAGCTGTCCTTGAAACTGCGTTCGGCTGGCGTCACCGATATTAGTGAAGTTAAACGAGCCGTTTTGGAACAAAATGGTCAAATTACCGTCACCATGCAGGGTGATGATGCCGTAAAGTATCCGTTAATTGTGGATACCGTAATCGACAGCACCATTCTAGAATTAATCAATAAGGATGAATCATGGGTACTGGATAATTTAAAAAAACAACATTATCAGCTAGCAGATGTATACTACGCTGTTTATCGGGGCGGCACCTTAAGTGTGACCCCCTATCCTGATCACGACCAGTCATGACACGACCTCTTTATACAAAAACACGCTTGAATTTGCAGGTTAACTTTCCTGCCGAAATTCAAGCGTGTTTTATTCTTGTTAATCCATAATTTTAAAATAAACTCAGTCGAGCTAAACGTCATTTTCAGACCGCATCTCAAAATTCAGTGGGTTCTTTTTTCTGATTGTCAGCCTACAAAAGGCCATAAACATCACGTGCAATCATTAATTCTTCGTTAGTGGGCACTACCAACGTTTTGACGGTGGCATCCGCAGTACTCATATCAACCTCTTTACCAACAATCTTATTTTTTTCAGGATCAATGCGTGCCCCCACATACCCAAAAGATGCCATAACTTGAGCGCGCATTTCAAAGCTATTCTCACCAACACCACCCGTGAAAACGAGCGCATCTACGCCATTCATTAGTGCCATGTAGCTACCGACAAATTTAACTACCCGATTTGCAAAGATATTTAATGCTAATTGGGCTCTGGGATGAGTTGGCGCAAGCTTCTTTAGTTCACGTTGATCTTCTGAAAGACCAGAAATTCCCAATAATCCTGACCGATCATTTAATATGTCGATCATGTCATCTATGCTTTTTAGATTCAATTTTCGTACTAAATAAGCCACTAGCGACACATCAACTTGACCACTGCGTGTATTCATCACTAATCCGTCTAATGGTGTAAACCCCATCGAAGTATCCACGGATTTTCCTTTATCCACAGCGGTAATGCTGCAACCAGCCCCAAGGTGCATCACAATTAACCGCAACTCTGATAATGGTTTGCCAAGGATCTGGGCCGTGCGTCTTGAAACGTAGCGGACGCTTGTTCCGTGCGCTCCGTATTTACGTGCCCCATATTTTTGGTAGTATTCATAAGGAATCCCATACAAATAATTTTCTGCTGGCATCGTCTGATGAAATGCGGAGTCAAAGACCGCCACATGTGTTGCCCATGGCATTAGTTGCATAAAGCGTTTAATCCCTTTAGCTTCAAGATGATTGTGTAACGGGGCGTATTCACGCAAGTCATCAATTTGTGTTAAGACCTTGTCCGTTATCACAACAGATTGCTTAAACAGTTCACCACCCGCAACCACTCGATGGCCGACCCCAACGATGTCATGCAGATGGGCGACTAACTTTAATCGCTTCAACTCATCCATTAAAAGCAGAATCGCATCTTTAAGACTCAGCGTTTCATCGTAGGAACGGGTCCTTTTTTGATCTCCAAATTTAACGGTAATTTCTGCTTTTGTATTGTCAAAAAAATCCACTAATCCTGACGCGACCTGTTGTTCTTCAGGCATCTCAAACAAGCGCCACTTTAGTGTCGAGCTCCCCAAATTCACGGATAAAATTTTAGCCATATTATCACCTTCGTCGTTCAAATTTCTACCATATTAAGTACATTTACTTAGTATGGTAGGCTTTTTTTGATAAATACGCACGAAGTTAGCTCATTTCATGTAACCGATAACACTTTAAAAATGTCTGCTGCTTTCTCAGTCGGCTAAATCAATCCAATCTCGTCGCAACTGATAACCGGTCTTTTTTTCAATTACGGTGTTTTCATAAACACCACCGTTAACTTCGATAACTTTTCCGCTATCGAACTATTCCTTTTTTAGCTGTTCAATCCGCCGTTCAATTTCATCCCGAACATTTCTAAAGACCTGCATCACTTCAGTCTCGGTTCCCTGCGCTTGGGCAGGATCTGGTAACGGCCAGTGCAATTTTTGAACCGTCGACGGTGTAACCGGGCACCGATCTCGAGCATCGCCACAAAGCGTCACCACTAAATCGCTCGTCTTTAAATACTGTGGATCAATTAATTTTGATTTGTTTTTCGAAATATCGATCTGCTTTTCTGCCATAACTTTAACCGCTCGCGGATTTAAGCCATGGGTCTCAATACCAGCACTGGCTACTCGCCATTGATCACCGAGAATTTCCTTCGCAAACCCTTCTGCCATTTGACTTCGGCAGGAATTACCCGTACATAAAAAATAAATTTGTTTCATTATTAAACACTCCTAATTCATTTTGGAAATCTTTAGGGCGATCGATTGTAACGATTAAATGTAAATTTTGCATATCTGCATCTAACTATCAAGTATTTAGTTACATGAATTTATTCAAATTTTGCCATACAATTACTGATGCTTCAAGCGCAAAATTATATCCGGTGCCGAATTCGACTTAGTGAAACCGGAGAGATACCCAAATATGATGCAATATAATAATCGGGAATCCGTTGATTTAAATCCGGCCTATCAGTTTTGAATTTCTTATATCGTGTTGCTGGATCATCCTCTATTCGTGACAAAAAATAACGCGTATATTCAATAAACCGTTTGGCAAGAATTTGATACGCTAGTGTACTAAATTGCGGTTCTTCTTTTTGTAAGATCTTGAAATTCTTTCTATTAAGAATAAGTAATTCTGAATCCTCCAAACTTTCAATTGAAAAGTTACTAGGCGTTTCTTGTGCAAAGCTTTCAAAAGAGGCGACTGGCTGATTTTCAACAAAAAATTGAAATGTAACATCTTCCCCATCTTTATTATGCAAAAGCCTTAACACACCCTTTTTAATAAAATAGATGTTATTAGATACATCGCCTTCATACAACAAGGTCGTTTTCGATTTAACAGATTTACGCGTCAGCATTTTTGAAAAATCGATTTGACTATCTTTAAGCCACAATAAAGATTCCGAAAAATTATTATGCATATTTTTACCTCTACTTAACTTATGTTAATGAGTTTCAATAAAATTCTCACTATACTATGATTACTAATTAAATTTTTGAAATTAAAAGGAGACACTATTCAATGAAAATAGTTATTATATTTGATCACCCATATACCGCTAATGCTTGGAAAAACATCCCTCATAATCGTTCATTCTTAGCAGCTGTTCTAAAAAAAATCAGTTCCGATTTCACACGCCGTGGAGATGATGTTGATTTAATCGATTTACATGCAGACCATTTTAACCCGATAATGTCTAAAGAGGATTTAGCCGACTGGCGACAAGGAAAATCCTGCAATTCTCAGACTGCTGATTATCAAAAACGGCTGTTAAAGGCAGATCGCATAATCTTTATGTTCCCAATTTGGTGGGAAATCATGCCGGCAATGACAAAAGGCTTCCTAGATAAAGTATATGCTAAAAATATTTTATATACAGCTAATAATATGAAAACAAAATTAGTTACGCAACCAAAAATTGATGTTATAACAACCATGAGCACCCCTAATTGGGCTTATCGTCTTGTTTTTGGTACTCCAATACTAAAAGCTTTGTTTCGGGGCTTTTTTCTAAAAACGCGCTTGACTCATTTTAAATGGCACAATATCGCAAATTTAGATAAAAAAAGTGCTGCTCAAAGAAAAGCTATTTTGGCAAACTTTTCGATAAAATAATGATAACTCGTCCCCTATCCTAACGAAAGATTACCTGGTAATTTCAAAAAGCGTTAAGATAAGCTTGTGGTAAGGACTCCAAAATTAACCAAACCAAGTGACTCGAGATTATGCGTTAGGAGTGGAAAAATGTTAGTATTTTATGAATATACCAAAGCAGAAATGTTAGCTTATTTGAAAGAACAGGCGCCCCATGCCGAAATTCATGTTCAAGATGAAGTTAGTCAAAAACATGCCGCAAATGGGCGTGCGACTAACGAAATGGCAGGCAACTTACTCGCTTACGTGGTCGTAAGTGACACCGCTGATATTAAGGGTGTCTTGAAAACTGCCCGAAAATTTCATCTTCCTGTGATTCCTCAAAGCGGTGATACTTCAACCGTTATTGGTGCAGATGGCATCGACGGCGGGCTTATTTTATCAACCGCTAAATTGAATCATATCAAGAAAATTAGTCCTGACGATGGGATTGCTGTTGTGGAGTCAGGCGTAGTAAATGGCGATTTAGACAAGGCGGCTCGTAAACAAGGCTTATTTTACGCTCCGGATCCAGCCTCCAGACCAATCTCAACAGTTGGCGGTAATGTCGCTACTAACGCTGGTGGCATGAGCACAGTTAAATATGGTGCCACTAAGGACGCCGTTTTAGGCCTGAAAGTCATTTTGGCTGACGGTCGCGAACTCACTTTGGGTGGTCAAACTTACAAACAAGCTTTCGGTTATGATCTCACCCAACTCTTCGTTGGTTCAGAAGGCACATTAGGTATCATCACCGAAATTACCGTGCGGCTGTTACCTATTCCCGTTGGTGAAGCCGTCACTGGGATTGCTTTTTTTGAAAACATGTCCGTTTTAGCCACTGCGGTTCGTGACTTACGCATGTCAGGCATTGCGCCAGTCATGTTAGAAGCACTGGATAGCAAAACAGTGGTCGCATTAGACAAGTATGAACATCAACACTATGCAAACGGCACCACCGCCATGTTAATTTTCAAGCTTGATGCTGGTGGTCAAGAAAGTCTAGCGATTGCCAAAAAAGTCTTAACACAAGATCACGCCACAAATATTCAAGTTACGACCGACCCCAAGAAATCAGACGAATTACTAAAGCTTCGCCAAGATATGTTGCCAGCAATATTTATTGACAGTAATCATATTATGGAGGACATGGCAGTCCCGTTGTCGAAACTTGCTGAAATGATGGATTATATTGCTAAAGTTGCGGACGAATTAGATGTGGACATCTACACAGCTGGTCATGCAGGCGATGGCAATGTCCATCCCAGTTTACTGTGGTCCAAAGATGAACCAAATCCACCTGCAAAAGTCATTGAAGCCACTCGTAGATTACTTGAAAAGACATTGGCACTGGGTGGCACGATTTCAGGTGAGCATGCGGTTGGTATGCTAAAAAATCAGTGGACAAATGCTGAATTAGGCTTTGACGTTGACGAATTACAACATGCGGTCAAGCACCTGTTCGATCCCATGGGCATTCTCAATCCCAAACGAAAAATTAATTAGCTACTAGCATCAAGCAACATTTAAAAATTATGCGTAAAAATAAGGAAACTGGAAAAATAAATTTTCTAGTTTCCTTATTTTATGTTTATTGTACTTTTAAAGTTATTCTCATCGTATTCATTTGATCCAATTAGATTACCTATTTTTATCAAGTTTATAACCTCTGTGCCAATGCCGAATCAGGTAAACCAATGTGGCAAGTATTAAAACCATGGCTCCCACAATGACGGAAATTCGTGTGTCCGGATTGATAAACATAAAAATCACAATAACAGTTAACATCACAATCGCAAAATAATTGGAATAAGGAAAAAATGGTAATTTGAATGGATGTGTCCCCATCAAGTTCGCACTATTTTCTCGAAAACGCAGTTCAGCTAACAAAATGACAAACCAAGGCACCATTCCAGGTAAAACTGATGAACTAAAAACAACCACAAATAAGTTAGATGTTGATTTGCTAAAAATCGAAGCGACTGTATCAATCATAAATCCGATCAAGATTCCGCCAGAAATGCCAAGAATGGCCACATTGGGAACGACTCGTTTAGATAACCGACCAAACAGCCTGGGCGCTTCTCCTTCATGAGCTAGCTTAAAAAGCATGCGACTTGATGAATAAATACCAGAATTAGCTCCCGATAAAGCAGCTGTTAAGACAACAAAATTGATGACCGCTGCAGCTGAAGTAATGCCGACTTTTGCAAAGGTTGAAACAAAAGGCGATCCTACCGCACTAAGTTCGTTCCACGGATAAATTGTCACAATCACAAAAATCGCACCCACATAAAAAATCAAAATACGCCAAAGTACCGATTTTACAGATTTAATAATTGCTTCTTGAGGATTGGCAACCTCCCCCGCTGAAATTCCAAGAAGTTCAATGCCTTGATAGGAACCGACAATAATCGACATGGAAAAGAAGAATCCTTTGAAGCCACCAGTAAAAAAGCCACCGTGACGCCAAAGATTGCTGAAACCAGTTGGATGCCCACCATTTCCAAGACCAAAAAAGATAACCATGAAACCTAAAACAATCATCATAATAATCGTGATCACTTTGATCATTGCAAACCAAAACTCTAGCGATCCGTATGCCTTAGCACTAGCAAGATTGGCAAGCACTAGAAATAAAATAATAAGAATTCCGGCAACGAAAGGATTAATCTTTGGCCACCAATATTTAAGATATTCAGTTGCCGCAACCACTTCGGACATGCCGACCACAATGTATTCAAAAACATTAGCCCATTTTGCTAGATAACCTGCGATAGGATGGACATATTCCGTTGCATAATCTGCAAAAGAACCCGTACCGGGATTAATATAGATCATTTCACCAAGGGCTCGCATGACAATATAAAGAATTAGGCCAACAAACATATAAGCTAATAAAACGGACGGCCCAGTCCATTTTATTGTAGAAGCCGACCCCATAAATAGGCCAACCCCAATAGCGCCGCCTAAGGAAATCATTTCCATCTGACCGGCTGTCATTGAGCGTTGCAGTGCTGGCGCATGGTTTCGTTTACGTTTCATTTATTTATCTCCCCAAATTAATTGCTTTTTTGTGATTCGTGCCTTCCTTAAACTTTTTATTCCTAATCCGAAACAGACATGGTCTCATCAAATATGTAGTGAACACACATTTAGTAGGCTATCAGTGGACAAATGTCAAATTAGGCTTTGACGAATTACAGCATGCCGTTAAGCATCTCTTGGCTCTCCTAAAAATGCGTAATCCCAACCGAAAAATCAATTAGCTTTTAGTGTTACATATAATCCTTGTATTTAAAAAGGAAAATTAGTAACATTCGTCAGCCATTATGTTCACCACACCAGTTGCGCCACCCAAATCATGCAGGGAATTGTAACTAACGAAAATAACGTTGAGATGCCCACTACGGCAGTGCTGTACAAGTAATCTTTGCCATAGGTTTTGGAAAAAACCGCCATTAGCACCCCCACCGGCGTGGCTTGCCCTAACAGTAAAGTCATCTTTAGCACTAATAACTGATTGGGCACAAACATTAAAATGAGAAGCGTTAATAATGGCGCGATGACCAACCGCGATAATGTTGCTTTGTATAAATCGATAGATCGTAAAGCCCGTTTCACGTCACCCTCAGCCAAATAGCATCCCAGCGCTACCATCACTAATGGTAAATTCATATTGCTTAAATCAGAAATGGTCGTTCCTATGATATGGGGCAGCTGGATATGGGTTAAAGCCAGAAAAAGGCCTAAAAATAACGCGATAATCGCTGGATTTACAATTAATTTTTTAATGGCGATGTTTTGTTTGTCTTGGGAAATTAAATATAAACCATAAGTCCAAATAATAAAATTGGTTACCCCGACAAACAAACTCATATAAAAAACACTCGCATTACCCAGCACTTGTTTAGCCAGTGGAATCCCAATAAAGCCGACATTTGCAAATACCATGGCAAATTGATTGAGTTCCTGATGATGGGGAAACATAAAATAGGCACCCAGAATGGTAACTATGTAAATAATTCCTAATAAAACTAAAGTGTAGCCTGCATAATGTAGTTGACTGGTTGGAAAATGCCCAGCAAATGAATTCACCAATAAGGCTGGATTCGCCACATAAATCACCAGATCCGAAATCTGCTTGCTACCACGCCGATCTAAAATTTTGACTCGATAACAAATGTAGCCAACCATCATAAGCAAAAACATAATTGCAGTTTGTGAAAAAATTATCCCAATTGAAGTCATAAGACGCCTCCTGTATCCATCAATAACTTTAATCGTCTTAAAGTCCTCTGACAAGTCAAAGTTAGAGAATCACTACTGGTTAGGCATCCTGTCTGAAGGTTACTGCTCACAATTGATCAAATTTAACATAAAAAAAGAGACTAGAAAAACTTCTAGTCCCTTTCTATCGCCGAACTTTAACAATCAAAATCGAGAAAAAAGGGTATGTGCAAAGTCAAAACACCTTTTTCCACGTTTTCATTATGTTTCATTCGAAATTTTAGGCGCCTTCATGTGGTGCTAATTTTTTATCAAATTGATCCTTATCATAATCTGGTTGATTTGAAATATGCATAGCAGACTTCAAACGTACCGTTAAAAAGTTCCACATAGATGGTGTGATTCCTAATTCATCCAAATCACGTGTTGAAATTGTATAACGAATACTATCTTCATCATTTGTTTCAACTTTTTGAACCCATTGTGGTTCCCGTAAGCTTTCACGGCCAATAGCAACAAAGTCAACGCCAGCGTCAATCACTTTTTCAGCATCAGCAGGTGTTTCCACAGAGCCAACCGAAATTAATGGTAACCGACCGTTAACTTGTTTCTGAATTTTCTTGATTAACGGTTCCTTATCAGATTTATCGTTAAGCGAGGTCCGCCATACATAACCCATAGAAACATGCAAATAATCAATTGGCTGTTCTGCCAAAACATCAATAAATTGTAAGGTATCTGCCATGCGAATGCCTGGTTCTTCAATTTCCTCGGGCGAAATACGATACCCGACAATAAATGGGCGATCCGCATACTTTTCCACAGTTTCGTGCACCCGTTTGATAACTTCTAAGGCAAACGTCATGCGTTTTTCAACACTACCGCCCCACTTGTCAGTGCGACGATTGGAATGTGGAGAGAAGAATTGCTGTAACAAATACGTGTTAGCTCCGTGTAATTCAATACCATCAAATCCAGCTTGAATCGCACGTCTTGTTGCTTCACCAAAATCCACAATAATTTGTTCAATTTCATCATTCGTTAATTCCCGAGGAACTTCTGCATTAGGACGTAACGCAGCCACTGCACTCGCACTAACTGGCTGGGTCCCACGTAACACATGTGAATTAGACATCCGACCAGCATGGAAAATCTGCAAAATAGCTTTGGCCCCATTTTCCTTCATAGCTGATGCCATCTTGGTTAACCCTGGCAAAAATCGATCGTCGGTAACGGAAAGTTCGCCTTCAAAACCTTTGCCGTCTTCAGAAACGTTCGCAACAGGTGAAATAAAGAGCCCTGCACCACCGCCATGGATTCGGAAATACCGAATCTCATCACGCGTAACGGATCCTTCTTCAAAGGCAGAAGCTTCTGTCATTGGTGGAATAGCAATTCGGTTCTTGACCTTCACACCATTTTTAAACGTATATGGTTCCAAAAATTTGTACTTAGCAGACATAAAAAAATCTCTCCTTTAGCAAAGTTTTGATAATGTACATATCTATTTTAGTTCATTACTTCACAAAGTCTAATGTTTTAACTCCACGCTTCTTCAAAAAAAGACAGCATAACCGTCTTAAAATGCGATTATCCTGCCTTTTTGCATGAAAAATAATTTACTTAAATATCCTCTTCGTCACGTTTTTTACTTTCATCACCAAACTCAAAATCTTTCATTTGTTTTGCGATCGGCTCACTTTGGTAGGCGTTCTCGTCAAACCAGGCTCCAGCACCGCTTGCCCGCATCATAACCGGAATTTGACGGCCATCATAATAGTGATAACGAACGTATTCAAAAGTCCCTGCGCCGGCACTTTGATGCCTACCGCGAACATTGAGCCACGTTCTCTTTTTAGTTTTAACCCGTGTTAACTTAAAATCACTGATGGTATCGGTCGAAAAACTAGTAATCTTTTTCTCATAGCCATCATAGGCGTACCACGTCCCCTGATAGGCACTTGGCCAACGTTGTGGTGAAGCTTTAACCGCACTTGTGAGATCTGCATTTAGTGCCGTGTTCGTCAAGACCTGTGGCTTAACTCCAGTGACAATTTTGGCGAATCCTGCCTGTAACGCACTGTTCTGTGTATCCTGAATGTCTAAATCATTGCCATTTGTGGTTTGCGTCATAAATACGACCGGTTGTTGGTTATGCAAGCAAAAGAAGTACGTCGTGGGAAAGGCCTTGCGTTGTTTTCCACCACCAGTGGCAACAGCCACCACTTGAAAGGCATTTCCATTCTCCCCATTTGTAGACCAGGTTAAATTGACGGTCTGTTCACCCCACTTTACGTGGCCATTCAAACTACCATCTTTGAGTGCCTTGGGAAATACATTTCCTAAATGATCTGGCTTTTCGTCATTGTAAGTCCCCTGATAACTTTGCTTCATCTGGGATTGCCAATTAGCCATGAATCTAGCCAGCTGGCGTGTTTTGGTTCGATTCCAAACTGTCGCATTCGCTTTACTTGTGGCATCACTCACACTGGTGGATTCTTTTGAAGTTGCCTGAGCGGTAGATGCCTTCTTAACGCTTGCTGAAGTTGCATCTGATGAACGCCGATGATGTGGCCGATTAGCCTGATTTGCCGAACAACCACTCAACAACAAAATAACTATTAATAAACGCCAACCAATTTTTTTCATTTTTTCAATGACCTTTGAAAATACAGGCCATTTTCCCCCTCAAGTGACTTTTTTTAAATAGTCGAATTTTGGTCCTCTACAACGCCAGTATAACATCTGTGAGAGCGGTTAACTGAATCATTTGCCTTTAAAATTTGGTTGCAAGTAGCCTGCCTTAACGTCACGAGAAATTAATCTTCAAATTTCACAAACAAACCTCTCAAAAAATAATTAGCCCTGCTTTAGTTGATCAAACTCAGAGATCTGATTTGCCTGACCACCAGGATAAAAGATTTCCGCCTTTTTTCGTTGTTTCGCCGCCTCTACAAAAGCACTCGCCACTTCTTTTGGTTGCATCCCAGTACCAACATTGGCCAAGCCTTGAATGGTTAACAATCCCACATAAATATTGTGAGGCAAAAGCGCTTCGTGAAGAGATAAGACATAACTTCGCAAGGCAGCCTTTGTTAATGACAAAGTTGTCGTCATTGCACTGGGATGTAAGGCTGCGCCGCCACCCGTAACTAAAATGGTACGCGGATGAACTGTTTTTAAAAATTGTTGGCACGCATCAATACACCCTAACACATTTGTTTTGAAAGTTGTTTCTATCGTATCTAGTGAGGAACTCAATGGATCGTCCAGGTCTTTTTTCCCCACATTATAAATCAAAGTGTCAACTTCTGGCTCACACTGAAAAAGGTGCATCACCTGGGTATGATTCGTCACATCTACTACATGACTAACCGACTGAATTCCGTTTTCGTTAAGTTGTTGTTGATACTTTTTCAAATGGCTTGCGGTTCTAGCCACCATAACTACTGTATTTCCTAATTCACCAAATTGTTGTGCTAACGCCAGGCCGAACCCCGGTCCCACACCTATAATCATGACTTTTTTCATCAATTTACCTTCTTTTCACCGACAATTATAGTCGTATTTAAGTTATTAATCTCTCAAAAAGATAATGTCACATCAACTTTAATTTTTAGACAAAAAAACATGACTAAATGATTGTACGCATCTAGTCATACTTTGAAGTATCTGTAAGTTTTTAATCTGACGAAGAAGAAGTGGGGATAAATGGTTCAATCAAGTTCGCCAAAGCTTCAATATTGCGGGTTTGGACATAAACACGTCCGGTGCCTTTAAAATGATTGACCAATCCTTCTCCAGTTTTAAATCCAAAGGTCCCGCTATCCACATCAATGCCATAATCGAGCGTACTTGACCATGCCACTACATGACTATTATCAATCACATAATCTGAAGCACCATCCAAATCAATCGGTAACAAATCTCCATAGGCACTAATCAACATGCTTCCGGTGCCCTGCGTTTCCATAATGTAGAGCCCACCCGTACTACCAAGTAGCGCATTGCTGGCTTTTTGACGTACCATCTGATAGCCCGCATTCGCATCTACGGCCAAAAACGCACCCGTATTTAACCGCCACTGATGCGTATCATCCAACTGTAATTCTCGAATGAGGCCCGGATTACCCGGCGCAATCGCAAGTTCCCCACCATCTTCTGAACTTGAAGCCGTTGTAATAAAAAAGCCTTCTCCAGAAGTCATTTTTCGACCAATGGCACTCATCAGACCACCAAATCCCTTTTTCCCATTAGTATTCATGTGCCCTTCTAAATTAACTTTTTCATTATGATAAATCATGGAGCCAGATTCAATTTGAACACTGTCTCCAGCGTTCAAATGTAGCACTGCCACTGGAAACGGACTGTCACCCTTTAATTCGTAATTCATAAAAAAGCCCCCTATATATTAAGCGATCCAACTCCTGTCATTATAGCAATTTTATTAGAATTTTGTCTCCCCCACATGGCATTTGCTTTTATTGTTTTTTGATAAGTATATATTGTTTATCGATATGCTAAATGCTATACTCAATCTATCAATATACTGAGGTGATTTCTATGAAATTTCGTCGCACAATCTTAGATTTAGCTTTATTATTTATTACTGGTGTGATTTGGTTAATGGGATTTTTGTATGTAATTCAGGTTTCGACCTCCCGTCAACTTGAGCATCCTATTGTGATTAGTCTCCTAGGCATTACCATGTTAGGAACCGTTATTTTTGGTACCCAAATCATGTACTTCCTACATCGCATGCTTGCCCTGATTGCCAATCATAAGGCTTTTTCGTTAGCATCCATCAACCTGGTCAAAAAAATTCGCCGCGACATTGGTTGTATCAGTCTTTGTTTTCTATTTGCGATGCCTTTTTTTGTCACCGCAGCTGATGCTGATGACGCACCGGGAGTCGTTTTACTAGGTGCAGCCGTCGTTTGTGCCCCCTTTGCTATCTACGTCCTTTCTCAAATCATCGAGGATCTCTTTGTCAGTGCCTTTCACCTGCAAAAAGATCATGACTTGACCGTTTAGGAGGCAGCATAAAATGGCAATAAAAATTGACTTAGACGTGGTCATGGCACAAAAAAAGGTGACCGTCACACAACTATCGCAAGCTGTCGGCATTACGATGGCCAATATCTCCATTTTAAAGACGGGCAAAGCCAGAGCCATTCGTTTTTCTACTTTAGAAAAAATTTGTGAAGTTCTAGACTGTCAGCCTGGTGATATTTTGAAATATGTACCGGATCAAGCAGTTAACTAAAAAATCCGCACTCTTAAACAACCTCTACCTAGATATTGCAGCTTGCCAAGTGGGCAGGTTTTCAATATCTAAGTAGAAGTCCTATTTTTATCCCATATTAAATACGATTATTTCTTTTCATCAATTAAGACTGTCCCCTGATCTGGATTATGATCAATCGCACCTACAATTTCATGAGGAAAATACGGCGCTTCTAAGTAATCAACATCTTCTTTAGTCAATTTAATCGATAACGCCTCAACGGCATCATCTAAATGTTTCGCTTTCGTTGAACCCACAATGGGCGCCATTACTCCTTTCGCCCATTGCCAAGCTAATGCAATCTGGCTCATAGAAACATTGTATTTCTGGGCTAATTCATCGACTCGTTTCACAATTCTGAGATCCTCGGTTTCTGCACGATCATACTTGCCCATTGCCACGCGATCCGTTTGACTGCGCAAGGTATTAACTTGCCATTCACGATGACTCAAATGTCCTGCGGCTAAGGGACTATACGGCATCAATGAAACACCCCATTGCTTGCAAACAGGGATTAATTCACGTTCATCTTCGCGATACAACAAATTATAATGATTTTCCATTGCTTGAAATTGTGCCCAACCATGATCCTTTGCCACTTGTTGCATACGATTAAATTGATAACCATACATTGCTGAAGCCCCAATTGCGCGAACCTTTCCAGCTTTAACCAAATCGTTGAGGGCGGCCATGGTTTCTTCCACAGGTGTGTCATAATCAAATCGATGAATAATGTACAAATCTAAGTAATCCGTGCCCAATCGTTTTAACGAGCCATCGATTTCACGATGAATGGCCTCACTAGAAAGTCGACCAGGATTGAAATAGACTTTTGACGCTAGCACAACTTTATCACGCGCCACATTATTTTCCTTTAACGCCCGACCTAAATATTCTTCACTCGTACCCTTAGAATAGGTATTAGCTGTGTCAAAGAAATTAATTCCCAAATTTAAAGCATGTTTGATGATTTTTTCACTATCTGGATATTCAAGACTCCAATCATGCATGGTTCCTGGCTTACCAAAACTCATGGCACCAATACAAATCTTGGAAACTTCAATAGCTGTTTTACCTAATTTTGCATACTGCATAGCTGTCTTTGTCATCATAAAGCCTCCCATACTATTTACTTTGAATTCTACTACTTGAAGTAGACTTCAAGTCAAGTCCTATCGTGCAACCAAGTTAAAAGAGAGCTCGCACCATCTTCATGTTCACGCACCGTTTTTTGCTATCATCATTTGAAGATTATAGTTGCTCTTTTTCAGTCAAAAACTTTTTCAGTTCAGATTCAATGTCAACATCCAAACGATCAAATAACTCAATTAGCCACCAGATATTTTCGGCTAATTTATGTTCCAATGTGTACGGCGTTTCGTCATAATAGCGCCCATTCTTGGTCATCACCAGCCTATCTAAATTGCCAATATCGTTGGATAAAGCCAATAAATCCTCGTCAATTGTCCATTCAGTCCCATGATTTGCCCGCTCGAGTTCATGATAGCGGGTCCGAATTGCCTGACTACGTGTGATTAATTCTTTTAAATCCATCTTTTTGCCTTTCTTGTATCCCATTTGTGATCACCTCAGTATGACATCTCTACTCCAGATGAGCCAGCCATAACTATCCGCTCTTCATTTTTAACAACCTCGCTTCAAGAAATGTGTCTCTCAATAAAAATAGTTGTTGAATTTCATTTACTTACATATCTTGTCAAAAAAGGCTAAAATAATTTTGTTAAACTTTTGAAATGGAGTGAAAGTACGTGTTAGAAAAAACAGTATACAAGAAATTATTGAGTCACGCCTTTGATTTTCCCGTTACCGTCAACTATTGGGACGGCCAGTCTGAGACTTATGGCGATGGCACCCCCAAAGCCGAAATTGACATTAACAAGAAATTATCAATGAAAGAAGTGGCCAAACATGCTACTTTAACATTGGGCGAAGCATATATGGACGGCGATATCGATATCAAGGGTTCCATCCAGCAAGTGGTAGCCGCTGCTTACCGGCAATCTAGCAGCTTTATGCATGATAAAAGTTTTATGAAATTCCTCCCGAAGCAGGGACATTCCGAAGCTGAAAACAAAAAAGATATTCAAAGCCACTATGATATTGGTAATGATTTCTACAAATTATGGCTAGATCCAACCTTAACTTATTCTTGTGCTTATTTTGAAAATAAAGATGACACTTTGGAACAAGCGCAGTTGAATAAGATTCATCATATTTTAAAAAAATTAAAACCAGAACGTGGCAAGACATTACTAGACATCGGTTCTGGATGGGGAACGCTGTTGTATATTGCCGCCGAAACCTATGGCTTGCATGCTACCGGCGTTACACTCAGTCAAGAGCAGTACGACTATACAAAAGAACAAATTAAGAAACGTGGTTTAGAAAATTTAGTTGAAGTGAAATTAGAGGATTACCGCGAAATTAAAGGCCAGTTTGACTATGTGACAAGTGTAGGTATGTTTGAACACGTGGGCAAAGATAACCTTCCTGGATACTTTAAAAAGGTAAACGAACTCTTAAAACCTGGTGCACGTGCTTTAATCCATGGCATTACGGGTCAGCATAACGGTGCTGGTGTAGATCCGTGGATTACTAAATATATCTTCCCTGGTGGTTATATTCCTAGTGTTTCCAAGAACCTTGATTACATGATTGAAGCTGATCTACAAATTGATGATTTGGAGCCCTTACGTCGTCACTATCAAAAAACACTTGAGATTTGGGATCACAATTTTAACCAAGTACGTGACCAAGTTCGTGACATGTTTGATGAACGCTTCTGTCGGATGTGGGATCTTTATCTTCAGGCAGCGGCTGCTTCGTTTGAAGCTGGCAACATTGACGTCATGCAATTCTTATTAACCAAGGCACCAAGTGGCGATGGCCTACCTATGACCCGTGATTATATGTACACCAAAAATTAGTTTTTAAAAACCGTATCTCGAATTATTTCGAAATACGGTTTTTTGATAATTCCTATTTAGGTTAAATCATGCGTAGACTTTGCTTGCTGTCCGGTGCCGGAAATTGCGTATCAATCTGTTGCATTTCTGCTTTGGATAATTTAATTTCACCGGCGGCGATATTTTGTTTCATATGCTCTAGATTACTCGTCTGTGGTATTGCCATGACATTGTTTGCTTGAATTGTCCATGCCAACAAAAGTTGCATCGGCGTGACTTGATGTGCTTGGGCAATATCTTGAATGATTTCATTTTGCGTCAAATTTTGTCCACGAGAATCGCCCTGATCAACGGGTGAGTATGCAATCAATGGCAATTTTTGTTGCCGTTGCCAAGGTAGCAACTCATATTCGATCCCTCGATTAGCCAAATTGTACAAATCTTCATTGGCAAAAACTTGCTCTCCGTTTGGTAAAGCATAAAGTTCTTTCAAATCATCAGTGTCAAAATTGGAAACTCCCCAATGACGAATCTTACCTGCTTTTTGTAGTTCAACCAAGCCAGCCACAGTTTCTGCCAAAGGTACAGATCCACGCCAATGGAGTAAATATAAATCAAGATAGTCAGTTTTTAATCGCTTTAAACTGCGATCCAGTGCTTGTTTCATTTTAATTTTAGTGGCGTTTTGTGGATAAAATTTACTGATGAGAAAAACTTTTGAACGATCAAATTCCTGTAAGACATCCCCTACTAATTTTTCGGCATTGCCTTCGCCATACATTTCCGCTGTATCAATGACAGTAGCGCCATGCTGCAGTCCATAAAGAATCGTGGCTTTTTCTTGTGCGTACATTTGTGGCTGGTCGCCCATATGCCAAGTGCCAATTCCAATAGCTGGCAATGAAACGCCCTTAAAATTGAGTTCTTTCATCCTATTTATCTCCTTTCCAACAAGTTTATTTTACCTCCACAACGCTGCCAATTCCTAATGAAACATTGTTTATTCGACACTTTATTATAATTCTAACTTAGAGATGCAAAAACACCTTACCATCGGTATGTTCTGATCACATGATGACAAGATGTTTTATTCAATCAAGTTTGTTCAAGTTATTGTTTATTCGATATAAAAAACTGTTTAATTGCGACGTTTCTTCTTCGGTAAATCCAGCTAGTGCATCGTTATCAACCTTATTTAAAATACTACGAGGCCCATTTTTAATTGAATTCATCAAATCCATACCCTTTGTGGTAATGACAACTTCCGTTTGCCGCCTATTTTTTTCATAAGGACGGGTCATTACTAAATCCTGAACGGACAATCTTTTAACGATTCCCACCGTTGTCGGATGACTGAGTTCAAATTTGGTTTCGATTTCTTTTTGCAACGCACATTTAGTCGTTTCTTCACTCAAGTAAATCAATACCAGATATTGCGTATTGGTTAAGCCAGCAACCAATTTATTCGTTGCTTTAGTAAATACAGTGTCAATTTTGTTATGCACAATCTTAATATTATTTCCTACGTACGCTGTACATAGATCTTTCATGTCATCACTCCGAATACAATTGTTTATAAATTCATTTTACACCTTCCGTAATAAAGACTCGATAATCTGCGCCTTTTAATCGATGCTTCATTGCTTTTTGATAATCTGGATTATTATATGCAGCTTTGGCAGCTTCCATTGACTCAAAAGGAACAATGGTCACGCCATCAACTTTTGGGCCTTCAAGTGTCTCTACCCTCCCATAAAATGCCAAGGGTTGTTTTGCTCCCGTTACTTTTACTTTACTTGATTCTTCCTCATACTTTTTAAGTTCTTCAGAATCAATAATTCGATCCCATACATAAACCATATAAGCCGTCATGAATTATTCACCCTTTCGTAATTTTTTGTTTGTGGAAATAATTTTACTGATAAATTCGTGCATTTTCACTGCTGTGTCAAAAGAGGGTGTCGTATGTGTTTCATTCAATAAATCGCGCGCAATCGCCTGATAATAATAACCAGCATCTTGCACACTACTATCTAAATTATTTTTAGGAAGCGTGTCATACTTATTAGGGATGACAAGCGTTGCAAATGCATCATGATCTTTATTCAGTAAAAGCAGCTTGTTGTCGGCTTTATTTTGATAGGCACGTGTATTGGTTAGTGTTAGTACCCCATCATCACCGGTGACTTCTAGTTGCATTCCCGAAATATTATTCTGGGCACCTTCTGCATTAATCACAAATAATTGTTGAGAGTTTTGCAAAGTACCCATTACCGTGACATTATTAGGCAAAGTATACGGTACTTTTTTTGATTTATTTTCCTTATCAAACAAAGTTGTTTGCTTAAATTGATTAGCTGTTAGGCCAAAAATTAAATTAGGTTGCCCAACCAAATGAAAAAGCAAATCCGCAAAATGTCCAACATCTACCGTCAACACATCAGTATAATTTTCAGATTTTGTTGTCCATTCATAATTTTCAGGCATAATTCTCGCAAAAGCTTCCACACCGATGGAAACACGAGCCGAACGAATTTTGCCAATCTTTTTTTGATCTAGTCAATCTTTAAAATAACGTGCACTTGGCGAATATCTTCTTTGAAAACCAATAAAAGTTCGTACCTCATGCACCTTTGCTAAATCCACTAGTTCCTGTGAATGCCTTTTATTAGTCGTCAAAGGCCACTCGGTATAAACATCCTTATCAGCTAAAATAGCTTTTTTAGCATATTGAAAATGTGTAGGTGCTGGAGTCGTTACCATGATCAAATCTAATTCATCATTACTTAATAACTCATCCTCATTATTGTAATAAAAAGGGACTTCATGTTCTTGCGCAAAATCACGTGCTTTACTAATAGAACGACTCTGGACTGCCAATAATTTAAATTGTGGTAACAAATTTAAGATTGGTATGACTCCGTATTGAGCCCACGTTCCAATCCCAATCAAGCCAACTTTAATTGTCTTCATTATTTTTGTCCGCTTTTTTTTCCAAACATTTCTGGTAAATTAAGTTCTACTTCATCTTCACCATATTTTTTGGCAAGATCTAGCATTTCTTGCCCGCCTGCTTTAGCTTCCGGCCAATCATCAATTGTACGCAAAATATAATTTGACTGGAACAATTCACCGTTAGTAGGCACTTTAGCACGTGCATTGATCATTTTCTTACCCAGAAGGAGGGAACGTTTAGCAAATGATGCAACTCGACGCGCAAACTTATCCACAAATTCATCCAATTCAGTATCGTCGAGAGCACGATTTACAAACCCATATTTTTCACCTAATTCACCGTTATACGCATCCGCACTAAGTACGATTTCAAGAGCCCGACTGCGACCAACCAATGAAGTCAGCCATTCAATACCGCCGCCTCCAGGCATTGAACCACCACCAGCTTCCACTAAAGCAAACTTAGCTTCTTTTTTGGCAGCAAAAATCATATCTGTTGCAAGGGCAAATTCAAAGCCCTGTGCATATGCACGACCACGCACTTTGGAAATTGTAATAATTGGGCTGTTAATTAAACGCGTTACAAAATCAGGCCACTTATAGAAAAATGGTTGGGCCCCAGGTTCATCCGGAACTTCCAAACGTTTGGCCACATCATGATGACCCATAAAGAAATCTTTATGACCACTTTCAAAAACAATTACCTTCAAATCTTGATCTTTTTCTGCTACATCCATCAAGTGATTTAATTCCGCAAAAGTCCATGGATCAAATTGATTACGTGGTGGATTGCTAAAAATTACACGCCAGTACCCTTTTGTTTCTTTAACTATTTTCAATTGTTTTGTCATTAAAATGCATCCTTTCATTATTGTAGCTCGCTACGTTATATTTACATTGTAGCTAGCTACAATGTGAAAGTCAACATTTATAACTTCTTCAATTAAAATCAGTGTCAATTAAATAACAGAAACGACCTCCAAAGTCAGACCATCAATCTCACCTTTGGGAGTCGGCTCCTTATTTTGCTTGTACCTAGTATAACTATTTTTGAGGCTCCAAAATTCATGGTACAAATCATCCTAAAAAGTCTGTTATACTTGTATAATGCTGAAATTAAAGCTGAACGTTAGCTACTTGGAGGAGTTATATTATGAAAAAATTAGTTGTACTTTTTGCAGGCATAATTCTGCTGTTTATGACTGGCTGTTCAAATGGAACGCAGGCTGCTCACAAAATGAGTTCTGCCGAAAGTTCAAGGAAATTCAAAAGAAATGTTGATCAAAAAAAACTAGAACAAGTCAGGCAAAGTGTCTATGATTTATTTATTGATGAGCAGCATAAAATGGTTGATCCGGATACAACAATAAACACAATTAACGTTGTTGGAGAAAAAGTTTCAAACTTGCACGGTGTTAAAAAACAGAAACAAAAATTATTGAATTTAGTTGCTTATGCTAAGAAACATCTTGCTGCAGCTCAAAGTTCCCAAGAAAGCGTCAATAAAGAAATGAATTCTGAATCAAAAGAAGACAGTTCTCGTCAGAAGGAGTCAATTTCATCAAGCATGGCGGCAGAATCTTCCAAAAAGCTCGAATCCGAAAGAGCTGAGTCATCATCAAAAGCCATTTCAAGTGCCAAAAAAGTTTCCAAAGCTAATAAATTAAATAATGAATACCCACCAATCTCAAGCGTGTTCAGCATTGATCAGTTAACTTCGTACTCTTCAGATGAATTGTTTGGAAAGCAAGTTAGAGTTTCGGGTACAATTCTAGACCTCGGTGCAGACAATTTTAAAGAATATCACATTTTATTACAAATCAATGATTCCACTTCTAAGTTATTAATCGTAGTAAGTAATAAAAAAACCAAAAAACTGCAATTAGATGATAATTTAACCCTATACGGAATTACGACTGATACCTCCAGAATAAATCAAACTCAAATTAACGTTGGTATTTCAGAATCCTATAAAAACGAAAAAGTTGTATTATTTGAACCTGACAAAGTTGTAAATCATGGTATTAATTAAATCAAGTAAGTTATTAGCCGGACTTGGCTTAAAATAATTCTAAAAGCCCCCAAGATTGATGAAAGTACCAATCTTGGGGGCTTTACTATTGCAAAAATAAAAATAGCTGAAGACTCCACTCCTTTTTGTGTGATTATGTCGAAATTCTATTTCGCCGTTAGTTCAAAACTTGCAGTAATCAACTTTGCTATCTGTTCACTTGTAACTTTGTTAAGTCTGACAGTAATCCAATTGCGCTTGTTCATGTGATACGCAGGAAGAAAGCCGTCGAAGGTCCGCATTATCTCAATTTCTTTCGGTGGAAGTTTCACGTCTAAGATTTCTTCTTCTGCATCCCCCGCCAATCCGATATTTGAATGACTAACGTTCATCGCTATTGCAAACCACTTATTGTTATCACGATGACGTAAAACTGCATATGTAGGATACTTTCGCCATAGGTACTCTGGCTTTGTTTGGTATTTCTTGTCAACATAGTCAAAAACCTCTTCTCGCGTCATTTTCCAACCTCCTTTATAATTACCACTCCGGTGTTGACTTGCCTAACACCCAAATTTTGGTATTGCGCCCGCTGTCACACCAACTATTTAAAGCACGGCCCAATTTTTTGAAACGCCTATACGCTTTTTGCTATTTTTAGTGCCTCTTAGATGACTGATCCCTAATTTTATTTCACTGATTCGGTCCTTATCATGAATAATACACCGCTTTCACGCCAATTAAAAGATATCAAGGACGCGGAGAAAAATTTGTTTTGCCTTTGAGCATAGGTCGTTTTTTCGATTCCCACTATTGAAGGTCAGAGACAGAGAAAGACTGGGATTTTTTCCCAGCCTCCTGAATTTTAATAAAAGTATCTACTTAGAACTCGCAGTCAGTTTCTACCCACGTCGCTGATAAACCAAAACGGTTAAAGGCATAAAGATTAAAATAATGATCCCGCCACTTATAAATACCATGGTGGCATTACCACCCCAGTTTCCAGTCCTCAAAATGGTTCTGATTGCCGTAATGGTTAAACTAACCGGATTTATTTTAACGATCGTTTGAATAAATCTGGGCAACGTCTTTACTGGAATGAAGGCATTTGATAAAAAGGTCATCACCAAAATGATGATCATGGATAAACTGCCGATCAATTCCGCATTCTTAGCCATGAGCCCGACTAAGGCAAAAATCCAAGAGGTTGCCCAACCAATAAAAATTGCCAACAGTAGCACTGCTCCTAAAGTTGGCAAGCCAACGGTCGGTCGCCACCCCATCACAAAGGCCGTGATTAAAGCCATCATCCCCGAAAGGAGAAGTCGCAAGCTATCGCCAACTAATTGACCTGCCAACGGGGCAATTGGCGAAATCGGCAAAGTTTTAAATCGGTCAAAGACCCCAGCATTAATATCTTCACGCAATTGTTGTCCAGAACCCGAGGCAGCATTTAAAATGCTTTGCACCAGAATTCCCGATACCAGCATTGGTAAATAGGCGTGCACACTACCTGCAATGACACCGCCAAATAAATAACCGAACAGCAACGTAAAGATCACCGGTTCAATCACAACATCACTAAGACTATCTGGATTATGCAGCGTTTTAAGTAAGTTTCGGTGGGTCATTGTCAGTATATTGTGCACAATTTGATTTTTGGTTGCTACCATTTTCATAGTTTGTCTCTCCTTAATTTTTGCCAACAGTCAGTTTCAAGAAAACATCATCTAACGGCGGCGTTTCCACAGCAAAATTATTGATGGCAATAGCTGCATCTTGAAGCCGGCCTAAGATTTGCGAAACCTTTCGCATTTTCGTATGGTCGAGTAACACGGTCAACGTGCGGTCATTGACACTAACCGGTAGAGCCAATGTATCCTGAATAAGCTTTTTGGCTGGCTGTTGCTCTTGTAAACTTGTGACTTCAATTCGAAGTTGCATGCCACCTATTTGTTGTTTCAAATCATTTGGCGTCCCCCCGTGATCAATGAGCGCAATTCGATCAGCCAAATGATCAGCTTCCTCCAAATATTGGGTGGTTAACAACACTGTCGAGCCTTCAGCCACCAGCTTTTGAATTGCTTGCCACATTTGCATCCGTGTCCGTGGATCCAAACCAGTAGTCGGTTCATCTAAAAAAAGGATTGCGGGTTTGCCGATCAGACTGATTGCCAAATCTAAACGACGACGCATGCCACCGGAAAAAGTAGCCAATGTTTGATCCGCCGACTGCGTCAAATCAAAATCGGTTAATAATTCTGCAGCACGCGCTTTGGCAGCGGTATGCGTTAAACCATTTAATTTTCCAAAAATCATTAAATTTTCACGCGCAGTCAAATCTTGATCAATTGCTGCAGTTTGACCCGTTATACTAAACTGTTGCCGTGCTAAACGGCTCTGGGTCAACGTATCAAAGCCATTCAGCAAAACATTACCTGCATCTTGACGTAATAAAGTCGTCATCATTCTTAAAATCGTAGTTTTCCCAGCACCATTGGGTCCCAGTAAACCAAAAATCTCACCTTTTTTAATTTCAAACGACACGTTTTTCACAGCAACTTTGCTACCAAATTGTTTTTTTAAATTATTTACTTGAATCACACATTCTTGATTCATATTGCGACCTCCTTATATTTAATCAGGTGACCTGACTAAACATATAGTAAGGGTACCTGATTAAAATGTCAAGTCAGGCATCGCCGTAAATTTTAGAATGTTGTATACTTAAGAAAACACCGAATGAATGGAGTGATACAGCGTGGCAAATGAAATTAAAGCCGAATTAGCCGCTGGAAAGTTAGCCGAATACGAACAACTCAGCAAAATCTATGATGATATTGTCAAACAGGCGCGCCCTCGCTTGACTGTTGAAGGCCAGGGTAAAATTTTATTAGCCTTAACGGATGAGGATCACCTTTCCCAACGCCAGCTTGCCACTCGTTTGGGCATGTCACCCCAATCCACGAGCGAATTTGTCTACAAACTGGTTAAACGGGAGTTAGTAACTTTAACCAAGTCCCCAAAAGATCGTCGGGTCAACTTAGTCAACTTAACCCCCGCAGGCCGACAAGAAATCGAATCTGCCGCCCAAGAGGTCCCTCCCTTTGTACGTACGCTCTCGGATACCGAATTAGAACAACTATCAGCGCTCATGACCAAAATCACAACCGCCATGTATGCCGATATTGATGCAGCTAATCCCACATTGGGCGTGAAGTTCCATAAATTATTCGCCAGTCGATATTTAAAACAGTTTAAAAAATAGCTATCAATTGCAAGTAGGACTGCAATTGATAGCTATTAGTTTAATCAATACGTGACCAAATGCTGTCGCTTCTTATGAGTTGGGTATTGGTATGGCCGTTTCATGGCATTTCAAATCGGATGATCTCGTTCCAGTAAATTACAAAAAATTTAGGAAGGCTAGACACTGAAAAGAAAAGACATAATCTCATGAAACAAGAAAATTGCTCTCCTACCAATGACGGGAAGTTATTTATAAATCAAGCCGAAACATAGTCATACTGAAAGTTGCAAATTAACTTTTCAACCTATATACTATAAATATAAGAAAATATAGTATATAAGGGGTGTGATTAATAACAATGAATACCTTAACTCAACTGGAACATGACTACCCAACGTTCATTTACAAAACCGCACAAGCATACGGTTTATCCAAAGATGAAATTCATGAACTATCAACTGATGGCACCATTAAAAAGATTGGTCGTGGTATCTATATTTTCCCAGATTACCTGCTCGATGAATTTAGCTTGATCAGTCAAAAATTCTCGCGCGGTATCTTCTCGTTAGTTAGTGCTTTAATCATTCATGACTTGACTGATGAAATGCCACTTCATTATGATCTGATATTCCCACAAGGATATCATCCTAACGCAGCATCACTGAAGAAGTATCATATTAAAGCCAGATATCTATCAAAAAAACGCTATTTACTTGGTATCGAAACCGCCCAAACCGAAAATGGCGGTACTGTTCAAGTTTATTCAAAGGAACGCACGTTATTAGATGTTTGGGAATCAAAACAAATTCAGCCCTACATCAAGAATGATGCGCTTAAAAAATATCTAGCAAGTTCACCCAGCGCAAAAAGGCTTAAAAATTTAACCGAAATCAAGGATGAATTATACCCAAACAGTACCTTGCTAAAAGTAATGGAGGTCTCCCTGCAATGAGTGAAGTTGATAAAGTTCTACCAATGATCAGCAAACGCGCCCGTAAGCTTGGCTACAATATTCAACATTTTCAGAAACTCTTTTTTCTAGAACACTTTTTAAAGCAGATCTCTGAATCTAATTATCGCCGTTACTTTGTTCTCAAAGGTGGTTTTGAAATCCAAAGTCTTGTCGGAATTGAAAATAGAATGACCCAAGACCTTGATGCAATCTATATTGGACCAGCCTTGCAACCAGATAAATTAGCAACCGTTTTGCATGAAGTCTTCGAGCAATCTACCGATTATGTCAATTTTACAATTAAGTCGATTGAACAAAAACAACTTGATGATGATTATCCCGGAATTCGTGTCAACCTGCTGGCACAAATGGGAAAAAGTAAAGTCAGTGTAAAGCTGGATATTTCAAAAGGTAATCCCTATGAGACGATTCCAATCATACTTGATCATCAAAGTATTTTAAACGCCGATGAAAAGTTTCCAATTTATGGCATCCCCGTTGAAAAAATCTTGGCAGACAAGTTATCAGCATTTCTAAATCATGGCATGTTAAATACTCGTGCTAAGGATTTATTTGATGTTTACTCATTGTCCATTCTCTATCGAACTGACATTGATCTTGTGCTTTTAAAAAAAGAATTTTTCAAAAGTGCGGAGTTTGATCATATCCCAGCCAAAACGATTGAAAATCGCTTAACTGAAATCAGTGCCTTATCCGATTCTGAAAGCTTACACGCTTCATGGCAACAGTACCAGCTACAATATGACTACGCACAGTCAATCAGCTACACAACTGCACTAGAAGCACTTTTCAACTTAATGAAAGAAATTGAGCATTAATACACAGAGAAATAAAATTAAATTCTACCTGACTTTCAAAAAAGCATCGAAAAAATCCATTTTATAGATTCTTATTATCTGTGCAGTCAGAAACGACTCGAAAGCAACATGCTAACATCACAAAAAGTACACTGAAGTGCTTCATAATTATAGTTTTAATCGACATTTAACGTGAGTATATTCTATTTTGTTCATTCGTCATCGTTTTTCATAATCTTTTGTAGTTTTTTGTAAAAATCCATCTGCTGTTTAAACAAATTATCAAAATTAACCGGGTATTCCTTATGATCAATGAAACTGATATAGCTTATTTCGTTACCTTGTATGGTTGAGGATTCTATATCATGGGCTAATGAGTTCCTAAGATTAATCCATTCTTGCTTTGGAGCCTTTTCATTGAAAAGTTGCTTAAATAGCTCATTTCGTTTATTAACACTTCCTCGAAGCCTATTATCAATTTCCTTTGACAAAATTTCCTTGCTGAACTTGCTAATTGCTGTTTCTTTTGGAATTTTAGAAACAATTGCAGACTTTAGTAAGCTTTCACTAATAATAAACGATGATAGAATTAATGCTTTTTTAGTCAGAGTATCAGAAGTATTACTAACTTTTAATGCTATCTCGGATATTGTTTTCTTATAGGTCCCAAATTTAAGGGGGTATTTTCTATAGTTTTCATATTCACTTTCAAGATAGCCATTCTCTAACATGTTATTCCAATACTTTAGCTTTTCTGGTAGTTCATGTTCATATTCCGTCCCCGATGGAATTCCATAATAATCAAAGACAGCAGAAATAATTTCATCTGACTTACTGTCCTTACGTCTTGGAAACTGAATGACCATTTCTGAAATAATATTGCTCTGTGTTGTGATTTCCAATTTGTCTAAATCGCAGTCCTCAACAATAGATGTATTCTGAAATACTTCTTGTCTGAGAAGCTCAAAATACTCTGATAAAAATAATTCCTCGCCCCAGGGTAATTGAATGTCAAAATACGCTAGCAGATTTTCTTCTTCGTCCTGCCTAAATCTATCCCAATCAACATAATTACCAAATACAAAATCATCATTCCCAGTTTCTAACTCCGGTTCTATATCCCAATCTTCATAATTAAACTTACGCATAACATTTCCTCCCTTGTACTACACTTTTTAGCATCTAGTCAAAAAATCGTGGAAGGTTTTCAATCACTCTTAAGTGACTGAAGACTTCCACGATTCTTGGTGGGGCTTTTGGTGGAGAAACTTTCAGATTCAACAACGGCTTATCCATTTTGCAAGTTCACAAATGTCTTTAAGTCAACATTCCGTATCCATTTAATATATATATATTTTATTCCCATTCGACCGTTGCCGGTGGCTTGCTCGTAATATCGTACACAATGCGATTAACGTGATCGACTTCATTGACAATGCGCACAGAGATCTTCTGTAACACATCCCACGGAATGCGGGCAAAATCAGCCGTCATGCCATCCACAGAATCCACAGCCCGGATACCAACCGTATAGTCGTATGTTCGACCATCACCCATGACACCAACACTCTTAATGCCCGGTAAAACAGTGAAGTACTGCCAGATATCTCGATCTAAGCCAGCCTTTTTAATCTCATCCCGCAAGATCCAATCAGAATCACGCACAATGTTTAACTTGTCCTCAGTAATTTCACCAAGCACCCGAATCCCTAAACCAGGACCTGGGAATGGTTGTCGCCACACTAAGTCAGATGGCATCCCTAATTTTTCGCCTAAGTCACGAGCTTCATCCTTAAATAAGGTCCGCAAAGGCTCAATTAAAGTAAAATGCATGTCTTTTGGCAAGCCACCCACGTTGTGATGCGATTTGATGGTTTGTGCAGTATCCGTACCACTTTCAATCACATCTGTATACAAGGTGCCTTGTGCCAAGAAATCAATGCCATCCAGCTTTTGAGCTTCATCGTTAAACACTTGAATAAACTCGTTACCAATAATCTTACGTTTCTTTTCAGGATCGGAAACACCGACCAATTTATCCATAAAACGTTTCTGAGCATCAACTTTAACCACGTTCAGGCCAAACTTGCCTTCCAAGCTATCCATCACTTGTTTGGCTTCACCCTTACGCAACAACCCGTGATCTACAAAAATACTGGTTAATTGATTACCAATGGCTTTATGCAATAACACGCCCACCACGCTGGAATCTACACCACCGGAAAGGCCCAACAAGACCTTGCGATCGCCAACTTCTTCACGAATTTTTTTGATTTGTAATTCAATAAAGTTGTTCATGGACCAATTAGCTTTGGCTTCACAAACATCAAACGCAAAGTGTTTAAGAATTTCATTACCATATTGCGTATTACGAACTTCAGCATGAAATTGAATACCATAAAACTTTCGTTTCGGGTCTTCAATAGAAGCAATGGGACAGTTCTTGCTGGTTGCCACGGACGTGAAGCCTTCGGGAACTTGTTTGACTAAGTCTCCATGGCTCATCCACACGGTCTGACGGCCAGGTAACCCTTTGAATAAAGGTGTTTGCGAATCCGTAACGTCAATATCAGCATGGCCGTATTCACGGTTGTCTGCTGGTTCAACTTTACCACCTAAATTGTAGGACATGAGCTGCATGCCGTAGCAAATTCCTAAAATAGGAATGCCCAGCTTGTAAATTTCTGGGTCTACACGAAAGGCATCGTCATCATAAACGCTATTGGGGCCACCTGAGAAGATGATTCCTTTAGGGTTAATTTTGCGAATTTCATCGGCGGTAATATTGTGTGAGAGTAACTCTGAATATACGCCAAATTCACGAATGCGTCGTGTGATGAGTTGGTTGTACTGACTACCGAAGTCTAAAACAATGATCTTGTCGAATTGGGACAAATCTAAATTAGCCAAGTTTTCACCTCATGATTAGAGAGTGTCAAACTAAGCGCCCAGCTTCCGAGTATTGCCTAGGAAGGCAAATGATTCGGGCTAGGAATCGTTTGCTTTCCGTAGCAAAGCGGAAGAAGCTGCTTAGTTTGGCACGTTTACTCTGTAATTTTAAAAGTATAGTTATTCAACATCTAGTATCAATTCTACTGATAATACTGATTAAAGTAAAGCCAGTTCAAAACATGACTGTTTTCCAACTGGCTAAACCATTTTTTAATATTTTCTCAAGTACACTGCGTCCATCACGTGATGATCGACTTTATGCAAAATGAGATTGGCTCTGGAACGAGTAGGCAAAATAAACTCCTCCAAATTGGGCAAATCCACCCGTTTCCAAACTTTTTTTGCTTCTTCAAAGGCTTTTTCGCGTGGCCACTGTGCATACTCATAATAATAATCTTGCGGATTATGAAACGCCGTATCTAACAAAATGCCAAAGCGTTCTAAGAACCATTTTTCAATCAACTCAGGATCTGCATCAACATATATGGACCAGTCAAAGAAGTCACTGATATAAATTGTTTGATTGGAAGGCAACTGTAAGACATTAATCCCTTCCACAATTAAAATATCAGGATTATCCACTGTCTCATACTCATCAGGCATGATGTCATAACTTTGATGGGAGTACAACGGCACACGAATGCGCGTTTTCCCATTTTTGACCTCACTCATAAATGACAGCAAACTAGACATATCGTAGCTTTCCGGGAATCCTTTTCGATCCAAGATGCCGCGTTTTTTTAACTCCGCATTCGGGTATAAGAAACCATCTGTAGTGATTAGTTGGGAATGCAAACTAGGAAAGAAGTGCGTAAGCAATACTTGCAGCAAACGCGCCGTGGTGCTTTTGCCAACCGCCACACTTCCTGATATACCAATCACAAACGGTACTTTTCTTTCAGGTAATTTTAAAAAGTCCGTTTTGGTAGCCTGCCAATCCTGAAAGCTATGAAACTTTTTGATGAGCATGTGTACCAACGGCACATAAATATCTTGCACATCTTGTAACGAGATGCGATCATTCAATGCCTTGATGGCCTTCAATTGTTGATCGGACAAAGGCAATTTAGCCTCTGGCGCCAACTGTTTCCAGTCATTTTTTAAAAACCGATAGTAACTTTGGTCCTCTTTTACCATTTTTACGCCTCACTAAAAGCTTAGTCCGTTGTGTACAACTTCGAATTGACACGATCAAATAGCGGTGACATCTGTTTGGTAGCAATCACCGTGAGTCGATGCATGGCTCGTGAACAGATTGTGTATAACAACTGGCGTTCATCTTCATCTTGATAGGTCTTTTCAGAGGCATCCCAGACGATGACGGCGTCAAATTCCAGTCCCTTTGCCAAAAATGACGGAACCACCACAACGCCTTCTGCCAATCGCTGGTTTTCTGTACGAATCAGCGTCACTTTTTCACCGGCCGCACGTAACGCATCCGTAATTTGAACACACGCCGCAACGGACTTCCCAATGATGGCTGTGCTTTCCCCATCGTTTTGATTTTGTACTAATTGTCGCTGCACTCGCTTAACCGCCGCATCAGTTGTGGCTTGAACACTTATAACTGGCAACTCGCCTTCACGCTGAAAGGCTTCAATTGCTTCACCATTTTTCAAAATTTCTTTTGTGAAATCAGTAATTTGTTGTGTAGACCGATAAGACTTTTCGAGTTGAATGACACGTGTCTTATCTTTATCAAACATTGTGGATAACTCAGCAAGTAAGGTGGTCGAATTCTCATTACTGTAAATGGATTGGTTCAAATCACCAAGCAGTGTAAACTTTGCGCGTGGGTAATTGAATTTGAGATAAGCCAATTGAAAGGCCGTATAATCCTGAATCTCATCAATAAACACGTAGCGCATATCACGTTCACCCTTTTTCCCCACGATTAAATCATAGAGATAAAGATAAGCGGACGTATTATTTAAAGAAATCTGATGATTTTTTAAGCCTGCAATGGTTTCTTCCACATAGCCTTGCCAGTCAGCTTCAGTTAAGCCAAACTTCTCAAGATGAATCAAGTGAGGCACACTGCGTAAGAAATGCACATACTGGGCATTAATGTTTAAAAAGCGATTATGCACAATCGCATTGCGAACAGGCTGTAACGCCTTAATCACAAGTTTACGTGCTAAAAACTTAAACTCTTTATCACTATCATCAAATTCGCGAGGTTCGCCACCGTATAGCTTTTCTAAATCTTCATGATTCAAGGACTGCACAGCTTTTTCAGCCCATTTGGACCGTACTTCCCCACCAATTCGATGATTCAAAGACTTCAATAATGTTTCTTTAGTGGCATCCAAACGATTACCTAAATGATAATTTTCGTTGAAACTGTAATAAATTTCTCGAATACGTTCCTGATCAGCCAAAGGTTTCTCCCGAAAAACTAAGTTCCGGAATTTCATATCAGCTGTTTCTAGATGCTTAGCGTACTTGGTCACTGCTTTGAAGTACGTCAAACTATTTTCTAACTGACGAATCTTTTTAGAAACCGGATCGGTTTTCCCTTCAAAACGCTGCTGTAAAGTTTCCACATCCATGTTGGGAATGCGGCGTTTGGTGAACTGGTAATACGTCATTTGTACCATGTTATGCTCACCTAATTCAGGCAACACTTGGTCCACATAGTCGTTAAAAATCTGGTTTGGTGAAAACATGATCACTTGGCTTGCCGTTAAATGCCCCCGGTAACGGTACAATAGGTAAGCAACCCGTTGCAAAATAGCGGCTGTTTTACCAGAACCAGCTGCTCCCTGCACAAACAGTAAATCGGAATGCGTATCCCGAATAATCTGGTTTTGTTCCTTTTGAATTGTAGACACAATGCTCTTCATCTTGGTATCTGATGAATTTCCCAGAGCCTGCAACAACATTTGGTCCCCAATTGTTTCATCCGTATCAAAAATTGTGACAATCGTGCCGTCTTCAATGGTAAACTGCCGTTTTAATTTGACGTCCACTTCTTGCGTACCATCTGGCGTTTCGTAGGAGACATTGCCTAGCTTGCCATCATAGTAAACACTAGAAATGGGTGCACGCCAGTCATAGATCAGAAAATGCTCTGGTGTATCCGAAAACGACCCTAAACCAATATAGATCGTCTCGTCGTTTTTTTCGCCTGCTTCATGAAAATCAATCCGCGCAAAATACGGGCGTTTCTCAAGTCGCTTCAGTACATCTAACTGTTGGCTCGCATGCCGCCAGCTATTTTGGCGTTCATTTAAGAGTTGTTGTTGTTGTCGTACAGAAATTGCAGTATCCATCATGCCTGAATACGTACTTGTGTTCATCCGTACTTCATTGCTGAAATTCTTATCAATCGCTTTGGAGTCGGTCTCCGCTGTTTTGACATCCTTCGTTGCCTTTTGAATTGCTTGTTGAATTTTGGCAACGACTTCGTTTAAGTGGGTCTGTTCATACTTTTGAATTGAATCGGCCATAAAACCCCTCCAAATAGTTGACATACTTATTTTTTATATGAATCGCCGTCTCTTAACTGTGACTTTAAAACGACGTAAACTTAAATTATAAGAAGCAATTACTTCCTATAATTTAAGTAAATATCTTACCACTTTTCTTGCCCTAACTCAAAGATAATCGCACACAGGTAGCCATTTTCTGTGAATTAATTTTTTGTGCGCTTTAATAATAGCTAAAATCCGCTCGTTGCCGCGCCCCTTTTTCATTGTTTCCCTAAAAAACTTGTGCTATTCTGGACCAATATTTAAGATGGTGTGGGAGGCAATTACTATGAACCAAGTTTCGTTACTCATAATGTTATTTGCAGCTTTGGTCACCCCAATGTTGATGGCTCGCTTAAAGCTGACTTTTTTACCAACAGCCGTTGTGGAGATTCTCTTAGGTGTTATTCTTGGACCAAGCCTACTAAGCTTAGTCCACGCTACCGATATTTTAAATCAACTGTCCGATATTGGTGTGATCATTCTGCTCTTTTTAAGCGGCATGGAGATTGATTTCGACCTTTTCAAAAAGAAACAGCCGACTTCACCACTCGCTCAAAAAACGGCCGCGCAAACCTCACGCTGGTCGCCCGTTATTCTAGCCTGTCTGGCTTATGGCACAATCATGGTGATTTCATTAGGTCTAGCCGGCATTTTCAAGTGGCTAAATCTTTTCTCTGATTTTTGGCTAGCTGCCATTTTGTTTAGCACTATTTCACTGGGAATTGTGATTGCCACACTCAAAGAAAATGAACTTCTCAGTAAAGCCTTTGGTCAAACTGTGCTTTTAATCGCCGTTTTAGGCGAAGTCATGCCTTTACTAGGGCTCACTTTTTATGCCTCTGTTTTTGGCAACAGCAGTAAAAGTCTGTGGTTACTTTTCTTAATTATCATTGCGGCCGTCTTTTTACTGCGCCGCTTTAAATTCTTTTTCAATTTTTTTGAACAAATTAATAAATCGACTACCCAACTTGATATTCGCCTCGCCTTTTTCCTGATCGTGGCCATGGTCACGGTAGCCTCTTCGGTTGGTGCGGAAAACATCTTGGGCGCTTTTATTGCCGGCATTATTTTAAAACTTTTGCGTCCCAGTCAGAGTACCAAGGACAAGTTAGATTCAATTGGTTACGGCTTTTTTATCCCCATCTTCTTTATGATGAGCGGTGTAAGTCTAAACCTAAAAACTTTGTTGAATGATCCAGAGGCACTCACACTCATTCCACTATTTTTCTTGGCTTATCTGATTGCCAAATTAGCCATCTTTCCAATCTTAAAATTACGATTCAAAAGTGCCAATTCCCTAGCTGGTATGAGCTTGTCAGCTGCTACCATTACGATGGTGGTCGCCATTTTGCAAGTTGCTTCGAACATGCACACGATTAACAGCCATCAGTCAGGGGCCTTTTTACTGGCAGCTGTGTTAACCTGTGTCATCTCACCTCTAATTTTCGGTAAGACTTATCAACCAGAACCTGAGGACTTGAAGAAGCAGGTCGTACATTTTATTGGTACCAATATTTTCACCGTTCCCGTCGCCCAACAACTCACTAAGGGCTGGTATCAAATACAGATGTATACGGACAACGAAAAGAACTTTCGCACGTACAATAGTGAGGTTAACGCACACCTGCTCGCTAACTTAAATCCACAAGCCATGATTGCCCAAGGTGTTTTTGACACGGATATCTTAGTTGTGGGCCATTTTCGGGCTCAGGAAAATTATGAACTCGCTAAAGCGGCAAAGGCTTACGGCGTGCCACGAGTCATTGTTCGCTTTGAGGATCACAACATTTTAAACGAACATGAAACGGAATTGCGAGGGCTTGGCATCGAAGTCTATAATACCCCAGAAGTTAATATTGCCATGCTCCGTGGTCTGATTGAAACACCATCGACTTTATTAATTCTGAATGACACCAAGAATACGATTTTTGAGGTACAGGTACGTAATCGTAAGTACACAGGAATGGAAATTAAGAATCTTCCCTTTATCGATCAAATTACAATCAGCCAAATTTTCCGGAATTATCGCCTCATTCGGCCAGGTGGGTCCACACAATTGGAGTTAAATGACCGCATTATCTTTTCTGGTGATAAAACCAATACCGAAGAAATTCGCCGTGAGCTCAGCAAAATAAATTAAGCACACTGTGCTTTAAAAAAGCTATGAAAAGTTTTCATTTTTTCATAGCTTTTTTAGTGTTCATGTAAGCGATACCTAGTTAGTTAAATAACCACTTTTTGAAAACTTATCAAAAATAGAAAAGAAAAAATGTTATAAAACCAGTCGTAGCCTATGATACAATAGCTTCTGGACATTTAGACGAAGGGAGGTTATTTCTTGAAAACTATTGAAATTTATTTTGTGCGTCACGGACAAACTTATTTTAACCGTTACAATCGTATGCAGGGATGGTCGGATTCGCCATTAACACCCAAAGGTTGGCAAGATGCCAAAAAAGTTGGTCGTAAATTAGCTAACATCGCCTTTGATGCGGCATACTCAAGCGACACAACGCGAGCTTATAATACCGCAACCACCATCGTCCACAGTAATAAATCACCTGGCCTTAAAGTTAAACAATTAGCCGAATTTCGCGAAGAATTTTATGGTTACTTTGAAGGCGCGGACTCTGCCCAAACTTGGTTCCAGGTCTTAAAACCAGTTAGTCAAGCACGGACTTTCCACGAATTCCTATTACATCACGATATTAGCGAATCCAAAAATGCGGTTAAAGCTGCGGATCCCTTTCACGAAGCCGAAGATCACTTTGATTTTTGGAAACGTTTAGACAAGGGCTTCCAGTACTTAATTGCGCATAGTGAAGATCAGGATAAAATTCTGGTGGTCACGCATGGTACGACCATTCGCAGTATTGTGGGACGTTATGCACCGGACATGGATATTACAACCAGTCCAAGCAACGGAAGTCTTACCAAAGTCACCATTCAAGATTCTTCGATTTCAGTTAATTACTTCAATAACAATGATGAAATAATTAAATAGCGCAAGTTAAACTTGCCTTTATATAGGAGAATTTTTACAATGCAAACTTCACCCTTAGATACAAATAAGCACTTCATCAGTTGGCCGGTCGTTGCCCTAATGGACTTTGTTACGGTAATTGGCTTTGACGATTTAATTTATAACTTTCATAACCAAGGTTTGGCCATTGTCACAACCTGGATTTTAATGTTAATTCTGTTTGTCTGGCCATATGAAATGATGGTTGGTCAACTGGGGTCCGCCTTTCAAAATGAAGGTGGCGGTCTTTCTTCTTGGATTCGCTCCACTAACGGCGATTTAGCCGGTTATATGGTTGCGTTTCTGTACTGGATTGCCGGCTTACCTTACGTGGTTGATGTGGCCAACTCAGTAGTTGTGTCCATCAGCTGGTTAGTAAAGGGAAATGGCGATTTAAATAAATACATGTCAACTTTCATGTTTGCCGTTTTTACCGCCGTTATTTTCTTAGGTTTCATTTGGTTCCAGCATTTATTCAAGAACAAGTCTCTAGAAATTATGAGTACCATTGGTGGTGGTGCCATGTTCGTGATGACCATTCTCTTCGTGGTTATGACCGTTGCCGCTTTGATGCATGGCCGTCATATTGAAACGCAACCTTTCAATCTGAGCGCGTTCATCCCTAAAATTAATGGCCATTTTCTTTCCACTTTTGGATTACTAATCTTTGCCATCAATGGCGCAGAATTAGCGGGTCCATATGTCAAAGAGATGAAACACGGTAACCGTGATTTCCCTAAAGCCATGATGATGCTTCTGATTATGACCGGTTTCCTAACGGTCTTTGGTTCCTTCTCACTGGGTGTCTTCTTTAACGCCCACCATTTGCCATATGACTTGAAAATGAACGGTTCCTATTACGCCTTCCAAGCCTTAGGAAAGCAATTCGGTATGGGAAACGTTCTGATGTACATCTTTGCGGTCGCTCAGTTCATTTATATGTGCGCGCAGTTAGCTGTTATTTTGGATGCCAGCACCCGGATCTTCCTTTCAAATGTGGCTAAGCAATATCTACCAAAACGATTGACGAAGTTGAACAATGACGGGTTACCAATTAACGGTTACTGGTTAACCACCTTGATCGTTTCACTAGTTTTGTTCCTAAGTAACTGGCTGCCAAGTATCAATGACATGTTCAACTGGCTATTAAATATCAACGGAATTGTATCGCCATTTGTCACTAGTTTTGTATTTTATGCTTTCATGCGTATTCGTGCGAAGAGCAAGGACTATCCTTCAGAGTACAAATTTATCAAAAACGATCGTTTCGCGTGGTTAGTCGGACTTTGGTGTTTAGTTATTACCCTAGTCTTCTCTGTGATGGGAATTCGACCAACGGATGCAACTCCAGGAACGGTGTTATACACCAAAGAGTTAACGTTAAACATTGTCATTCCAATTATTTTCATTGCCCTTTCTGCAGTGTTACCATACATGGCAAAAATTGGACGGCAACAATTAACTAAGCAAGCATGGTTATCCACACCCTTAGCTTTAATTGTGTTTATCCTTGTCGGTTTCTTCTTGGCACAACACCTAACTGGTGCAGGCATTGCCACGATGATTCTAAGTTGGACATTAAATGTGATCTTATTTATCATTGTTTATCAAATCACATTTAAGATCATAACCCGTAACCATTCAGTAAATAATTAGGTTTTAACCTAAAAAGATCAAGCATGTCGCTTCACGCGCTGCTTGATCTTTTTTTCATTCACATTAATTGTTTGACATCTTCAATTTTAGTCTTTAAATGCTGGATGGATCTTTTCAACTGATTCACTTTTTCTTCGGACTGCACTAACTGATCTTGCAAAATGGTCAATCTTTCTTCGATTGTGTCGTCACCCTTTTGATAAATTGCCAGAAAATGTTTGATTTGTGCCAGCGTCATGCCACATTCTTTGACACATAAAATAAAATCAATACGCTCAAGATCGCTGGATGCAAACTGACGGATACCATTCACCCGATTAATGGGGCCTAATAACCCCTCACGCTCATAATAACGAATTGTTGCCGTGGAAACATTAAATTGTTTTGCGACCGCGTCAATTTTCAAGATTCTCACCCCTTGACTTGAAGTATACTTCAAGGACTATGATTTATAAATAGAGATAAGAAAATAACTGATCGTTAAAAGATGCTAGAAGAGGCCAAAAAATGAAAACTTTATATCTCGTACGCCATGGCGAAACGCTTTTTAATGTCGCCCATAAAATTCAGGGGTGGTGTGACTCACCTTTAACTGAGAATGGGATTAACCAAGCCCAAAAATTAAGTGGCTTTTTTAGAAATATTCCGCTTGACCACGCGTATAGTTCCACTTCAGAACGTTGTTGCGACACGATTGAATTAATCTTAAACAATCGTTTAGACTACACTAGATTGAAAGCTCTAAAGGAACAAAATTATGGTATTTTTGAAGGTGAAAGTGAAGCGTTAAGTCCGAAAACACCTAAAGATTTTGAAACCTTTTTTCTGCCCTACGGCGGTGAGTCTTCTAATGCCGTTGGTAAACGTATGTTGCACTGTTTGACGACTATTATGTCTCAATCGGATCACCATAATGTTTTAGCGGTTTCCCATAGCGGTGCTTGTTTTAACTTTTTACGCATGTTGCAGGATCCTTCTGAAGAATTGAAAAAAGGCTTTTCAAATGGCACAATTTTTGTCTATCACTTTGATCAAGGAAATTTTCAATTGGCAAACGTGATTCGTCCAAGTAACTAAAAGTTGCTGTTGGGTGTTTAGTCTAAATGCAATCATAATAAAAAGATCCAAGCATTCTGAATACGAATGTTTGGATCTTTTTAGGCTCAAATCACAGCGCCCACCATCTCTTATTTCTGATCGTCAAGTGGCGGAATATATGCGGACTTTTTTATACTTTTTACAGCTTAATTTAATTGGATTGTCGTATCGTAGGTATGGCTAAAATTGTCATCGTCAATATCATCCGTATCATAGTCAGCATCCCATTTAAGACGAATTGACGTTAAATCGCCAACAGAATCTAATTTTTTCTACTTAAACCTTACACTTTTAAGTAGAACTTTATACAGGAATATTTTTATAAAAAAAGATTAAGCATCTTTACAGCGCTTAATCTTTCATTTTGTTGAACAAATCAGGTTTTTCTACCCTTATTTACTTCTTATCTTGTGTATTACCCATCCTAAACAATTCCTCCACTTCTTTATAAGGAATCACCCAAAACAACGTGATCCCAAAACAGCCAATGATTCCCAGGATCGGCCAAAAATACGTGAGTCCCATGATCACCAGAACAGCAAAAAAGGTATAGGTATCTTTATGCCCCAGAACCGCAACTAACTCTGGGTTAGCCCGTGTTAAGGTCATTTTTAAACCATTCCACGCAATGTTATACAACAAATAAAGGGCTACATAAAGCAATTCAGCAAAGCGAGAATACCAGTTTCTATCCACAGTTGCTGTGACAAAAGGAAATAGCGACAGCCAAAATAATAAATTCATATTAGCCCAGAGCACACTACCGCTAATCTTTTTAGCTGCTTGCAACATATGGTGATGATTGTTCCAAGTCACTGCCAAAATAAAAAAGGAAAACATATACGAAAGTAGCTCGGTTCGAATATGCCACAAACCATGCCAAGATAAATCGGTCAGCGGATTTAATTCCAAGACTAAAATAGTCATAATAATTGCAATCACAGCATCTGTGAAAGCTTCTAATCGATTCTTAGACATTTAATCCCCCTCCATTCTTTAATTCATTTTGTTGCTCCAACCAGTTGCGTGAGTTTTTCAACTTCATGGTTCGATTCCGATAGCGGTTACACAAAATCATAGCACGAAATACCTTCTGCCACAATCAACTCACTTCCAGTTCTATTAAACTTTCGAACACATAAAAAATCTCAACACAGTTAGCACTTTGCCAACTTGCATCGAGATTTTGGGGATTTTTTTATTAATTTAGCCTTCGCTTACGATCAACAATGATTTGATCGCTGTTCGTTTGTCCATAGCCTCATAGGCGTCTTGGATGTGGTCCAAATCAAAACGCTTTGTAAAGACCTTTCCAGGATTAATCTGACCGCTTAAAACCGCATCTAACAAGACGGCTTTATCATCCGTGGTAACCGAAGCAAGTCCGCCACGCAATCCAATGTTGCGCCAGAAAAGATTGTTCGTGTTCATTTCTGCTTTTTGAGGCACACCCACACGGCCGACAACGGCTCCAGGACGACCAACCTTAACAGCAGTATCCACGGATTGTGCGGTACCGACACATTCCAAAACCGCATCTGCACCACTACCAGTTAGTTCCATAACCTTCTTGACCGCTTCATCCCCACGTTCTGGGATAATATCAGTGGCACCAAATTCACGTGCTAATTGTTGGCGGTCTTCGTGACGACTCATCGCAATAATCCGTTTTGCCCCCAGCAACTTAGCTGAAAGGACGCCACATAAACCAACCGCACCGTCTCCCATAACAACAACTGTGTCACCTTTTTTCACTTCCGCACTAGCAGCTGCATGGTAGCCGGTTGCCATGACATCCGCTAAAGTTAACAGTGAATTTAATTGGTCGTCTGAATAATCAGCTGGCTTGCCCGGGATCTTGACTAAGCCCCAGTTGGCGTTTGTATAACGTAAATACTCGCCTTGATAGCCACCATTGCCACCAGATTCTTGATTTAAACAGTCCCCATCAAAACCAGCCAGACATGCTGCACAATGGCCACACCCATGTGTAAATGGCACGATAACAAAGTCGCCAACCTTAATATCAGTCACATCGGTCCCAACTTCTTCAACCACACCAATGGCTTCGTGTCCAACCAAGGAATTTGGCTGACGTTTAGAGATGCCACGATACCACCACAAGTCGGAACCACAGACACATGCGCGAACCACTTTGACCAGGGCATCCGTTGCCTTTTCAATTTTTGGTTTTGCCACCTCTTGGGCTTCCATTTTTCCCGGTTCAATAAATACTGCTGCTTTCACGAATAGCCATCTCCCAAATATGAGTTATTATTTTACTATCTTATCATAGATCTTTGCGCCCACTCCAAAGCAAGTTGCTGATTCATCCTTTTTATCTAGTCATTTTGCGAAAAATACGTTGTTAAAAATTGGGCAACCCCATCGTGATCATTATCAACAGCGGTCACTTGATTAGCTGTTTGTTTCGCTTCTGGGGTGCCATTTGCCATGGCAACACCCACGCCCGCACTAGCCAACATTTCCAAGTCGTTTTGAGCATCCCCAAAAGTCATTAAATTTTCGCGTGTCCACCCAAAATGGTCTAATAACACATCCAATGCAGATCCTTTATCGATTCCTGGTTTCAAAAATTCCAAAATCATTGGTTGTGACCGAACAATATGAAATTCTTGTTTGAGTTGCGCCGGCATGTGAACCACAATATGATTCAAAGTTGCTGGTGTCGCGCAGATGACCGCCTTGCTGTAATCTACGGCTGGCAACTTGATAAATGGCGTATGGAGAAAATGCATATTTCCACCCAAGCGTTTTTCATAACCCGAAAGTGGCAAGTCATTAATTGGGTATCCTCCATTAAAGTCCAGGATATCGAGTGGGTAACCATGTGCCATGCAGAATTTATGGAGATCTGCAAAATGAGCCCGTTTCATACCGTCGGCCATTAAAGGTTGTTTATCCACATTATGAATAACCAGAGAGCCGTTGAAATTAACCGAGTAGTCTTTTTCACCCATTAACTCTAATTGTTTTAGCCAGTCCCAAATCGCATTAATGGGCCGCCCTGTGCATAACACAATTCGTTTGCCTTGCCTATGCAATTTTTTTAAAACCCGCGTATTTGTTTCACTAATTTTCTTCTCTGAATTCAGTAAGGTGTTGTCCAAATCCAGTGCAATCATCTTAATCAATCTAAACTACCTCCTGCTTTCATTGCCAACGGACATGACTTTTCGAAAGTTTGTTAAAGTTCTAAGATTTCGTTTTAGAAAGCCTTTACATTGTTCGCCAACTGTTCCATCATATACCTGTACCCAATAAATTGAAAAGAGGCAATATGAATGATTACGATTAAAAACAACAATTTAGAAGTTGAAATAGACCAACTTGGTGCACAAGTTACCCATGTCGTGGATGTCAAAAGTAATTTTGATTATATCTGGAATGGCAAAGCTTGGAAACGCCATGCACCAATCTTATTCCCCTCAATCGGGAGATCGAATGACGATCACTACGTTGTGGATGGTCAGACTTATCCAATGCCTCAACATGGTTTTGCCCGGGACCTCCAGTGGGAAAATGTGCGCAAAGCCGACGATCAAGTTCTTTTAGAACTAAAAGCTAGTCCCAAAACAAAAGAATACTATCCATTCGACTTTACCTTACAAGTTGACTACAAGCTTGTGGGCAATCAGCTGTTAACTAAATACAGCGTTACGAATAATGATAAAACCAGCATGCCATACGCTCTGGGTTCACACCCTGGCTTTAATATTCCCATTGATGATGACGGTGTATTTGAAGACTACACCCTGACATTTGGACCACATCCTAAGCAAATTGAACAACTGGGAATTAATCCTGCCCCATTCCGTGATGGCACCAAAGCACCTTTCACGGCCGTAGATCAAAATAATGCATTGAAGCTAGATCACCGCACTTTTGACGATGGCTTAATTATTTTGGATGCTAAAAAAATCGAAACCGTCACCCTAAGTTCTGATCAAACCGCTCATGAAATCAAGCTTAATGTCAAACATTTCCCATACATCACCTTGTGGACCATGGAAAATGCAACGGAGCCTTATCTTTGTATCGAGCCTTTCGCTGGCCTTCCTGATCAAGCCAGTGATCACCCAACTGATTGGGCGAACAAGAAAGGTAACAACTTCGCTGAACCCGGGGAAACACAATCGTTTGAATACGGGATTGAATTTTCATAACTCACTTTTTACAAATTAAACATGGTAAAATAGGAACAGCGTGTGTTTTTGCGTTGTTCTTTTTTATCTTACTAATAAAATAATATGGAGAGTGTTTTTGGTTTTCCAAAAATGGCAGAAACAAGTCTAAAAACAATACTTTTTACTTCGCTACACTAACTATTCAGGCGATGCTTAAAGTTTACTCGCCTTTTAGCCACTCTCAGACTGGAAGTGTCATTATCAAAAAATTTACCGTTTATCTTATTCGTCACGGCGAAACTTATCTCAACAAATTTGACCGGATGCAGGGCTGGGCTGATGCACCTTTAACTGAAAAAGGCATTCAAGACGCCCATCAAGCGGCTCAAAAAGTCCAGAACGTCCATTTTGATCAAGCTTTCTCGAGTGACTTAAGCCGCGCTGTCAATACCGCTCACATCATTTTAAAGGATACGCACAACGATTCCTTGCAAGTCACCCAACTCAAAAATATTCGGGAAGCTTTCTTTGGCTATTTTGAAGGTGCTAATGGTCCCGAAACTTGGGACACCATTTGCCGGCCTCTAGGCTACAGTGGCATTGACGATTTCTTGAGTGAACATACATTTTATGAAGCGCGCGATGCCATGCACGCCGCTGATCCTTTCAAAGTGGCTGAAGACGCCCAAACTTTCAAAAAACGGATCTTGGCTGGTGTCGACCAATTGGCAGAACAGGCACATGACGGTGAAACATTACTTGTGGTCTCCCACATGGATGCCATTCGTAGTCTGATTCAGCTTTTGAATCCACAAATAGATGTCCATTTACCAATAAAAAATGGAAGTCTTAACATTCTCAACTTTACCGATAATCACGCCGAAGTTGTGGCTTATGACAAGTAAAGAGCTTCTATGCAAACTATTTTAATTCTGCTTCTAATCATGAGACAATCAAGATAGAAAGCAGGTGGCAAAATGGCTGATAAAAAACAAACTGATATGCCCGCATGTCTAATTGAGCCTACTGGTACAGCTAAGGTTGAACAAGATCGACTTGCACGTATTCACGACGAATTGGTAAATCGCCAGCTCGCAGAATTAGGAATTGCACCTCGAAAGTTATCCACAGAAAAAAATTAATCAGTTTCCAAAAAAACAAGACGAGGAAAATTTCCCGTCTTGTTTTTTTAAGCTATCTTTTTCTGTTTAGCGGCTTGATTGATTGCGTACACGAGTACCATGAAGGTCACGGCCATTAAAATCGTCAAAACCAACAGTGCGTGGCGTGAGCCGATCGCCGTTAAGTCAGCTTGATTGCCATTTTTACTTAACTGACTTGCCCCAATTATGGTAGAGACAATTGACGTCCCAACCGCACCCGCAAACTGTTGAATGGTGTTTAAAATTGCATTGCCATCCGCTTGCTGCTCATTTTTTAATGTAGATAATCCGTTTGTCATCACATTTCCAAAAATCAATCCAATCCCAAACATATAAAAGACATAAATAGTTAAGATCAAGCCATTTGAAACGTTTAGAGCGAAACTTGTAAATAAAACTAGGCCGATAAATACGATGGTACTACCTGTAAGTAAAGGTTTCTTAGCTCCCCAACGATCAAAAATACGGCCACTGATTGGCGACATGACTGCTCCCAAAGCGGCACCTGGTAAAACGACTAACCCAGCGATGGTAGCAGTTGCGTCATTTACCAGCTGCATATAGTTGGGCAAGATGAAGGACATACCTAACGAGATCAGTTGCAACGCGAAAAACACAAACACGTGCGCAGCAAATGCCACATTTCCTAAAACGCGCAAATCAATAATTGGCTGCGTAATATGTAAACTGCGATAAATCAGCCCCATTAAACCAATCACGCCCACCACAAGAGCACCTGCCACAGATAAGCTCATAAAACGTGTCGCTCCCATATTGCTGAATCCTAAAATAAAGCCAATGAAGGTCGCAGCAATTAATAAAACACTCAATGGATCAAATCTGATGGCTTGTGTAGGCCGTTTTTGTTCAATCGTCTTAATTCCCGTAACCAAAGAAATCACTAACAATGGGACTAAAATGATAAAGACAAACCGCCAACCTAGACTGGCTACCACAACGCCACCAAATGTGGGTCCAATTGCCGGTGCCACAGCTGTAATTAACGTGCCAATGCCCATCATCATCCCAATTTTGCTGCTAGGGACCTGATCAATAATAATATTGAACATTAGTGGCAGTGCAATCCCAGTGCCACATCCCTGAATAATACGCCCCAGTAGTAAAATGGGAAAAATCGGTGCAACTGCATCCAGGATTAGACCTGTTAAAAAAAGCAAGTTGGCCGTGATGAATAAAGATTTGGTTCTAAATCGCGTTTTCAGTGCTGAAGACAATGGCACAATAATCGCTACGGTCAATAAATACCCCGTTGTTAACCACTGCACGATACTGGTGGTCACATTGAATTCTTTCATCAATGTTGGGAACGTTATGTTCATGGCTGTTTCAACAATGACCCCACTAAAGGACATAAGCCCTGTGGCAATGACTGCTGCAATAACTTGTGGCCGAATCCGTTGATTGGTTTCAGTTTTCATATCGATTAACGCTCACGTTCCTTTCCGTAATTTTTTCCGGCTTCATCAACGATTAAAAATTGTAAAATTTTGGTAAATGTCATGAGTTCTTCGCGACTAAAATGGGCTTCTAAACTAGTACGTTGAACTTTCATATAATCACGATTCAACTGAACAAACGGTTGCACCTTTTTGGTCAGTTGAATTTCTTTTTGGCGTGCATCATCCTTGGCAACTAACCGAAGAATCAATCCCTTTTTCTCCATGCGTTGTAAAAGCGTGGTGGCACTTGATCGGCGGATAGCAAACTCAGTTTCAATATCACGTTGTAAACACATTTGCTGTGGATATTTGCCAAGAAAATCAATGATTGATAACTGAACACCAGTTAGGCCATAACCAGCTGCAAAGGTATCGATGTGACGACTAAGTGTATTATTGGCATGTTTCACTAGCCGTCCGTATTTGGATAGATCTTTTGACATCAATTTCATCTCCTCAATTTCGTTAGCAAGCTAACGTTTTACATTATAAAACAATTTACGCTAAAATTGCAAAAAAAGCCATCAAGATGCAGCTCATCTTGATGACTTAATGTGACTATTCTGTTAATAAATAATTATCTGCTACCGACTTTGGAAATTGGAAATTCGGCAATTTGTTCTTTAATCATTTGCTGATGTAACACTTCAGCATTATCAACTTCATGCTTTTGTTCTTTGGTTAATGTTTTCTTTTCTGTATCAGCCATTTCGATCTACCTCTTTATTTTTGAATTGGCTTAATGTCGATTAAGGCGCCTTTGACACCAGGTAAGATTCCCTGTGCAATTTTATCTTTTCTAACGGCATGCGCCATTTGGAACTTGTTTTGTTTCACAATCATTTTATTGGTTGCTTTAAACCCATCCGGTAATGGTTGATTCGTACCCTGTAATACCATCACAATGGCCTTAAAACCACTGTCGTCCACCTTGCATGGGCTATAATGTAAGGTATCACTGTACATTTCAAAAACTGTGCCCCGCGGAACAAAGAAGAGTTTCGCATGTTCTTCGGCATTGTATTCATAATCATGAATATCTTGGCGTTTGCCTAAAACCATTACCACATCAGTAAATGTAATATTAACTTCACTGCCCTGATGGAATTCAATCGCTGAAAATGAAGTGCTTTGTCCCATACAAGGACCCGCTGAAATTGGCATACCAGCATAAACATCGGCCGCAATTTGTTTGATTGTGGCATCATTTTCAAGGTTTTCATCATCAGGAATATAGTCGTTATGATCACTTGGAATCTTCACTTGAGAATCCATGTAACTGGTAACCTTACTCAAATCATACTGTTTATAAACTAAGCCAAAATCAGCAAATTCATCACTATTAATATCGTAAATGGTTTTGTCAGGATTAGCTTTTTTTATTTCATCAAAATTACTCATAAATTATCTCCATTTTCAGAAAAAGGATTGTACCGCATTGGCACAATCCTTAAGGTTAAAAGCAATTATTTTTGAACCTTGTCGTACCATGAACTTGCAGTGTCAGCCAAAACTTTGTTTAAGTCTTCAATATTTTGACGGCCTTGAGTTTGTAACCATTTACGACCAGCTTCTTCACTTTCACCAGCAAATGGTTCAACTGAATGACGCCATGTAGCACGGCCACAAAGCACACCGTTAAAGCTTGAGCCTGCTTCTTTAGCAAACTTCAATTCTTCTTGGAATAACTCTGCAGAAACACCAGCACTCAAGAAAATGAATGGTAAGTCTGTGGCATCACTTTGTTCTTTGTAATACTTCAAAGCTTCGTCACGTGTGTAAACAACATCGTCAGAATTCTTAGCAAATCCTTCAACAAATGCTTGGTTTACAGGAACTTCAAGCTTCAAAACATCAACACCGTATTGAGGTTTTGAAAATTCTTTTGTCATTTCAATAACTTTGTGTGGCTTTACCTTAGCGTATTCCTTGCCAGTCGCATCATCGTTATTAGCATCGTATGAAACTAATTCCAAGAACAATGGCATGTCTTCGCCCTTGCATTCACTACCTAAACGTTCGATGAAGACTTGTTTGCGATGATTAATGTCGCCGCCTTCGTCTGGATCGTAGTAAAGCAAGAATTTAATTGCGTCAGCTCCTTGTTCCTTCAAACGACGAACTGACCAATCATCCAAAATGTCTGGGAAACGACCAGGTTCAGTAGCATCATAACCAGTGCGTTCGTATGCAAGCAATAAGCCGGCACCATCTGCACGAGCCTTTGAAGCTGGAAGACCATATTGAGGGTCTAACAAAATACCTGTGGCATATTGTGTCAATTCGCTTGATACAGCAACCTTAAAGTCTTCGATTTCTTTTTGAGAAGCTTCTTTGCCACTTGCAGCACCGATCATCTTTTTAAGTGATCCACGTTGGTCAATAGCTAAAGCATCAATGACGCCATCTTTATTTGATAAAGCTTGGATTCCTTTTTCCTTACCTGGTGTTAATTTCAACATAAAATGATTACCCCTTTTTTGTTTTTCATGATTTCTCATGATTTATTTCAAGAACGCTTTCATTATAAAACGCTTACCGGAATTTAACAACTAGTCGTGGTAAACTCCTTCAGCCCATTTTTCATTTTCTTCGTCAAAGAAGTGTGGGTTGTCTTTTTGTTCTGGATTTGGTGTCGCAATATTATCGATTTTATCAATCAACTTTTTGTTTTCTGGAGTTTCTTTGTATTCTGAATCTAAGAATACTGAGATAATATCTTCACAAAGATGTTCCCCAACAGTAGCACCACCAAAACCAATGATATTAGCATTTAATTCTTCTTTAGCATAACGAGCAGTAACTAGGTTAGAAACTAATGCTGCACGCACGCCTTCGTTTTTATCAGCAGCGGTACTGATTCCGATACCTGTTCCACAAAGTACAACACCCAAGTCGGCGCGGCCATCTGCAACATCTTCAGCAACCCGTTTCCCATAGATAGGGTAATGTGTCCGTGTTGTATCATAAGTTCCTTCGTCGATAACGGTGTGTCCGTTAGCCTTTAAAAAGTTTGATAATTGAATTTTGACATCTGTAACAATATGGTCATTACCAATAGAAATAATCATGTATATATCCTCCTCAATGTTATTGCTTAACCCTAAAACAGTTTTGAATGTCTTCGTTTCGTAAATATTCGCTTAATCTCTTATGCGTTTTTATGAAAATAAGTTTATAGATATTTACTTTAGAACGGCTCCGTGAAGCATTTGCCTCCGCTGAGCTACACCCATCAACAATCCCCAAACCGGATTATTGATAGGCTAGGCTCTGCTCAGCAAATAACCGCTTCACTCCGCACTCTTTAGATCATCTTTTCCAACATATCCAAACGGACTTGGTGACGGCCGCCAGCATATTCTGTATCAAGATAATACTGAACAATGTTATAAGCTAATTTCTCACCAACAACGCCACTACCAATTGCAATGGCCTTTGCACCATTATGCATAGCAGTCATATGTGCTGTATTTTCTTCAACAACATTAGCAGTAACCATTCCTTTTACTTTGTTACTTGCCATTGCTGAACCAACACCGTATTCATCAAACATTACAGCCTTGTCAGCATCTCCACTCAAAACTTCTTTAGTAACAGCTAATGAAGATTCTACAAAGTCTTCTGCAGGCTTTTCGCTTACATCAATTACTTCATAACTATGATCCAACAAATATTTCTTAACTTGTTCCTTTAAATTAAAACCCTTTTTGTCTGAGCCAATGACGACTTTCATGCTAATCTCTCCTTTTGTTTTTTATCTAAGCTAATAAAAACATGCGTTAGGTTCTGATATCGTTTCAAAGTCTGTTGATCCACATTCTGATCTGTGATCAAGCCGTCACATTTATCCAATTGATAGAACGTATAAAAATCATTTCGATCTAACTTGGAATGATCAGCCACCACAAACTTCTTTTGCGATTGGTCCAACGCAATACTCTGTGTTTGACCCTCATCAGAATTTGCATTCATGATACTGTTGCCGTTAATACCATTCACACCCACAAAAGCTTTGTGCATTTTGATATTTTTCAACAGCTCAATCGCTAAACTTCCTATAAATGCCCCACTTCGTTCACGATAGGTTCCGCCTACTAGGCACAGTTCGTAGCCGCTGTGTTCATCTCGAAAGCTTTCAAATACTGGCAGACTGTTCGTCACAATACGTAAGTTCGTCAGCTTTAAATACTTCGAAACTAATTCGTTGGTAGTTCCTGGTCCCAAAAAAACGGTTTCATTTTCATCAATCATACTTGCTACTTGTCTTGCAATACTGCTCTTCTCCGTTACATGTAGTTTTCGCTTCTGTATATAAGAAGCTTCTTGTTTATCGGAGAAATGTTGGCTCTGTGCGCCACCATGAATACGAATAATTTGATCTGCTTGTTCTAGCTCATCAAGATCACGACGAATGGTCATTGATGAAACTTTCAAGGCATCAACTAATTCTTGGACAGTGACAACGCCTGATTGATTGACCATGCTCAAAATGGTAGCAACTCGTTCATTTTTTAGCACTGGCCTCCCTCCTTTTGTATAATTTAAGAACGAAAATGTTCGTTTTTGTTTATTTATGTTTCGATTTATAGAATAGACGAGCTTTCGTGAAAAGTCAATACCCACGCAACATTTTTTAAGTTCAATATTTTTATTGACATTTGAAAGCGCTTGTATATAATTAGATTTGTAAACGAAATCAAACAAAAGCGAACATTATTTCACATTTGTAATTTAGGTGGTGAATATATTATGTCAGATAAGGTAGCAGAAACTTCTCTTTTTGATCGAGACACAGTTTATGTGAGTGAGGCAACTTCACGAGCTGATGTTTTCAAGGCCGTGGCAGATGACCTCTATAAGAAAGGTCATGTCACAGAAGACTTTTTAAAGAACTTGAACGAACGAGAAGATAAGTATCCAACCGGAATTGACTTGTCAGTGGTTTCACCTGAATACCCTAACGTAGCCATTCCGCATACGGAAGCTGAGTTTGTTAAGGAACGTAAAGTTGTTCCTATTAAGTTGAAGAATCCTATTTCTTTCAACAATATGATTGATCCAAGTCAAAAATTAGAAGTTAGCTTCCTATTTATGATTTTGAACAATGATCCAGAGGGACAATCCAATGTCCTCGCACAGATTATGGATTTCATTAACAAGACACCTCGGAATCAGCTTTTGACTTTCTTCAAGAGTACTTCTGAGGATGCAATCTATTCATTCTTGCAATCCAAGTTCTAGATATTCGTTTTATTAACTTATGGTATTAAATTTTAAAAATTCTAAGGAGGAATTTACTATGATTAAGATGTTAACTGCTTGTGGTGCTGGTGTTAATTCAAGTCACCAAATCAAGGATGCTGTTGAGGCCGAAATGAAGAAACGAGGCTATCAAGTTAGCGTTGAAGCCATTCAAATCAAAGACCTTAACCCAGAAACAATGAAGGGTGTTCAAATCTTCTTACCAATTAACAAACCAGATTTGAGCTTTGATGTGACAGTTCCAGAAATCGATGCTGGTGCAATTCTATACAGAATGCCTGCTATGGCTGCCCCAGTATATGACAAGATTGAAGACACTATTAAAAAGAATCATTTGAGCTAATATTACTTTGAAGAGAATTTTTCTCTTCGCCTACATATTTCCTTCTATGGAGTCTTCCACTAAATTTGGTAACAAAATTTTATAAAAACTAAAGGAGTTGAACAAAATGCAGACCATTATCCATTTTGCCAACGTAGTATTCAAACCAATTATTGATTTAGGTGCTGCGCCCGTTATGTTAATTGTTCTAACCTTGATTGCTTGGGCTTTAGGTGTAAAGTTCTTTAGAGCCCTTGAAGGTGGTATTCGTTTAGCGATCGCTTTGACTGGTATTAGTGCTATTATTAATATTCTTACTACTACTTACCAACCAGCCCTAACAGCTTTCGTTAAATCAACAGGTATCCAACTTTCTATTACCGATGTTGGTTGGGCACCACTAGCAACGATCACTTGGGGATCACCATACACCCTATTCTTCTTGCTACTTATGGTTCTATTGAACGTCGGTATGTTGTTATTGAAGTGGACTAATACACTTGATGTTGATATTTTCGATATCTGGCACATTTCTTTCACAGCTTTAATGGCAATTTACTTCGGAGCTAACTTCTGGGTTGCTACTGCTCTTATCATTTTGATTGGTGCTTTAAAAATTATTAACTCTGATTTAATGAAACCAACCTTTAATGATTTATTGCACAACAATGATAACCCTATGACCACAACTCATTTGAACTACATGATGAACCCTGTGATCATGCTCTTAGATAAGATTTATGATTTATTCTTCCGTTGGTTAGACCGTTTTGATTTTGACTCCGCAAAACTAAATGAAAAAATTGGTTTCTGGGGAAGCAACTTCGCTATTGGATGTTACTTAGGTATCTTTATTGGCTTAGTTGGTCAACAAGGTGTTGAACAAATCTTCACATTATCATTTACTGGTGGTGTCTGCTTGCAGTTATTCTCACTTATCGGTTCATGGTTCATCAAAGCTGTTGAACCTTTATCACAAGGTGTTACTGACTTAGCTAACAAACACTTAAAAGGTCGTAAGTTGAACATCGGACTTGACTGGCCATTTATTGCTGGCCGTTCTGAGATGTGGGCAGCTGCAAACGTCCTTGCACCTATTCTTTTACTTGAAGCTTTAGTTCTTCCTGGCAACCACATTCTTCCTTTAGGTGGAATCATTGCTATGGGTGTTACACCAGCTCTCTTGGTCGTTACTCGTGGACGTATTATTCGTATGATCGTTATTGGTGCTGTTGAATTACCTATCTTCCTTTGGGCTGGTACATTAAGTGCCCCATTCATCACATCAGTTGCTAAATCCGTTGGTGCATTCCCTGCAGGCGTTAAAGGCGGCACTATGATCGCTGAATCTACTAAGGAAGGTCCTATCGAACAATTCTTAGCATACGCAGTAGGTAAATCATCTACAGGTGAAATCAAGTTCGTTCTTTACGCCATCATTGGTCTTGCTGCATACTGCTTAATCTTCTGGTGGTACGCTCGTCAAATGAAGAAACGTAACGCTATCTACGCTAAAGAACTTGCAGATAACAAAGATTAGTTTTAAATACGACTTGCAAAGGAGGTCATTAAAATGAATGAAAGACCAAAAATAGATGACAAAACAAAAAAAGAGAAAATTAGGAAAACCATCATGTGGGCGTTAGTTGTCATTGCCGTATCTTGGATTGCTTCCTTTACTCATTACAATGTTTGGGCATCTCTCTTCCAGGCTATCGTTACCTTCTTTGCTTTAAGAGAAGTATTAAAAATTTAATTAACGGTGTGTAACTAAACACAAAAAAGACCTATCCTCACTCCCAAAGGATAGGTCTTTTTCTACGTTCATAACTAAATTCACTTCATCGTTATGACTAGTTCTTTATCAACAGGAATCTCTAGATGCTTATCAGCAACGACAATAGAACCACCAACTTTAGTAGCTTTGACAGTTAGCTTGTTTCTTTGGACTTCCAATGAAACTGTATCCCCTGTGGCGCTGATAGGAAACTTACCTTTAAAATCTCCTAACAAGGCTAGTTGAGGAGCAAGCTCAAAGGTTTGATAACCTGGCTTAGTTGGCTTAAGCCCCACTAAGTAGCGTCCGATTAAATAAAGCGGGCTGGCTCCCCACGCATGACATAAACTTTTACCATATTTATCCCCATACATGGCATATCGCGCGGCTCCTTTTTCATTTGGGTCAAAGTATTCCCAAAATGTGGTAGCCCCGCTTTCAAGCATACCACCCCAATACGATTTGATCGTCGTCAAAATTGTTTGATATTCACCCATTTTTGCAAATGCCTCTAGCTCCCAAAATTTGAAATATGGTGTGTTAATCGCCGCAATTTCAGGATTACGTAATACGTGTTCAAGAATTTCTTGTGCTCGTTTTTGATCCACATAATCAAACAAAATTGCAAAAATGTTGGCGTGTCGGCTCACTTGATGTTTTCCCGACGCATAGCTATCAATATAAGCGTGTTTTTGTGAATCCCAATAATACTTATCGATATTCACTCTTAGTTTTTGGTAAAGCGACTCATATGGCGCCACATTTTTATCCAAAATTGTAAAAATTTTTACGACACTCTGCAAGGCTCTTGCCAGTACCATTTGTTCTGCGCACAATGGCCCCTGATGATCAAAATCAGCCCAGTCGATATAAATCCAGTCTCCTTTACGCTCATGAATAAAGCCGCGCTCATCGACAGCTTCTAAAGCAAAGTCAATAAGTCGCTTCATTTTTGGATAAATAACATCCAAGAAGTGTTTATCAGCAAATGTTTCATAATAATCTTCAATCCCAATCAACCAGTACATGGAATAATCGACAATAGTATCCAAATGCTGCTTGATATCTAGTTCACCACGTAGACCTAGAATCGTTCTTTCCACAAGCTCTTTATCAAAGAAATCATACCGATTCATAGCATAACATTGAAAAGCATCACCTGCCCACACCCAGCGATCTCGCTTGACACCATCGATGAAAAAAATACCTGAGCAAAGACGTAGTGTGCGATCTGAAATCTGCCATATCTGCGTTAATTGCTTATCTGCTGCCGAAAATTCACTAATTTTAGGAAATTTCACAAATTCAAAATCCACTTTTAACGTTCCAAGGTCATCTAAATTTTGAATTCCAGGTAAGTATATGTAGCGAAAAGCACGTAATTTAGTAGTATACGTCTGCGTGGCTTCGTTATAGGTCCCAAATGGATCATTTTTTTCTCTTATTTGATGTTTAAGATACGTGTCTTGAACATCTAAAGCCTCCGTGCGACTTTCACCATAGCAAAGCGTCACTGATCTGAAACCTTGGTTAAACGCAATTCTTGTTTTAGCTGTAAGGTCATGCCCAAAATCCAATAAAGTTCCGCCATTAACCGTTTCATTTTTAAGCGCTTGCCGCAATTCATGTGTGTACACAAACTGCATTGGATTTTGATCAACCTGGTCAAAATAGCGACTGGTTCCCACGTCAATCGCTTCACCCAAAAAATTAGAGGCTTGCCAGCTTGCATCACTTTGAATAATTTTGCCTTGCACATATGCACAGGGTAACCCAGCCAAATTAGCCACATAGATTTCAATACGATAATGACCAGCTGGACAAGTCATCGACTCAGTCAATGCAAATTTAGTTTCTTCATGATCCTTTAAATTCACCAGCTTGCCATAGCCTTCGCCTTGAATTTCCGTTTTAAAAGTTGTGGCATCAGTTAACCTATATTCCTTAAAAAAGGACACATTATGATTCCAATTAGACGTATACCAATATGCCGGCTACTTCATGCCGCGTTCTTCACGATCAAAGTTCTGTTTCATCGCCTGATAAATTTCAAAATCACCATGGTACCATATCCACTTCGCCATAACTGCCTCCATTAATTATCATTTTAAATATTTATCAATCAAGTAAACTGGTGTACAACTCCAAGCATGACAGTAACTATTTAAGGCAAGACTACCATACGGTGAATAGTTAGGCTTTTCTGGATCAAAAGCCTCCCAATAGGTATCTGCACCAAGTCGAATCATCTTTCCCCAATACGCCTTCATTAGTTTCACAGCCTCTTCTTGTAGTCCAGCTTCAAAGAGTGCCTGAGTCACATGATGATACAGGTACGGTGTCGCAATTCCTTGAATCGGGAAAAATTTATTAACTGTCAACTGCATTAATTGATGATTCTCCTGATCACTGAAGACGTGTGCAAGTGTCATCCAGACTTGGCTTGCCACATTATATTCATGTTGGCTGCCTGACATAAATAACCCAACTCGCCTGTCGAACAAGTGTTGTTTCGCAAATTTTTCCAAACTGGTTAACTTTTCCGCGTAAACCTGAATTTCAGGATCCTTGATTTGCCGAGCTAGTACAAGAAACTGCTTAAGGACATAAATCAAAATGGCTTGTCCAGACGTCGTTTTATCAAAAGTATCAGACCAATCCACAAAGACAGGATAATCAGCAGTCAATTTTAATTCTCCCTGCTTTGAAACTTGCTGTAAGGCCACATCAATCTGCCTTTTAGCCACATTATAAAGATCTGTTAACACTTGCTTATTAGCAGTGAAGTCTTCATAATCAGCCAAAACAGAAATAAAAAATAAACTATAATCAAACAAAAAAGTATCATCTGGGACTTCACTTGGCTTTGTAAAGACGTCAGCCGGAACACGTCCATCTTCTGAAGGCATTGCCCCGAAGAGATACAAACAGCGTTTCACCAAGTCTGTATTTTTAAACGTCGTATAATTTGCGAGCGCCTGTAAACGTAAATCGCCAAGCCATAGCCGTCGATCACGTTTAGGACCATCTTCAAAGACATCTTGCATACAGTCTTCTAAAGTTTTTAACCCCACTTGATAAATTGCTTGCAACTCAGGATCTCCTAATTTAGGAGGCCTAACTTTTGCGATATCAGCCGAGCTTTGTGCGTCCACAACAGGATGTTCAAAAATCGCTTGCCATTTCGGTGAAGTATCCACAACGGTCAGTTCAACATATCTAAAGCTGTAACGTCTTGGTAACTCAAGTGTAGCTGGCAATACATCCAAATGCTCATGTGTTTCTTGAATCCATGATTTACTAAGCCAGCCTTGATACTCAGAATTATCTGACATCAATTCAGCCGGCATTTCCGCAAATCTTAGTTGAAGAGACAAGGGCGCATCCATTGGTGAACCCACCGCTTTAATATGGATTCGAAATTGACCGACGTAATGATCGCCGAAATCCAGAATTAACTTATCCCCGCGTTTGAGCGGCTGCGAGGCTAGCTCATCTATATCTTTAACTTTAGTTACCCCAACGCCATTTAATGCATCGGCGTTTTGACATAAATTAACAACTGCTAACGCCTTAACCCTATGATGGTTAATCTTCGGTTGATACTGACGGGCTTTAGCTAATAGGGATTGGTTATGTAGATACTTTATATCGGCATGCTTCTGGAAAGTAAATCCCATCCTATTACTCACTTTCTGAACAAAATTTGAATGATAAAAAATGGTCTACTATTAATCTCCATTAAACCAATCTAACAATTGTTCTGTGCTATTCATCTCACGATCTGGCAATCGGTGCGCAATCGTGATCAGTTTTTTGTCATTGACCAATCTGACAAATGATTCAAGATCTCGCACCCTTTTAAAAGTCTCTTCTTTTAATGCGTCAAGGTGTTCATGACTTGATTCCACAATGGACGCTTTATATAACGAGCGCAACATTTTATCTGCTAATTTCTTACTCAGTAAGGCTTGCTTGGTTTGTACTTCTTGAAGATCCTGCGAGGCAAAATGATAGGCATAGTGCTGCCCCCGTATTTCAACAGTTGCAATCAAATGTTTATACGTCATGATAAGCTTCCTCCCTGTATAATTAAGCTTCTTACCTGTATTATGTGAGCTTTTAGAGGAGCTTGTCAATCAAAGTCAACCTGACAAAAAGAGGCTGGGGATCCCCAGTCTCTCAAAAAAGATATTCACTTTTATTGTTTGATTAACTTCAAAATGGCTTCTTTAGAATTAGCCGCTTTTAACTGTTGAATAAAGTCCTCATGCGTCAATAATTTTGCCGTATTTGAAAGATACTTCAAGTGTGCGCCACTGTCATTTTCAGGAATCAAAAACGAAATGATCGTATCAATCGGTTTACCATCAAAAGTTTGCCACTCAACGGGTTGCGCTAATTTAACGACCAACATAGCAGAACTATGAATCGTAGCATCTTGAGCATGCGGAATCGCAATACCGTCTTGCATCCCTGTTGATCCCTCTTCTTCACGTTTTAAGTACTTATTAAGCACCTTATCCGCATCGGTGGCTAACCCATTCTGAACGGCAAATTGAGCCAAATACTTCAAGACATCATCTCGTGATTGTGCCTCAACATTTAATTGAATATTATTCAGTGTCAAAATGTCTCCTGGATCAAAAGCAACTTCTGCCTTCGTCTCTGGCTGTGCAGGCTGTACTTCCGTTGTTTCACCAGTCAACACATCAATCGTGCCGACATTGTCAGCTACCGCATGTTTTTTAGCTTGACGACCGGCAATCATGGCTAGTAAGACCCCCGAAACCAAGGCACCAATCACAATCCATAGGACCCACAAGAAGGGATGATTAACTAACGGTAAAATGATAAAACCACCATGAGGAGCCGGGACTTGGATTCTGGTGACATACGTTAAGATCGCAGCAATGGCAGATCCCACCATAAACGATGGAATATTCAACAACGGATTCTTAGCAGCAAAGGGAATGGCACCTTCCGTAATATGCGTCGAACCTAACAGAAAATTGACATATCCCGCACTTCGCTCATTGCTAGAATAAGCTTTGGGATTGAAAAGGACTGCAAATCCAGTTGCCAATGGTGGCGCGATACAAGCTGCCGAAACGCCGGCCATAAAGTAAAAATTACCTTGAGCAAGCAACGCCGTCCCCGTCAGGTAGGCTGCTTTATTGATTGGACCACCAAAATCAGAAGCCGCCATCACACCGATGATTAACCCCAAAAGGACAGGGCTCGTGTTTTCCATGCCTTTCAAGAACGTCATCATTCCGGTATTTAAATCCTTCATTGGTAACGAAATGAACCACATAATCATGCCTGAAATTAACACGCCTAAAACCGGATATAGGAAAATAGCTTTCAAGCCACGAAATTGTTTATCTGGTAGCGGTTTCAAAAGATGCTGCAATAAAATGATCGTGTAACCTGCCAAGTACCCACCAACAATGGCGCCAAGGAAACCGGTCCCGGTGTTAAAAGCAATCATTCCAGTTGCAAAACCGACTACCAAGCCAGATCTTTTACTGATTGCTTCGGCAATGTACGCACACAAGACAGGAACCATTAAATTCATCGTGGTGGACCCAATCGTGTTTAACAAATACGCAAAGTAATTGTATTCACTGCTCTTAGGATCCGCTGAATTAATTCCCCAGAAAAATGAGACAGCGACTAACACACCACCAGCCACAACCAGTGGCAACATGTGAGAAACCCCGTTCATCAAAGAAACATAAATGGTGTTCCACCAAGTATCCCCATTTTTACCCGAATTACTTTGTGAGGACGAGACCTTTTCTTTAACTTCCTTACTTTTATAAACAGGCACAGACTTATCATTTAAAATCCGGTCAACTAATTGATCCGGCTCACGAATTCCCTGAGCCACCGGTACCCGAATGAGTTTCTTTCCCGCAAAGCGATCTGCATCCACGTCCACATCAGACGCAATAATGACGCCACTTGCCCCATCAATTTCCGCTTGGGTCAAGGGATCATCCACACCAGTCTGTCCATGAGTTTCTACTTTAATAGACACACCCACTTTTTTGGCTGCTTGTTCTAAAGCTTCTTGGGCCATATACGTATGCGCAATTCCGGTTGCACAACCGGTCGCCGCAATTAATTGATATTTTCCCATGATTTAATTCCCCCATTCTTCAATCGTTTGAATTTGGATTTGTTTTTCTAAATTAGGCACATTTTCGAAATTTGTAATCCAAGACTGAAATGCCGTGTCGCTGCCAGCAGCAAGCGCACGTTTCAAGTTGGTTGGTGCCCTTAAACCCGTGATGAGCCCACCCAAAAACGCGCCTAACATTGTGTCTCCGGATCCTGCCGTATTGACCACTTCGCCTTTGGCCGCATTTCCATAAAGAACTTGTGTATCATTTATATATAAGGCACCTTCAGCTCCCAAAGAAATCAACACATTTTGCGCGCCTTTTTGAATTAATGTCTTTCCCATTTGAATGAGGTGTGCCCGATCTGGCACGTCACTGTACCCGAACCAATTAGCCAGCTCATGGTCATTAGGTTTAATGAGATATGGCTGATACGACAAGGTTTGCATCACTGCCGAATAACTAGTATCCAAAACCAATTTAAAGTGGTTTTCCTGAGCAATCTGGGCAATTTGAATCAAGATTTCCGGTTCAATACCTTCTGAGAAGCTTCCTGATAACGACAGGACATCATCTTCTTCCAGTTGACGCAACTTATCCAATAACTGGTCCACTTGTTCAGGCGCTGTATGAGGTCCCTTATTAACTAACTTGTATTCTTGCTTTTCATCCTGAACGCGGGTGAACACATTTATTCTGGTGGGATCTTTCACGTGAACAAAGTCGTTTTTAATACCAGACTGGTCAAGCACCTCTTCAATATAATTTAAAGTAAAGCCACCACCAATTCCTAAGGCAGTATTTGGTATCCCCAACCGCTTTAAAATGAAGGAAACGTTGACCCCCTTTCCATTAGCTTGAATATCATAATTTTCAGTTCGATTCACTACATTAGGGTGCATTGATTTTGTATCGATAAACAAATCAATGGCCGGATTTAGCGTTAACGTATAAATCATGTGCTCACTCCTCTCTCAATCTTCTTTCCTAGCATACCATTTTCAAAAATGTAAATGTTTTCAAAACGTGCTATCATGAATTCAAACCTGAAAAATTCTTTACATTCTGGAGGTTATCTTGTGAAAGAATCATCCCTTAGCACATCGGAAAGCTATCTCTGGCAATATGTCCAAGAACATGCCAGTGAAATCGTCAACACATCAATCATTGAACTTAGTGAAAAAGCCAATGTATCCACAGCGACGATTGTCCGTACTATGAAGAAAATGGGCTACTCTGGCTATACACCGTTTCGTCAAGAAGCCATTAGAAAATTATCAAATCAAGAACAAGATTTTAAAGTTTTAAAAGAAACCGACCACGAAATTCGGGCCGCCATTTTAAAAAATCAATACGAAGTGGACAATACCATTCGTAATCTTAATATTGGGGTAATGGAAGACGCCATCCAAAAGGTCAATAATGCTAAACACGTCTATATTTTTGCGCGTGGCTTATCAAAATTGATTGGTGAAGATATTCTCCTTAAATTCGAGTTGTTGGGCAAAGACGCCCAGCTTCACGATGATCCCAATATTATTAAAACTTTGAGTAAACAAATTAAAAGTCGGCATACCGTCGTCATTTTTCTGACGTTAAATGGAAATACGCCCGAGTTAGTTAAAGCAGCACAGTCGTTGGCAAAAAACGAAGTGACCACCATCACATTCACATGTAACAGTCGGGGAAACATCATTCCTTATTCGGATCTCATCTTTTTAGGGGTGAAATCTGCCGAATCCTATTTTCCAAAATATGAAATTCGCTCACGGCTCCCCTTACAAATCCTTACCCGTATTTTTTTAGATGCTTTCGCAATTCGTATTCAGGAGCATCAAAACTGATGACAGCTGATAACTTAAAATGCGACCGTTACTTTAATTTCTATAAAGTAACGGTCGCTTGAATTTAAAAAGGAACTGGAAAAATTCCAGTCCCTTTCTGTTTTTGAACTTTAAACGTCGTATGTGCGAAATAAAAGCACCTTTTCCAACGCTTCTTTAGATCGATTAGGCTTTATACCGTGACTCACCATCAGGTCTCACTTATCGGTTTTGATGATATTACATCGGCAAAATATGTATCTCCAAGCTTAAGTACGATTCATGTATCGCGAAATTCAATGGCCAAAGCAGCCTTTGATTTACTCACTGAACAATTTCAAAAACGTCAACTCATCCCCCGGAAAATAACGGTCGGAACAGCGCTGGTCTTGCGAGATAGTAGCATTTAATTTACATAAAACTCCACATCCAACTCATGGATAGCTAGACCACTTTTATAGTTTGGTAGCGTTTTAGTTGACGAACACCATGCCTCTCTGGAATAATGAACGTACAATAACAATTTTGTTATATATACTGATGGGTTACCCAATCTAAGGGAGATGTGTGATGTACTCACAAGATTGCAAAGATGTGCTTAATGAGTTAAAAACTTCACGCCATGATGGTTTAACGACAGCAGATGCAAACGAGAGATTGGCCAAGTATGGGCCAAATGAAATTCAGCAAGAAGTTCAAGAACCAGCTTGGAAGGCCTATTTACATGCTCTAACGGAACCCATTATTATTATCCTTTGGATTGCTATTGGGTTAACTTTAATCAGTGCAAGTTATGATTTCTTTATTAAAAAGGATCCGCCCAGTGGTATGTCTGCGCTTTATGAGGGCATTGTCATCCTGATTGTGATTCTGATTAACTCTGGGCTTACTTACTGGCAAAGACTAAGTGCTCAAAAGTCTCTAGATGCCTTAAGCTCAGCTTCCAGACACCAGTCTAATGTGTTACGTGACCAAACTTGGGAGAAAATTGACGCCTCCAAATTGGTCGAAGGTGATATTGTCGAAGTCAAAATGGGTGATTTTATTGAAGCCGACGTGCGTTTTCTTTCAGTAAATGAGCTACAAGTTAACGAATCCCACCTTACCGGGGAATCAGATGCTATCCAAAAAGACTTCCAAACTTTGCCAGAACATACTGACCTCGGCGATCGAACTAACATGGGTTTCTCTGGTTCTACTGTGGTTAATGGAAGTGGAATTGGTGTGGTGACAGCCACAGGAAGTCATACCGAACTCGGAAAAATTGCCGACCTTCTCAACCGTACCCCTACCGGTAAAACACCCATTGAGCGTGCGATTAACCAATTAACCAAACGTTTGATGATTGCTGCCATTGGTGTGGTTATGATCGCCATTACCTACGATTTGGTCAAAGAATATTTGGCCACAAATACAATTACTTTTAGCGGTTTGATGGCCAGTGTTTCTGGGGCCATTGCCTTAGCTGTCGCAGCCATTCCGGATTCAATGCCTGTCGTTCTTTCCATTGTGCTCACAATCGGTGCCCGAACACTGGCACGCAACCATGGTCTGATAAAATCCTTAAGTAGTGTGGAAACTTTAGGAGCCACCACCTTTATTGCTTCAGACAAAACTGGAACCCTAACAAAAAATGAAATGACGGTGACCCGCTTTTTCGCCAACGGGCGGCACTTTGCGGCAGACGCAAATGGCTACGACCCTGTAGGTGAAATTACCTCCTTTGAAGAAGATGAGACAGGACAGCCAGCTGATTACCTCCCCTTCATCAAAAGCGCAGTGTTAAATAATGAGGCTCAAATTCAACGTAACGAAAATGGCAACTATGAACCGCTTGGTAACCCGACAGACGTTTCCTTAATTGTCCTCGGCAGCAAAGCCAAAATAACGCGTGCCAATTTACTCAATCAAACGGATGATGAAGATTTTGACATTCTTCGTGTCTTACCTTTTGAGAGTGATCGTAAAATGATGAGTACGGTTGTAAAATTTGGCGACTCCTACAAGTTATTCACAAAGGGAGCTCCCGATGTGATTATGCAGCATACCACTGATGTCAGTTTAAAAGACCAAATTGTGCCGCTTGAACAAGGCCGCGAACTTTTAGAAAAACAAATCTTAGATTATGCCGATGATGCTTTGCGTACCATTGCCGTAACCAAAAGGACCTTAACCAAACAACAAGCCCTTCATGCCACACAAGCTGAATTGGAACAAGACCTGACACTACTTGGCATTGCTGGCATTATTGATCCGCCCCGCGCTGAAGTTCGCACTTCAATTGCCAATTTGCACAAGGCAGGTGTACAGGTCGTTATGATTACTGGGGATCATCCGGCAACTGCGCAAGCTATTGCCTATCGTCTAGGCATAATTAGAAGCCAACAGGCGCGTACACTGGAAGGTCAAGAAATTGAAGAACTCTCTGATGCGCAACTATTTAAGATAGTACCAGATATTCGGGTTTATGCTCGGGTTTCACCAGAACACAAGCAACGCATTATCAAAGCTCTGCAAAAACACGATCAAGTTGTCGCCATGACTGGAGATGGTGTCAATGATGCCCCAGCGTTGCGCGCGGCCGATATCGGAATTGCAATGGGCATTAATGGCACAGAAGTCACAAAAGATTCTGCGGATTTAATTTTATTGGATGACAAGTTTACGACTATTGAAACGTCGGTGGCTGCTGGGCGAACCATTTTTGCCAACATTAAAAACTTTATGCGCCAAGAGCTTACCACAAATGTTGCGGAAGTACTCTCCATCTTGTTGGGAACCTTCTTTATTACGCGGTCGATTGGCCATGTTTCCGAACTCACACCCACGCTTACAGCAATCATGGTCTTGTGGGTCAACATGATCAGCGACTCGTTACCTGCGTTTGCACTTGGCTATGACGGCGCAGAACATGATGTTATGTCAGAAAAGCCACGAAATGTACACGAGTCCCTACTAGCCAACCATCTTTTGTCTAGAATTGCTGTCCGGGGTGCCGTTATGGGACTCACCGTCTTTGTCGCCTTTTATTGGGCCGCACAATCCGGCATGCCAGTGAATAAAGCGCAAACTGTCGCCTTCCTTACGCTGGTGTTCGGTCAACTCTGGCATGTCTTTGACGCACGAACCACACACACCTTGTTTCGCCGCAGTCCGTTCAGCAATCCCTATTTAATGGCTGCCGTACTCTTTGCCGCCATCTCCTCTTTAGCCATTACCATGTTGCCCTTCTTTAATACCTTGATGGGGACTAGCAGCTTGACTTGGCCAGTTTATCTAGCGGTTATTTTCGTTCCCGCCCTACCAACATTTGTTTTATCCGGCTTAAAGGAAATGTTCAAAATTAATTTCTGGTAATAATTTTCATCACAAAAAAACGTACTATCGAAACCTCAAAGGTTAACGATAGTACGCTTTTTAATTAATTAAGTGGTTTTAACCCATTTTCAATCGCACGTTTACGATAAGTTGCTAACTCATCTTCACTAGCACTCACGAAATGTTGCGGAGTGATTTCAACCATTTTTCGTTTTTTGTCATCGAACTCAGGCGAAGCATCGTAAACGACTTGACGACGATTACGTTCAAACTCAGGATCTGGCTGTGGTACAGCAGAAACCAAGCTCTCCGTGTAGAGATGTAGCGGATGATTATAAACCTCTTCCGCCGGTCCGATCTCAAGCAATTTACCATAATGCATGACACCAATTCGGTCACTGATGTACTTCACCATGGATAAATCATGCGCAATAAACAGATAGGTCAACCCTTTTTGAACTTGGAGTTCCTTCATTAAGTTAACAACCTGGGCCTGAATGGAAACATCCAAAGCTGAAATTGGTTCATCAGCGATGATGAAATCTGGCTGAACTGCTAAAGCACGAGCAATCCCGATTCGTTGACGCTGTCCTCCTGAAAACTCATTAGGATAACGACTAGAATGATCACGGTTTAAGCCAACCGTTTCAAGTAAATCTTCTACTTGGTTTGTACGATCCTGATCATTTTTTGCCAAATGATGAATATCAATTCCCTCAGCCACAATATCTTTAACTTTCATACGAGGGTTTAAAGAGGCATAAGGATCTTGAAAAATCATTTGCATTTCCCGACGAAATGCCATCATGTCAGCTTTGCTCTTTAAGGAAGCCACGTCACGACCGTTAAAAATAACCTGTCCATCCGTGGGATCTAACAACCGAATGATTGCCCGTCCAGTTGTGGTTTTCCCAGAACCAGATTCACCAACCAAGCCAAAAGTTTCACCCTTATAAATATCAAAGGAGACATCATCGACCGCATGCACTTCATCTTTTTTGCCAACATTAAAATATTGTTTTAAATGTTTTACTTCTAGAATTTTTTCTCGTGTATCCATGCTTAGTCTCCTTTACTCACCAATTGCGTCATCATCATCGTTACCAAAACGCGTATTTCCAGTTGAATGGATATGACCCTGATTAATCGTCCCTGCTTGTAAACGTTGTTTATAAACTTCTTGACGACGTTTAATTTCAACTGGTGGTTCCACATGAGGCGCATCTGGATGAAGTAACCATGTTGCGGCGTAATGCGTATCAGAAACTTTGAAAAATGGTGGTTCCTTTTGTTCATCAATTTTCATGGCGTATGGATTCCGAGCTGCAAAGGGATCTCCAGCTGGAGGATCTAATAAATCGGGAGGTGTTCCTGGAATAGATTCCAGCTTACCTTTTGCAGTATCAAGGGTAGGCATTGAATTCAACAAGCCCCATGTATAAGGGTGTTGTGGATTATAGAAAATTTCGTCAACAGTTCCATATTCCACAATCTTGCCGGCATACATAACCGCAACCCGGTCAGCCATACCCGCAACAACCCCCAAATCATGAGTGATGAAAATGATAGAGGTCGAGATCTTCTCTTGCAATTCCTTCATCAAATCTAGGATTTGTGCTTGAATGGTTACATCTAGAGCAGTTGTAGGTTCATCGGCAATCAGAATTTCTGGATAACATACTAAAGCAATCGCAATCACGATTCGTTGACGCATCCCACCAGAGAACTGATGTGGATAGTCATTAATACGCTCTTCAGCATTGGTAATGCCAACCAACTTCAACATCTCTAAGGCCTGTTTATTCGCTTTTTCTCGGCTGTAGCCTTTGTGAACGCGCAATGGTTCGGCGATCTGTTTTCCAATTTTCATGGTAGGATCAAGCGAAGTCATCGGATCCTGAAAAATTTCTGCAATATCTTTCCCACGAATACTTTCCAATTGCTTCTGTGACATTTTCAAAATATCTTTGCCATGGAATTTAACAGTTCCTTCCACAACCTCAGCATTATTAGCTAACAGACCCATCACGGTTTTAGTCGTGACAGTTTTTCCTGAACCAGACTCACCAACGATCGCTAGCGTTTCTCCTTTTTTCAAATGGAAAGAAACGTCACGAATCGCCTTAACTGTACCTGCATAGGTATGGAAGTCAATGGTCAAGTCTTTTACTTCCAGAATGTTTTCTTCTGCATTTTCCATTGTATCTTCCTCCTATCTACGAGCTGTCCGAGGGTCAAACGCATCACGTAAACCATCAGCAAGAATATTAAAGGCAATCATGATTACGGATAACATTAACGCTGGATACCACATTTGGTATGGCAAGAACTGGAAGTTCTTTTGCCCATCACTAATTAAGGTTCCTAACGAAGCCGTTGGTGCTTGAATCCCAATTCCGATATAACTCAGGAAAGCTTCGAAGAAAATAGCAGTTGGAATAGTAAACATAGTTTGAATGATAATCACACTAGAAAGGTTTGGCAACAAATGCTTCAAGGCAATCTTAAACGTTGATTCCCCCAATGTACGAGCTGCTAGCACGTACTCTTGTGATTTCAGCTGCAAAGTTTGCGCACGTGTCAGCCGGGCCATTGTCGTCCAACCATTAAAGGCAATCGCCAAAATAATTGGTAACATACCACCCTTTAAAACCAGCATTAACAAGACCATGATAACGATATTTGGGACTGATGAAATGACTTCAATTATCCGTTGCAGGACAATATCCGTCATACCACCTTTCCAGGCCGAAACTACCCCGTACCCAACACCGACAATCAAATCAATCAATGTGGCAAACAAACCAATGAGCAATGAAACCAAAGTTCCACGTAAAATTCTTTGTGCTAAAGAACGGCCAAGATAATCGGTACCCAAAGTATAATGCACTTTACTTGGCACATTGTTTTGCTTGTAAGCATCTACTCGTTTACCCGCAACCACTGAAGTCCCGTTAAGTCCATTAATATTCACACCAGGAATCTTAGGAGGTAAATTTGCATAATTTGGATGTGATTCATTTGGATGTGAAGCTGTGATTGGTGATGTAAAAGCAATCAAACCAATGACAACTAGGATCCATAAACAAATATAAGAAGCCTTGTTCTGTTTTAATCGTCGCCAAGCATCCTGAACAAATGTCCGTGAAGGTGCAACGATTTTTTCATCGTCTAATGCTTCTTTTTTGGAAACCGGCTCAAATGCGTCCGGTGCCAATTTCATTTTTTCTTCCATTTATTTACTCCCCTTTCCCAGTAATTCGGATTCGTGGATCAATAATTCCGTAAACCAAGTCGGTCAATAGCAGCATTGCACATAGCAATGCGGAATACAATAACGTCACACCCATAATAGTTGGATAATCATTAACCAAAATGGACTTAACAAACTGTTCCCCAATACCAGGAACTGAGAAGATGTTTTCAACAACCATCGAACCAGTCATAATGGCTGCTGTCAATGGCCCAATAACGGTAACCAGCGGAATCAAACTATTTCGTAAAGCATGGTGCCAAACAATCCCCATCCGGCTAAGTCCCTTTGCACGTGCAAGTTCAATATAGTCGCTCCCCAAAACATCGACCATTTCAGTTCGCACGAATCGTGACGTTTCAGCAAAAGGTGAAGCTGCTAAAGCAAGTGTAGGTAAGACGGTGTATGAGAATCCGCCCCAATCTGCAATCGGAAACAACTGTAATTTTAGCCCTAAATAATACTGAAGTAAGATGGCTAAAACGAAACTTGGAATAGAAATTCCTAGGATAGAAATGAATGTTGAAGTACCGTCAACCCAAGTATTCTTTCGAATGGCACTTAAAGAGCCCACGAAAATTCCTAAGATGACACCAACAATCATTGCTTGACCACCTAATTGCATAGATGGTCCAATTCGACTTGAGATTAAGTAAGATACAGGCTGATCGCTGAACTGGAATGACAAACCGAAGTTGCCATGCGCTGCATCCAAAATGTAGTTCACATACTGCTGCCAAACTGGCTTATTCAAACCATAATGCTCATAGATTACTTTAATCTGTTGTGGCGATAGTTTTGCCTGGTTATTCAACGGTGTCCCGGGCATCAGCTTCATTAAGAAGAAGGTGATACTTGCAATCAAAAACAGCGTTAATGCCAGATAAAAAATCCGTTTTGCTAGATATCTTGCCATTTATATTCCTCCCTATCTTTCTGTATCTCAAACCAACTTGGCCTTTACAACAAAGGGGTAAGAGTCAGCAGTTACGCGAACCCTTACCCTTCTGTCCAAAATTAACGCTTGATTTATGAAACTTTAATTTGTCAGATGCAAGTCTTTGTAATCGAAGTTGACACCGGCACTGTTATAAACAACACCTTTCAACTTGGAACTCCAAAGTTGTGATTGTGCTTGCTGGAAGACTGGTGCAATTCCTTGTTCATTCATCAAGATTTTTTCAGCTTGGACCATGTCGTTCCAACGTTTTTCTGGACTAGTAGCATCCGTTGTGTTAGAAGCCTTGATGTACTTATCATACTGCTTATTGCTAAAGCCACCATTATTCTGAGCATTACCAGTTACAAATAATTGTAAGAAGGAAATTGGATCAGAGAAATCGGCGCCCCAAGCAGAAAGGACAACATCGAATTTTCCGTTTGAAGAGTTAGTCAAACGTGTCTTAAATGGCACATTTTGAAGGCTGACTTTTACATTTGGAATCTTTTCAATTTGTGATTGTAAGAATTCAGTAATCTGTTTTGTTGAAGCTGTATCATCACCAAGCAACGTAAATGATAAGCTAGATTTACCTTCTTCTTTCAATCCTTCTGCCATAAGCTTCTTAGCTTCTGTCAAGTTTTGACTAACTGCAGATTTCACTTCTGCTTCAGAAGCAAAGTCTTCACCAGTCTTAGGATTGCTTGCTAAACCAGTTGAAACAAGTCCCTTTGGCATGCCTGAACCATCAGCAAGCACCTTACCAGTTAACTGTTTACGGTTAATGGCCATGGAAATTGCTTGACGGATTTTAGCGTTGCGGAAGACTTTTTGGTTCTTCATATTAAACTGTAAGTAGAACATTGAAGACTGTTTACGTAAAACATAGTCCTTGTTGTTCTTGTATTGCGCAACTTGGTTACCAGTGATATTTGCCACATCAAGTTTCTTACTATTATAAAGGTTCAAGCCAGTGCTGGCATCTTTGACAACTTGATAATGGATAGAATTCATCTTGACGTTCTTTTTATCCCAGTATTCGTTGTTCTTAACAAGCTTCCAGCTTAAGTTCGTACCCGTCCAGCCAGTTTGCTTATAAGGACCATTGTAAACTAACTTGTCTGAAGCTGTCCCGTATTTAGAACCATACTTTTCAACAGCCTTCTGACTTTGTGGATAGAAAGTTGGAAAGCCCATTAACAACTTAAAGTAAGGAATTGGACGGTCTAAAGTGACGACCAATTTGTAGTTACCTTCTGCTTTAATACCAAGTTGCTTATAGTTAGCTTTGCCAGCCATAATCTTGTCAGCATTCTTAATTCCAGAGAACAAGTAAGCATACTCGGAAGCTGTCTTTGGATTTACAGTACGTTGCCAACCATAAACGAAATCTTTAGCGGTGACAGGATCACCATTACTCCATTTTGCATTCTTACGGAGCGTAAATGTCCAAGTCTTTCCATCTTTAGATTCCTTGGTACTCGTTGCAATCGCGTTGGTAACTTTACTTTTCTTACCTAAACGGTAAAGTCCCTCTTGCGTATTACCTAATTGAGTAAAACCGACGACATCTGTAACCTTCGACTGATCCATTGTAGCAATTTCAGCACTTTCTTCAAAGTTAACTGACTGTTTACTTGAGCTACTATCCTTGGATCCACACGCAGCTAAGACAAATGTTGAAGCTAGCGCGACCGCTCCAACCTTCACAGCTGATCTGACATTCATAATTTTTTCCAACCCCTTTGTGAAATCTTAATCGACTTCATTGTATGTACTTTCTTAACAAAAGTTGTTCTCATTATATATTAGAAGAAGATTAAATTCAATCTCACCTTCTAATTTTATGCATTATAATGATCACTTTCATTAAAAAAGACATACCTTGAAGCCTTGCTAGTATTGAATGTATGCGTTTTATGTTACAAAATTTTAAAAGTCATCTTTTCATCAGCTTTTTTCGCCTAAAATCAACTTTGACTTCTTTTTTACGCAAACAATTCTTAGAGACCTCACATCTAGGAAAAAGATAAGGAGAAGCGTATTAAAATTACCCGCTTCCCCCTAAAAATTGGATCAAATTATTTATTTTTCAAGGTAAAGTCCAGAATAATCGAAGTTAATACCGGCTGAATTGTAAACCTCACCCTTCAACTTCGTGTTCCACAATTGTGAAGCAGCTTGTTGATACAATGGTACAATACCTTGTTCTTGCATTAGGATCTTCTCAGCTTTAACTAAGTCGTCCCAACGTTTTTCTTCATTTTTAGCATCGGTTGTGTTTGAAGCTTTGATCAACTTATCGTATTCCTTATTGCTCCATTTTCCGTTATTGTTTGAGTTTCCAGTAACGAAGAGTTGTAAGAATGAAATTGGATCAGAGAAATCAGCACCCCAGCCGGTGATGACTGCATCGAAGTTACCTTTAGTCGAATTAGCTAAACGTGTCTTGAATGGAATGTTTTGGACATTAACTTTGACGTTACTACCCAATTTTTCGATTTGTGACTGTAAGAATTCATTGGTTGTCTTACCAGAAGCAGTATCATCAGCCATCAAAGTAAATTCAAGCTTAGAAATACCCTCTTCTTTCAAGCCTTCCTTTAACAGCTTTTTAGCTTGTGTAAGATTCTGGGTAACGGCTGACTTCACCTGAGCTTCTTTAGCGAAGTCCTGACCAGTCTTAGGGTTTTCTGCTAAGCCAGTGGAAACATAACCTAATGGTTTCTGTGACCCATCGGCAAGAACTTTGCCAGTCAACTGGTCACGGTCAATCGCCATTGAAATTGCTTGACGAACCTTCTTGTTTTGGAAGTAACTTCTCTTTTCATTCAATTGTAGATAGAAAGTAGAAGCTTCTTTTCGCAACTTGTAAGCTTTATTGTTCTTGTATTGTGCCACTTGGCTACCAGTGATAGTTGTCACATCAAGTTTCTTACTATTATATAAGTTTAAAGCAGTGGCAGGATCCTTCACAACTTGATAGTTAATGGTATCCATCTTGATGTTCTTCTTGTTCCAATACTTATCGTTTTTAACTAATTTCCACTTCAAGTTGGTTCCTGTCCAACCAACTGACTTGTATGGTCCGTTATAAACAAGCTTGTTAGAAGCTGTTCCGTATTTAGAACCATATTTTTCAACAGCCTTTTGGTTTTGTGGGAAGAAGAGTGCAAAGCCCATTAATAACTTGAAATAAGGGACTGGACGATCTAACGTTACTGTTAATTTGTACTTACCATCGGCTTTAACACCCAATTGTTTGTAGTTAACTTTGCCGGATGAAATCTTATCGGCATTCTTAATTCCTGAGAACAAGTAAGCATACTCAGATGCTGTCTTTGGATTAACAGTACGTTGCCAAGAGTAAACAAAATCTTTTGCAGTGACTGGATCACCGTTACTCCATTTGGCATTTTTACGTAATGTAAAAGTATAGGTCTTTTTATCTTTGGAAACTTTTGTGCTCGTTGCTAATGCATTATGAACTGAACTATTTTTACCCAAACGGTAAAGTCCTTCTTCTGTATTAGCTAATTGGGTCAACCCAATTGTGTCGGTAACTTTAGAAGTATCCATTGTGGGGATTTCTGAAGCGACCATGAAGTTTACAGATTGTTTTTTTGAACTGTCGCTGCTTTTAGTTCCACAAGCGGCCAATACAAAAGTTGATGCTAGCGCAACTGCGCCAAGTTTAACTGCGGATTTTACTCTCATAACCTACAACTCCGTTCCTTTTTTTCTTGATTTACTTTCGTTTTCAAAAGTTGTTATTATTATATATTAGAATTGAATTAAAAGCAACAATAAAAATTAATTTTCGCTTAATGTCCCAAAGCCTTCAATTTTTTGATTTTTTTATTTTCCAAAAGTCCTTCTCTATCAGTGCATTGCCTGTCTTTTTAATTCCAATATCATTTTTTTGTTTTTCCGTATTAATGCGAACAAAAATTAAAATAGCCTCAAAAAAAGCATTGTAAGTCTTAAAGACTCACAATGCTTTTTAATTTTAATGAGATAAACTCTAATTTTTACTTTTGTAGATAAAGTTTGGAATAATCAAAGTTATTACCAGCTGTATTGTAGATCACGCCTTTAACTTTGCTGCTCCACAATTGTGAATTGGCTTGTTGATAAATTGGCACAATTCCTTGATCATTCATCAAAATCTTTTCAGCCTTAACCAAATCTGCCCAACGTTTTTGTGGTTTGGTGGCATCGGTAGTATTAGAAGCCTTGATTAAGCTATCGTATTCCTTATTACTCCAATCCCCGTTATTCTGAGCATTGCCAGTCACGAACAATTGTAAGAACGAAATTGGATCTGAGAAATCGGCACCCCAACCAGTGACAACCGCATCAAATTTACCATTGCTGGAATCAGTCAAACGTGTCTTAAATGGAATGTTTTGAACAGTGACGTGGACGTTGCTGCCCAATTTTTCGATCTGTGATTGTAAGAACTCATTTGTGGTCTTACCAGCAGCAGTATCATCAGCCATTAAAGTGAACTTCAAACTTGACATGCCCTCTTCTTTTAGACCTTCCTTTAAGAGCTTCTTAGCCTGTGTCAAATTTTGAGTAACTGCCGATTTAACTTCAGCCTCTTTAGCGAAATCTTCACCAGTCTTGGGATTTTTGGCTAATCCAGTTGAAACATATCCCAAAGGATTTTGAGAACCATCAGCTAAGACTTTCTTGGTCAGTTGATTCCGATCGATGGCCATGGAAACAGCTTGACGAATCTTCTTATTCTTAAAGAACTTATCCTTCTTTTGATTCAATTGTAGATAGAAGGTAGATGCCTCTTTGCGCAAGACATAATTCTTATTATTCTTGTACTGAGCCACTTGACTACCTGTAATGGTTGTCACATCAAGTTTCTTACTATTATAAAGGTTCAAAGCAGTAGAAGAATCCTTCACAACCTGATAGTTAATGGTATCTAGCTTAACGCTCTTTTTATTCCAATATTGAGGGTTCTTAACCAGCTTCCACTTTAAGTTAGTCCCAGTCCAGCCTACTTGTTTATAAGGGCCATTGTAAACAAGTTTGTTAGAGGCTGTCCCATATTTGGAACCATATTGTTCAACCACCTTTTGATCTTGTGGGAAGAAAATGCAAAAGCCCATCAACAGCTTAAAGTATGCAATTGGTCGATCAAGCGTGATCGTCAATTTATATTTGCCGTCCGCTTTAATACCCAACTTTTTGTAGTTAACTTTTCCTGCCGAAATTTGATCCGCATTTTTAATTCCCGAGAACAAATACGCGTATTCAGAAGCCGTTTTCGGATTTACGGTTCGTTGCCAAGAATATACAAAATCTTGAGCAGTCACAGGATCGCCATTACTCCATTTCGCGTTCTTACGAATGGTAAACGTCCAGGTCTTGCCATCCTTAGACTCTTTGGTGCTTGTCGCTAAGGCATTATGTACCGAACTATTTTTGCCCAAACGGTAAAGGCCATCCTCTGTATTAGATAATTGCGTCATCCCCACAACATCCGTAACTTTGGAGGTGTCCATCGTTGGAATTTCCGATGACTCCATAAAATTGACTGTTTGTTTCTTGGCAGTACTACTCTTTGTGCCACACGCAGCAAGTACAAAAGTGGAAGCCAATGCCACGGCTCCTAGCTTAACAGCTGATTTCACTTTCATAAAAAATTACCTCTTTTATTTTTAAATGTGGGCTCCTTTTGAAAAGTCGTCCTTATTATAGGTTAAAGAAAAATGAAATACAATAGATAATTTTAATTTTCAGTTCATAAAATGCAATCTTATGTTTATTTAAATTGTCCGTAGGTTCCCGTTTGGGGTGACACCGTGCGTATAACAACAAATCTCATGATTAACTCATCTCTCTCATTTTATTGAAATTAAAATAAGAATTTTCTAAAGCTTCGTTTCCTTATAAAGAGCGTAACTATGCTATACTGAAGGCATTAAGGAATCCGAGGTGTTCATATGACTGAAAAAGTAATTATTGCTGGTCTTGAGTTACCTAACCAAGACTTGGATTATGCGATGCAGGAACTCGCTGCCTTGGTTGAAGCCAACAATATGGAAGCAACTGAAAAAGTAATACAGAAATTAGATCGTCCCAATCCAGCCACCTACTTTGGTAGCGGGAAAGTTACAGAACTTCACGAACTAGGCACAAGCATTGATGTCCATACCCTAGTCGTCAACGCAGAGCTTTCCCCTAGCCAAATCCGGAATCTTGAACAAGAATCTAAGCTTTCTGTAATTGATCGTACCGGCTTAATCCTAGAAATTTTTGCTAATCGGCCACAGTCCAGAGAAGCCAAATTGCAAGTTGAAATTGCTAAATTAAATTATCAGATGCCGCGTTTACGAACCAGTTCTTCACAGCGCCTAGATCAACAATCAGCTGGTGATGCTGGAGGTGGGTACACTAACCGTGGTGCTGGTGAAACCAAACTTGAAATGAACCGACGCACCATCCAACAGCGTATCAACAATTTGAACCATGAATTAAAAGAAATGACAACTTCATCTGCTGTTCAACGCAAGAAACGTGATCAAACTGGCATTCCCAGTGTGGCTCTTGTGGGATACACGAACGCTGGTAAGTCAACAACCATGAATGGTCTCGTCCATTTATATGGCAAAGACGATGACAAACAAGTCTTCGAAAAGAACATGTTGTTTGCGACTTTGGACACGAGCGTACGACAACTCACCTTTCCAGATCAAAAGCAGCTGTTGCTCAGTGATACAGTTGGCTTTGTTAGCAACCTTCCTCACCAATTAATTAAAGCTTTTCGTTCCACTTTGGCAGAAGCCGCACAAGCCGATTTGTTAGTTCAAGTTGTCGACGTGTCTGACCCTCATTTTCGTGAAATGATTCAAACTACAAACGACACATTGCGTGAAATTGGTGTGACAAAAGTGCCTATGATCGTTGCATTCAATAAGGCCGACCTAGCCGGTGTGGATTATCCAACGTTTGAAGGTAACGAAGAAATCACCTATTCGGCACGCGACAAAAAATCTTTACTGATGTTGACGAATATGATTAAACAAAAAGTTTTCACAGGTTATCGCGAGGCCACTTTTCTTATTCCATTTTCTGAAGGACAGATTATAGATTACTTGAATCAGCACACGAATGTGTTAAAAACAGCATACCAGGAGAATGGCACAGAAATTACTGCGGAATTGAGTAGTGAAGATTATCAACGTTACCAAAAATATTTGGTTACAGAAGTAGAAAATTAAATTCAAGTCAATTTTTATCGACGCGCCCAAATTAGTTATATCTAATTTTTGCCGCGTTTTTTTATCTCTAACCCTCAATCAACTCAGATAGTTTGAGACGCCGAAACACGCATCGTTTGCGACACCCTTAGAATTACGATACAATATTACTTAAATTAAATTTTGAGGAGGCAACAGGTATGAATGACGAAAAAGACGAAGTGACACTAAATCGATCACTCGGTCTTTGGTCCGCATTGGCCCTAGTGATCGGGACCATCATCGGTTCTGGTGTTTTTGTCCGCCAAGCCGCTGTTTTGGATGATGCTGGATCAACTACCAACGCTATGTTAGCTTGGTTGGCAGGTGGGGTCATCACCTTGACCGCCGGATTAACCATCGCTGAGATTGCCTCCCAAATGCCCAAAACTGGTGGTCTCTACTATTATATGGAAAAAATTTACGGAAAAGTTTGGGGATTTCTCTCGGGATGGATGCAAATCATTATTTATGGTCCAGCGATGATCGCTTCCTTGGCAGCCTATTTGGGGATTCTCTTAGTAGATTTTTTTGACATGCCCCACAGTTGGACCGTTCCCATTGCACTCATCACGGTCGCTTTGGTAGCCGGCTTAAATTTGTTATCCAACCGTTACGGTGCCACCTTCGCAATTGTTACCACTATTTGTAAATTACTACCAGTCATTGCACTAATTGGTTTTGGCTTGTTTTTCGGAAAAGAAGACGCATTTGCCCAAAGTTTCAGTAGCGTTCATCAATCCGCAGGTAACTTTGGCGTTGCCATTCTAGCCACTTTGTTTGCCTTTGATGGTTGGATTCTTGTGGCTAACTTGGGTGATGAAATTAAAAACCCCGAAAAACGTCTTCCTCAAGCAATTACCATTGGAATTACTTTGGTCTTAGGAATTTATCTGCTGGTTAGTTTTGGCGTTTTCCGCAGCATGCCTGCCACACAAATTCATGACTTAGGAATCGGCGCTATCCCTTACATGGCTGAAAAGGACTTTGGCGCAATTGGGGGTAAGCTGTTAAGTATTGGCATTATCATTTCAATCGTTGGGTGTATGAACGGTAAGATTATGACATTTCCGCGAATCATGTATGCTATGGCTCGTGATCATGAATTACCATTTGCTAAGCAACTTTCTTATCTTAATCGCCACACACAAACGCCCATTGTCTCGGTTATCACGACTGTCGCTATTTCTGCTATTATGATTCTCTTTTTTGATGCTGACCGTCTGTCTGAACTCTGTATTTTTACAGTTTATTGTTTTTATGTTATGACATTTGTGGGAGCCTTTATTCTGCGCAAACGCCATCCAAATCTCAAGCGTCCCTTTAGCACCCCATTTTTCCCAATTACACCAATCATTGCCATTTTCGGGTCTTTGTTTGTAATTGTGAGTGAAATTCATTCTGATCTATTGGGCGTCTTGTTCTCTCTAGTTTTTGTTTTAATTGGATTTCCAGTATACTATTACTGTAGAAAACATTATCAAATTCAAGACTAAACAGGAGGGCACGCTTTGATCAAAACATATGCAGTCGATCAAAAACATAAATTTGATTTAACGCTCGTTCAGGATTGCAGTGACGCCGAAAAGCTCCAATTAGAAGATACATTCAACATTCCGCCGGCTTTATTGGAATATGTTGATGATAAAGATGAACCCGCACGTATTGAAATCGGGACAGATAGCGAGTATGTCTTGATGGTCTTTTGGGCACCAATGAAAGAAACCTCTCATTCAGAACCTGTGTCAGTTATCTTTTACGACGAAAAATTATTCTTATTTACTAGTTCCGAAATGGCATTCGTTAATCATACGATTGATTCGCTCTGGAATCATGCTTATGATAAGCGAGTGGCCTTTATTTTAGATCTCATTTTACCCATTGTTAGAAAGTATATTGGCCGCGCTTCTCGCCTGGAATACCGAGCAGATCAAATCCAAGGAGATTTAAGCATTCGAAGCCGTATGAAACACTTGGATGATTTAACCTTAGTCAATCAAGATGCTATTTACTTACGATCAGCAATACAAGAAAATTCCAGTAGTTTTGCCGAAATCAAATCCATTTCCCAAGACACTGATGTGCCTTTCGATAAAAAATGTTATCGAAAATTGCATAATATTCAACTTGAAATCAATCAGGCTAGTCGCATGATTAGCCTGATTTCTGAAAGTGTCGAACAACTAAGCAATACTTACGACCGTTTAATTAATAACAATTTAAACGATATTATGCGTTTCTTAACGGTTTGGTCTCTATTGCTGGCGGTGCCTCCAATTGTCAGTGGCTTTTATGGAATGAATATGCACCTGCCTCTTGCAAAGGGCTCGCTAGCATGGCTGGCTTCCTTAGTGTTAACCGGAATTTTGATGTTAGGTCTTCTAATTTATCTACACAATCACCACTCTGTTTAAAAAACAAAAACCATCCCTTTTCTAGGATGGCTAAACAAAAAATCCCCACAGAAATCAAGTTAATTTCTGTGGGGATTTCTTATTCTCTAACAGCTATGGTTCACTTAGGGGTTGGCTAAATTTATTTCGATAAGCTGTTAGATGTAACTTGGACATCAGCCCAGTTAAAGTCTTTAGAAGCATTACTCAAACTGAAGTTCTTCACACGATTGTTGACAGCGTATGATTGTACAACTTCAACTTCTGGTACGTAAGCGGCTTCTTTATTCATATAGTTCTGCCACTCCTTGAAAGCTTTGACACGATAGTTAGTGTCGAAGGCTTTTTCAGAATCCATTTTATTCAACAACTGAGTATTCTTCTTAGAAACGAAGCGACCCATATTGAATGGTGCAGTCTCACTATACAAATCCATTTGTGATGGTTCACTCGAAAGTGACCATGCAGCTTCAAACATGTCCACATCTTTTGAGTTTGCCTGAACTTTTTCATAGAAGTTGTTCATATCCAAAAGACGTCCATTAGTCAACGTCACACGCAAGCCAACTTTCTTCCATTGTTGGATATAGTTCTTCACAATAGCTTGAGTGTTCGAATTTCCTTGCATTTCAGCAAGATGAATTGTCAACTTCTTACCATTCTTATCTGTTCGGTAGCCATCCTTGCCCTTCTTATATCCAGCTTCATTTAACAATTTATTAGCCTTTTTAAGATTCAAAGGAAATCCTTTGGCACTCTTATCCTGATATTCAGAAAAAGCAGATGGAATCAAAGTCGTTAATCGACTGCCCAAACCATTACTAAATTTCTTTTCAACGGCATCAATGTTCATGGCATAAGCAATGGCTTGACGTAGTTTAGGATCAGCCATCTTAGCATTCTTATTCATGACATTCTTACCAGTCTTAGCATCGTATTTACCTAAGTTAAATCCTAGGTAATCATATGCTAAAGCTTTTTTCCCAGTAAAGGTATATCCAGAGGTGTTTTTGACTTTACCGTATGTGGATGAACCCAAGCCAAAAGTAACATCATACTTATGTGCTTTGAGTGCAGCTGCAATGGAGTCTGGTGAGACAACCTGCATATCAATTTCCTTTAGCTTAGGTGTCCCTTTATAATAGTATGTGTTTGGTACCCATTTGACGGACTCACCAGAGACTTCCTTAGCAAGTTTGAATGGTCCAAAGAATAAGGGATGTTTACGTACTTGATCAGAACTTGCTAATTTCTTGAAAGGTACATTCTTAATATAGTGATAAGGTTCAGCAGTTTCCCAGAAATAGCCATTACCAGAAGTCTTCATTCCAGGTTTCATCACTTTAAAATGAAGCACAACTGTGCGCTTGTTTTTAACTTGAACTCCCGAAATATCCTTGGCCTTACCATCATGATAAGCGGCAATTCCTTGAATATTAGCAATACTCCCTGTGTAATATTGAGAAGCGGTCCCTTTATTAGCCAAAACTTTATAAGCATAAGCCACATCTTGAGCTACCAAAGGCTTGCCATCTGACCATTTAACTTTCGGGTTAATTTTGATAGTTGCTGTCTTTGCTTTTTGGTTTAGTCGTAAATTAGCAGCCCCGCCGTCAACAATCTTAAAATCTTTATTGACCGCAAACAAACCTTCATTACCAAATTGCATCATGTCGGTATCTTCCGCATTAGTAGTTAACGCATTATCCCAAATACCTTTAAACGCAGCTGTATTCACTTCTGCCACTTTCAAGGTACCGCCGCTAATTGCCTTTTTCTTTGACGAATAACTTAATGGCAATGTTGGTTTCTTGGAACTTGTACTAGAAGCTGACTTGCTATTACCACAAGCAGCTAAACTCAGTGCAGCCAAAACAGCGACTGCTCCGATACTCCATTTTTTGCTCATATTGATCTCCCCTTTTATGTAGTTTCAACATAATAATTAATGAAAACGAACTACCCAACCATTATTTGTGATTTAAGCATCACTTCTCTCAGTGTATTTTTTCTAACCACGTCGTTGTTGCGCATCGCCTGCTCGACGCAATGCTTGGCCGATATAACTGATACTTAAAGTCAAGGCCAAAATTAAAATTGCGGCTGGCAACCAGACCCATGGCTTGCTACCAATGACGTCTGGATCCTGTGCGTAACTAATCAACGTTCCCAAACTAGGTGTACTTTCAGGAAGGCCGAAGCCCAAGAAGCTTAATCCTGTTTCAATTCCAATATTGCCAGCAAAACTCAATGTGGTGTCCACAATAATGATTGAACTCAGATTGGGAAGCACTTCGCGGAATAAAATCACAAAATCGTTTGTTCCCGATGTCCTCGACGCTGCCACGTAATCTTTTTTGGATTCAGACAGTGCTTTGCTTCGAATCAACCTTGCTGTACTTAACCACATAAAGCACGACATAATCACGATAAAGTTCCAAGCATTATATTTTGGAATGATCGTAACCAAAACAATGATGATCATAATTTCAGGTAAGATATTAATAAAATCATAAATCCGCATCATGCCGTTATCTAACCAGCCACCATAAAACCCTGAGATCATCCCGTATACAATCCCAAAAAGGGATGAAATTATTGTAACTGCAAACCCAATGGTAATTGAATTTCGGGCACCAACAACTAACATTTTCAACCCATCACGACCACCTTCGTCAGCCCCAAGAATGAAACCATCTTGGCCCGGCCGATCATATTGCGCGAAAATATTAACATTGGTTACTTTTTCAAGATTTAAAGTTGCGGCATAAATAAAAATAACTAAAATCAAAACAATTGTAAAAATTAGTGAAAACATGGCCACCCGGTCGTGTTTGAACTCTTGCCAAATTACTTGCGCATTCGAAGGAGTTTTAACGGCATCTTTTTCTTTTGAATTTGTCATGTGCGCTCCCTCCTATTTAATCCGAATTCGTGGATCCACAATACTCATAATGATGTCAGATAATAGCGTCCCGAATAAGGCCAAAATGCCATAAATCATAACGAGAGCGGTAATCACTGAAAAATCTCGATTGCTGATCGAATTAATAAACAGCTGCCCCATTCCGGGATAAGTGAAGATCTGTTCCACGAAAACTGATCCTCCTAATAAACCTGTAATGGAATACCCCATAAATGCTGCAATTGGTAGCAGAGAATTCCTCAAAATATGACGAGAAAAGACCTTTCTTTCTGGGACACCTTTAGCACGTGCGGTAGCTACCATGTCTTGATGTTTTTGATCTACGATTTCGCTTCTTAAATATTGAACTGTCCCCGTTGTGGATAACAGGGCGGTTAAAACTCCTGGCAAAATCAAATGATAAAAACGACTAAACACACTGCCAAACCCACTCGCACTTAGAGAAACTGAACCACCACTTGGGAACCAACCTAACACGTAACCGAAAAGCCAAAGACCTAAAACTAAGAAGACGAATAGTGGAATCGCATAGGTCACGTAATTAAAAAACATAATGCCGCGGTCTAAATTTGTGTCTTCATATCGTCCGGCAAGCAACCCCAATGGAATTGCAATCAAATACGTTAAAATAACGGTAAAAAGTGACAACCATAAGGTATTGACAGCCCGAACACCAATCACGGCCATGACTGGTTCCTTGAATTGATAACTCGTACCAAAATTACCATGGAACATATTCACTACCCAGTGAAAATACTGCGTATACCATGGATCATATAGTCCGGCCTGTACTTTCAATGCATGCAGTTGAGAAGCATCCGTTTGTGGGGTAATGGACCCAGTAAAGGGATCTCCAGGCATAAACTTAGCCAAAATGAAAACCAACACACTTAAGATAATGATTTGTGGAATCATGATGATGATTCGACGTAAAATAGTTTTCCACATAAGCTTTACTCCCCCTTCACTTGATCTTCTGGAAGAGCTACTGAGTGAGTCTCAGAAACCTTTTGAAGCGGTAGTACTCGTCCGTTTTTGTCGTAGTAACGACTTTGTTCAGTATCAAACACTTTTTCGACTTCTTTACGATGCTTTCTTTGCGCATCCCGCTCATCAACATGAATATCTGGAATAGCAGCAAGTAACCGTTTGGTATAAATATGTTGTGGGTGGTTATAAATATCATCCCTTGTCCCCAATTCAACAAATCGACCACGATGCATGATTGCCATGCTGTCACACATATGTCGAACAACACCTAAATCATGAGAAATAAATAAATAACTAATGTTGAACTGCTTTTGAATTTCTTGCATATAATTTAGGACTTGCGCCTGAACTGATAAATCAAGCGCAGAAACCGGCTCGTCAGCAATCACTAATTTAGGATTAGTACTAATGGCCCTGGCAACCCCAATTCGTTGTCTTTGGCCACCTGAAAATTCAAAGGGATATTTGAATAAATCGTCGTCGCCTAAACCAACTGTATCTAAAAGTTCACGCACCCGATGTTTTTCCTCGGTATCACTCAATTTTTCAAAGTTACGTAAAGGTTCGGCAATAATATCATAAATTCTTTTTTTAGGATTCAAACTTGATAATGAATCTTGAAAAATCATTTGCACGTCACGATTGTAGTGCTGTTCTTTACGTTCATGCCTAGTAGATACATCGTGACCATCAAATAAAATTTTTCCCGAAGTAATCTTTTCCAAACCAATAATTGAACGTCCAATCGTGGTTTTTCCTGATCCCGTTTCCCCAATCAAACCATATGTTTGGCCAGGTTCAATTTCAAAACTCACACCATCCACGGCATAGACGTAATCGTGAATGCGATTAAAAAATCCAGATCGGATTGGGTAGTGTACCTTTAAGTCTTTAACTTCAACTAAACTCATTAAACGGCCTCCCCATTTTCAAATTCAAAGTTTTGATAACAGGTACACAACACAAAGTGACCCTTTTCTGGCTCATGCATCGTCGGAATTTTTTCATGAGCGCTCTCTGGAATCCACGGAATTCGTGGTGCAAACCGGCAACCATCATGAGGCATTTTTGTGAGTGCCGGCACTGAGCCTTCAATCGCATATAGCCGGTCTCCAGGATGATCCGCTTGTGGGATCGACTTCAGTAGTGACCGTGTATACGGATGCAGGGGATGATTAAAGATTTGTGAAACACTCCCGCGTTCCACAACCTGCCCTGCGTACATCACAACTACTTCATCAGCGGTATCTGCCACTACGCCTAAGTCATGGGTGATTAGGATGATTCCAGCATGATTCTGCTTTTGAATATTTCTTAATAAATCCAAGATTTGAGCTTGAATGGTAACATCTAAAGCGGTAGTTGGCTCATCAGCAATAATCAATTCTGGCTTGCAAGCAATCGCAATGGCAATAATAATTCGTTGACGCATGCCACCTGATAATTCATGTGGAAATTGGCGTGCCACCCGTTCTGGATGCTCCAAGCCCACCTGATCTAATAATTCCAAAACAATTTTATGCTTTTTTTCACTTGAGTAATCCGTATGGTAGTCAAGAACTTCACGCACTTGATCTTCAATTCGCATCAAAGGATTCAAGGCAGCTAATGGGTCTTGAAAAATCATTCCCATTTCACTACCACGTAATTGATCAAATTGTTCGGGTGATGCCCCAACCAACTCCCGATTTTCAAAACCAATGTGGCCCGAAATTCTGGTTCTTTTTAAATCATGTAGCCCAATGATACTTTTAGCTAAGGTTGTCTTACCACAACCAGATTCACCGACAATTGCCAGAATTTCATCCTTATGTATTTTTAAAGAGACATCATCAACAGCGTCATAGTATTTGGTACCACGTTTAAATGACGTGTGCAGATGGTCGATCGTTAAAAGTTCTTCTCCCATATTGAACAACTCCTCCATTCCAGCAATTAATTAAAATAAAATTAATAAAATTAAGATTTGATAATATTATAGTTCTCTCTCATTTAATTGCAACCTTTTTTTCAATGGTAGTATTAGCTAAAACGAAATTGCGGCTGTCTAAACGCCGTTATGATGGGATTGCATTTTTTAAACCAACAAAAAAAAGACTCATAATGCTTTCACATTACAAGTCTTAATTTAAGAATTTAATTTGTTTTTCAAATTTATGCTAAGCGTCGTTCTAAATAGTGAGACAAAATAGACAACAGATAACAAACGACGAAATACATGACTGCTAAAGCTAAGAACATCGGTAGAATGTAATTGCTGTTTTGCCCATAAATAATCTGTGCATGATACATCAAATCGGGCAACACGATAATCGTTGCTAACGAAGTATCCTTGATAAGTGAAATAAACTGACTCACGATTGTTGGAATCATTTTCTTTTGTGCCTGAGGTAAGACAATGTGCCACATTGCTTGCCAATATGAAAGGCCGTTTGCACGTGCCCCTTCCATCTGTCCAGGATCAACCGCACTAATTCCACTGCGAATAATTTCTGCCAACATGGCTGACTCGAAAATGCTCATTGCCAAAATGGAAGACCAAATTGGATTCAACCGAACCCCAATATTAGGCAATCCAAAGTAAGTGAAGAAAATAATCAGCAATAAGGGTAAATTACGAATTAAATCGATCACAAATCCCACAATTGCCGAAACGTATTTCAACTTAATATAACGAATCAAGCCTAAAATTGCACCAAGGATATAACTCAAAATAATCGAAATCACCGATACTTCAATGGTTATCCACAAACCTTCTAACAAGTATCGTGCATTAACCCACGAATAAGCATCAATAAAGTTTTGCATTTTTCTTCACCTCCTAGTCCAAGCGCTTTTCGAGATAACGCATGTAATAGCTCAACGGCATGGTAATGATCAGGTACAAAACACCCACAACGAAGTACGCATTCAGCGTATCAAAACTTGTGGAAGCAATGGTATTCCCTTGATACATCAAATCAAACCCAGCTACAAAGGCTAAGACTGATGAATTTTTGACCAAATTAATAAACTGATTACCTAGTGGCGGAATCACAATCCGAAATGCTTGTGGCAGCACTATGTAACGCATGGCTTGCGTAAATGTCATCCCATTTGCTCGAGATCCTTCCATTTGACCAGGATCCACAGATTGAATGCCAGAACGCACAGTTTCAGCAATAAACGCGGAGGTATAAATGGTTAATCCGATGGTTCCGGCTGTAAATCCATTAACTTTCACGAAAAACATCGGGATGACAACATAAAAGAACATCGTAATAACTAGCAATGGAATATTACGGAAAATTTCGATATAGATACGGGCAATAATGCGTAACGTTTTGCTAGGGACAACTTCAAAAATCGCGAAAAACGACCCAATGATGAGACTGAAAAACAGGGCCAAAATACTGCACAATAATGTCTGACCCAACCCATAGAGAAGGTCCTGCCAATGATTTGTGATAATACTAATCATTTTTCTGCCTCCTTATAGTCAAATCCAGAGATATTGCCAAACCACTTTTTGACAATACGATCATACTCGCCATTTTCCCGGATCTTCTTTAATGCTTGATTAATTTTGTTTACAAACGCTTTTTGACCCTTATTAACTGCGATCCCGTAAGGTTCTTTAGTAAATGCACTGCCCACAACTTGGTATCCGGGATTTTCGGCAGCCATTCCCAGTAAAATTCCGTTGTCAGTAGTGAGTGCCTGTCCCTGTCCGGACTTCAACGCCTGTAAAGCTTGGGCATAGTCTTGTAGTTCTAAGACTCGTGCTTTCGGAGCTACCTTTTGGAAGTTAGCTACTGAATTGGCACCGGTGACTGCAAGCACCCTAGTTCCCGTTTTATCGAGATCTTTGACACTTTTCACCGAACTTCCCTTCTTAACCAACAAAGACTGACCGGCATTAAAATAATGATCAGAAAAATCAACAACTTTCTGGCGGTCTGGCGTAATCGTCATGGTCGCCACGACGGCATCAATGTTGCCATTTTTTAAAAGTGGAATTCGGGTTTGACTTGAAACCTGAATGAAGCTAGCTTTGCCTTTGGAACCCAAAATTTGTTTTGTAAGTGCCTTCGCAATATCTACATCAAATCCCTTGATTTGTGAATCTTTAACATCCATCAAACCAAATAATTTGGTATCAGCTTTGACCCCCCAAACGATCGTGTTCGTCTCTTCGGCTCGACTTAAAACACTTTGACTTGCTGCCTTTTTCGTGCCGCAACTACTAAGAACCAAAGCTAAGACACATAGCGAGGTTAGCAATCCTAAATACCGAATTAATTTTTTCATGCGTAATTCCTCCTCTAGTGCTTAATGATCTTGCTAAGGAATTGACGAGCCCGTTCATTAGTTGGTTGACCATCAAAGAAACTTTCTTTAGAATCGTCTTCCAAAATTCGACCGTCGGCCATGAAAATTACCCGGTCACCCACTTCGCGTGCAAATCCCATTTCGTGGGTCACCACTAACATGGTCATACTTGAATCACGCGCAATATCCTTCATAACATTTAAAACATCATCAATCATTTCTGGATCAAGCGCCGAAGTAGGTTCATCAAATAAAATGCACTTCGGACGCATGGCTAAACTGCGCGCAATCGCAATTCGTTGTGACTGACCTCCGGAAAGTTGTGCCGGATAATTAGCTGCTTTATCTGCCAAGCCAACTTTATCCAACAACTCCATGGCTATCTTTTTGTTTTCAGCTTCATCCCGTTTTAAAACAATCCGGGGTGCTAACATAATATTTTCTAAAACCGTTTTATTTTGGTATAAATTAAAATGCTGAAAAACCATTCCTACATTTTTACGGATTTTATTCATGTCTGTTTTTCTGTGTGCTAAATCAAAGCCATCCACAATCAATTGACCACTGTTAATCAATTCAAGCCCATTTACCGTTCGAATCAACGTACTTTTTCCAGAGCCAGATGGTCCAATTAAAACGACCGTTTCGCCAGCTTCAATTGTCAGATTAATATTATGCAAAGCGTGAAAATCCCCATAGTACTTTTCAACATTATGAAATTCGATCATTGACATAAGCCTTACCTCGTTTTCTTTCTACATATTAGATTATCACTCAACGGCATAAATACCAGAATTTGTTACTGAACCGTCAGAAAAAAATAGAACTATTATATCAATTTTACGGGAGAAAAAAGAACCTGTCAAAATTTTAATGATTTTGATAGGTTCTTTCTCATACTTATAGTAAGATAATTCACTTTATGAATACATGTGACGACTTGATGACGTGTCTTGATCATCACGCTTTTGGTACGCCATTTGAATTTTTGCGCGGTACGGAGAATCTTCAGTCATCAGTGTGGAACGTCCGGCATATTTGCGCTGCCCGCCAATTAACGCCGCCTGAGCCAAATATAATTGATAGTGTTTCTTGGCTTCAAAATAATCAGATAAGCCTACACTGGCCACCTGTCCTATGCGGAATAAATTCATTTGATTCATTCCTGCATAAACGTTAGCATTTCCATCTTCTTCACGTAATTCAAAATAAGGAAACGGTATGCCCTGTCCTATGGCATAAACTTCTGTCTCATTTGATTCTTGTAAATGTGCAAGAATTTCATCGTCGCTTAACCCTTCATAATCAGCCATTGCAAAATTATTTTGCACCATTTGGGTAGCAAGTTGCTGAATATTTTGCAAGTCACGCTGATTGGATTTTATGGTCGCCGGTAAAATCGTATTTTTTTCAAAAATTCCAGTTGATGGCACGATCGTTTGACGACCACGACCAGTTCGATTTAAGCGCTGTGCGCGTTCCATTTCGATCGCTTCACGTGGCTTTCCGCCTAATAATTTTTCAATTTTAGGAGAAATATCAAACGGTGCTGCTTTTTTCGTAAAATAATAATAGATATTCATAATTAAGAAATACAAGAAAATTAAAAAAACAGCGATAAAACCTAAGCCTCGTACCCAACGTCCATTTTCAAAGAAACGGTACGCCAAGTAAAGCATGTAGAAATTTCCAATAAAACCAATCACGGTATAAATCTGATTTTTTAGTTTTAAGTTGACATTAATATAGCCTAAATAATGGTTAATCATGTCAATAAAAGTAAACACACACCATCTCTCCCTTCTTAATGTTAGTTAGTCGTGTCATCCTGCGTGGTTGTCGCCGTACTGCTAGATGAGCTGGCTGCTGGTGCTGAACTAGAAGCACTGGAACTTTGTTTAACCGCACTTGAGCTGTTAGCATTTTTTGACGAGGTGTTGTTTGAATCAGCACTACTGTTCTGTGTTGACGAGCTATTGGCCGCGCTGCTTTCCGTGTCATCACTTGACGAACTGCTTACAACATCAGAGGACTCACTAGAACTGTCTGCATCTGAGCTACTGTCCTCATCTTGACTACTCTCTTTTTTGGAACTTTCCTTTTTAGAAGAATCTTTATCTTCATCTGGAACAACTCTTTTTTTCACAGACTCAGTTTGTGTTTTTACCGAGCCACCTTCTGCCGTGCCGGTCACCTTATTAACCACGACGTTTGTTGCACTTAAGGCAATTAAAATACTGACAATAGCAAATGGCGTGATAAATGGTGGCGTACGATATGCCATAACTTCTTTTCCTCCCCTTTTTCCTAAATGATTATTTAAAGCTTAACAAATTCACTTTTATTTTAAAGGGCAAACTTTAAAATCATATTAATTCTTTACAATTACAATTTAAAAATTAAATGGCACGCTGTTTTTGGGCACAATCTGCGCATAAGCCATATAATTCAAAACGATGTCCAGAAATTTCATACCCGGGTAATTGCCGTTCAAAGAAATCTAACGGACACATTTCAACTTCTTCGACCTTCCCACAATTCGTACAAATAAAATGATGATGATGTTGATGTGTCACATCACATTGATATTTGACTTGAGCGTGCTCGCCTTTGATAATTTGTTCGACCAGACCAATCTGTTCGAACTCTTTTAAATTGCGATAAACTGTATTGTGACTCATTTTGGGATAATTAGCCCGCATTTGCTCGTCAACCTGCGTGACATCAACATAGTTATTTTCATGTTGCACCATAATTTCAATAAGTGCCTGACGTTGTTTTGTGATTTTAAAATGATTTTGTTGTAAAACTTCAATGGCTTGTGTAACTTTTGTATCCATAATTGACTCCTCTAGTTTAAATAGTAACAATTACACTTTAGAAAAGTTTAGCATAATTTATCTAAAGTTGACAATTTATTGATTGGCAACCGATTCCGTTAATTTATGCATTAAATTATCAATTTGGTTACGAGTCAGTTGCCAATCATCATTTAAAATCACATGCGCTTTTGCGCGCAACGCTTCTGGAAGCTTTAAATCACGTTGATATTCTTCACTGGCAATACGTTGACGCACCATTTCGTTCGTATCCCCACGCTTTTTAAGACGATTAATTAACCCATCTTGATCAGAAACTGTTAAGTACAAAATGACGACCTGATCACCCAGCTTTTGCTGATAAGTAATCGCTCCCTTGGTATCTAAAACAATGCTTACAAGCCGACAGCGTTGCCAGCCTCGTTCCAAACCCTCATAGGATGAGCCATAATGATAACCCGAATAGACCACATTTTCAAGATAATGATTGTCAAAAAAACTACGATCCGTTTCAAAATAATAGTCTTTACCATCCACTTCTCCCTTACGTGCAGGCCGTGTGGTATGCGTAATCACTTGAGGAACGTGGTAATACGTCTTTAAATAATCACTCACAGTTGTTTTGCCCGTCCCAGTTGCACCCGTAATGACAATAATTTTGTTTCCCATTTTTTCCACTCCATAGTAATATTGTTTGTCTTTTATTGTAACATGCTGTAGAATAAAAAAATAAAGTTGTATGTAAGCGATTTCTTCAATTTCTGAAATCTTTTCAACTAAAAATATAAGGAGGGTTATCCACATGACCTTTGAAAATTATAGTAACAACTGGTTCACAATTGCACTCGACACTGAAAAACAAGTTTTCATTGCAGGAGATAAATTAAATCCTGCTTATGAAGCCACTGGCATCACAATTGAATCTGCTGTTCAAAACTTAAAAACTATTATGGCGATTCAAGGTGATTTACAAGATGCCTAACCGACGATCACATATAAATGATGTCAAAAGAGAATAAAAACCGCAAGTATCGTAAAAGGTACTTGCGGTCTTTATTTTTTACTGTAAACCTGAATGTCCCAAGATCTTTTTAAGTGGATAGTACAAAATGATAACTAGAATAAAGGTTGTTATGGAATTCACTACGGTAGCTGGCTCGCTAGCTAATGCACCAATGAAAGCCGCATGCCATTGCATCCCTTGGTAAAAGACACCCTCAATAAGTGAATTTCCAAACGACGTAAAAATTTTGGTCAATCCCGCAACGAATGCCACTAGCACAATATGCCATTTTTTCGTGTCATCCCGACGTAACAGCTTGAATACCCACGTCACAACGGCAGCCACGATAATCACTTCTATAATAGTAAGATAGACTGTGCTGACGTATCCATGCGTCACATCAAATAGACCTAAACCAATTGCTCCAGCAAGCGTTCCGTAACCAAATCCTAAAAATAGAATGGCTAACGCTGTCAAGGCGTTACCAAAATGAACAAATGGGCGACCAATCATTGCAGGAATGGGAATTTGAAAGACAGATATGCCTATAAAAATAATAGCGGCAAAGAGTGCAGTGATCACGATTTTTCTCAATTGATTATTATGCATAGTATTTATTTCCCCTCATACGTTAATATCTTAGCAAGAACACTTTGTGTAGCCACCCCAAGACGTGGATCGCGTTGTTCGTGTTTACTTGCCTCTTTTACGGCTTTACTTGTCCATTCGTTGGCTAACTTTAGGGCTACCGGAAATTTTTCTTGTTTAATTAACAGGCCAAACACGAGACTTGAAAACAGATCGCCCGTTCCAAAAAAGGTTCCGGAAACCTTTGGTGCCCAAACATAGTGAACTTGGTCGTTGACAAGATAAGCAGATCCTATCTTGTCAGATCGCGTGACACCCGTAATGGCTATGCAAGAAACAGCTGTTTTTGCCTGAAGATCACTCAATAAATTTTTGATGAAAGCTTCATTAATTACTTTTGGAACCGACTTTCCCACTAAATAGCAAGCCTCAGTCAGATTGGGAAGTAAGACTTGCGCATACTTGCAAAGTCTCAAATAGTCCTCCACCACGGTCATTGACATACCGTGATAAAGCTGGCCTTGATCGGCAAAGGCGGGATCTAGAAGAACCAGATTCGGTCGATTTTCCTTCAAAAAAGATGCGATTTCTTGATAGATTTTTCTATCCTTACCTAGGTAGCCAATCAAAACGTGCTCAAATTGAACTTGTGCACGTTGCCAGTGCTGCCGAAACTTTTTAAAAGTTGTGGTGATGGCTAAACTTTCAGGCGTACCAAAACCGCCCGTATGTGTGGATAAGAGCATGGAAGGCAAATTAGCAGACTGAATTCCAAACGCAGCCATCACTGGCATTGCGATACTTAAAGAAACACTTCCGACGACTGATAAATCCTCAATTAATAAGGTCTGCGCCATTAAAACAACCTCCCCGTCAAATAATTTTTTCCATTATACCACGCTTTCTACGAAAATCTGTGGTGGTACTCTTCACATCAACCCGGTTAATTCTAATTGTTTTGTTGAAACTATTTTTCAACTTTATTTCCTATCATTCTCCACAAAACAGAATTAAAAAAATCGAAAAACTTCCCGCAGCATCATAATGTCCCCCACTGACTTTCTTAGTCCTCTTGATTTACTTCGTTCATTGTCCCTTTTCTCATTGACTTTTAATATTTACACAGATATAGTCTAATAGACTGTTATTTTTTATTTTTCAATACTTAGGGAGTGTTATTATGTCATCATTACGCGGACGCCTTTTCCGCAAAGAAAGCCGTGATCGCTATATTGAACGCGACAACCGCTTTGAAAAAACTATCTCCGGTGGCGATCTCATCGCCCTTGGCATTGGTGCCGTTATCGGAACCGGAATCTTCATTCTTCCCGGAACCGTCGCTGCCACCAAAGCTGGACCATCTATTATTCTTTCCTTTATCGTGGCGGCTATTGTCTGCTCTGTTGCTGCTATGTGCTACGCTGAGTTCTCCTCTGCGCTGCCAGTTGCAGGAAGTGCCTACTCTTATGGTAACGTCATTTTCGGTGAGCTTATCGGCTGGATCCTTGGTTGGGCCTTAATCTTAGAGTACGTCCTTGCCGTTGCTGCCGTTTCAACCGGTTGGTCTGCGTATTTCAGTTCGTTTATCTCTGGCTTTGGCCTACACGTACCTAAAGCCTTATCCGGTCCCTTCGACCCAACGCATGGAACCTATATCAATATCATTGCAATCCTTATTGTGTGTTTGATTGCGTTTTTCTTATCAAAGGGGTTAAAATCATCCATTCGCATTAACAACATCATGGTAATTGTGAAAATTGCAATTATTGTCCTTTTCCTTCTGGTAGGTGCTTTTTACGTCAAACCAACTAACTGGCATCCCTTCTTGCCATTTGGCGTTAAAGGGATGTTTCAGGGAGCGTCCACTGTCTTTTTCGCCTACCTTGGATTTGATGCCGTTTCCTCTTCCGCAGCCGAAGTAAAGAATCCTGATCGCAATATGCCATTTGGTATTATTGGCACACTCATCATTGCTACCGTACTTTACATTGGGGTTTCTGTGGTCTTGACTGGGATGGTTCCTTTTACCAAATTAAATGTCGCCGATCCTGTAGCTTTTGCCTTACAAAGCGTGAACCAAAATTGGATGGCTGGTCTTCTTTCGCTAGGTGCTTTAGCCGGGATGACTACCATGATGGTCACAATGATCTATAGCAGTTCCCGATTAGTCTATTCCACCGGTCGTGATGGACTCCTTCCCAAAACTCTAGGAGAAGTTAGTGCTAATCATTCACCTCTACATGCCATGACAGTCGTTACCATTGTCATCGCCATTCTTGGTGGTTTAGTACCTTTAGATCAATTGACAAACTTGGTCAATATCGGAACTTTAATCGCCTTCACTGTCGTTTCTTTCGGTGTTATCCCGTTACGCAAACGCAAAGACATCCCTAACCACGGCTTTAAAGTCCCATTTTATCCAGTACTGCCGATCATCTCTGGCTTGTTGTGTATTTTCTTAATGACTACCTTATCTGCCGAAACTTGGATTGCGTCATTAATCTGGTTTGCCTTTGGTTTATTAATCTACTTTACTTACGGCATTCATCACAGCCAACTGGCGCGTTCGTCAGATGGATCAAAATAAGCGACATCTTGTAGCTGAGACTTTTTCTCGGCTATTTTTATACCAAGGAGGATCACCAATGTCAGACATTAAAATTACAGATTTTCAGTCAGAAATGTTAGAAAGCTGGTTACGTTGCCGCGCATTAGCTTACATGCGTAGCGCCTTTAATGACGAAATCAATGCTCAAAAAGAAGACGTCCCTCCAAAAAGGTCGCTATCTCTGGTCGCTTTAGCACACGAAACTGTCGTGGGGGTTTGCGACATTATTTTACTTAAAGATAACCCGATCTTAACGTCTGAATACAACGTGCCATTGCATACCCCTTTGGCGACTTTAGATACCATGGCCGTACATCCCGATTATCAGCGTCAAGGGATTGCCCGCCAGTTACTTCTCGAAGCACAAAAACGGTTAAAAACTTTTGGGGGTAAACTCATTATTTACACTCTAAGTGATACTCCTGCCAATAAACTCTACCAAGCCATTGGTGCGAAATTGTGTTTTGGTGGGTATCTTGTCTACGCCTCGAGTCCTATGAATCATGTGCCTAAATTTTCCAGAACTGAGATTAGATATCCTCACGAGGTCGCCCTTTTTTCTAAACAAAATCAAGAAATCCCATATGCGAAAAACGGCGAAGAAACTTACTATGTTGGGCAAAAGAAAAACATCTCACAACTGCAAAACGTCACAAAAGTTGTGGCTGAACACATTTATTTGCTGAATCTTGCTTAATTTCACAACATGTTTTTACCAGTCGTCCCATATTGGCGTATAATTGGTGCCATACAACTTTTCCGGAGGTTTTTTATTTATGAAAAATAATCAATTTGCCATTGAGACTGTGGACCGCAAAACCGAGTTACAAGAATTGCGCGCGATTCACTTTGTTGATGCCTCAATTGACGCATTAGAAGATCCACTTGCTGTTTGGCAAAAACTACTCCAAAAGACAGTCCTTGAAGCTAAAAGCCAAACCGTTTTTAACCAGAAACTAAATAATTACTTAGCCACATCTGAGATCACTTTAGGTGACTTTTTGAACGGTAATCAGGCCGTAACGAACGAAATTTTCTACCGTGTCGCTCTCCAATTACTTGAATTTGACGTTGACAGTGATTTCAAACTGGACGATCCGCTAGCTGCGATGAAAGAAATTCAACTACCGTTTATTAAAGGCCCCATTACCACTAAGGCAGATCTTTTAGATGCTTGGTATTTACTGCTCTGCACACATACCAAGAATGGACAGACTTATCTTGATAAATTAGCACAAGACGGTTATTTTGTACCATTTTATCGTCACACAACCGAACCCCTTTTCTTTAATGGCAAAGCACAAGCTGTTTTTGATCCACATCAATTGATTCGGGATGTGGTTTATGTGGAAGCCCCACTAGATACCGACCATGATGGAAAGCGTGATCTGCTTAAAGTTGAAGTTTTGCGTCCTTCCCAAACCAAGCAGGGATACAAAGCACCCGTTTTGTACACTGCCAGTCCTTACAATCAGGGGATTAATGACGAAGCCGGTAGTAAACTAATGCATAATGTTGATGTGCCATTGGCGGCCAAAGAGCCTAATCAACTCACTTATAAAGATGTTCAATATCAACCGCAATCCAATCCTTTGCCTGCTAAGCGGACAATCCATGGCGAACAAAAAGAAGCCGATGAGACCTTTGCCATGGAATCGCCGTACACGTTAAACGACTATTTTCTAACACGTGGCTTTGCCGTAGCCTATGCTGCTGGCATTGGGACAAAGGATTCTGATGGTATCCGGGATACCGGAGCCGTTGCTGAAACTGTCTCTACGATTGCCGTCATTGAGTGGTTAGCGGGTAATCGGACGGCCTTCACCAACAAAATAGACAATATTGCAATTAAAGCTTGGTGGTCTAACGGAAAAATTGCCATGACGGGTCGTTCTTACTTAGGAACTCTCGCCACAGCAGCGGCAACAACTGGCGTGGCAGGCTTAAAAACAGCTGTTTCCGAAGCTGCTATTTCTAGTTGGTATGATTATTATCGTGATGGTGGTTTGGTGGCTGCTCCCGAAACGTTCCAAGGAGAAGATATGGACGTTTTAGCAACCGAAGTATTCAGTCGTATGCAAAAACCTGGTGATTACCTCAAGATTAAAGATTACTTTAATCAAGTACTTAGCACTATGGCTAAGGATCAAGATCGTCAAACAGGCAATTACAGTCGTTATTGGGATGAACGTAATTATCTTAACAACGTGAAAAACATTAAGGCTGATATGGTTATGGTCCATGGCCTCAACGATTGGAACGTAAAGCCACGTAACGTTGGTAATTTATGGAATGCCTTACGGGACGTCCCTGTTACCAAAAAATTGATCTTGCATCAAGGACAACATATTTACGTGAATGCCTTTCGTTCCCTAGATTTTACTGACATGATGAATCTCTGGTTTAGCCACGAATTGTTTGGTGTGGCTAATCATGCCAAAGAGCTTCTACCAGATGTTTTGATTCAAGATAATACTCAACCAGAAACTTGGAAAACTTACGAGGATTGGCAGTCTCCAGATGATCAACACCAAATTTTTAACTTCGAGGCTAAAGAATTAGTGCCACAAAACGTTCCTGTGCGGTCTGCTGCAGCTTCATTTAGCGATCATTTGGACACGGAAACCTTTGATTTTTACAAAAAGCACCTAGATGTTTGGGAACGTGATCTTCTGACCACCAACCATGATACTAAGGGTGAAAATAAGCTACGTGATAATCGTTTAATCTTTAAGACTAGTCAATACACCCAAGATACTTATATTGACGGACGCGTTCAGTTAAAAATTCGCGTAGCTGTCAACGAACCATTTGGCATGCTGAGTTTTCAGCTGGTTGATTATGGTGAAGCAAAACGCTTAACCGTAAGTCCCACGATCTTAGCTGCAAAATCTCTGAGTGGTACCTACGATTGGCGTCGTGACAACTTGCGTGAGTTCACCTTGCAAAAAGAAACTACACCTTGGAAAATGATCACTAAAGGTCACATTAATCTTCAAAATCGACACAACAATTATCAAGTTGATGCCCTTAAACCTAATGACTTCTATGACCTGACGGTTGAGCTACAGCCAACTTTCTATCATCTTCTTAGCGGTCACCAGCTTGGACTTGTGGTCTATGCGACTGATTTCAATACCACCATTCGTGGGAATCAGGAACTACAATATTCGTTGCAGATTAATCAGTGCCAGATGAGCTTACCAATTAAATAAAGAGCCACATGGCTGGTTTAATGCCATGTGAATGGTAATCAAAAAGGCGACTGGAAAAATTTCCAGTCGTCTTTTTGTCTCCGAGCTTTGATAGTCAAAATAAATTCCGTTTTGGTTACACTGATTCAATTGGGCGAACATGGATAATTTCACCACTAGTCATATGCAAAATTGTTCTGTCCGTTTGAACAACCAAAGCCCCATTGTCAGCCACATCTAAAACCGTGCCAGTTACAACTTTAGTTTGGAACTGCACCCGCACACGATGCCCGATCACTGAGGAATGCTTGCGATAAGTTGTCATAAAATCAGCCGTTTGGTACGTTGTCAAATGGTGAAAGAAATTATCAACAAAAGCTCTGATAAATTCCGTTTCGTCCTTGTTTGGCACTTGATTACTCAAGGCAACTGCAATTTGACTAATCTCCTCTGGGAATTTTTGTGTCGTGAGGTTCACACCAATCCCGATCACAACCCCCGTTACTTTGTGGGTAGTCGCATCAGTAACCGCTTCAGCTAAAATTCCCCCCACCTTACGTTTTCGGTAAATTAAATCATTAACCCATTTAATTTGCAGCTTAACTGAAAAGAATTGTTCTAGCGTTTCAAGACTGGCTACAGCCGTCATGGTTGTTAGCAGGCCAGGGTTAAAATCATTTTGGCTAACTGGTATCAAAAAACTGATGTAAAGGCCATCGTCCTCGGGAGAATAAAAACTGCGGTCTAAGCGTCCATAACCGTTTGTTTGGTGATTAGCCACCAGTACGATGGGATGCGTTAACGTTGCTAGTTGGTGGGCCATTCGCTTAGCTTGTGAATTCGTCGAATCTATTTGAGCATAACTATAAAATTCAATCCCATTTTGCGCCAAAGTTTGTCGCACTTTTTGGACATTAAATTTGATTTCAACCACCTCTTTCCCTTAATTTTGTGTTAATCTTACCAATTGATGGGACTACAAACAAGATACTTTATATTTTTACCAGCACTTTGTTTGTTGTTTTATGTTTTCGTTTGCTATACTGCTAATGCAACTCCGCTATGAAAGAAGGCTCGATTATGAATTTTGCTTTACTTACCCTTATCTTTGTCTTGAGCTTTGCCTATATCACAATGAATACCATCCGAACTCTTTTAGAAATGAAGGGCTACAAATTTTGGGCATCCTTGTTATCCATTGCCGAAATTGTCACCTATGTCGTCGGCCTGAGTTTAGTCTTAAGCAAACTCAACAACGTTTGGAACATCGCAGCTTATGCTTTAGGATACGCGACAGGTATTTATTTTGGCACATGGCTAGAAGACAAGTTACGTTTGGGTCTCCTAGACGTTAATGTCATCTTACCCAAAACAGATGCCAGCAAGCAGTTTGCGGAAACGATTCGTCAAGAAGGTTACGGTGTCACCGTCAAAAACGCTCAGGGTCGCGAAGGTGCACGCTTAGAATTTGAAATCTTAACACCACGGAAGCGTGAGCAACACCTGTACAGTTTTATTGAAGCCAACAACCCCGATGCGTTCATTATTTCTTACGAGCCTAAATTTATCAAGGGCGGCTTTTGGCGAAAAAGAATGCGAAAACGGGTGCAAAACCAAGACCGAAATATTGAGTAGTTGTCTAACTTTTGCTAGAATAAGGATTAACTAAAACGAAATAGGGTGATCTGTTGAAACAAGGAACAAAAATTATCACATTGGATAACGGTTATCATTTGTGGACCCATACAGATGGTGGAGACAGTAAAATCCATTTACTTGCCTTACATGGCGGCCCTGGCGGTAACCATGAGTATTGGGAAAACTTTCATGATGAGCTGAAAAAACAAGGTCTAGACGTCCAAGTGCATTACTACGATCAGTTAGGTTCTTGGTACTCCGATCAGCCGGATTATTCTGATCCTAAAATTGCCGACAAATATTTGACTTATGATTACTTCTTAGATGAAGTCGAAGAAGTTCGCCAAAAATTAGGCATTGATCATTTCTACTTAATTGGACAATCATGGGGTGGTGCTTTGACGATGTTGTATGCCTTGAAGTACGGCGCCCATTTAAAAGGTGCTATCATTTCAAGCATGGTTGACAACATTGATGAGTATCTTGAACATCAAGATGCTATTCGCGACGAAGCACTTGCACCTGCTGATGCACAGTTTATGCGTGATTGTGAAAAGAACGGTGATTGGCATAACGAACGTTATCAAGAATTGGTTGAGGTTTTGAACCGTGGATATGTCGATCGCAAACAGCCACCTGCCATTTCTCACCTCGTAGATACCATGGCAGTACCTGTTTACAATGCTTTCCAAGGAGACAACGAGTTTGTTGTGACTGGTAAATTAAAGGAATGGGATATCCGTGATCAAATCCACAAAATTACCGTACCTACATTATTGACTTTTGGTGAACATGAAACGATGCCATTGAAGTCGGCACAACGTATGGCACAAGTCATCCCGAATTCCCGACTAGTTACCACACCAAATGGCGGTCATCATCATATGATTGATAATGCGCCAGTTTACTTCAAACATTTAGCCGATTATCTACGTGATGTAGAGAGTGGCAATTTCAAAAAATAACTTAGAACTGAAATCATCCAATTTCATTAGAAATGATCCATTTGGGTGATTTCAGTTTTTTTACATAATGCCTTCTCTTTGAGAAAATTTTTTAATTCAGAAACTAAGTAAAGTGATGGTCGATCCTATGTCTCCTAAATTTAAACATGAATTCTCTTACTTCGTATGCTTTCTTTTTGCCCTTTTTGGTTTATCTTTAACGCAAAGTAACCTTCATGATATCCGGCAAGCCGGTGTCGCCACCATTCATCACATAACCACTGTACAAAATAGCTTTGGTAAAATCACAGCCTACCGTGCGACGAGTACCAAGCATCAACAAATAGCTGTCACGAAAAAGGACTATCAAGCCTGGTTAAACTCCCCTAATCAGTATTTAAGAAAAAAGATCTATCTTCGCTATGATGGCAAGCTTGCCGTCTGGAATCTAAGAGTTGATTGGCGCTTTTTACTTCTTTTTTTAGGACTTTCGCTACTCGTGTGTGTCAGTTATGTGGGACGTCTCATTTTGAAACTACTTTTCATGCGACATCCAAAACCACTGTTTCAGAATTTAGTCCGCCTAGATTTGATGGTATCCGTTTTATTGGGCATTATTGGTCTATCTTACTGGAATTATGCCAACTATTTGGAACCACTGGGCTTCACAACCTCTCCTGCTAACCGTCAGACCGCAGTCGTCGCAACTGTCGTGGGGAAACACCATGACGTCTTACACAGCCAAACCAGGTATGGTCGAATCACCACTGAAGAAAATCAGCTGAATCTTCGTTATACGGATGATTGGGGAATCACCCAAAATGACATACATGACGTTTCTGGTAGCTTATACACCCATTCTCAAATTAAGGATGAATTACCTGTCTATCTATATAAAGGCCAGTCTGGCGGCCTCACCATCAAGCATCAGGCGCTAATTATTCCTGGGTTATTACCAGCGTCATTAATTATCCTCAACTTTGTTGTGCTTTGGTTTTTACCAAGTCTGTTGCCTAATTTTGGGTATCTAGTTACACACCTGCAAAGCCACACCAAGTTTCCTGCTAAGCGAAAGCATCTCCGCGCAAGTGGGCTTATTCTTCTCAGTTTTCTCATTTTTAGTGTGGGACACGGTTTCTTACGTGCCACCCTCACGCCCCAAAATACAGAAGCGCTTATGATAAAGACACAGAAAAAGACTGGGGAGTCCCCAGTCTTTTTTGTCTCTGAATTTTAAAAGGCGTAATTGGAAAAAACTGACTTTTCCAATTAGCTACGAAGCCAAAACACCTTTTTTCCACTCTCGTTTACAGAAATTATTAATCTTTATCAAGTCGTAATTTTTCAACATTTAATTCTTTATCAATCCAGTTCGTATAAAAACCATCCTCATGGCTAACCACAATCAGATTTCCTCTAAAACGTTGGAGGGCCTCACTTAAGGCCGCCTTGGTTTCGTCATCCAAATGGTTCGTAGGTTCATCCATGACAAGAAAATTAGACTCAACCAATTCCAACAAGCAAAGTTTGACTTTTGTTTGTTCACCACCACTCAAAATGTGCATAGGCTTTTGCGTATCCGCGGCATTAATGCCACTTTTTGCCAACTTGGTACGAATTGTTCTAGGTAACATCGTAGGGTATTGTTCTTGAATCGTCTGTAAAGGTGTTAATTCAGGATTATCCCACACTAGTTCCTGTGTAAAATAGCTCACTTGGGCGGACGGTGAAAAAACAGTCGTCCCACTCAAAGCTGGAATTTTCCCCAAAATAGAATTGATCAAAGTAGACTTTCCGGCGCCATTAAAACCAGAAAACGCAATTTTTTCACCCGCTGTCAAACTAAACGTGACAGGCTCAAGTAACTGGCGTTTTCCATAACCAACAGCAAGTTTTTTCACCGCAACGGCATTTTGAGAACCCGTTTCAAGATATGGAAAGTCAAAATGAGATTTCAAATTTTCACTAGGTGGATCAATGCGATCCATATGTGACAACATTTTCTCCCGTGATTTTGCCATGGTTGAATGCGAGCCCGCTTTATTCTTGCGAATAAACTTTTCTGCTTTCTCGATAACTACTTGTTGTTTTTCAAAAGCTTTTAATTGTGCTTCCTTACGCGCATCTTTTTGTTTCATGGCTGATTTAAAATTACCACGATATTTAGTGATTTTTCCAAACGCCACATCACAAATACAATTTGTGACGGCCTGCAAAAAATCGTAATCATGGGAAATGACAATAAACGCACCGGCAAAGTCACTCAAATAATTCTCTAACCAATTGATATGTGCGGTATCCAAATAGTTTGTTGGTTCATCCAACAAAAGCACATCGGGGTTCTGCAGAAGAAGCTTTGCTAAAATAATTTTTGATCGTTGTCCGCCACTCATTTGACTAACAATATGATCGCGGCCAATATCATCCAGGCCCAATCCCGTCATGACCCGGGCAATTTCAGTATCAATTTCGTAGAAGTTATTAGCTTCAAGTGTCTCTTGAATACGCCCTGCTTTTTCAAGCAGGTCATTGTCTAAACTTTCCGCATAATCTGCATAGGCTTGGTCCATTTGCGCCTTTAATTTAAACAAATGAGCATACGCGGTGGTCAAAAATTGATAAAGCGTGTCCCCTTCTGGAATATCAGCGTACTGATCCAAATATCCATAAGTAACTTTATTTTGCCACTTTACACTACCTTCATCCGGTAAAATGGATCCAGTTAAAATTTTAATGAGGGTACTTTTCCCCGCTCCATTTTGGCCCACAATGCCCATATGATCTTGTTTGTTTAAATCAAAACTGGCATCTTCATATAATCTTTTGTCTGCAAAACCATGCGTTAAATTTTCTACTGCTAATATACTCATAACTCCCACTTTCTATCCGTTCCTAAAACGACTAATAACAACCGTATCACAAAGCTATAAAGACCGTCAACTACAGCGATTGTGTATGCGTTTCCGAAGACATACCTTGAATTCACCCCAATTATGCTATACTAATTAAGAATATAAACAAATTTAAGGAAGTCTCTTATTATGAATGTACGCGAAATTGATCATATTACTTTGACCGTGGCAAATGTCGAAAAAAGTCTGCGATTTTATCACGAAGTCTTTGACATGCCTATTTTGACCTTTGATGGGGATCGCAAGGCAGTTCTCTGTGGAAAACAGAAAATTAATTTTCAGGAACTGGGCCATCCTCACGAACCTGTAGCTGCTAGTCCAACTCCAGGATCAGCTGATTTGTGTATTGTTGTCAAAGATAAAATGCCTGAAGTCATCAACCATTTGAAAAGCTATTACGTGACGATTTTGGAAGGACCCGTTCAAAAAACTGGGGCTCACGGAAAAATAACCTCTGTCTACGTACGCGATCCCGACCAAAACTTAATTGAAATTAGTAACTATTAACCATTGAAAAAGGCTTTTGATAACGCTAGGTTTTCCTAGTTTTATCAAAAGCCTTTCTCTTTTACTTTCGAACTTGCCCATTTCCTCGAATAACATACTTTGTCGATGTAATTTCGTTCAAGCCCATTGGACCACGCGCATGTAATTTTTGGGTGCTAATTCCAATTTCTGCACCAAACCCAAATTCAAATCCATCCGTAAACCTGGTAGACGCATTCACGTACACGACTGCAGCATCAATCTCTTTGGTAAAACGTTCACTGTGGGCATAATTATTCGTTACAATGGCTTCACTGTGCTTCGTATTATAGTGATTGATATGAGCAATAGCTTGATCCAAGTTATCCACAATTTTGATAGCCATAATGTAATCATTATATTCCGTGCCCCAATCGGCTTCGGTGGCTAAAGTAATATTTGGCAAAATTTCTTTTGCACGTTCATCACCCCGTAAGTCTACATTAAAGGGTTGAAGCGCTTTTGCTACCATTGGTAACAATTGATCTGCCACTTTTTGATTAACTACTAACTTTTCCATGGCATTGCATACCGACGGGCGTTGTGTTTTGGCATTTACAATAATATCGGTTGCCATCTTTAAGTCTGCACCTTCGTCCACATAAACATGACAATTACCCGAACCCGTTTCAATCACAGGAACTTTTGCTTTTTGAACCACCATTTGAATGAATTTAGCACTGCCCCGTGGAATTAACACATCCAAATACTCCGTCAATTGCATGAGCGCCGTTGCCGTTTCGTGGGAAGTATCCGTAATCAGCTGGATACTGTCTTCAGCCACACTCTCTGTAATTAACGCTTCTCGTAACGCGGCAACCAACGCTTGATTAGACTGTAGCGCTTCTTTTCCGCCTCTCAAAATAACTGCACTTCCGGCTTTGAACGTTAACCCTGCAGCATCGACCGTCACATTTGGACGTGCCTCATAAATCATCCCAATCACACCTAATGGTACTCGAACCTGGGAAATAGCTAATCCAGTTTCGGTTGTCCACCCTTTGACAACTTCACCAATTGGATCTGCCAAATCTGCAACGTGTTCCAAACCATCCGCCATGCTGTCCACACGACTTTGATCAAGCTTTAAACGATCTAACATTACCTTTTTGACACCATTTTGTTGGGCATTTTTCATATCCATGTCATTGGCGGCCAAGATTTTAGGTGTGTTTGTGCGAACTGATGCCGCCATCGTTTTAAGCACTTGGTTTTTTTGGATTGTGGATAACTGGGCTAATTGTTGCGCTGCTTTTTTTGCGTTTTGTCCCATTTCAGTTAATTGAATCATGCTAATCCTTCTTTCGTGACAACCTCTTTAGGCGCAAATAATGTACCGACCGGTTCGCCAGCCAAAATATTATAGATAATCCGTGGATTCTTACCATTGGCAAGTACCATTTGCTGATGATTCTTGAGAATTCGTTTTGCGGCCTTTAATTTAGTCACCATGCCTCCGGTTCCGAACTTCGTACCGCGGCCTCCAGCAGCCTGAATAATAGACGCGTCAATACTTGTAACCGTATGATACAGTTCGGCACTGGGGTTAGACATAGGATTGCCAGAATAAAAACCGTCAATATCTGACAACATGATTAATAAATCAGCATCAATGAGGTTTGCCACAATTGCAGACAGCTGATCGTTGTCACCGAACTTTGTCTTATGATCCAGCTCGTCGACAGAGACCGTATCATTTTCATTCACAATCGGAATGACATTCATTTGTAAGAGCTCTTGAAAGGCATTGAACACATTTTTCTTGCTTTGTGGATAAACCAAGACATCACGTGTCAACAACATTTGGGCAACCGATTTGCCATAATGCTGAAATTCACGTTCATAAATACCAAGAAGTTCTCCCTGACCCACAGAAGCCACGGCCTGTTGTGCCGGAATAGTTTCGGGACGTCTATTTAATCCCAGTCTCCCCATGCCCACACCAATTGCACCGGAGGAAACTAAAACAACTTCTTTACCTTGATTTTTCAAATCACTCAAGACAAACGCCAAGCGCTCAATAGCTCTCAAATTCAACCGGCTTGTATTTGGATACAGCAGCGAACTCGTGCCAATCTTAATTACAATTCGTTTTGCTTTTAAATCCCGTTTATTCATGTTGCCACCATTTTTCATCTTATAGATTTTTCAACTTACTGCATACGCGTACTATCATACCGAAAATCAGTCATTTGTCCAAATATTCGTCTTACTTCCCACAATTCTAGATACAAAAAAGTTGGTTGCTTTAGAAGCAAAACCAACTTTTGAACATTTGAACCCTATTTACTTTAAAATTTTTGCATCAAAATCTGGTGCTAACAAATACTTTGCATCGAATTCAGGATCTTGAGAAGTTAAGATCTTGGGACCATTATTGGTCACGACTAACGTGTGCTCATATTGGCAACTTAGACTACCATCCATAGTTGTGACTGTCCACCCATCTGGTGCAGACGTATCACATCGCCAATCACCCACGTTCACCATGGGTTCAATGGTAATTGTCATCCCAGCTTTCAAACGTAGTCCGCGACCCGCATCACCATAGCCAGGCACCATTGGATCTTCGTGCATAGTGGGCTGAATGCCATGACCAACGAACTCACGAACGTCGCCATAACCATGTTCATCTTCAATATAATGTTGCATCGCATGACCAATATCACCAATACGATTACCGGGAACGGCCTGATCAATTCCAAGGTAAAGGGCTTTTTTAGTCACATCCATTAAATCTTTAACTTCATTGCTAACGTCGCCAACTGCATAAGCCCAACACGAATCTGACATGTAGCCATCGACACTGACAACCGTATCAACTTTAACTAAGTCGCCATCTTTAATCAATAGGTCTTTTCGAGGAAAACCATGACAAACTTCATTATTGACACTGACACAGGTTGCATATTGATAGCCTTCAAATCCCTTTTCTTCAGGTTTAGCATTATTTTCTGCTAAATAGCGTAAGGCAAATTTTTCAATATCCCAACTTGAAATACCTGGTTTAATGATATCCCGTAATCCAAGGTGCATTCCTGCTAAAACCGCCCCAGACTTTTGCATGCCCTTAATTTCGCGTTCCGACTTTAATGTGATCATTTTCATATCTCCCAAATTTTTAATTCATCTATTCTATCTTAGCACAAGTCAGCTACTTCGTTCATGGGTCGTTTTGATTCGTTTTGGCCCTAATTCTTCTCAGGTAAAAAAGTCTGCCAATCAGGCGCACATACAATTCCCATTGACTTTTCGCCAGTATGAACTCCCATAAACGGACCGATTTCTCCAGTTTCAATAATGGCCTTCGGGTAGGTTTGTTTCAGGTCTGTACACCATTCTTGATTCAAAACCTGGTCATTCGCGTCAAGCACACTAAAACGTGGGACACTTGAATCACCAACTAATTTCTGGTCAATCATTGTTTTTATTTTCTTAAACGCATTGTCCATATGATGTGCATTCGTGACTAACGCAAGTCGTCCGGCTTTATTAAACGTTAGAATCGTTCGCGTGCCTAAAATGGCACCAATTAGTGGGGAACGACTCATAATGCGACCTGTTTTAGAAAGGGCACGCATATTATACACAATCAATAAAAACTGTGTCGCAGCTTGTAACTTGGCTACTTGTTGCAAAATGTCATGGACAGACGCGTTTTGAGCCACCATACTAGCCGCAAGCAACGCTAAATTCCCCTCAGCAGCACAAGCAAGCTTAGAATCAACCGCATAAACGTCCAAATCTTTGACAGACGGAGCAAAAGCCTCCAAATTTGTGATAAACCCGCTTAGACCACCTGAAACACCAAAACAAATTGCGGCTTCATATCCCTGTTGTGCTAATTTTGTGAAAACACCTTGCATTTCAGACATGGCAACTTGAGAAGCGGTGGGCACCGTTTTATCATTTTTTAGTCTTTCATAAAACTCAGCAGACGTTAAGTCAACTCCTTCTCGATATAAATGATTTCCAAAGAGAATGGGTTGATTGATAACGCACAAATGATACTTTTGTACCAGTTCATTTGAAATATTGGCGGAACTATCGACAACAACCGCTATTTTCATTTTGTCACCTAGTTTCCACTTTTGAATCCAAATATTTCGTTAATTTATCTTTAGGATAATACCCAGTTACTTTTTCAACGGCCTTTCCGTCACGGAACAACACAAGAGCTGGAATACTCATAATTTTGTATTTTTCGGCGATCTCTTGTTGATGATCAACGTTGAGTTTTCCAAATTTAATGCGACCTTCGTAGTTAGATTCAAGTTGGTCTAAGACGGGCTCAAGCATTTTGCAGGGGCCACACCAAGGAGCCCAGAAATCTACAAGGGTGAGTCCTGAGGCAGTTTCTTTTTCAATGTTATAGCTTGTAATGGTGACAGCCATGTTTTTCCCTCCGTTTGTGAACTGTATGAGTGAATTATAGCATAAGAAATAAAAGTGAGTGTGAAGAGGCGCTTAGCCCTAAATGTAGCAGAATAATGGCAGCAAAAGCGCAATCTCACCGAAATCTTACTTAGCCATTTAAGGTTGCCTTCTAGAATTTCCTTATTAAGACTGCCGTTGTTGTTTCAGATGCACTCGATAATAATGAATTGCTAATGTGATCAACACCGCCAGCACGACGATTAACGCAAAGATACCAGATGGAATTTCCCAACCAATTAAAGGAATGGACACAAAGAGTTTGATGCCAATAATGGCAATCAAAATATAAGCCATCGTCTCTAATTCAGGGATTTTACGCATCACATTCATGATTACTTCCGCAATTCCGCGCATGCACAAAATACCAATCATGCCACCTATCAACACGATAACCGGATTAGACGAGATTGCTAGAGAAGCTAACACAGAATCAACTGAAAAAATAATATCCATCATTTCGATTTGTAACACAACCGACCAAAATAAGGATAAATGACGTTTACTTTTAACTTGTGGTTGTTTAGTAGTCTTTTTATTTGATCGTCGTTTCGGTGCAAAATACCGGTATACCATATATAGAAGGTAAAGTGCGCCAATAATCTTAATCTCCCAAATATGAATGAGATAAGTGCCAATTCCAATGACCAGGAAACGAAAAATATAAGCACCCCACAGCCCATAAAATAACGACTTCTCTCGATCCTTTAAGTTTGTTAACACCTGTGTTTGCGTGGCTAAAACGACCGCATTGTCAACGGACAACAAACATTCAATCATAACTAAGGATAAAATAATCATCCAGTCGCTACTTGAAGTTAAGACCGTTGCCCAATTATGAGGATCAAAAAATGGACCGTATAACTTTGAAATTACTTGCATCGGTGGTGCTCCTTTCCATGCATAAAATCATACCACAATCAGCCCCAAGCGTCGTCTTAAAAATTTGCATGTGATCCAGTTGTTCATGGACGTTACGCTTTTGTTGGTCTAAAATTATAATAAAGTAACTTTTAAATCTTTGATGAGGCCAACCTATGATTTCCGAAAAAAAGATCAACCCCAAAAACACCTGGGTAACGGTAAATGCACCAACTGAAAGTGACATTGCCGAAATTACCCATCATTATCACGTCACACAAGAAATGTTGGGTTATGCAATCGACCCAAATGAACGTGCTCGTATTGAAACAGATCACGATGCTAACATTTTTTTAATTATTTTTGATGTCCTCTCCAAGACGATCACGGATAGTGGCAGTACAGAACCAGTTGGCATCATGCTCGCCAATGATTACATCATCACTTTTACACGAGCTTCCACCAAATTTGTCGATACCCTTTTTGCCAAAAATCTTTCCATTGAACAAGCTCATCATGCTGATGATGCCGAACCTTTAACCATTATTTTTCGAACTTTATATCAACTATCAGTCCAATATTTTGATGCCATCACTAACGTTAACCGTCAGCGTGAGCAAATTCAAAAGACAACCGTAGACCATATCTCACGTCGCTCTATTTCAGACATGTTGCACCTTGAAACTAGTCTGGTTTATTACCTGACTTCTTTAAAAACTAATAACGCCTTGCTAACTAGCATGAACCGTATGACTAGTATCAAAATGTCTAAAGACCAACACGAACAATTAGAAGACGTCATTGTTGAATCGCAACAAGGAGAAGAAATGGCGCAACTTGCCACTGATATTATTGAACGAGTTGCCAATGCCAACGCCAATATTTTAGATAGTGATTTGAATAATACAATGAAATTTCTAACTGTTTTTTCCATGTGTCCTTGCTGTGCCCGCCATTGTCTTCGGCTTTTTTGGTCAAAATGTTTTGGTGCCTTTTCAGCGGTCCGCGGCAGGATGGGAAATCACCATCTTTATTACAGTTATTTTCACCCTGTTGGTTTTGCTTATCCTGAATTTAAACAATTTTTTCAAAAAATAGAAGTTTAAAAAACGCGTATTTAAAAATATCGGTTAATTCAGAACACTTCATATGTTAAACTCAAGACAGTAAATACGGATTACATAAGGAATAAATGCCATCATGCAAAAAAAAAATACGATTCAAGTCATTAGCATAACTACCTGGTTCATTCTCTTAGTGGGAATGATCCTCTTATTACCCAACACCCTAAATTGGAACGCAACTTACAGTCAACAATTACCAGCAAACCAAGTTTCCAGTGCAACTGTTGTATATACCAATCCGAATGGTCCTTTAACAAGTCATCAAAAAAAAGCCATTCAGAAAAGTCAAAAGAAGCTAGCTGCCAACAAAAAATTTATTGGGTTTAAAACAATTGAAACCACTAATGATGCAAACGCCGCTAATCGGCTGAACTCTGCTGACAAATCAACCCAGTTAAGTGTTTTAACTTTCAAAAAATCGCAATCACAATTTCACGTTTTGATTCCTCAGTTATACAACCTGGTTCAAGTGAGTGGGGTCAAAACATACGTCACGGGCAATTCAATCCTACAAATTGCCCGCGCACAGGCTACACAAGCGGCTAATAAGGCAATCATTATTGTGAGCTGCCTTTTTATGGCGGTATGCTTAGGCCTCTTATTTAGAACCATTCTGGCGCCGCTCCTTGCCCTGCTTCTTTCAGGAATTGTTTATTTAACCAGCTTTTCTATAACCACAGCGGCTGCCCGTTTTTGGGGATTGCCCTATTCCGCTTATACGAACACGCTCATGACGGTCGTGAGCTTCGCAATTTTTCCGGTTGCCATCGGTATTTTTTATTATTTCTACAGCAAAGGTGACATGCGTCCTGGTACTGCCAAATCGCTTTATCAAAATTCGTGGTTACCGACATTACTTGGTATCATTCCCATGATTGTCATCGGCGGTTGCTTATTACTCAGTCAAAGCCTTGTTTTACGCTCTATGTGGGGAATCGCCGTTGTCAGTGCCTTTTCATGGATCATTTTCTATACACTTATGCCGGCTATCACCGAATTTCTAGGAGATTTGCTGTTCTGGCCAAGTTATCAAGGTTATCCTAATGTACCCGCTGGCTTTTGGCGATTCAACACCCAGTTTGGTAAACAGCGCTCGGCGTTGACTTTAGCTGGTATTTTCATTTTCATTTTTTTAATTAGCTTTCTAGGTCTGGGGCATTTAAACTGGTCCAATCAAGCTGACATTTCTTTTTCAAGCCAAGCCAAAATTGGTGCTACGGTAATTGACAGTCACTATCCGCTGGGAAAGACCTCACCAACCACATTGACACTAATCGCTAAGCAACCTGTGACCTCTACCCAGAATATGGCGATTTTAAACGAACTCACCCAAAAATTAAAGTCAGATAAGCAAGTTGCTAATGTTTATTCTCTTGCCCAGCCTGGTGGGACTGCAATGAGTCAGCTTTACGTGGATCAACAGCTTCAAACGATTACCACCCAGTTGACCGCTGCTAATTTGAACTTGACCAACACTCAAAAGTCACTGAAAAGTTCGCAAAAACAGCTAAAGGATTTAAAGCTTGCCGCAGCTTTAAAACAACTATCAAAGAATACTGATAACTTAAACAAAATTGGCACTCAGAGTTCTGAGATTGCTGACCAAGCGCAAGATTTGACCAATGACATTGATACCATTGATGCCCAACAAAGTGAATTGTCTCGGCTAATTTCTTCATCGAATAATTCACGGCGATCAGCTACTTACCGACGGGCGCTGACGTCTTTAAAAAACCATAGTGAAGCGCTCAGCAATGATTTACAAACCTTACGGCATAATATTGGCGTTGTTAGTTCTAATAATCAGATCATCACAGACAATATTAGTCAGGTCCAAGCGGATCAACAAAACGTTCTAGATGATTTTCAAACTGCCAGCACGGCGTTAAAAGACACCCAAAAAGCGCTCACAAAAGATAGTAAGAACGTTCAAATAGCTCAACAAAACTTAACGAATGATCAACGGTACTTAGATGGATTAAGTCACTCCGGCATTCTAAACACGCTATATGTCACAGCACCAGATCTCAAAACAAGTCCAATGAAAAATGCGTTAACTGCCTTTAATCAATCGAAAAACAAAGTCACCACTGTTCAAATTATTTTGAAAGATTCGGCTGCTTCGGACTCTGCTGCTAAAACTTTGAACCGGTTAAGGGCACTAACCCAATCAAGCTTAGCTGGTACACAGTTAAAAACAAGTTCTGTTGATTTTACAGGCCAAACTGCCTTCACCAGTCATCAAAAACAAGCTTTCTCTCATGACATGCACCACTTAGTACTTTGGTTGAGCATTTGTCTAATTCTATACCTGCTCTTTGTTTCCCAGTCGCTCTTTGCCATTTACACCAGTTTTAGTATTGTGCTTGCTTTTGTTGCCGGACTACAGTTAACGCACGGCTTATCGTCGCTGTGGTTAAAAACCGATTTACTGATGGATTCCCCAGTAATTAGTGGTGTTCTTTTCATCGGAATTACCGTTCTTTTAACAATCATTTTAATTTCGCGAACCAGTAGAACAACTACCGAAAATTACCAAAAAGCTTTAACCTCTTTTGGCCGCGTAACGACACTAATGAGTCTCTTAGGCATTGGCCTTTTGCTTGCTTTAAGTTTTACCCAATTACTTTCATTTATTCAAGTGGCATTTACTTTGTTATTTGCCCTGTTGATTTGGGGAATTTTCTTCCCTGCCGGAATTATAGCTGCGCTTCATCTCACCTATGATAAGCGCCAATAAAAGAAAGAGACTGGAAAAATTTCCAGTCTCTTTCTTTAAACTTGAATAGTCACAATCAGGAAAAAGGCTGACTTCTCCGCTTAGCTAGGCTGTTATAGCAACTTATCACTTTAGCGCTTTTAGTTGCATGAACAACGTCACATGTGCGAAGTCAAAACACCCTTTTTCCAATTTTTTACCTAAATTTGTTTTTATGACCCAGCTTGTCGCCGACGAACCTTCAAGCGCATTACCCAAGTCGTCACAGGAATTGTCAAAATAACCCCAATAAAGGAAATTAAGATCATCAGCAATTCTGAGACAAAAATCTTATTATTAATAAATTCTTCCCAAGTATAATTAAGCCGTTCAAACCAAATGAAAAGACCTAAGAAGCCACCAAAAAAGCCAAAGAATAACGTATTAAACGTCGTTCCGATAATCTGCTTCCCCACAGTTAACCCATCCGCAAATAGGCGATTAGCTGAGATTTGGGGATTTTGTGCCAAAATTTCTCCTAATCCCGCCGAAATGGCAATGGCAGCTTCTGCAATTGCACCCAAACTACTAAGAATCGTCGTTGCAATTGACACATCTAGAAACTTTATACCAACTAATAACGATAATCCTTCTAGATCTTCGGTATTTTCATTTCCAAATCCTTGCACCATTGCCCAATGTTCAGTTGGAATAATGAGTAAGACAACTAACACCATCACAATGACAGAGCCATAAAAGGCTGTTTCCGTGGTTAAGGGATCATCATCCCCTAAGTAAATAGTGACTGCTAAAATAATAACAGCATTTAATAAGGTAACGCCCAAAATTGGAAAGTCCAAACCAATCAAAACAACCGTCAAAAAAATTAATGCAAAGTTAATTGCTAAACTTAAAAATGCCTTCAAGCCTTGTAAGCCACCGACCAATAGCATCGCCAAAAAAAGCAAAATAACTAAAACAGGAATTGTACTCAAGCGTGGTCACCTCTTTTTAAAAGGCTACTTGCAAACAGACTGGCTGCGGGGATTGCAAGCACAATCCCAATACCGCTAACCAGGCTTTGCACCATCCCCAGCGACATATTCATGGTGAAAGCGTACCCCCAACTGTTGCCATTACGTAGGTACAGCACCATCATTGCAAATGTGTCGGCCATAAATATCAAAAACAACACATTAATGAGCGGTCCCATGATTGACTTGCCAATTTCACGCCCAGATAAAAATAATTGGTAGCGGCTCATTTGCGGACGCTCTTCATGAAGTGCAAATAAACTTGAAATGATATCTGTAGATTCGTCCATCACCGCCCCTAGCGATCCTAGAATGGTTTCTGCTAAGAAAACGGGCTGGGGATTTTGGGTCACATAGGCCATGGTCTCAAAATGAAGCCCTTGCTCATGCGTAAATTTTAAGACCAATAATGTTACCACCACCGAGCCCAGCGTTCCGATAATGGTGGCACCAAAAGTGACTATCATTTGCCTTGTTTTTCCGAGCACTAAAAATAACGTCATTCCAGCAAAAACAAAGGCTAACGTGGCAAAGATGGCTAAAACATCGGCCCCCTGCGATTGAACATCTAACTTAATCGCTAAAAAGAACAGCACCCCATTTAGCAAAACACTCATTAAAGCCATAAAGCCACTAAACTTCATGGTCATGAGCAATAAAACAATCGCCAAAAAACTCAAACTGACAATCACGGTATCTCGCTTCAGATCCGTGATTGTTACCTGTAACTGGTGCCCCGCTTTTCTTTGGATATGTAAAAATAACTGTTGTTTTTTACGATAGGATAAGTCCATCGCTTGCGAAGCCGAAAACGTGTTTTGGACTTGTACACTTTTTCCCTTATATTGTCCATTTAAGATTTGAACTTGCAAAGTTTGTTTTTGTGTAAAATCATGATTGTGAAAGTTATCCACTTGAGAAAATCGTTTTCTATTTGTCACCTTTGTTACCCGGCCAACTGGCGTTTTGTAGAGAAAAGCATCATGCTGAACCCCCCAGCACAAAAGGCCTCCCACGAGCAAAACTGCCAAAATAACCAACCAGCTCACCTGATACTTAGGTTCAATTTTACGCACAATCTATTCATCTCGTTTCATTGAAACAACTATACCGCTTTTATCATTTTATGATGGGAAATGCCAGCTTCCATCACTTGCCCACCAGTTACCCGAAAGCCATTATGAAGATAGAACGGTTGTGCCTGGTCTTGGGCAAACAACCAGACTTGCTTTTCTCCCTTAGTCTTTGCTGTGGTTTCAATGGCCGCAAAAAGTTGCGAAGATAAACCTTGGTGACGAAAATTCTTTAGCGTACAAACCCGCTGAACCAGCACACCATCTTCTGTCTGCAAGGTGCGAGCCGTTGTCACGGGTTGCTCATTCACATAACCCACGTAATACAGGCATCGATTTTCATTCTCATCTTGTTCAATCTTAGCATCGATCCCTTGTTCTTGAATAAAGACGGCCGTTCTGATCTTCATGGCATCCTCATACACGGGATTATTATTTCCAAAAGCTGTTTTAATTTTCATAAACATCACTCATTTCATTTTACTTTCAGTTTTGCATTATAAACTTTTTTGCAGTAGAAAAACAAACACAATCTAAACTTAAGGAATTGCTTAACAAAGATATGTTAAAATGACTCTATGTTTATAAAGTACCAAACTGAAGATTTTCATAGGAAGGTTACTGCTTAAAATGAAACAAGTTATTGCAAAAGTACACACACGAATGGGGTTTTTCTTTTTACTCGTATTCCTCTTCTGGTTAAAAACACTGCTTGCCTATTTTGCCGATTTTTCGTTAGGGGTTTCCAGTATTTTTCAGTGGTTTATCATGCTGATCAATCCTTTAGCCACAACTTTTCTCCTGTTTGGACTGGCCCTGTATGTCAAAAAAGCCAAAATCTTTTATCCACTAATTCTGTTGATAGACATTGGTAACACGTTGCTACTATATCTAAACGTGATCTATTATCGTGAATTTTCAGATTTTATGACGATTAACACTATGTTAGGCTATTCCAAAGTGGACCAGGGTTTGAGTGGGAGTTCCCTCGCACTTACGCAACCACATGACTTGCTATTCTGGCTAGATATCGTCATCGTGTTAGTTCTCATGTTAATGCGCAAAATTAAGTTAGATCAGGATTATTTGCCAAAACGTTTGGGTTTTCAAGTCACATCCCTTTCTGTGCTTCTCTTCGGGTTTAACTTGATGTTTGCCGAAATGAGTCGTCCACAACTTATCACCCGTACTTTTGATCGCACTTACATCGTCAAATATCTGGGAATTGATGCTTTCACCGTTTACGATGGTGCAAAAACAGAACAGACCAGCAAAATGCGTTCAAGTGCTACCAAAAGTGAGCTAAAAAGTGTAGAAAAATACGTTCATGGTCACTACGCTAAACCAAATAAAAAATATTATGGGATTGCCAAGGGGAAAAATGTAATTGTAATTCACTTGGAAAGTTTTCAACAGTTTTTAATTGATGACAAAGTGGAAGGTCAAACCGTCACCCCATTTCTCAACAAAATTTATCACAGTAACAGCACCTATTCGTTTTCTAATTTCTTTCATCAAGTTGGCCAGGGTAAAACCAGTGATGCTGAAAACATGCTAGAAACAGGTACCTTCGGCTTGCCACAGGGCTCACTATTTGCACAATTAGGAACTGATCAAACCTTCCAAGCTGCCCCTGCCATTTTAAAACAAGAACAAGGTTATACCTCAGCTGTTTTCCATGGTAACGTGGCTAGTTTTTGGAATCGAAATAATGTGTACAAAAATATGGGATACCAGTATTTCTTCTCTGCCAGTTATTACGATACTTCCGGTGATAAATCAACCGGGTATGGTTTAAAGGATAAGTTGCTATTTAAAGACTCTATCCAGTATCTCCAGCACCTTCAGCAGCCCTTTTATGCCAAGTATATTACGGTTTCTAATCATTTTCCTTTCGATTTAGATAAAGAAGATTCCGACTTTAAAGTTCCCGATACTGGTAACTCATCAGTTAACAACTACTTTAAAACAGCCAATTACTTGGATCAATCGGTCGAAGAATTGTTTAAATTCTTAAAGAAATCCGGTCTTTACGATAATTCCGTTATCGTCTTATACGGAGATCATTACGGCATTTCCAATTCTGCTAATAAAGATTTAGCCAAAACTTTTAGTCAGGATCCTAATCACTTTAGTGCCTTTGGTAAAGATCCTGTTGATAACTGGACTGATTGGGACGACACCCAGTTGCAGCGAGTACCTTTCATGATTCACGTGCCTGGCGTTAAAAATGGTGGTATTCAAAAACAATACGGTGGTGAAATTGATGTCTTGCCAACCCTACTGCACTTATTAGGAGTCAATTCTAAAAAATATATGCAGTTTGGAACTGATCTTTTCTCCTCCCAACATGACCAAGTGGTAGCCTTTCGAAATCAAGATTTCATTACGCCCAATTACACTTCAATCAGTGGGACCATTTACAACAATGCAACTGGTCAAATTGTGACGCCAACCGGATCTTTTAAGAAACAGATGGAAAAAGACCAGAAAAAGGTCAATAAGCAGCTTAGTATGTCAGACTCTTTAAACGAAAAGAACTTACTACGTTTCTATACGCCAAAGGGTTTTAAACCTGTAAATTCTAAAGTTTACAACTACGCAGATGGTCTAAACAAGGAGTTGACCATTCAAAAGAAACTTGGTTTAAAATCCACTTCTATGTATTCCAAGAACCGCGATCGTTCTTTAGAAAGCCTGTACAAAACGGATGCGCCTGAAGCTACACACTCCAAATCAAGTAATAATCGCATTCAAATTACCAATCCGGATGCTAACACAGATAACTAACAATGAAGGACGTCTTCAAAAAAGAGAGTCGGGAAAAATTCCCCGACTCTCTTTTTTAGTACCCTTATAAAAACTAATGCTATAAAGTCATTGACGTGCTATGCAAGGGACCACGTCGATCCGGATACAATTCTTTCATAATCGCACTAACCGCCATCGGTCCCTCCGCAAAGGCAGTTGCAATTAAATCTAATTTACCATCGTAGTCCACACCATCTCCTATAGCATAGATACCTGGTTCATTTGTACGCATTTGACGGTCTACCATAAACATCCGGTGTTGTTGTTCCGGTTGGACTTGCCATTGACGAATTGTCTTATTATTAGAAATAAAGCCATAGTTAACGACCACATCGTCCACTTCTTTTTGGAGTAGCTGTTCTCCCTTGACCTCTTTCATAATCAGTAGCAAATGGTGTTCAATCGGTGTGATTTCTTTTAATAAATATGGCGTCAGCAGCTCAACATCTGATTTTTCGAGTAATTGCACACTGTGCTCCATCCCACGAAATTGATGACGTCTGTGCATAAGATAGACGTGCTTAGCCGATTCCTGCAGCATCAACGCTGTGTCAATAGCCGAATCGCCACCACCTGCCACCAACACCGTTTTATCTTTAAAACGTGATGGATCTGTGATGGTATAAAAAATATGTTGATTTTCTAGCGTTTCAGCACCTGGTACAGCTAAACGACGTGGGCTAAAAGCACCCACGCCCGTCGCAACAATCACCGCTTTCGAGGCATAGTTTCCTCGATTCGTCACAATTTGATACCCATAGGATTGCTTAATCAGATCTGTAACAGTCTCATTTAATCGGACATCAACCGGCAATTGTTTCAATTGAGTGTAAAGATGACTAATCAAGTCTGTTGCTTTAATACCAGCAAATCCGGCGACATCGTGCACATATTTTTCTGGATAAAGCGCACTTACTTGCCCGCCTAACTGTGATAAGCTTTCAATAATTTGAACCTTAGCTGTGCGTAAGCCACTGTAAAACCCGGCAAACATGCCAGCTGGTCCGCCCCCAATAATGGTAATGTCATAAATATCGGCCACAATGCCCCTTCTTTCTCTTTAAGGAAATAACTGTTTAATTTTAACACGATTTTTTAATTTGTTGGCTTAAATCAATGCCAATTTAAGTAAAAATAGACTTTCTGCAATTATCGCCTAATTTCGATTGTATTCGGTTACTTAATTTCGTATGATTAATGTGAGAAATAAAATAAACGGGAGGCACTTCATGGCAACACACAAAGTGATTTTAGATTTAGACACTGGTATCGACGACGCAATGGCAATTGCTTATGCTGTTGCAGCACCAAACGTTGATTTAATTGGAATTGTTTCTTCATATGGCAATGTTTTAACGCCTTTATCCGCACAAAACAGCTTGAAGATTCTTGAATTGTTAGGTCAAACTGATGTCCCAGTTTTCCTTGGCGAATCCCATTCCTCGACCACTGATCATTTTGATGTCATGCCGATCAGCGCTCAAATTCATGGAAAAAATGGAATTGGTGAAGTTTCCCTGCCAGTTGCTAAACGCCAGCCTGAAACAAAATCTGGCGTCGATTTTTTAATTGAGTCCGCTCATACCTATAAACAAGATTTGATTGTAGTGCCTACTGGTCCACTTACTAACTTAGCTCAAGCACTCAAACGATCTCCTGAAATTCAAGATGAGATTGGCAACGTTACTCTAATGGGCGGTGCTCTTACAGTACCAGGTAACGTTTCCCCGGTAGCTGAAGCCAACATTAACCAAGATCCACAAGCCGCTGATGAAGTCTTTGAAAGCCGACTGAATTTGACCATGGTCGGCTTGGATGTGACACTTCGTACCTTGCTTACTAAAAATGAAACTACACAATGGCGTCAATTGGGGACAGCTGCTGGTGAAAAATTTGCTGACATTGTGGACTACTATATTGATGTTTACAAAATTACCAGTCCTCATTTGCATGGTTGCGCCCTCCATGATCCTCTCGCCGTCGGAGTAGCTTTGGACCCGAGCTTGGTCACCACGCTTGATCTTAATATGTTCGTAGACACCACTCGTGAAATGTGGGGACGCACAATCGGTGATCCAGCTCGTCTCACTGACCCACATCCAAATGTAAGTGTGGCCCTAACAGTTGATCAAAAAACCTATTTAAATCGTTTTATGACCTACTTGTCTAATCTTTTTGCCAAAAATTAAATCATGAACTTGCAAGAGACTGGGAAAAACTCCGAGTCTCTTTGTGTCTCTAACCTTTAATAGTCTGAACTGTACCGCCTAGCTACGTTCAAAGAATGACTCGTTCGGTTTCTTAGGTTGCCATAGCACGGACTGCTTGTTTAAACGTAGGCACGAGGTCAACACACTTTTTCCCATTTTCCTTTCGCTTGAAAAATAAATAACATCCCACCAACTGTTATGTTTGTGACAGTTGGTTTTTTACTGCATATGGTAAACTGGTTACAGATATATTTTAGGAGTGACCTTCATGGAAATCGTTGTTTTAGTTTTAGTTCTGATCATTGCCGTTCTCATTTCAAACATCATTGCTAGCAAGCTCACACAAATACCGCTGGCTTTTATTGAAATTGCAATTGGCCTCTTAGTAGCGCTTATTGTACCTTATTATCGCCATTACACCATGGATCCCGCCCTATTTATGCTAGTAGTTTTAGCACCACTCATGTTTTACGAAGGTCTAAACACCAACATGCGCGTTTTACGTCGCTCTCTTTCCACCACCTTTTCCTTAGCAGTTGGCCTTGCTTTAGTCACCGTAAGTATCGTGGGACTTACCGCACATTTTACACTCAGCGAGTTGGCCCTGCCGGTTGCGTTTGCCTTAGCAGCCATTATTACACCCACTGATGCGGTAGCCGTTTCTTCTGTCACTGCTAATATTGAAATGCCCGAAGAAGCGATGCAAACCTTAAAAAATGAATCTTTATTTAATGATGCATCTGGAATTGTAATTTTTGATTTGGCACTTCAAGCGTTTACTACTGGCAAATTTTCTTGGACATTTAGTTTTTTTGATTTTATCTACGTCTTTTTAGGCGGTCTGCTTCTGGGTACCATTTTAGGCAGCCTGCTCGTTTCACTCCGGACCTTTCTCATAAACCATCGTTTGGATAATTCATCCGTCATTGTCACGATGGGACTTTTAACGCCGTTTTTTGTTTATTTTGTTGCCGAATTTTTACATGTATCGGGAATTTTAGCTGTGGTTGCTGCTGGCTTAATCCATGGTATTCAGCAGGGGCGTTTACGATTAACCTCGACTAAGTTACAAGTCGTCAGCAATACAACTTGGGAGGTCCTCTCAGACAACTTAAACGGGTTTGTTTTTGTCCTCTTGGGAATTTCCTTACCAACCGTTATTGCCGATATTTCTTACCGAAACAACACCTTCTTGTTGCTCTTAACAGGCGTCAGCATCTTACTTTACAGCGTAATGACACTGTTGCGTTACTTTTGGTTACGGATGGGATTTGCCACTATTAGGGTTCGTCCTGAGTATAAAAACACAAATTGTTGGATCATCGCTTTAAATGGTATCCACGGAACAATTACTTTAGCGATGGCCTTCTCCTTGCCGTTAACTCTTCACGGTTCGCCATTTCCTTACCGGAATGATCTACTGTTTATGTCTGCCATGGTGATTATCTTGAGCATGCTTGTGCCTTCACTTATTTTACCTATTTTGTTACCACGTCAAAAAGCGCCGTTCCTACCAGAAGACGCTACCGCGGCCAGACAACGTATGATTAACTACGCCGTTCAAAAAATAACCGAATTAAACGAGGACCCTTTGGAAACGCAAGCCGTCATTGCCACTTTGCACAGCCAAAACAAGCCTGAAATAATTAAGAATCGCCATATTTTGAAGCAATTATTTGCCCAAACTCGTGATGTCGAAAATGAGGTTTTAGATGAGATGGTAACCAACGAAGAGATTACCGAAAAAGATCGTCGTTTATACCAACGAACCATGCTGCTACGCGACGTACGGCTTGATAACAGCATTCTTAAAAGCCTCTGGTTGCAGCTCTCGTACCGGTTCATTTATAATTTTAAACGGTTAACTCATGGCAAACTATGGCGCCGAAAACGACAAGAAATTCAGCATAACCCCGCTTTAATGAAAAAATTTAAAAGTAAGCATGATACCCTTGTCGAAATCGAAAACCGAACTACCCAGCGTGTTTTTGAATATCTCCAAAGCCCCAAAGTGAATAAAGAAAATCCGACTGATATTTCAATCGTCCAGCGGTACTATCGCGAACGTCACCGCCGTTATCAAAACAGTTCTGACAGCAATGATATTCAAGAGGAACTCTTTATTAAGGCTTTTCAATTTGAATACAACTTTGTTCAAAATGAGCTGAGCGAGAAGCGCCTAACACGTGAATTAGCCACCGCTTTGTATGAACAAATTTCCAACGATGAATTAATTTATATGCAAAATGATGAACTATACGATTAAATCTTAATCTAATAGAGGCTAGGGAAATAGTTTCCCTAGCCTCTTTCTGTCTCTGATCTTGAATAGTCAAAACTGAAGAAAAGAATTTAATCCTCTGCTTAGCTACAAAAGCCAAACGATCCAAAAGACGAATCATTCGCTTTTTAGGCCATGCTCGAAGTCAACATTTTTTCAGTCTCCTTTTATCTGTTTTCAGATTTGTCCGGCACCTTTATTTCACGTACTTAGCTAAAAATTTGCGAACTGTTTTTTGATAAACCTTAGGCTGTGTTGCCATTGATTTAGCATGCGTCGCCCCTTTAACAATCAACAGCTGCTTAGGCCCCTTGGCTGCTTTGTACAACGGATAAACCATCCGTGTTGGTACAAAAGTATCTTTATCTCCATGAATAAACAGCATAGGCCGGTGATTTTTCGTCACCTGCTTTAAGGCACTTGCTTCCTTAAAGTTATAGCCGGCTCGTACTTGTGTCATCATACTTACTGATGGTACTAATGGCCAGTATGGTAAATGATACATAGTTTTTGCTTCATACGTAATCTCATCATTTACGGACGTGTACCCACAATCTTCAACATAGGCTTTTAATTGCTTGGGTACATTTTTTTCGCCACTAACCATCATAGTGGTTGCACCGCCCATGCTGACACCGTACATGACGAGCTGCTGATTTTGGCCTTCTCTTTTTAACAATAAATTCATCCATTTAATGTAATCTAACCGGTCTGGCCAGCCAAAACCAATATAGTTTCCTTGACTATCTCCTTGTCCGCGATCATCCGGAATTAAAACATTGTATCCCATTTTATGAAACATGGCTGCCGAAGCACCCATTCGCGTTTTGTTATCCATAAAACCGTGGGCAATAACAGCCGTTTTATCACTTTTATGTGCAGCCGGAATATAATACGCATCTAACTTTAGGTGCCCTGTGGCCGAGGTCTGATGCCAAGTCTGTTTTTTGACCTTTTGAAACCAATGTTTCTCTGAATATAATGGATCACTCTTTTTAAGCGTGTTTGAGCTACCCAAAAATTCCTTGTGTCCAGGTACAACAGCGACATGATAAAAATATGCCGCTGCCCCAACATCTGCTACTAACAACACAATGATAATGCCCAGAAACCATTTCCAAAACTTTTTCACAATTTTCATCCCTTAATTAGTCGATTTAAAAAGTATACAGCTTTTTTAAGCTTCACGGCTAAATTTTTCCTAGTTACAATGCTTGATACCCCTTTTGGAAGTTCCATCTAGTCCCGAATATACGCCAGTCAAGATACTTCCAGTTCATTTTTGTCTTATCTGTGACAAATAAGTCCAAATGTCCCACCGAAACGCAAAAAATAGTGAACAACAGCAGCTAACGCAGTGTGGTTATGATAAAATTAACCTAACAGAAAGGAAGTAATTTTATGTTTCCTGAAAGACTTCGTGCTCTCCGTCACGGCCAAAACATTACTTTGGAACAATTAGCGACGGATTTAAATAAACAATATCCAGGCCCAGCTGAAAAAGCAAACACCTCTTCTCAAATCGGCAATTGGGAACGCGGTGTCCGCACCCCTTCCTATGTCGAGGTTCGTAAACTGGCGGAATATTTTGATGTCACCATGGATTATCTTAGTGGTAAGGCCGACCATGATGAATATGACCTAAGCAAACTATTTTTATCTGGCAAGCAATTAACTTTTAATCACAAAGTGCTTACCAGCGAAGATCGTTATGAACTTTTCCAACTCATGGATGGCTATCTTCACGGTAAAAATCGACGAACCACCCATCCAGATAATGACCAGCAAGAAGAACTTGATTTGGGTTTGGATGAGAATAAAAAATAGCACATACAAAATTTAAGGTGAGAGCGATTGAACGGAAAAAAATTAAAGAAAATACGTCAACAGGCGCGCATAACAAAAAAACGAAGCAACACAAACAACTATCTGGACGATATCCGAAAATACGATACTTTATTTCAAGATTTTCCCCAAATTAGTTTTTTGACGCATAACGTTTTAGAAAGCGACCGTCTTATCTCGCAGGGGCTCCCACCACAATCTCTGCCTTTGCTGCAGGTCCCTGATAATTTTCAGGACACCTTATTTCAGGCTATTCTCAAAAAGTACCCAATGGGAGATTCTCGTGGTGATGCTTTATGGAACCGGTACACACATGCTTTGCCCAACCTAGATAAACAATTACGCTCTTTCAGAGATTATTTGGAAGCACATTATGGCATGTGGGCTTATATTGCTGCCCCATTTCTCAAAGACTTAGCTCACTTTATCAATGGTGCGCCTACTCTTGAAGTCATGGCAGGCAATGGCTATATCTCAGCAGGTTTGCAGCAATTAGGTCAACCGATAATTGCCACAGATAGCAAAGACTGGACCAAAGAAAACGAAACTGGCAAACATGCGTTAACAGATATTGAACCACTGTCTGCTTTGAATGCTTGGGAAAAATATCAGCGTCAGATAAAGTTCGTAATCATGTCTTGGTCCCCAGATGGCGTTCCCGTAGACTGGCAGCTTCTAAAGGCCATTCGTGAATCCAGCTCAGACGTTCAATTAATTTGTATTGGTGAAAAATTTGGCAGCTCAGGAAGCCGCCAGTTTTGGAAAAATGCGTCCTATGTTGATCCAGAAGGTACCAAGAAATTAAATCAACATTTTTCTCACTTCGATTTGGTTCATGATCAGGTTTATTTGATCCAATAGTTTCTTATAATCTATATAAAAAAAGAGGTTACAGAAAAATTGCTTTTTCTGTAACCTCTTTTGAACGGTACTTGATTACTCAAATAGATTTTGCACGGTTCACACATGCGCCATCAGATGTTCCACAAAAATCCGGTGGAAAAACACATCCCGTTCCAAGAAAAATCACTAGTCACTCGAAAGTGAAACAACCGAAGTTGCCTGATTCTGCTCGACTCATCGCATACCAAAAGCATAACACGTTTTCCCATAAATTGCCAATCAACCTACTAGTCATTTTGAAAGTTTCAGTATATGATTAGGGTAGTTTTTACGAGAATGGAGCTCTTTATGTTAAATTTAGCCATTGATTTTTTTATTCATCCACTCAACTACATTGTCCCGTTAGCCGACAAATTAAATGGTTGGGTCTATTTGATTTTATTCATCTGGATCTTTTTAGAAACTGCATACCTTTTCTTTTCGTTTCTACCTGGTCAATCTGTCCTGTTTCTCACAAGTACCATCGCCGCTACACCACATTCTAAACTCAACTTATTTATTTTATTCATCGTCTTTTTGGCTGCCGCCACGATCGGATCTATTGTTAAGTTTCACCGTGGCGAAAAAATGGGTAAGGGTTCTAAAATAAGCAAGGAGATTCAGGCCTCTGACCAAATGGAAAAAACCAAGGCTTTCTTTCACCACAATGAAAGAAGTTCCTTAATTCTTTCGCGCTTTGTGCCTTTTCTAGGCTTGTTTGTCCCTATTATTGCAGGCAATTCAGACATGAGTTTTCGCAAATTTAACAAACTCAATTTTTTAGGCGCACTACTTTGGGTAGGCGTGTGCTGTTTAGCAGGTTTTTACCTAGGGCGCACGCCATTTGTTCAAAAGTACTTTACCTTAATTTTCTTCATGTTAGCCTTACTACCTATTCTCAGCAAACAGCTCTATAAACTTTTGGCGCACAAATGACCTATTGGTGCGCTTTTTTTAATTGCCAAATTCGCCAAACAACTAAGACGATCACATACAAGAACGTCACACCCAAGATGGTCCCCCAACTTAAATAAATCGTTTTCGTGAAGACGAACCCAATTAAGCGATAAATCACCAGCACGACAAAAAGACTGGCAATACTTATGCCAGCATCTTGATACCATTTTCTTTTTTTATTTAAAAATTCATGTATTTTATTCTTCATAATCCAATCCCTCAATGGATAACAACTTTTGTTCCTTCTTTAATATGTGTATATAACCATTTAGCATCCGGAACTGACAACCGTACACAACCGTGTGAATTAGCTTTTTTTCCTAGTTTTTCAGCTTCATTGACAAGGAACTTTCCTTGCTGATCCGTGGGTACTGAATGGAATAAATAAATACCATGATCTTTCCAAGAAACATAATACTTTGCGCCCTCTTTGGATTGCGCATTATAGAAAAACTCCCCACGTTCAGCCTGAATATGGTAAGTACCCGTCGGTGTCGAATTATTCTCGCCGGTGGACGCATACATTGTGTACAATCGGGTTTGTTTGTTTCGAATATAAACCCGCTGCTTTGCAATAGACACATCCAACCATACATCAGTGTACTTTGTTAAATCCGGATAAGGCTTGACCTCTGAGGATTTTTGCCAATTCACGGCACGCATATAAGCTGGGCGTTTAGGTTTAGTTGCCTTTTTTGCTTTTTTCGAGGACTTCTTTTCTTTTGGGAGATTCGAGACCGTAACTTGGTCCAAATTTTGTTTTTTAACCTTAGTTGTTGCCGGATGAAAACGTAAACTAATCAGAAAAATCACAAGAAATAGTATGCCGCCAACCGTCAACATTTTACTTAAACGACTCATACGCAACCTCTACTTTGACGCTTCTTTTTTCGCATCTAAATTTTCGAACTGTAACGCTACCCAGTCGCTAATATTTTGAAAGACGTCGGCATCGCCAGCCAAGAAATCGTCAACGCTCCCCATCAAATCAATTCGCAAATGAGAGGGATTGATAGCTTCAGCCTCAAAAATAGCATAGAGCTGAACCTCATACTCTGTATCAGCTTCCGTTAATTGTTCAATTTTATTCGGGTAGGCAAACGGTAAATTAATAATGTTAGTTTGTAATCGGAGCAAAACTTCTTTGCGGATAGTGACGTCAGCCTCTGCCACAGCCGTTTTACTAAGTGCAGCTTGTAAGTAATCAAAGACGGGTTTCAATGCTCCTGTAGGATCTTTTTTGAGCTTTGTACTCGTTATTTTAAAGTTTTCACGTTCAAATTTATCGTCACGAATCGTTTCTAATAGATCACTTGATTTAATTTTCATCATCGTCACTCCTAAGTTGGTTAAAGCTTACCTACTTAGTCTACCATCTGTGCAGAAAGTTACAAATTACAATTGTTTTACTAAAATAAAACCACAAAAAAATGCCAGGCTAACCGAAATTAGCCTGACACGAAATTAATGGTGGTATCTGTATCACCATCACCAATGTACCTACATTGTAATCGCCTTCTTCTAAAAAATCTAGTATAATGCTTAGAAATTATGTATCCCTGAAAACACGATTATTGGGTCGAATACAGCGTGTAAATTCAAATCTTTTATAAATTTAAAACGCCATTAGTTCTGATTCGATTTTTTTCAAAAATGCCGATAAGCACAATGGCTCGCTATATTTATTACTGTATTAGGATCAATCTTAGTCACACATTCATCAGAAAAATTTTTTAAGTGATTCTCTCCACCAAGTAATGCACTACATTTTGACAAAAGTATGGCTATAAAAGCCACCAACCGGAGACAATAATACCAATTAATCTAAAATAATTGCTTTTTTTATAACCTACATTTGCAACCGAACCAGGAAAATTATCACGAACAATGATAATGGTAACAACTTATTTTTTCATATGTTCAAACGTTATGTTCTCTAAAAGCCACTCGATAAATTAAAATTTAACTATAAAATAATGTGAAAATGATTGCAAAAAGATGTACACTAGATCTATTCAACTAGCATGCAAGTCTCTAAAAAACAAAAAAAGCGACAATACATCACGGAATTACTATATCGACAGTAAGTATCGTACATAATCTACTACTAAAAACAATAAATAAAAAACGAGGCAAATAATGGTTATCACTCTAAAGAATATTTCTTATATAACGCCAAGCGGCATAAAACTTTTCAAAAACGTCACTTTAAATATTGATGCCACTTGGAAGACTGGACTTATGGGCCCAAATGGCGTGGGAAAATCAACTCTACTAAATATATTAATAAAAAGAATCACCCCCTCAAGTGGACACGTTTCAAACAATATAAAAGCAGGTTACTTTTCAAATTCTGTTAATTCTGAGATTAATTCATCAATTACTGTAAGTCGGTATATTCATAACCATGTACACGATTTATCTTCCTTTAATAAGATGTGGTATGCATTCAAATTAAAAGACCAGTTAAAAAAACAGCTTCTAAAATCGTTAAGTAGTGGTGAACTAACTAAACTTTTATTATCCATTTTATTAAGCAATCATTATGATTATTACATTTTAGATGAACCTACAGTTTCTTTAGATACTGACGGAATTGACACGCTTAAAGACATTCTTAATACCAAAAACGGTTTTTTAATTGCGAGTCATGATGCCAATTTTTTGAGTGATATAACTAATCATACAATGATTGTTGATAATCAACAGATTTCTTTATATAAAACTAACACGCTTTCTGCTGCAAACACTCAACGCCGTGTGACAGAGAGCCAAGATAAACAAATACAAAGGGAAAAGAAATCTATTGAATTACTTAAACAAAAATCAACTACTTTACGTGAATGGGATAAAAAATCTAACTCAGATAATACGAAGTTTATAAAACGAGCCAAAAGTATCGAAAAAAGAATCGACAAACTTACTAAAGAAATTCCCAATATAGATAAAGAAATCAAAAATAATCAGTTAAATTCAAGCTCAACCTATTATAAGGCTACCTTAACAGTTGAAAACTTTTCAGTAGGATATAATGAATATCCTCTTTTTAATCCCATTAGTTTTTCCGCAAAACCTGGTAAAATAATTAGCCTTCATGGTCATAATGGTATTGGTAAAAGCTCTTTTTTAAACTTTATTAATCACACAGCCTCAAATCAATTAAATAGTATTGGTAAACTACACATTTCGACTAATGCAATCACACTAGTTTCAAAAACACGGACTCACCGACAATCTATTCTAAAGTTGGCCAAAAATAACTATGGCACTGATTTCATTAATGGCGTGCACAAACTAGGCATCGTTAGAGACAAATTTAACACACCAATTATAAATTTAAGCTCTGGTGAACAAAAGAAAATTGATTTATTACTGAGTTTGCTTGATAAGAGTGCCTTAATACTCTGGGACGAACCTAGTAACTATATTGACGTACGTACCATTCAAATGCTAATCGATTTTGTGAAAATACAATCTAAAACAATTGTTGTCGTTGATCACAATTTTGATTTCCTTAAACATATATCTGATCAAATTATAAATTTATCAGCAGTAACGAATGCAGATTAGCACATTTTCATTTAATTTAAACCAAAACGATATCCTTTTTATTTCCACTAAGCTTTAGGACGGTTCAGCAGACCATAATCAAAAATAAACATGATTCCTCCGTCACACCTTACTGCCTGAGGACGGCTCGCCAAAGCAAAAAGGACAAGATAAGTATAACTCCTGCGGGATTGTCATCCCGCCTCCGTCGTGTATCACTCACTCTGTTGGCTGAGGACGGCTCGCCAAAGCAAAAAGGACAAGATAAGTATAACTCCTGCGGGATTGTCATCCCGCCTCCGTTGTGTATCACTCACTCCATTGGTTGAGGACGGCTCGCCAAAGCAAAAAGGCCAAGATAAGTATGACTCCCGCGGGATCGCCATCCCGCCTCCGTCATACTTATCTTGGCCTTTTTACCACTTTGCCGAGCCCACTTTGTTCTAAATCCCTTACATTTTTCCAAATAAATGATATGATATTCATAAGAACCCATGTGAATGGAAGGTGAGTTACATGTTACAACAATATAAGAATATTTTAGCTCCAATTGATGGATCAAAAGTCACAGACACCGTTTTGAAAAAAGCCATTGAGGTTGCCAAACGTAATGACACCCATCTTGACATCTTAAACGTGTTGGAAGTCAACCAATTCAGCGACACTTATGGTGGTGCCGTCAGCGGTGACGTCATCTACAAACTCTCCGAAGACGTTCAAAAACGCCTCTCCGAACTCAAAAAGCAAGCTGAAGACGCTGGCGTCAAAGACGTAAGTGTCCACGTTCGTTTCGGTAACCCCAAACCCGTTATCGCAACTGAATTTCCCAAAGACCATCACAATGAACTCATTATGATCGGTTCCACTGGTCTAAACGCTTTAGAACGCCTCATGGTTGGCTCCGTTGCAACTTACGTTAGCCGTAACGCCATCTGTGACGTCCTTGTCGTCAAACCAGAACCAGAAACTAAATAAATTTTTCTACAATTTTTAGGATCAGGCAGACCTTCGTTTGTGGTGATCCTTTTCTTATGGGGTGAATCTATGAAATGGCACTATGCACGACGCCTTCCAACCAATTTTCCATCAACTCGACTTCGCGATCTGCTTCAAAAAAACTGGTTTCTTTCTCGCAAAGAAGTCCATTTTTTAAGAATCAATCGCGCAGTCTTCGTGAATCATCATTATTTACCAATGAATACTCTGGTTCAGGCCGGCGACTATCTTGAACTTACCTTTGATGCACAAGATTTTTCCACCCCGATTCCCAGTTTTGTTCCCGATAGTTCGGCTAATTTGGCCATTTTATTTGAAACCGATGATCTTCTCATTGCTAACAAAGCCCCGGGGATCAAAACACATGCAAATCAACCCAATGAAATTGGAAGTCTGATGAATCACCTTGCGGCTTACCTTCAGAAAACACCATTTCATCCTTACAATGTACATCGTTTGGACCAACAAACAAGTGGTGCTATTCTAGTAGTTAAGAATCCTGTCCTAATTCCGATTTATAATCGTCTCATTAAAACCAAAGTTATTAAACGTACTTACTTAGCCGTCGTTCAAGGGCAAATGACCAGTCACAAGGGCAAAATAACATTGCCAATTGGCACAACACCTTTTGATCAGCGCCAACGTGTCGTTAATGGCATTCAAGCTTTAACTGCCAGCACCACTTTCAAAGTTATTAAAACATTTGCCCACCAAACTTTAGTGCAAGTGACCTTGCAAACTGGGCGAACACATCAAATTCGGGTGCATTTGGCTAGCATTGGACATCCAATCATGGGTGATCCGCTATACAATCCCACTTTTCAAGCTGGTCAACGGCTTGCCCTGCATTCTTGGCAAATTCAGTTTCCATTACCATTTTCTACTGAGACAAAAACCATTACCGCTCCTGTACCTGTTTATTTTAATTCTTACGGAAAGAAGTCTGATTAATTTGTCTACTAACGAGACCTTACACTTATTAACACATCATCGCTCCATTCGTCATTTTAAAGACCAAGCTTTATCAAACGAAACAATTCAAGCGTTGTTACAGGCTGCACAACGGACTTCCTCAAGCATGTTTATGCAGCAATTTAGCATTATCAGCGTAACTGATCCAGCCCTAAAAAAACAATTTGCTGAAATTACCACCTACCCATTTACGCAAAGTAACGGGCATTTATTCATTATGGTTGCCGATCAACATCGAAATGCATTTATTGGTCAAGAGGCTCACGAAGACACTCATTTATTACATGATGGCGATCGCAGTTTAGCCGCATTTGATGATGCTGCATTAGCCGGTCAAAGTATTGTCACTGCTGCAGAAAGTATGGGATTAGGTGCCGTAATTTTGGGAAGCATTTTAAATGATGCACAGCAGGTAATTGATCTCCTTCATCTGCCAAAGCTTACCTTCCCCATTTTTGGAATCGCGGTTGGGTATCCTAGCGAAAATCCTGATCTAAAACCTCGTCTACCGTTATCCAGTGTTCATTTCGAAAATCATTACCAAGAACCGGATCCGAAGGAATTAGACGCCTATGATCAAACAATCGCCGCCTATTACGCCAAAAGAAGTACCAATACTCGTACGGAAACTTACCGGCATCACATTCTTCATGATATGCAAGTAAGTCCCAAAAAACGGTCGCAAATTTTAACCGTTTTAAAAAACCAGGGATTCTTTACAAACTAAAAGAGACCGGAATTTTTCCGGTCTCTTTTATTCTCTAAACTTTAAGAGTCAAAATTAGGGAAAAAGGCTATGCTCGAAGTCAAAACACCTTTTTCCCACGCTCTTTTTATACGAATTAAATTTGAATAAACGAGACGCTTATTCTGCTTGTTGATTTTTCCCGTAGTATTCTCTTTCAGCTTGTTTACGGGCAGTCACCGCGTCATCAAAACTTTTAAAGCTCTTTGCTAAAACATATTGATAATCAACCATTAAGTGGGCATACCAAGAATCCGAAGTTTTATCATAAGAAACCCCGATCACACCACTTTTGTTACGCTTAGTTAAGTCTCGGGAAGTAAAATTAATTCCCTTTTCGTCCACTAAGTTTTTAGCATTGCCAACGTTTTTTTGAAATGCTGGATTGCACCGACTGCTTCGTCGTGAAATTTCGCGTTTTAAGCAGCCACAACTGCGAGTTTGTCCACTGCGAAGGGCATAACCATCAACGACAACTTGATTGCCACAGTCACATTGACACAACCACTTTGCATTGCCATTAGCTGGATTAGATCCCGCCCTCTTGATGACTTTTAAGCGACCAAACTTTTTGCCCATCATTGGAACCATACTAACCACCGCCTATAATTTAAATATTTATATTGTAATTTTTTTAGTTACTATATTTAGTATAATATCAAACACAGTTAGATTTCAATATAGATAACCACTTTTTTTCAATAAAAAAACTTTGAAAATAGTCCTATCAACCACTTCCAAAGTTTTTAAAATTCTCTTAATTAAGCTAATGGTTTCCAAACCCAATTTTTAACTTCTGGTAAATCATCACCATGATCACGAATATACTGATGATGTTCAACCAATTTGTTATCCATTGCCTGGATAAATCCAGCACCCTCTTGAGCGTAGCTAGGCACATTAGCAACTGCTTCTTTTGCCAAGTTAAAGCGATCCAATTTGTTCATAACTCGCATGTCAAATGGTGTGGTGATGTCGCCATCTTCACGATATCCATGCACGTGAAGATTATGATTGTGCCGATCAAAGAAGATGGATTTAATCAAATCTTCGTAGCCATGGAAGGCAAAAATGACTGGTGTATCTTTCGTAAAGTAATGATCAAATTCTTCATCGGTCAACCCATGAGGATTTACCTTACGACTTTGGAGTTTCAACAAATCAATCACATTGATAAACCGAATCTTTAAGTCTGGGAAATGATCATGCAATATATTAATTGCCGCTAAACTCTCCATATTTGGTTCTGTGCCCGCCGCGGCAAAAATAATATCTGGTTTGGCGTTTTGATCAGTACTTGCCCAATCAATGATGCCTAACCCATTTTTAGCTAATACTTCAGCCTCTTCAATGGAATAGAACTGTGGTCGCAACTGTTTAGAAGTAACCAAAATATTAATTTTCTCACGATCGTTCATAATCATCGGACTAACTGCCAACAAAGAGTTTGCGTCAGCCGGCAAATATTCACGCACAAATTCTGGTTTCTTTTCAGCCATATGCGTCAAAATACCAGGATCTTGATGGGTATAACCATTGTGATCTTGTTGGAAACTAGTTGAAGTTGACACCACATTCAGAGATGGATAATCTTTTCGCCATTTCAATTCACTAGCTTTTCGTAACCACTTGAAGTGCTGTGTTAACATGGAATCCACGATCCGTAAGAATGCTTCATAGCTAGTAAAAATACCATGACGACCAGTTAAAGTATACCCTTCAAGCCAGCCTTCAGCTTGATGTTCTGATAATTGGGCATCCAAAATTCGGCCAGCAGGTGCCAAGTCTTCATCCCAGTCCTTCTTAATCGGATCAATCCATTGACGATCTGTTGTTTCAAATAACCCATAAAGACGATTGGACATCGTTTCGTCAGGTCCGAACATCCGGAAATTGTTAGGGTTCAATTTGACCACATCGCGCAGGTAATCGGACCACACAATCATATCTTGCTTGATATTTTCACCACGTTTGCTAGTATCCACCGCATATTTACGATAATCTGGAAGCCGCAAATCATGAGCATGAACCCCACCATTTGTGATTGGGTTAGCTGCCATCCGTTTATCCCCTTTTGGCGCAATTTCCGCAATCTCAGACTTCAATTTGCCGTTTTCATCGAATAATTCTTCAGGTTTATAGGATTTCAGCCATTCTACCAAAGCATCAGCGTGTTGCATGTCGTTTTGATCAACTGGAATTGGAATCTGATGAGCACGGAAAGTCCCTTCAATAACTTCTCCGTCCCAAGTTTTAGGACCCGTCCAGCCTTTTGGTGATCGAAAGACAATGAGTGGCCACTTTGGTAACGTCGGATCATTATTTTCACGTGCATGTTTTTGAATAGCCTGAATCTGCTCAACTGCCGAATCCATTGCCTCAGCCATCTGCGGATTCAGTTTTTCAACATCGTCCCCTTCAACAAAGATTGGATTCCAATTCAAGCCCTCAAAATACTGTTTAATTTTTTCATCCGACATACGACTAAATAACGTCGGATTACTGAGTTTGTAGCCATTAATATCTAAGATAGGTAAAATGGCCCCATCATTGATCGGATTAATAAATTTATTCGACTGCCAGGACGTAGCTAATGGCCCAGTCTCAGCTTCTCCATCACCGACAACAACCGCCGCAATTTGATCTGGATTATCCAAAATTGCGCCTGTTCCATGAGAAATAGAGTAGCCCAATTCGCCACCTTCATGAATTGATCCAGGTGTCACAGGTGCCGCATGCGAAGCCACGCCACCTGGCCAAGAAAATTGTTTAAACAGCTTTTTCATACCTGTTTTATCTTGCGTGATTTCTGGATAAATATCGGTGTATGAACCATCCAAATAAGAATTAGAAACCATCACCTGGCCACCATGACCGGGACCTTCAATATAAAACATGTTCACATTATATTTATTAATAACGCGATTCAAATGGGCATAAATATAATTTTGTCCTGGAATCGTGCCCCAGTGTCCAATTGGATGAACCTTTACATCATCCTTTTTTAAGGGACGTTCTAATAAGGGATTATCCTTTAAATAAAGTTGTCCAACTGATAAATAATTTGCTGCTCGCCAAAACTTATCAAGTTTGTCAAAATACGATTTTGATGAATAATCAACAGTCATGGTATGACTCCTTTCAAACATTTCACATTTGCGTTTGTTACCGAATACATTTTAATCATAAACCGATTTGCCGTTTGGGTCAACTAATTTGAAAATTGATACGGTCCAATTTTTTGAGAGACTTAACTTTCAATGCAATCATCTCCTCGAACGCTCATTAGCCAAACAAGAAATGCAGCTGACTTTTCAATTGAAAGCTTACACCCATTAGCCTTTTTAGACATGGAATTTGCACAAAAAAAGCCGTCGGTTATTTGCCGTCGACTTTAATACCCTATATTTAATTTCTAATATTATTTCAGTTCTACTAATGCGTTATACTTCATATACTGATAATGCAAACGCATATTAGACAACTCAAATGGTGTCCCGTCATCTAAGAAAAAGATTCCGGACATGACACCCACTGGTTCTTGAGGGGTCAACCCTAACAATTCCTGATCCTCTTTTGTAGAAGGTTGTGCCTCAATCGACAAAAACGATTTTGTGACCGTCTGATTCTTTTTATCCTCTAAATAATTAAAAATAGATCCTGAGACAATAGTACGCGATAACTCAGGTGCAATCCTAATCGGAATATAGCCAGTTTCAATCATAACTGGTTGATCATCAAGTAATCTTAGTCGGCGAATTTGATAAACAAAATCTTCTTCTTGCAAGAAAAGGTCTGTCTGCATTTCCTTGGTCGCCGGAATGACTGAAAAATCTAGCACCTTAATGCCCGGTTTTTTGCCATCTGCTCGCAGGCTATCTGTCACTCCAAGGTTAGAGCCCTCATAATTGAATAAGGACCGATTTTTCAAATACAGCGGATTTACGAATGTCCCCGAACCCCGCTTTTTAAATACGATTCCCTCACTAGCCAAAACATTCAACGCCCGTTTAATGGAACTACGGCTGACTCCGTACTGACTTGTCAGGGTGCGCTCATCTGGCAATTTTTTTGCAGGAAACTCGTTATTAAAGATCCGTTTTTCTAAATCTTTCAAAATTGTTTTATACAATAAATCTGCCATGACACCCTCACCTCTTGTTTTCGTTAACACATACCTTTAGATTATAGCATATCCCCATTACTCTCGTTTTCATTTCTTAAACACAACGCGTGACAAGTTTTATGCCGGCTTGGAAACTTATGCTAAAATATGTCCTAGGAAGGTGAACATTATTTCTAAAAAAAATAAGAAAAATAAAATCGATAAAACACTCGTTGAAAAAATCTTAGACAAGGCCAACATGAAGTATGAACAATACGTCTTTCCTACCCAACAAGAGGGCGACGTAGAACAATTGCAAGTCGACCACCTTAACGAAGATGAACATCATATCTACAAAACATTGGCCTTAACTGGCAACAAAACTGGGCCTTTAGTTGGCGTTTTGCCAATTGATGAACATCTTAGCTACAAAAAATTAGCAAAGGCTTCTGGTAATAAAAAGGTGGGCATGATTCCACTAAAAGAACTCGTCAAAACGACTGGTTATGAGCATGGCGCAAACACGCCCATTGGCATTTACGAAAGTAAGCATTTTCCCATTTATATTTCCGACATTGCCCAAAAACAGGGCCAAATCATTGTTTCATCAGGGAAAATTGGCCGTTCTGTAAAAATTGATGCTAATGATCTTAAAAAACTCGTCCATGGCACCTTCGCAGACCTGACAGAATCATAAGACTTTGCTTTTCTGCTGAGCTTTCCATAGACAAGATGAAAAAGACGGAAAAATTCTCGATTGTCCTTAGAATTTTTCCGTCTTTTTAGCTGTTCGATTTTCTATTTTAGTTGTCCACGTCTTCAGATTGCGTACTACGGCATCTCGTGCTTGCTCATCTCCAAACACGCCACATGTGATTTCATCCATTTTGGCTAAACATTGATAGGCCACTTTTACCATATTCTGCCCGTCTGATGTTAATCGCAATGTCACCTGCCGCCAATGATAAGTTCTTTCTACGTATCCTTTTTCAACCAAACGATCCACAAAGCGCGACATTGTCGATGGTGAATAATCCATTAAATCGGCCAAATCGTGTAAAAGAATGCTCTTTTGTTCGTCAATCGCCATCAACACATAACTATACGTGGGATTCATTCCAGTTGGCTGATAAACCTTTTTAGCAATTCTTTCTGTTTCGCGAGCCAAACGATTGGACACAAAATAAGTGCAACTCTCCAATACTGACATAATCATTATCCTCCTCAAACAGATATGTTGACAAAAAGTATACCAGCAACTTAGTATGTATGTACAATAATATGCATATACAAACTAGGAGGAATGATAATGATAGCAGCGAAAAATGTCTTCATTGGATTTGGCAAGGCTGCCAAAACCTTAGCAGGTGCCCTCGCCTCACGTGGAGAATCGGTTATTATGATTGAAGCTTCTGATAAAATGTACGGCGGAACCTGTATTAATGTCGCTTGTATCCCGACAAAAACTCTTCTCACAAGTTCCCAAAACAATCAATTAGGAAATGCACAAGAAAATTACCTAAATGCCATCGTAAATAAAAACGATGTTACAGGCACTTTACGGAGCAGTAACCTTCATAAAATTGCCGATAAAGCCACCGTCACCGTTTTAAATGGGCGCGCTGAATTCGAAGCACCAAAACAACTCAAAGTTACCTACAAAAATGGTAAAACCGATGAAATTAGTGGTGAACGAATTTTTATTAACACCGGAAGTACCCCAATTATTCCTGACATTCCTGGTTTACGCGATAGTCGCTTTGCCAAAACTAGTGAAACCCTCATGGATCAAAGAGAGTTACCGCGCCAATTAGTCATTATTGGGGGTGGCTACATTGGATTAGAGTTTGCCTCAATTTATGCTAATTTCGGTTCTCAAGTGACTGTGCTTGATGCTGGCAATAAATTCATGCCACGTGATGAACGTGAATTGGCAACTGCGGTCAAACAAAACATGGCACAAAAAGGTGTTCAATTTGAAGCCAATGCTCAAATAGAAAAAGTTGAGGATCAACCTGGCGAAGCGGTCATTTCCTTTACTCAAAATGGGAATACCCGAAAAATTGCCGCCGATACTGTTTTGGTTGCCACGGGTCGCAGAGCAAACATCGACGGTCTTGGCTTAGACAAAGCTGGTGTTAAAACCAACCAGCATGGCATTGTGGTCAATGATCACCTTCAGACCAACGTGGCAAACATTTGGGCAATGGGTGATGTACGTGGTGGCGCTCAGTTCACCTACATTTCATTAGATGATTACCGTATTGTTTTAGACCAACTAGTAGGTGAAGGTAAACGTACCCTTTCCGAACAAGCCTTAGTTCCGCATGTGGTCTTCTTAAATACCCCAGTTGCCACAATTGGCTTGAATGAAGAACAGGCTAAAGCGCAAAACATCGCTTACCAAAGCGGCAAGATTGCTACAGCCACAATTCCTAAAGCTCATGTGCTAGGCAACACGACTGGCTACTTGAAGGTCCTGGTTTCTCCTGAGACACATGAAATTTTGGGCGCAACATTATACTGTGTTGACGCCCAAGAACTCATTAACACCATTTCGTTAGCTATGCACCAACATATTCCCTACGAAGTCTTGCGGGATCAGATCTATTCTCATCCAACTATGACAGAAGCTTTCAATGATTTATTTAGTGCCATTCAATAAATTTTTCTATCTAAAAAACGGTTAACACCTTTTACCTCACACGATGCAGTTGTGTCATCACTACTGCTTTTCCTGCTTGGTAACATGGGTGTTAGCCGTTTTTTTTAAGCATTTTTTGCAATAATTGGCTGCCAGGACTCTAATACCTTTTCCTCAGAATACCGTTCACCAATTTCATATGCTTTTTCACTATATTTAGCTAACAAATCTGGATCACTTAGTAAATCAATGATTGCTCGACTAAATAAGAACACATCTCCATCGCCCTCTTCAATTAATCGACCGTTTTCGTGATCCTTAATGATCTCGCTTGGTCCGTAATGACTTTCGTATGCCACTGCTGGAACGCCATGAGCCATCGCTTCGATCATTGCCAGTGGCATAGCATCTGAACTGCTTGCACTGACAAATAGAGCTGCTTGGTTGTAAATGGTGGTCAAATCGTAAACAAAGCCTTTGAAATGAACTTTATCAGCCACTTTGAGATCTTGTGCCAATTTCTTTAAGCCGTTAATATCCTGCTCACTACCATAACCATACACATCTAGGCTCACATTTGGAATCTTCTCACCAACAATTTGTAAGCTCCTGATTAACTGCTCCACTTGTTTTTCCGCGGTCAAACGGCCAACGAAAATTAACCGATCATTTGCGCGGGTACGATGCAAAATATGAGGCTCATTACGAACAGCATTTAAGACTGCTTTTCCAGGAATAACGTAAACTGGTACCCGTGGATGATTCAATTTTTTCTCTAGATCCTTCTGCTGAGCTTTAGTCATCACGATAATGCCGTCTAGTTCATCAATTCGTGGTCCAAATACAGGTACGTAAGCCGCGTCGAAGTCACTACGAACCGGCTCGTTAGGATTTGTCGCATGAACAATTGGCAAGGACACATACTTATGGGCCAGCGTGACCATATTTAGCATTGGTAAGTTAGTTTGCGCAGGTCGATCGGCAATGAAAGTTTGGTGGCTCCCCTGACTTCGATTTAGTTCGTCTAAGAAAAAGGTAAATAATTCGTTTAGATTGTCAAAATTGTAATCTTCACCTTTGTAATCAACCAATTTCAATAAAGAATTTACTGGATTGCCATTCGCATCATGCATATAATAAGCTTGATAAACGCACTTACCTGCTGGTGTAAACAGGAACTCGGCCGCTGGGTCTCCAGTTGGTGTAAAGTACTTGTCCATTGATTTGAAGCCACGCCAGTCATAGAATTCTGTTTTGGCTGTATGTCCATAAGCATCATAATAGTTGATGTAAGATACTTGTCCGTATGTGCCACTGGCAAAATATATATCACCCACAACGCGATCGCCATCTGTCATTCGACTAAAATCTGCTCCCTGATCGATTTCATAGTCTTTCGGCAGATTTAAATCAACCGTTTTGAGTGTTTTCGGCTTTTCGATATGTTCGGCGTGCTGGAAGAAATCAAACATGTTCACCACATCGTCATCTTCCAAGCCCAGCGTCGTCATGTTACGATGCAACTCTTGATTATAATCACGCGTCACAATCTTGGCGGGCACATGATTATTCTTAAATAGTTGAATTCGATTAATTTCGTTATATTCAAGTCCAGAATTTAACGCCATCAAATATTCATTTAAAAAATAAATCATCTATTCACCCTCCTTTTCTGCCTTAAAAAAATGATCCGCATCATTTATTAATTGTTGCCAAGCGTTCCATATTGCCTCTTCGCTATACCGCTTACGACTCACATAAGCATGATCACTATATTCTTGTAGACGCTTCTGATCCGAAAGAAGTTTAATTAACGCGTGAGCAAATGCTTTGTAATCCCCATCCTTAACTAAGGTGCCACTAAAACCATCTTCAATGATATCCGAAGGTCCGTATGGAATATCATAGGCAACAACAGGCAATCCATGTGATTGGGCCTCTAATACAGCTAGTGCGAACCCTTCTACACGGCTAGTTAACGTGGCTACCTGAGCTTTATCCATCACTTCACCGATGTTTGTTGAATAGCCTTTAAACGAAACAACTTGATCCAAATTAAGACTTTTAACTTGTTTTTGTAAAGCTTTATCAGTTGTGCCATCCCCATAGCCCCATAGATCTAAAGTAGCCTGTGGTAATTTTTGATGTACAATTCCAAAAGCTTTGATCAAATGATCTAAACGTTTTTCGGGGAAAAGCCGGGCTACTTCAATGACCTTACCCGGCGTGCGATCTTGGAATGGCACATTTGCTTTTTCTATTAAACGATTGGGTACAATGCCAACTGGAATGGTAAAGATTGGTGTTTTTTTAAAATCAAATCTGAGCTTAGCATCCGCTGTTTGTCGTTTTGTGGAGTCAATCACCGCATTCCAAGCCGTAAAGTTTTTCAAAGAAAACTCAAAGTTATTGTTCAAGACGCGATCCATAGGGTCATTGGGGTCAGCAGTGTGGGCGTTGTGTAAAAACAAAACCTTGTACGCGCGTGTTTGCATATGTAATAGCGCCCATTCTGTTTCAACTGCACGATCAGCAATGAAAACATTATGTCCGTCATCTTCTTGATTGAGTTGATCAAAGAAAAAGCGCTGTAACCCTCTCAAACCGGTAAATTCATAATTTTGTCCGTGAAAATCAACCACGCGTAGCAAGGAATTTTGCATTTTTCCTTGTCCATCTTTAAAGTAGAATGACTCATATACAAGCTTGCCTTCCGGTGAGTAAATCTGTTCATTACTAACACCGCCTTCAGGATTATGAATTTCCACAATAGATCTAAATCCGCGATGGTCGTATCTCTCGCGGCGTAATAAATTCCCTGCATAATCAAAGAAACTTACTGTCTGTACCTGTGTATCATGTTGCCCCCATGGTTCAATCCGCACTGCTAGTCGACCTTTGATGTCCTTTGCCACAAAGTAATCATTTTCGGCTTTTAACTGACAGCCATGTGGCAACTGAATATCTTTAGCGGTTAGCTTTCGTGGCTTAAAATTTTCGGACCCTTGAAGAAACTCAAACAAATTAATGTGATTGTCTTCCGGAATCCCAGCAACCTTCAAATTATGATGTAAATCAACCTCAAAATTTCGTGTCACGATTTTATTAGGCACACCATAATCGTTAAATAAGTGTACCCGTTTAATTTGGGCATGTTCAATTCCTGATTTGTTTAAAGGAATCGTCGTATTTAGAAAATAATACATAAAATCCCACCTTTGACTTAATCTTACTATGCTTCTCATTTGATTATAACAGAAAGCGTTCTCTATTTAACTACGTTTCTCAAAACGTTGATTCACGGGCAATTCAGTAATACTGTTAATTAATTTCAATTTAATTTCAGTGGCCCGTTTCAAACCGATTTGCCCTCAATCACCACCTGTGACTAAACGAAAAAACGCCCAGATAACTTTGTCTGTTATCTAGACGTTTGTTGTATTTAACTTAAAATTCCAAACTTTCATGTCGTAATCTTGGCAGACGCTTTGCGACCGTCTTTACATTGAGTAAATCCCAATCAGATAAATTATGTGAAATGGAGTTCTTCCCCCATGAACCACAACCAAGTGTCAAAGAAGGTGTAATGTTATTGAACTTATAGCCGATAGCACCTTGTGAAGTTGGGGTATTAATTAAAATACGGCAAGCATCCATTTCCAAAGCAAACCGGGTAATAAAATCATCATCTTCAGTATGCAGCCCAACTGTATGTCCTAAACCACCTAAGTTTAAGCCACGCTTCATTAAATGCATAGCCTCATCCTGACTAGTAGCTTTAACCATAGTTAGTACGGGTGATAACTTTTCATGAGACAAAATGTAATCACCACCAAGACCGGCCATTTCAGCAACCAAGAATTTAGCATCCTTTGGACAATCTTCAATGCCAGACCACTGAGCAATCGAGTAAGCCGATTGACCAGCTACCTTAGGATTAACAGATTCTTTTTCTCGGTTCATGACAACAGACTCAAAGTTCTCCATATCGGCTGCTTTTACAAAGTAGGCCCCCCGTGCTTTTAAGCCATTTTTGACGTCATCGTAAACTTCAGCATCGACAATCATATTGGATTCAGAAGCACAAATCATCCCATTATCAAATGACTTGGACAAAACAATATCATCTAAAGTTTGTTTGAGGTTAGCCGTTTTTTCAACATAAACCGGCACATTACCAGGACCTACTCCCAAAGCAGGTTTACCAGTTGAATATGCTGACTTAACCATTCCCGCACCACCAGTTGCAACTACTGTGGCAATACCATCATGGTTCATTAATTCTGTTGTGGCAGCCATGCTAGGCTTTGTAATCCACTGCACACAATTTTCAGGGGCACCTGCTTTAACAGCTGCTTCAGCAATAATTCTACCTGTTTCCACACACGTCTTTTGGGCAAAGGGGTGAAATGCGAACACGATTGGGTTACGCGTTTTAATTGCTAACAAAGCATTGTGGAAAACTGTGGAACTTGGGTTGGTAACCGGTGTCGCACTGGCAATAACACCAATTGGTTCAGCAATTTTCATAATGCCTTTTTCACGATCATTACTGATCACACCCACAGTGCGATCATTTTTGATTGAATTGTAGATATCTTTAGTTGCGAATTGGTTTTTGATAACCTTATCCTCATAAACACCACGGCCAGTTTCATCAACTGCCATTTTTGCAAGCTTTTGACGTGCGTGATAGCCAGCTTTTGCCATCGCATGCACAATCTTGTCGATTTGTTCCTGATTCATGACGCTGAGACGATCTAAAGCAATATGAGCCTTTTTAACAAGATCGTTGACCATAACTTGTGTTTCATCAATTTCTTTCTTGTTATCCAAATCTTTTATCATATTATTATATTCTTCCTCTCAGAATGAGTATGTTATTCGCTTCACAATTATCATTGTATCTTTCTGATAATTGTTTGTAAATGGCATTTGCTTACATAATCTATAATTGATAGGAATCATTGTTTATCAAGCATTCAAGGTGCTTTGTGCTTGTGAAAATCATCAATCTGTTCAGTGGCTTTCAAATAAACACTTTGTGAAATAAAACACAAAAAGTAATCGCTTTCTTCACAAACTTTTTTCTAATTGGCTGAACGGCTCTCTTTTTAAAACCTTTCTAATTCATAACTGGAACGGTCCAATTAATTCTGCTTGCCACAGAATTTTGTGGTACTCGCCTTTTCATAAGCCGCATCTGTTTATCCCGGAATTTCATAAGTTTCATCTTAGAAAATCAAAAAAAGCATGCTACCCAAGTTCTTGCGGCTAACATGCTTATTTTTTAACTTTTTACTTTAATTCAGTGGGCTTATGCTTAGCTGATCTTTGTAATAAACGGATTAGTTCTCCCGTCTGAACTTGATCCACAATCATATTTGAGGTTACCTGCATTAATTGCTCTGAGATGTTTTTGGCAAGTGTTGTCGTGTGTTCCATCCCGATTCTAGCAATCTTTTGGTTCACAATATCAATAAATCGATCATACGCTTGCTTTGGATAGTCTGTGGCAGTAATGCGATCAATGCCTGACCGAATCACATTAATCGGAAACGATTGTTTGAGCAACGTAATCAACAAAATATCAGCCACCTGCATCACCTGATATTTCTTTTTAGTTGGCGCTACAACTGCCTTTTGCTTCACATAATTATTAATCATTGTTGGTGTGACGGGATCCATACCAAGAGGACCTGTGTAACCTGTCAATAATGCCACCACCTGATCCATGTAAAGATCAAAGTTAGGTAATTCATCCCAGTGTGGCAACTTAACTTCTCTAACTGTCTTTAACCAATGATTGTACGACTCTAGTTCACTCATTTATTTCACCTCATCCATAGATGTTACCGTTATTATATCATTGTAATCTAGTTTTTAGAACTAGATTGTCCTTTCAAAGTTTGTTTTCATGACGGATAGGGCCTAAATGTGCTATTCTTAAAAAAATACTTATGAATTGAGGCGCTTATTTTGTTTGAATTTACCAAAAAAAGACGTGTAACCGACGAAGTGAAAGAGCTTCTTCCCCAACCTGTTATTGAAGGCCTTTGGGATACTTTAAAGCAGATGAAGGCTGACAAACTTGTGGTTTCTCCTGTAATTGCTTTTGTTTTTAGCGATGATTACACTGAAGACACCATTTATGTGATGGGATTACAAAATTCTGGGGCAGTCGCTAAGGAATATGATATTTCATATGACGGTCAAAAACATTTTCTCGGCAAGGGAACTATCATTGTGGTTAAAGACAAGCCCAAAACAATGACGATGAGCATCAGCGAACTTAACGAACAATCAAAGGAGTAAGTTCAATTTTGAAAACATTCAAAAAAGTCATTTTGCTCTCATTGACTTGCTTGTTAGTCATTGGATTGGGTGCTTGTTCAAAACAACCCACAAAATCAGTCAAGGATAAAACGACAAGTTCTGCTAAATCACAATCATCTAAAAAAAGAGTTCCGAAGACCGCTTCACTAAAGGGACAGACCTTTCAAACGAAACAAGGCACATTTGTGCTTACCGAAAATCATGTCAGTGCATCAGCAACCAAAAATAAACAAGTCCTGATTTTGAAATACACGTTTCGTAACACTGGCAAAACACAATTAGTGCCATCCGATGATTGGTATCGCTATATTAAAGCTACTCAAAATATAAACGGTCGGGTTAAAAACCTTGAGCAAGGATCCTTACCATTTTCAACCACAACCACACCAGATGACAAACTTGAAAACGCTTCGGTAAGTGAAGTTAAGCCTGGACACACGATTCAAGTGGAAGCTTCTTGGCAATTGGCTAAGAATGGCAGTCCCGTCACCCTCAAATTTTACGACACGCACCATCAACTTGTGGGCACAAGACATTACGCCACAAACTAAGTTCCAACTAATCATTTTGACAAAAATATCATACTGAAAAAGATGCTTGTGACTTCGTAACTAAGCGAAGAAACCAGCTTTTTTCTCGATTTTGCCTATTTTTGCCTATTATAGTTTAGAGACAGCAAGAGACTGGGAGATTTTTCCCGGCCTCTTTTTCGTTCTTATAAGTTTCCGTCAGACTCGTTCCCCTGCTTTTTTCCACTAAACTTTAGGACGGCTAAGAATAGCAGAAAGCACAACCTAAGCTTGACTCCCGCGGGATTACGATCCCGCATCCGTCAAACTCGTTCCCTTGCTTTTTTTTGCTAAGTTTTAGGACGGCTAAGAATAGCAGAAAGCACAACCTAAGCCTGACTCCCGCGGGATTACGATCCCGCATCCGAGACCCGCTCTCCTGCTTTTTTTTGCTAAGCTTTAGGACGGCTAAGAATAGCAGAAAGCACAACCTAAGCCTGACTCCCGCGGGATTACGATCCCGCATCCGTCAAACTCGTTCCCCTGCTTTTTTTCGCTAAGTTTTAGGACGGCTAAGAATAGCAGAAAGCACAACCTAAGCCTGACTCCCGCGGGATTACGATCCCGCATCCGTCAAACTTAGGTTGTGCTTTCTATCGCTATTCTTAGCCCACTACTCTTTTATGGCATATCATTTCCTGCCGCATAGTAAATGTCGTACCATTCCTGGCCCGTCATCTCCACATCACTTCCGGCCAACGATTCCTTAATATGCTGCGGATTCATCGAACCCACCAACAGCTGGAACTTCGCCGGATGACGCAAAATCCATGCCGTGGCAATCGCATTCTTCGTCACACCATACTGATCCGCCAATTCCTGCATCTTCTTATTCAACTCAGGGAACTTCGGATTATCAATAAATGGACCATCAAAATTTCCCCATTGATATGGTGACCACGCCTGAATCACAATATCATGAATCCGTGAATACTCCAAGAACTGACCATCATGATCCGTTCCCCGATCATCTTGCATATTCGTATGCATCCCAAAATCAATCATATTTGTATGCATAATTCCAAACTGCAACTGGTTGAACATCAATTTCTGAGAAACTGCACGCTGCAACATCTCAAACTGCATCGGATTAAAGTTCGAAACCCCAAAATGACGTACCTTGCCAGCAGTCTGCAATTCATCAAATGCTTCTGCAACCTGGTCTGGTTCCATCAGCGCATCTGGTCTGTGCAACAAGACGGAATCCAAATAATCCACATTCAAACTTTCCAGTTCATGATTTACCGCATCAATAATGTGTTGTTTTGAAAAGTCATAGCGGTTACCGTAAGGCTTGCCTGACCCATCATCATTTCCATTACGAATGCCCACCTTAGATTGTAGCCATAAATCATCGCGGCTAACAGATGAATTTGCTAAGGCATCTCGAAAAACTAAATCTGATTTTCCGCCACCATAAATATCGGCAGTATCAATAAAATTGACACCATTATCAACAGCCGTTTCAATCACTTTAGTTGCAGAATTTGTATCAAGGACGTTCATTCGCATAATTCCGAGTGCCACATTAGACACTTTTTTGCCACCAATTGTAATTTGTTTCAAACGTATCACTCCTAGATTTATAATATTTAAAACTACTCACTTATTACCTTAACACCGATCAATTCAAATTAGAATTAATTTGTGATCGGTTACATTAATTAACACTAAAAAAGCCGTGATTTCAAAAATCACAGCTTTAAATCAATTAGTTAATTGGAATTTGCGTATTATTTTCAAGCTTCTCTTCACTCTTTGGCAAAGTAATCTTCAAAACACCACCATCGTATGAAGCACTGATTTTATCCCGATCAACATTTGGTAAATAAAACTGACGTGAAACATTACTGTAACTACGCTCTTGACGAATTAAATTACCCTTTTCGTCCTTTTGCGCCCTATCAACGTTATGCTTTCCTTCAACTGTCAAAGTATCATTATCATAGTTCAGGCGGATATTTTCCTTCTTAAACCCAGGTAATTCTGCTGAAACTTCATAATTTTTATCATTTTCCCGGATGTCCGTCTTCATCGAGCTACTTTGAGTCATTGATTTGAAGAAATTCTTTCCAAAATTATCAAAGAAATCAAATGGTTCAAAATCATCAAAATCCCTATTTCTTAACTCGTTAGCCATAATTCAAGACTCCTTTTTATATAAATTTTATAAGGTACATACCTCATTTCCTCGGTACACTTATATAGTAGGACCATCTAGAATTGAATGCAAGAAATTAGCACTCCACTAACAAGAGTGCTAATTTCACTTTCGTTTCAGCTGTAAAAACCTCATCCAGGTTAGTAGCAAATCTACCTTAGAAGCAAAAAACCACTAAGTCATATGGCCTAGTGGTTCTTCTTTAATATGTGATAATCTTATGGGTTTCATTTGGTTTGTCTTGAACCTTCAAATCCAAGGCATTTCCTAAAATATGCAACGCTTTTTCTCTAGTCGTAACTTGGTCCATGTCAAAGATGATTGATTCAATGGCACCGCCAATAAAATCGAAACGTTCAAAGAAAATGTAAGGATCTTCACTTTCACGAGAATGAAATTCAGCTTCAATTTTTTCATAAAAGCCCTGACTCCACAAACGATCCTTCATATCAGGAAAATCATTTCGGGTAATAAAGCCCTTTTCCTCAATGATATCCGCAGCCTCTTTGACATCTTCCTTATCGTAATCAATTTTGGCAATTTTTTCTTGATCCGTTTCTACTTTTACTGCATCCTTTGCCATTTTTGAGATCTCCTTTATTATAATTTACGACCTCATCCTAGCACTACTTTTTAAAATCGTTAAGAGAAAACGCTTTATTTTCGATTCCAAGTGGCAATCATCTTTTTCTGACGATGAATCCCCCAAAGTTTATCTAATTCAGTCACAATCAACACAACAATCCCTGCCACAACTGGAATCAACCATAAATTCCAAGCTAGACTAGCTGTACTGAAAATCGTTTGCATGAACGGCAAATACGTAATACCAGCCTGTAAGACTAACAATACCGCAATAATGACAAAAGCCATTGGGTTACGGAAGATGTCTCTTGAAAGCGCTGGTTTAGGCGTACGAATGTTGAACAGATAGAAAATCTTGCCCACCACAATTACGTTTAAGGTCACTGTACTTGCAACTACTGGGCTGATTCCTTGAAGTGTGAGCCATTTGAAAGCCCCAATACCTAATCCAGCAATTAAAATAGACACATAGACAATTTGCCATACATCTTTTTTATTTAAAAACGCCTGATTACTCTTTCGTGGCATACGCTTCATAATTCCCTCTTCGGCTGGTTCAAATAGAAAAGCAAATTGAATCGTGATTGCCGAGACCATGTTAATCCAGAGCAATTGGGTCGGAACTAATGGGAGGTCTTGTTGCAGCAGAATCGAGATTAGAACAATAAGACCTTCTGCAAAACTGGTAGGTAGCAAGAATCGAATTGTCTTTTTGATATTGTCATAAACGTGACGGCCTTCCTTAATCGCAGTGGTTAAAGTAGCAAAATTATCATCCGCTAAAACCATGTCGGCTGCTTCTTTGGCTACGTCAGTTCCCTTAATTCCCATTGCGATGCCAATGTCAGCTTTCTTCAAAGCTGGCGCATCATTGACACCATCACCGGTCATCGCAGTAACTAACCCGTTTGCTTGATAAGCCTCGACAATACGTAGCTTGTTCATCGGTGTGGTCCGTGCAAAAACGTTGTAGTTTTGAATGACATCTTTTAACTTGTCATCTGACATTTCATCAATTTCAGCACCAGTAATGGCAGAAATGTTTTCATCTAACCCTAATTTCTTAGCAATGGCCGCCGCTGTTTCCGGGTGATCTCCTGTAATCATCTTAACTTTGACGCCAGCATCCCGCATTTCTTTTAATGCCACCATAGTTTCTTCGCGCGGTGGATCAATAATTCCAGCCACTCCAAGAAAATGCACACCTGCTAACACAACTTCATGGGTCAGCGTGTGAACTTCACGTTCCACTTTTTGATACCCAAGTGCCACAACTCGTTCCCCATTTTGCGCCAATTCAGAAACTTTTTGTGTCCATGCCTGTGTATCAAAGTCAGGATCAGCTTTTTCTGCCATTGCAAATACCTTGTCAGGAGAACCTTTTACTAAAATGACACGTTGCCCATCTGGATCTTCATCCAGCTTAGCAATATAGCGATAATCCGAATCAAACGGAATTTTATCTAATTCAATTAAATCTGGCTCATTTTTCTTAAACACTTTATGATAGAGGGTCAAAAAAGCGCCATCGGTAGGTTCCCCATTGATTTCCCATTTATCATCCGTTTCGATCAAGCGGGTATCGTTTGCTTCATGTCCTGTGACCAACAAACGATCCAAATCTTCATCCTGACCAGGTGTCACGGGTTGACCATCCTTAGTAATCGCACCAACCGGTTGATAGCCCGTACCACTCACGGCATAACGCCCTTGCGTGGTAATGATGGTATCAATGGTCATTTCGTTTTTAGTTAACGTACCAGTCTTGTCCGTATTAATAACATCCACAGCGCCCAGCGTTTCAACGGCGGGCAACGTTTTTACAATGGCATTTGCCTTGGTCATTTTTTTGACACCCATTGCTAAAACGACTGATGTACTAGCGGGCAATCCTTCTGGAATGGAACCGACAACCATTGTGATGACAGCAATCATTAAAACGGAAAGTGAATAGACTTGTGTAATCAAGCCAAAAATTGTCAACAACACAGCAACCGCGACAATGGCGTAAGACAAATACTTTCCTAAGTCATTAATTTCGCGCATCAGTGGTGTTGTTTTGGACTGCACCTTTTCCATGCTGGCATTAATTTTTCCAATTTCGGTATCCGCACCGATTGCAGTGACCATCCCTAATCCACTTCCATTAGTGACGGCTGTTGATGCATACGCCATATTCAAACGGTCGGCTAAAGGTGTTTTGGGGTCTGTTAATATTTCATCGTTTTTTAAAACAGAATCTGTTTCTCCTGTTAAAGAAGATTCTTGAATCTTTAAATTATCAGCAGTTAAAATTCGTAAATCTGCCGGAACATTATCACCTGCTTCAAGGAAGACAAGGTCACCTACGACCAAATCTTCTGCGGCAATATCTTCTCGGTTCCCATCACGAACAACTGTTGCTGAAACTTGCAGCATTTGTTTGATTTTTTCAATTGCCTCTGAGGCTTTACTTTCTTGAAAATAACCAATCAGCGCATTAATAATCACAACCAGTCCAATCACAATGGAATCTGAATATTCTCTTAAAAAGAATGTGGCAATTGCTGCTACTAAAAGAATATAGATAATGCTGTTATTAAACTGTTTAAAAAATCGTTTCAGCTTGCTTTGCTTCTTTTGAACCAACGCATTGGGCCCATTTTGTTTGAGTCGTCTCGTTGCCTCCTCACTTGAAAGCCCCTGATCAAGTTTAATATGATCTTGATCTAACAGTTGGTTCATCGATTGTGTGTACGGATGGGGTGGTTTGCCGTGCTTAAGTTCCCCGCCGTAGTCATTACTATCCGAAGCAGAACTTTTTGTCATAATTTAAAATTCCTCCTATATATAAAAAATGTTTACTTCTGGTAAGAATAGCATACCTAATCCACTGTTTAATGTCAAAGAATAACTTATCCGTTCAATAAGAAATCTAGAATTATTCATAATTATTTCACACATTTGTTTAACTTATAGCAAAATAAATAATATCCACGACCATTTCCCAAAGATTTTTCTGTAAAGACGCGCTATAATATAGAGATAATGTAATTACAAAAGAAATGGGGAATGTTCCTTGGACAGTGGTCAGATAATCAGCGATAGTATTATCATTTTGATTACCTTCATCCTGGCATATTTTTTCGTTGCTGCCGAATTTGCACTTGTTGAAAGTCGGCTAAGTGCGCTTGAGGAAGCAAGAGAAACAGCAGTTGGCGGACGGCTCAAAAAAATCAACCGAGCTATCCATATGGTTTCAAATTTAAATGAATACCTTTCTACGACACAGGTCGGGACATCGGTTTGTGGTATCATCTTAGGTTGGATTGGTGAATCATTTGTAGAATACTTTATTATTCGCTTTTTTGGGTTTGCTCATCTGATTAATCAGGCTTCATTGCACGCAATTGGAGCCGTCGTGGGTGTTCTCCTCTTAACATACTTAGAAGTTGTCATCACTGAAATCGTGCCAAAGAATATCAGTATTGATATTCCACTTAAGGTTTTGATGGCTGTCGTTACCCCTTTGCATTGGTTCCATACGGCTTTTTATCCGTTCGTTTGGTTATTAAATGTGTCAGCAAATGGCATTGTTAAACTCATGGGTATGCAGCCGGCTGATGAAAGTAACGAAGTTTTTTCTCAGGCCGAAATTCTTAGCCTCTCCAAAAATGCCGTAACTGGTGGTGAGCTAGATCAAAATGACTATGTTTATATGCAACGTGCCTTTGATTTTAATGACAAGGTTGCTAAAGACATTATGATTGATCGTACGCAACTTGTTGTGCTGGATGTCACAGCCACAGTAGACGATGCCCTCCGACTTTACTTACAAAAACGATTTAGCCGTTTTCCAGTTGTCGCTAACAATAATAAGGACAAAATTCTGGGATATGTTTATAACTATGATCTTATGCGACAAAGTCGCGTAGATGGCAGCATTAAGGTAAGTCGTTTGTTACGTAACATCATTACCGTTCCCGAAACTGTGCCCGTCCAAGATGTCTTGCAAAAAATGCTTCAAAAGCAAACACCAATTTCAGTTGTTGTTGATGAATACGGTGGTACAAGTGGTATTATCACGGATAAAGATATCTACGAGGAAGTTTTTGGAACCATTAAAGATGAAGTCGACGATGTCTCTGGTGACTATATCCACAAGGAAAAAGATGGTAGCTATCATGTAAGTGGCAAAACAACTATGTACGACTTTGAACGTTACTTTGGTATTGACGTGCCTGGTTTCGAAGGCGAAGACGTGGTTACGCTAGGCGGTTTTGTGATCGATCATCATCCGAATATTCAGGTTCACGATAAAGTTCGAATTGATCGTTATAATTTTGAAGTTTTAGATAACGAAAACGCACATATTGATTGGTTCCATGTGACAAAAGTTCCAGAGGATGAATTCAAAAAGTTACAGCAACACAAAGAAGCCGAACGTCTAAATGCAGATGACTAGCTTAAACAATTGAGATAAGTAAAGTTTTGAATAACTTATTAAGTAAAAATAAAAGCGCGAAACAGGAGAATTCTTTTCTGTTTCGCGCTTTTTTTGACAATTCTGCAAAGCAGTAAGCGGCATTTAAGCGTGGCTCCATGCGGGATCGCCATTCCGCCTCCGGCCGCACCTGAAACTCCCTGTGTTTGTTCACTTTTTTCAGGACAACTCCGCAAATCAGTAAGCGGCATTTAAGCATGGCTCCATGCGGGATTGCCATCCCGCCTCCGCCACACCTAAAACTCCCTGTGTTTGTTCACTTTCCTCAGGAGAACTCCGCAAATCAGTAAGCGGCATTTAAACGTGGCTCCATGCGGGATCGCCATTCCGCATCCGGCCACACCTGAAACTCCCTGTGTTTGTTCACTTTCCTCAGGACAACTCCGCAAATCAGCAAGCGGCATTTAAGCATGGCTCCATGCGGGATTGCCATCCCGCCTCCGGCCACACCTGAAACTACCTGTATCTGTTCACTTTCCTCAGGACAACTCCGCAAATCAGCAAGCGGCATTTAAGCATGGCTCCATGCGGGATCGCCATCCCGCCTCCGCCACGCTTAAATGCCGCTTACTAACCGATTTGCTCCGTTCACTTCTTTTTTAGGACCGCTCGGCAAAGCAAAAGGCGGAAATTAAGCACAACTCCCGCGGGATCACGATCCCGCCTCCATCACTTTTCCCTGTTTTTTTCCGCTGAGCCTTAGGACCGCTCGGCAAAGCAAAAGGCGGAAAATAAACACAACTCCCACGGGATTGCGATCCCGCATCCGTTGTGCTTATTTTCCGCCTTTTACCACTTTGCCTCGCGCACTACTCCAAGAACCTCCTACTCAAATACTTTGGCAACCCATCATCCTCACTTGCTTCCGTCACCACATCAGCCTGCGCCTTTATCTCATCACTACTATTTCCCATCGCCACACCTGTTCCAGCAGCCTTCAACATTCCCAAATCATTTTTATCATTTCCAAACGCAATCGTATGATCCAACGGAATTCGGTACTGATGCGTAATGGCCCTCACCGCACTCGCCTTATCCACTCGCTTAGCAATCAGCTCAATATTATCTGGACTCGACGACGACACATTCAACACATCCGCATCTATCAACCGCTGCCGCGCAACCGCCAACTTATCCAACTGTCCCTGCGCAATCACAATGCCATTAATAATTTGTTCACTCACTTCATTCAAATGATCCCGGTCGTGCACATCCTCAAATTTACCAGCCCCATCTTGCATCACTCGCATTCGTGCCAACCGACTCAAATCCCAAGGCCGTTTTCGCGTATAAAAAGTCCGATCCGTACTAAAAAAATTGGTTGATAATCCGAGCTCTTTTGTCACATCATATACTGTACTGATCGCCTTCCACCCTAAATGGTCAACGTGCAGATGATGTCCCTTTTGATAAACCGAACCATTAGAAGCAATAATTTCCACTTCTGGATTAATGCGCTTTTGAATCACTTGCGCCAACGAAAGCATCCGCCCAGTCGCAATATAGAAGATAAAGCCCTTCTGCTGCAGCTGTTCAATCACTTTTTTCGTCATTTTTGAGACATTTTGGTTATGTGAAATTAGTGTCCCATCAATATCCATAAATACAATATAGGGTTCCAAAATAACGACCTCAATTCTTCTTCATTTATTTCTGATACTCTTAGTTTACTACTTTGATAAACCGTTTTCACAACTTTCAAAAAATATATTTTCATAAAAACTTACGTGTTAAAATAACATTATTGCCGTACAATAAAAATAGTAATATTTTAAGGGGGTTCCACCATGTCGATCATTCACATTTTATTTATTTCCATTGCCGGTAACACCCGTTCATTTACCCAAGATTTGCAGGATTATGCTGAAGCACAGCACGCTAAAGATACCACCAATCCCCTCATTTCTCTAAAAGAGATTTCTGAAGAAACAGATTTTGAGAGTGAAACCGACCCATACTTTGCCTTTGTTCCCACTTACTTAGATGGTGGTAATGGCATTGACAATGGTGTTAAAGAACTCATGACTAACGTTTTAGGCGAATACATCGCATACAAAGACAACCGTAAGCTTTGTTTGGGAGTTATTGGTAGTGGTAACCGTAACTTTGGACTTCAGTATTGTCTCACAGCCAAACGTTATGCTCGTGACTACGGCTTTGAGTACCTTGATAACTATGAGTTACGTGGTACAACTGCCGATTGTGCACGGATATATGAAACATTGAAGAAAAATAATGTTGACCAAGCCGTTTCCAAATAAATTTAATGTCCATATAAAAAATGACGCCAGATTTCCTGACGTCATTTTTATTTACTAATAATCTACCAAGTGATGGTATCTGGGTCTGTTGCTAAGCCTGCCACACCGCGCAAGCCATCAATAGTCTTCATATCTGCATCGCTAATTTCAAAGTCAAACAACTTTGTATTTTCAACAATGCGATCCTGATGGACAGATTTTGGTAATGGTAAAAAGCCATGCTGTAAGGACCAGCGCAAAACGACTTGTGCCACTGTTTTATGATACTTATCACTCAAGTCCTTTAATTCGGAAACACCAAAAATTTTACCAGTTCCTAGTGGACTGTATGCTTCCGATAAAATATGATGTGCTTCATTATACTTCACAACTTCGGGTTGTAAGTCACTTGGATTCAAGAAGATTTGGTTTACCTGAGGTGTCACTGTGGCATCTTTTAATAAAGCATCTAAATGCTTTGGACGGAAATTAGAAACCCCAATTGCACGTAACTTACCAGCTTTTTGAGCTTCTTCCATTGCTCGCCAAGTTCCGGCATTTGCTTCTTGCCAAGAATCGCGGAAAGCAACTGGATTTGGCCAGTGAATCAAGAAAAGATCTAAATAGTCTAATCCCAAGTTACTCAAAGAAGTGTCAATGGCCTTTTTCGTGTTTTCATAGCCATGGTCTTTGCCAGTTAGCTTAGAAGTTACCCACAACTGATCACGTGCCACACCACTATCTTTGATCCCTTTACCAACACTCTTTTCGTTTTGATAAGCAAATGCAGTATCAATATGACGGTATCCAGCTTCAATAGCCTCTTCCACGGATTTTTCAGCAACTTCACCATCTGGTGTTTGCCAAGTTCCAAAACCAACGATCGGAATCTTGGTACCGTTGTTTAATTCGTAAGTATCTGTTAATTTTGTTAAATTTGCCAAAATAAATCCTCCAATCAAGTAGTTGTTTCTATTATAAGTCAAAAGCTGACCCTATGAAAAACATTTGGTTTCTGCCCTAACTTATTCTATGATAAAGCCATATTATTACAGCTTATTGAAAGAAGTTTCGTCGTGGATAAAAAAGCAGACTTTAAAAAACGCGTTTTATTTTTAGCAATTTCAATTGTACTCAATTCCTTTTCCAATGCCCTAACTGTTGCCAGTCACTGTGGAAGTGCCTTATGGACGGCCTCTTCAGTAAATCTGAGCGAGTGGTTTCACTTCCCGCTTGGCAATGTCTTATTCGTCGAAGGCATCGCAGTCGTCATCGCCAATGCCATTCTTCTCAAGCAACTGGAATGGCACCGGATGTTGGGGAACCTTGTTTTTATGATCCCATTTTCTTATTTGGTTGGTGGTATTAGTAATGGCTTAGATACCCATGGCTTTTTAAATTTACCATTAGGTATCCGAGTATTAGCCGACATACTTGGCATTGTGGGCATTGGCATTGCTGTTTCAATCTATCAACGGGCCAATATTGTGTTGCATCCCAACGATGATTTGACTTACATCGTTCGTTTCAAATTCATGCACGGTAAAGCTGCCACCGCGCAGTGGATTAGTTATATTCCGGCGATTTCACTCATCTTGTTAACTTTCACTGTTACCGGGCATATTTATGCGGTTGGCCTTGGGACACTTCTTGCCTTTGTGCTACAGGGAGCCGTAACGGGTTGGGCGGACCGGCATGTATTCACAACGTTAAAACATCATCTTAATATTTAAATAAATTTGTTAGGAAGACCATGCGGACTGTGCTATCATTTTTCATGTAGGTTAATTCTAAAAAACAAGATTACGGGAGGATTTATCATGGTGAGATCACGAGTACTTCAGTTACAGCAGGGCAACAATTTCAGAGAACTCGGCGGTTACCAAACGATGACCGGAAAAACGATTAAATGGCATAAAATTATTCGTTCTGCAAAATTGGGTAACTTAACTGATCAAGATATTGATTTTTTAAACGCGTATGGCTTAAAATATGATGTCGATTTTCGTTCTCCGGAGGAAAAATCCCAAGCCCCAGATCGTATTCCTGAACAAACAAAATATTTATTCATCCCCGTCTTTTCGACCGACGAAACTCAAAATTCGAAACAAACGGATCGTTTACAACGGAAAATGGAAAATGACCCTACTTCTGGACGTCAGCAAATGCAGCGTGCCTACCAAGATATTATTACCAACCCTCACTCACAAAAAGCTTACAGAAAATTTTTTGATGTATTACTTGAAAATGATCATCCGGACAGCACGCTTCTTTTCCACTGTACCGCAGGAAAAGACCGAACCGGAATGGGCGCCGTTTTCTTCTTAAGTGCTTTAGGAGTCAACGAAGATACCATCAAAGCTGACTATCTCTTGACCAATAAGGTGACTAAACCAGCCTTGGATGATCTCGTCAAAACTTTGAAACTAAAAAACGCTTCCTCTGCATTCATTCAAAGTATGCGTGATTTACAGAGCGTTCAAATCTCATTTTATAATACCGCTATGGACCAGATTCAAAAGGTTTCCGGTGATATGCCCAATTACTTGCACGAGTACTTGAGTCTCTCCGATAGTGACATTCGCGATTTACAACACATCTATCTTGAATAACGTTTTTGATACAGGAGGCACAACTTTATGAAAAGAAAAAATCTCATTGGATTAGGCATTGTCGCACCTGCTGTGCTTGGTATTTCCGGCATTACGGCTATCAGCGCTAGATTATATGATTACGCTTTTCGCCGCGTGGATTACGTTCCCGAAACCTCTGCCGACAAACAAAAATATGCAGACGATTACTATGACTACGTCAATTGGTTTCATAGTGTTCCCTCCCATCAGTGGACCTTACATCCGTCTGACTTAGAAAATCGTGTAGAAGCCACTTTTATTCCCGCAGCCAATCCCAACGCAAAAACGACTGTTATTATCGCCCATGGGTACAAAGGTAACGGTGAAACGATGTCGAACTATGCCAAAATGTTTTACGACATGGGTTATAATGTCTTGCTCCCTGATGACCGTGCTCACGGCAATAGTTCGGGGGACTATATCAACTTTGGCTGGATCGATCGTCAGGATTTCGCGGAATGGAGTCACAATGTGGTCAACAATATTGGTGAGGACTCAAAGATCATCATGTTTGGGGTCAGCATGGGTGGCGCAACTATCCAAATGACTAGCGGAGAAATGCTGCCGCCACAGGTTAAACTCATGATTTCAGATTGTGGCTACTCAGATTTACGCTCCGAATTATCCTATTTACTTAAGAATCAGTTTCATTTATCCCCGACAATTTTTGTTCCCATTATCAATGCCATTAATCACCACCGGTTAGGCTTTTCCATTGATGATGTGTCATCCGTTAAACAGCTCAAAAAAAATACCCGGCCATTTTTATTTATTCACGGTGAAAAAGATGTCTATGTCCCCACGTATATGGTGGACGAGTGTTTTGAAGCTTGTCCAGAACCTAAAGACATTTGGATTGTCCCTAATGCGTCACACGCTGAGAGCTTTTGGATAAATCCAGCTGCTTATAAAGCAAAAGTGACCCAATTTATTAAAAAATATCTAAATTAACAAAAGAGGCTGGAATTTTTTCCAGCCCCTTTTTTATTCACAAATTTTGTATTTAAGCGTCATGGAGTACCCGAAGCATTTCGGCGAAGGACACTCGTCTGGTCTCTCGTGGAATAAAACTCCGAATCTCATCTTCATTGAACCCCACTTGTAATTTATTATGGGTGAAAATAATTGGCTTTTTAATCAAACTTGGATATCGGACCAAAAGGCGATGCAGTTCACTAATAGTCAAAGAATCTATATATTTTTGTCCAAACTTTTTATAGGCTTTTGAGCGCTCAGAAATAATCTCCTCGGCGCCATATTCGGTTAATGATAAAACTTTTTTTAGTGTCTGCAAGGAAATTGCTTGAGAAACCACATTGACACGGTCGTAGTCTAAATGATGTTCATCTAACCACTGACATGCTCTTCTTGCTGAACCACAACTTGGACCCCACAAAACTGTTATCTTTTCCATGTAAAACACTCCTTTAGTTTTTCTTATCATTACTATAAGTCAAAGTATAAACGAAACAATTAGTTTTGTCTATACTTTTTTATAACTTTTTTGAAATCGTTTTATTCTTGTTATATTTTTGTCATAAACGGTAACGAAAAGACTTCTTTCATGAGCATTTGTCTTTTTCTACCTAAGACAGGTTGGTACACTTTAGTTAAGTCCTAAACCCTGATTTAAGGAGGAATTCGTCATGGAAACTAAACGCACATTTAGGTGGAAAGCCTTTTTACTTTTTGTTGTTGGCGTGCAAATCTTAGGAAGCCTTTCCGGGTTATTTGCAGGTAATATCAAGGCTGTTTATAATGCGCTATCGTTACCCCCTTTAGCGCCACCGGACTATTTATTCGGTATTGTTTGGCCATTGCTCTACTTATTGATTGCAATTTCTGGGTACCTGATTTATCAATCCATTGCATTTAAAGGGGAAAAAGTCACCAGTTATATTCTTTTTGCCGTTCAGCTAGCCTTAAACTTCGCCTGGAGTATTGTGTTTTTTGCGGGCAATTATTACTGGGCAGGTGTGGTGATTGTGGTGCTCTTAGATTTAGTTGTTTTAAGCTGCGTCTTGCAATATTACAAAATTAATAAGGCTGCTTCACTTTTACTTGTGCCTTACTTAATTTGGATTCTTTTTGCCACGTACCTTTCAATTGGCGTAGCAATTCTCAATTAAAAAAGCCGCTATAATGCGGTTTCAAGAGAGTTAATAAAGCTTTAAATTTTTCGTCACACTTTCTTCATAATTAAAAGGTAATCTATAAACATAGATAAAAGTTAAACGCCTTTATCTATATGAAAATAGCATACTCCTCCAAAGTTACTATATTTCATTGTTTTTCATGATAACAACCTACTCCCCTATATAAAATAATCCGATCAGCAATGATCGGGTTATTTTTTTGCAAATCGATATTTAACTGAATAGACGCTTCTTTGGTATAATGAAGCCAAAGTCAATTGGAGGGATTACAATGAAACGTGAGCGCTTACTAAAAATTGAAGGTAGCGTTAATTTTCGTGAATTGGGCGGCTATCAAACCAAAGATGGTCACATGCTTAAATGGCAAAAGCTGTTACGTTCAGGTGATTTGAGTCGTTTAACTGATCAAGATGTTCAAAATTTGGCTGAATATGGCTTACATTACGACATTGATTTACGTTCTCCTTCCGAAGCCAGCTGGTTAACAGATCGCCTGCCCAAATCGACAATTTATCGATCTTATCCCGTTTATCCAATTGCCCAAAATGACCATTCAGATTTACCTAAACTACCTGAAGAACAGGCAGAAACCGATTATTTACATCCGTATGCCTTAATGATTATGAACCCTCAAAGTCAACTTGCCTTTCGAACCATGTTTCAAGATTTATTGGCAAATGATAAGCCGAATCAATCACTCCTTTTCCATTGTGCGGCTGGCAAGGACCGTACAGGTGTGGCCGGTTTCTTAATTTTGACTGCTTTGGGTGTGGCTTATGAGACCATTAAACAAGATTATGTCTTAACCAACATTGTGTATAGTACTTTTGATCAAGACGAATTACGGCACCGCCTGCAAAATAAAAAAGCTGCCACCATGGTCAATCAAATGAATGCCGCCCTACAAGTACAAGGCGATACTTTGGACGTCGCAAAACAAACTATCTTAGATAATTACGGCGATTATGCCAATTATTTTGCACAAGCCATGCATCTATCAGAAGCAGATTTGACAGACCTAAGGCGTATTTACTTACAGTAAAGAGGCTAATTATGGAAAAAAATCGTATTTTACCCATTCAATCGGGGTTAAATCTTCGTGAGCTCGGCGGCTACCCTACTAAAGACGGTAAAACAGTTCGGTGGCAAAAATTATTGCGCTCTGGCTATTTATCCGTATTAAAAAAAGACGATCAACTTTTTTTGACCGACTATGGTTTGCGCTACGATGTAGATTTACGCTCTGACTACGAAATTGCACGTAATCCAGATCCACAATTGCCCCACGTTACGCACATTTCCGCATCCGTTTATCCATTTGCACAACACACTTCGCTCGGGTTTAAACGGTGGTTAAAACGGCTTTTTCATAAGGATAGTCAGCCGGTACCGAGTGTCTTAAGTGATCCTTACCAGTTAATGGTGCTGGATACACACGCGCAAAGTGCTTTTAAAAAGCTATTTCAAGCAATGCTAGCTAATGACCAGCCAAATCAATCTGTTTTATTTCATTGTGCCGCTGGAAAAGATCGCACAGGCGTGGCCGGTTTCCTCGTTTTGAGCGCTTTAGGGGTCGACCAAGACACCATTGAAGAGGATTATTTACTCTCTAACCGTGTTTTATTTGGCACACATACGCCGGTGACAACGACGACAACCCACAATGCAGCTTTAGATAAAATGAATGAGGCTCGAAATGTGAATTTGAGAAGCCTGCGGTTAGCCAAAAAGGCCATTGAAGATACCTATGGCAATATAGAAAACTATTTGCATAAGGCAATGAAGCTAACAGATGCAGATCTCAAGCAGATAAGGGACTTGTATACAATATAAGTGCATTTAAAGGCCCGTATCGTTTCAAGATTTAGTCTAAAAGTGAAGAAAAAGCGCTTTGACTTCAAGCATGGCCTAGAAAACCGATTTCCCGATTGCCACTATTAAAGTTTAAAGAAGTAAAGAGACTGGAAAAAGTTTTTCCAGCCTCCTTTATTTTTATAGAAATACTAACAATACAACGGCAATTAAAAAAACAACACCTAGGAACGCTGCCGAAATAGCTTCCCATCGATTAGCACCTTTCATATCAACTCGTAAGCCAAACAAGACACTAAACGCCAGAACTAAAATTAACATCTTTTCAATTTCAGAATAATCATTACTATTTTGAAAATAACCGGTAAACCAACCTACAACGCATGCAGCGACTACCACTATGCCAATGCCAAAATCAGCCCAATATTTTGCCCGCATAAGCTCACATCCTCGTTATTCAATCTTGCCTCTATACTACCTTACTTATTTCCCAAATAGCAACGGAAATCATCAAAAATGCTTCGTTTACTGTCAAGCACAACTCCGCAAGTCAACTCAAGAAAATTAAGCAGGGCCTCCAGCGAGATTGCCATCCCGCCTACGCCCTGCTTAATTTTCTTGAGTTACCCGACTTGCTTCGTTCACTTTTTTTCTTCTTCGTGCTACACTACAGTCATCAAATACACAAAGATTGGAATGATCATTATGACTACTAGTGCTGAACACATGTGGGACTCCTTCTCAACTTCCCACAACCTTACCAACAAAACCTTTCAAACTCGCTGGTTTGGCGAACAATCAGATCCCGCCGCCATCACTGAACTCACCAACAAAATTCTCGCTGGCGACAAAATTTCCACCTCCAAACCCTTAGCCTACTACTCCTCTGAAGGAGAACAAATTCCACAACCCGGTGACTACTACGTTCTCTTAAATGCCGACATGCACCCCGTTGGCATCATCGAAACCGTAGTTTCTGAATTGATTCCATTTCTGCGGGTCTCTGCCGAACACGCTTATAACGAAGCCGAGGGTGACCGTACCCTAGCCGACTGGCAAGCTCGCAGTCAAGCCAAATTCACCACACAAATGAAACAATTCGATCGTCAATTCTCCACTAACGACCCCATTGTTTGTGAAGTCATCAAATTAGTTTACAAAGATTAGTTATATATATCATATGATTTTACTTATTAAAAAGATGTATGTATAATACACATTATAGAAACCTATCCCCGAATTAAAGGAGAATGTGTATGAAAATTTATCCAGCTGTTTACTCTGTACGTAATGACCTTGTGGAGCTAATCGTTCCCGACTTTCCAGGTATGCTCATTGAAGGTAAAACTTTAGTTGAAGCTACCGAAAAAGCAGAAAAGTTAATCACTTCTCAGTTAAAGATGCCTGAACCTTCTGATATGAAAAATACGCATTTAGTGGAAGGCGAACACATGATTATGTTACCAATCAACGAATATTCCGGAAAAAACACCAAACGCATTCGGCGTAATGTGACCATTCCGCAATATTTGAACGATTGGGCAAAGCAATCTGGCATTAATGTCTCCCAAGTTCTTACTGAAGCACTTGATCAAAAATTCAAAACAACTGTATAAAGCTTTTTACCTAAGACAATTTTGTAACGTTGTCTTAGGTTTTTTGTCTTTTAAGCGACTTTCTCCCTTACTGGTGGTACACTGATTTCACAAAGGGGAAATCAAATATGCACAACATACATACAAATTCTTGGAAGGTAAATGTGGGCTACTTCTTAGCCGCACAAAACTTTTTCCTATTTGGGTCATCTGCCGTTTACTTTGCCATTTTATGGTACATAGCACTCCAAACTTCATCTGGAACCTGGATCATGTTAGCGACCATGGCGACTACCCTACCGCAAATTCTCATTTCATTGTGGGCAGGAATTTGGTCTGATCAATATAGTCGCAAAAAGTTAATCATCGCTTCCAGTTCGCTAGTAACTTTACTTACAATTGTGACGGCCCTCATTTATTTTTTTGCTTCTCATGATTTGTGGCTCTTATTACTTATCGCCGCCGTTCGTTCTTTAGGATCCGGTATTCAAACACCCGCTGGTAACGCCCTTCTACCCGAAATCACACCAAAAAAAGAGCTCTCCCGAATAAACGGTCTCAACCAGTTCATCAGCTCAATTTTACTGCTGATTTCACCCATCTTGAGTGGTTTTATTCTCGGACAACTCGGTATTATTTTTGTCTTTGTTGTGGATTTAGTTACGGCGACTACTGGAATCTTATTAATGTTAGGTGTCCGTGCACACCAGCAAAAACCACAAAAGCGTACACGCATTGCAGGTTTAACAGGTATTTGGGATGGCCTTCGCTATACCTTTTCTCATCAATACCTTCGCAATTTTATGCTTTTTACCTTAATTGCTTTTGTTCTGGTTGCGCCTTCTTCACAGTTATCCACCCTTTATGTCAAAAGGACATTTGGGTCAGCCGTGTGGCGCCTCACGCTAAATGAACTTTTATGGACGATTGGCGCCTTGTTAGGGAGCTTTTACATCACAATCCATAAAAAATTACCGCACAAGATCAGGCTCATCGCCTTAGGATTTGCAGGGTCAGGCATTAGTTTTGCCGTAATGGGACTGTCTGAACCATTTTGGGTTTACTTAGTGTTTATGTTTTTCTCAGGAATTTGCATGCCCATTATCCAGGCCACTTCAAACATTTTGATTCAAGAAAATGTGTCACCGACAAGAATGGGCCGTGTGTTCTCTATTCTCCAAATCGTCTCAACTGGAATCTATCCAATTGCCATGCTGTTCTATGGCCCACTAGCTGATGTAATCGCTATTCGTTACATTTTAATTGTGACCGGTCTATTACTAATCGGTGTTGCTGGACTCTTTTACAAACGTCTCCCTCAGCTTTCCGACAAGCTTAAAGACCTGAATTAATCCAAACCAACTCGCTTAAAAATATAAGCAACATTCTTTAGATGATACCGATAATCAAAGGCGTCATCTATTTCTTTTTGGGAAAGAAATTTAGTGATGACCGAATCCGACTCAACCAACGGCTTAAACTGAATTTCTTCATCCCATGCTTTTGCTGTCAATGGTTGAATCCGATCATAAGCCGCTTCACGTGATAACCCTGCATCAATCAACTTTAGCAACACTCGTTGACTATAGATGAGACCAAAACTGCGTTTCATATTAGCCTTCATATGTTCTGGAAATACAGTCAAATTAAGAATCAAGCGATTCATTCGGTTCAAAATATAATCCACCAAGATGGTAGTATCTGGTAAAATAATACGTTCCGCGGATGAATGCGAGATGTCCCGCTCATGCCATAAATTAACGTCCTCGTACGCCGTTTGCACATGACCTCTAATTACACGCGCCAGTCCCGAAACGTTCTCAGAACCGATAGGATTACGTTTATGTGGCATTGCAGACGAGCCCTTCTGTCCAGTTGCAAAGTGTTCCTCAACTTCACGGACCTCCGACTTTTGTAGGCCACGAATTTCGGTAGCAAATTCTTCAATACTGGTTGCAATTAGTGCCAAAGCCGCAATATACTCTGCATGCAAGTCACGTGGTAAAATTTGGGTTGAAATTTCTTGCGGCCGTAATCCTAATTCTTCACAAACTAATGTCTCCACCTGCGGATCCACGTTGGCAAATGTTCCCACTGCACCACTGATTTTTCCAGCTTCCACACCTTTGGCAGCATGCTCAAACCGTTCAATATCCCTTTTAATCTCCGAATACCAACGTGCTAACTTAAGTCCAAAAGTCATCGGTTCTGCATGTACGCCATGCGTTCTTCCCATCATCACCGTATATTTATATTTTTTGGCCTGATCTGCCAAAGTGGCTTTAAAAGTTTCTAAATCCTTACGAATCACATCATTAGCCTGTTTTAGCCGCAATCCTTGTGCCGTATCCACTACGTCCGTACTAGTTAATCCATAGTGCACCCACTTTTTCTCTTCTCCAAGTGATTCAGAAACGTCACGCGTAAAAGCAATGACATCATGATGGGTAACAGCTTCTATTTCTGCAATTCGGTTCTCATCAAATTTAGCTTTAGTTGCGATCTTCGCAACATCTTGTGCGGGGATCTTGCCTAACTTTCCCCATGCTTTTACAGCAGCAATTTCGACTTTTAACCATGATGTGTACTGGTTATGCAGATTCCAGACCTTGGCCATCTCATCTCGTGTATATCTTTCTAACATTCGTGTCCTCACAATCTTTTCAATAAAAAGCAATTTTAAAAAGCACAATTTACTATAGCATACAATTATCGTCTATTCTACACATTTTGATGATAAACCGTTATATTTTTGCTTTTTAATTTCAATTTTCCGTATTATTTTTAAAGTTATTTTTGTAAATGTACGTATTTTGCTTGAATTCATCTCAAAACCTTGTTACACTAATTGAGTTGTTTAATTCAAATTATTCGGGGGTATTCAAATGTCATCAATTGTAGTTGTTGGTAGCCAATGGGGCGATGAAGGTAAAGGAAAAATTACGGACTTTTTGGGCCGAGAAGCTAAATTGACCGTCCGTTTTTCCGGTGGCGATAATGCCGGACATTCAATCGTTTTTAATGGAAAAAAGTTTGCATTACAGCTTATTCCTTCTGGCATTTTTAATCGCAACGGTCTAAGTGTCATTGGTAACGGCGTCGTGGTTAATCCCAAATCTTTACACAATGAACTCCACTATTTGGAAAGCAACGGCATCAAAACCGATAATTTGCGTATTTCCGACCGTGCTCAGGTTATTTTGCCCTATCATATTCGCTTGGATGAATTACAAGAGCAAAGCAAAGCCGCTGGTAAGATTGGTACTACGCACAAGGGCATCGGTCCGGCTTACATGGACAAGGCCGAACGAATTGGTATCCGCATCTGTGATTTATTAGAGCGTGATACTTTTGCAACCAAGCTAAAAGCTAATTTAACCGCTAAAAATAACTTATTTACGAAATTGTATGAAACAGAACCTATGAAATTCGAAGATATTTTCGAATCTTATTATCAATTTGGTCAAGAAATTAAGGACCGGGTCACAGACACTTCTGTACTCATTAACGAAGCTTTAGACCAAGATGCCCAAGTTTTATTCGAAGGCTCGCAAGGCGTGATGCTAGATTACGATCACGGTACCTATCCATACGTCACCTCGTCGAACCCCATTGCAGGCGGGGCAGCCGTGGGATCTGGTATTGGTCCTTGGCGTATTAATCACGTGGTTGGTGTCTGCAAAGCTTATACCTCTCGCGTCGGAGATGGTCCATTCCCGACAGAACAATTAAATGAAATTGGCGATTTAATTCGTGAAACGGGACATGAATATGGCACAGTTACAAAACGTCCTCGTCGAATTGGGTGGCTTGATACTGTTGTACTGCGACATGCGACAAGGGTCAGTGGCTTAACTAGCTTATGTTTAAACTGTCTGGATGTGTTGACTGGTCTAAAAACCATCAAAATCTGTACAGCTTATCAATTGCACAATGAAACAATCACGCATTACCCCGCCTCAGAAAAAGATATAGAGAATTGCCAACCCATTTATGAAGAACTTCCGGGTTGGACCGAAGACATTACGGGTTGCAAAACACTTGAAGCGTTACCTGAAAATGCCCGTCAATATCTTAAGCGGGTCAGCGAATTAGTAGGTATCCCACTATCTACATTTTCCGTGGGTCCTGATCGTGAGCAAACCAATGTGCTAGTCAACACTTGGAACGCCTAATTTGCCAGTGTAAGAAGACTTCTGAATATAGAAAGGTCCGAAAAATATGAGAGTTTTTGATTACGAAGACGTTCAATTAGTTCCAAACAAATGTATTATTGACAGCCGTTCTGAAGCAGACACGACCACCAAACTTGGTAACTATACGTTTAAAATTCCGGTTGTTCCTGCAAATATGGCTACAGTCATCAACGAAGAGCTATCTATTTGGTTAGCAAAACACGGTTATTTTTACGTCATGCATCGTTTTGAGCCAGAAACAAGACTTCCTTTTATTCAGAAAATGCACGCCCAAAAGCTCATTGCTTCGATCAGTGTAGGCGTCAAAGCAGAAGAATTTGATTTCATTTCTCAATTAGCTGACCAAAAGTTGACTCCTGAATTTATCACGATCGATATTGCACATGGGCATGCTAACAGTGTTATTGCCATGATCCAACATATCAAAAAACTGCTTCCCACAGCTTTTGTCATCGCTGGTAACGTGGGAACACCTGAGGCCGTTCGTGAGTTAGAAAATGCTGGTGCTGATGCAACTAAAGTTGGCATCGGCCCCGGAAAAGCCTGCATTACGAAACTAAAAACTGGTTTTGGGACTGGTGGCTGGCAGTTAGCTGCAATTCGTTGGTGTGCCAAAGCAGCCAGTAAGCCCATCATTGCTGATGGTGGCATCCGGACGAACGGTGATATCGCAAAATCTGTTCGTTTTGGCGCGACAATGGTCATGATTGGTTCCTTAATGGCCGGACATCAAGAGTCTCCTGGCAATTTGATTACAATCGATGGTAAGAATTACAAGCAGTACTACGGATCCGCATCAGAAACCCAAAAAGGTCAGCATAAGAATGTAGAAGGTCGCCAAATGTTAGTCCCTTATCGTGGTCATATTAAAGACACCTTAGAGGAGATTCATCAGGATCTCCAATCTTCTATCTCTTACGCAGGTGGGCGTTCCTTAGATGCTATCCGCAAAGTAGACTATGTGATCTTGCATGGCGTCAATGATTTTAACTAAAAAGAAACCGACCTTCAGAAGTCAGAGCAAAAATCTAACTTTTGAAGGTCGGTATTTTTATTTTTTAAACCGCTTTTTAAATCGTTTTTCCCACTTTTGGGTAGTATCTTCTAAATTCCCCAGTTTTAATTCCTGGCAAGTCGCATTAATAACGCCGCCAATCATAATCACAAGCGCTGAAAAATCTAACCAAAACATCAGTGCAATGAAAGTTCCCAATGTTTTATAACTATTAATAGAATGGGCAAAATAACGCAAATACATGGTAAAAAACTGCGAAATCCCCATCAGGCCAAGCGTGGCCGCCGCAGCGCCTAAAAGCACGTATTTAAATTTAATCCGCGCATTGGGGACGACATAATATAAAATTGCCAAACTTAGAAAAATAACAATCAACGCCGAAGGTAATTTTACGTTACCTACAAAATGAAAAAGGCTATGTGGTAACTTTAGTATTGGCGTGAGATAAGCGACAATCGTTTGTCCAAAACTAAAAAACAACATCATGATACTGATCAGAATGACAAAAAAGACAGTCAGAAAAAAAGAAACGACACGATTAATGATAGGATTCTGAAATTTAGCAACCCCATAAGCACGATTAATGGATCGTTGAAAGGCAGCTACGGCCTGACTTGCAGACCATAACATCAGAATTGCCCCAAACGACATCAACTCACCGTTACCCTTTTCCAAAAAGTCTTTGACAATCGGCTGGGTTATTTGGTAAATGGTACTAGGCACGACCGTTTCGATATATTCCAAGACGGTTGTGACATCAATATGAAATAATGGCAATAAATTACCAATAAAAATTATAGCTGGAAACATTGCTAATAATGTATAAAATGCCAAAACAATTGCATTATTTGCTGCGTCAGCTCGGTTAAATCGCAGCATAAATCCTTGCCAAAATGTTCGACATTTATGACCAAATCTCTGCAAAGTCATGTGATATACCTCATTTTTAGTTAACTTAAACAGTATACAACATTTCAGTTACCCAGCGGTCCATTTTATTAATGTAACGGTTTGCATACACTTTTTATTTTATAAATTTGATTATTTAGTTGTCTTTTTAGTATTTTTAATTAAAACAGCCATGACTAACCCAAAAATTGCAACCAAGAAAAAGGTGAAAAAGACGGCTCGATATCCCGTTTGTGTGGCTACTTGATGCCGATAGCCTTTTACCACTTGATTTTGAGTGACCGTTGTTAAAATAATGGTGGCAATGGCGACACCTAGGGACCCTAATATCTGGCGAACCGTTGTGATTACTGCCGTTCCATGGGCAATCAAATTATCGGCTAATGAATTAGCACCTAAAGTGGTGGCCGGCATCATTACAAAAGCATTTCCGCCTTCAATTAGCATAGCAATTCCCATCATCGCAATTAAATTTAGCGACCTGGAACATACAAAAAGAATTCCCCATCCCATTGTGATCATGCCCATTCCGATTAAAAGGACGCGCTTAAAACCGATCCGATCAGCTAGTTTTCCTGTCACAGGGTTTAATAAGCTAAGTAGCACCGCCCCCGGCACTAATGCCATTCCAGAAGCAAAGGGTGATAAATGCAGGACACCTTGGTAATAAAGCGGAAAAATAATCGTGGTCACAATCAATGCAATGTAAGAAAAACCTGTCAATAAAACAGCTAGATCATAATTAAATGTTTTAAGGACACGTAACTCAAGCATCGGTTTCGTGGTATGAAATTGACGATAAACAAAATATACCAACATGAGTAAGCTCACTGCCAATAGTCCAAACTGGGCTGGCCAGTTAACACCCGGTTTCCCCAGCTGATTAATCACAAATAATAACCCAATCAAACCAACTGAACTGATAACCGATATAAAATCCAATTGCGTTGGCTTTAAAGTCATCACATTAGAAATGAATCGAAACGACAAGGCGAACACAAGCGTAATAATAAGCGCGAAAACGACAAACAATCCTTGCCAAGTGGTAAATTTCAAAACAATTCCTGAAATGATTGGGCCAATTGCTAAAGCCGACCCCATTACCAAACCAGCCACACCCATTGTCGCACCACGCGATTCAGCAGGTGTAATGGTCAGCATGACACTTTGATACGCAGGGAATAAGATCCCCACTCCAACAGCTTCTAAAATTCTTCCCAACATCATAATTGGAAAGCTAGGTGCCACCAAAATAATTAATGTGCCCACATCAAATAGTAATAAAACGGCTTGAAATAAACGTTTAAACGGCACGTTGTTTAGCAGCCACGGACTGATTGGCATCATAATACACATAATTAACATAAATCCAGTGGTCAACCATTGAATGGTAGTCGCTGACACTCCAAAGTACCGCATCAAGGTTGGATACGCGGTTGACAGTGAAGACTGACTGATTGACATCGTAAATGTGCCTGCCAACAAAATTGCCACAAACCAGTTGCGTAACTTTTGATTGCCTTTAAACCGACTTACTTGTTCCTCCAAAGAAATCACTCCCAACTAACCTATGCCTAAGTTAGAATCATTTTAAATCGATTTAATTGTATTTCATATTTAGTCTGATGTAAACTACACATGTCAATTATTCATCAAAGTGCATGAATTCAAGTTGAAGTAATCTAAAAAAAGTGATTAAATAAGTATACTTACTAAACGAAAGAAGGACCAACTATGGGCAGTGAAGTTGACGAAGCTTTTACAGAATTACAACGCCGACACGTGCGTATGACGCCGCAACGTCGCACAATTTTGACCTACTTAGTGACTCATCACAACCACCCTACCGTGGAGACCATTCACGAAGCTTTAGATCAACAAACACCCAATATGAGTCTGGCAACCATTTACAACACCTTAAAATTGTTTGTCGATTTAGGAATCGTCATCGAACTAGCCAATGGAGAAGATGGCGTACATTATGATTATTACAACAAACCTCATTATCATGCCATTTGTACCAATTGTGGCCGCATTGCAGATGTCTTTTATCCTGACTTTCCTAAAGTTGCACAACAATTGGAAAAAGAAGCTGCTGATCAAACGGGATATCAAATTACTGGAAATCACATCGAAGTTTACGGTTTATGTCCACAATGTCAGAAAAAACTAAATTCAAAATCATAAAAAGCATTCAAATTTTGTCATCAATTTGAATGCTTTTTTGTAAACTGCAAACCATGGCTTTCACGACACGCCATTATTTTTGCAGTAACCATCCTCAGGACAACTCCGCAAATCAGTAAGCGGCATTTAAACGTGGCTCCATGCGGGATTGCCATCCCGCCTCTGACCACACCTGAAACTACCTGTATTTGTTCACTTTCCTCAGGACAACTCCGCAAATCAGTAAGCGGCATTTAAACGTGGCTCCATGCGGGATCGCCATCCCGCCTCCGGCCACACCTGAAACTCCCTGTATCTGTTCACTTTCCTCAGGACAACTCCGCAAATCAGTAAACGGCATTTAAACGCGGCTCCATGCGGGATTGCCATCCCGCCTCCGGCCACACCTAAAACTACCTGTGTTTGTTCACTTTCCTCAGGACAACTCCGCAAATCAGTAAGCGGCATTTAAACGTGGCTTCATGCGGGATCGCCATCCCGCCTCCGGCCACACCTGAAACTCCCTGTATCTGTTCACTTTCCTCAGGACAACTCCGCAAATCAGTAAACGGCATTTAAACGCGGCTCCATGCGGGATTGCCATCCCGCCTCCGGCCACACCTAAAACTACCTGTGTTTGTTCACTTTCCTCAGGACAACTCCGCAAATCAGTAAGCGGCATTTAAACGTGGCTTCATGCGGGATCGCCATCCCGCCTCCGCCACGCTTAATTTCCGCTTACTAACCGATTTGCTCCGTTCACTTCTTTTTTTAGGACCGCTCGGCAAAACAAAAGGCGGAAATTAAGCACAACTCCCACGGGATCACGATCCCGCCTCCATCACTTTTCCCCCTGCTTTTTTCCGCTAAGCCCTAGGACCGCTCGGCAAAACAAAAGGCGGAAAATAAGCACGATTCCCGCGGGATGGTCATCCCGCCTCCATCATGCTTATTTTCCGCCTTTTACCGTTTTGCCTCGCGCACTCTACCTTACCTGCGCCGCCGTCATAATTGCCACCTTGTACACGTCTTCTTCACTCGCTCCTCGCGACAAATCCGACACCGGCGCATTCAATCCCTGCAATATCGGCCCAATCGCCTCAAAATGACCCAATCGCTGCGCAATCTTATACCCAATATTTCCTGACTGCAACTCTGGGAACACAAACACCGTTGCATGCCCTGCCACCTTCGAACCCGGTGCCTTACTTGCCCCTACATCCGGTACGAACGCCGCATCAAACTGCAACTCACCATCAATTTCCAACTCCGGTGCCTTCTCCTGCGCCAGCTTCGTCGCCTCCTGCACCTTTGTCACCATATCGCCCTTTGCAGAACCCTTTGTAGAAAAGCTCAACATCGCAATCTTCGGATCAATATCAAAGATCTCTGCCGTATGCGCGCTTTCCACCGCAACTTCCGCCAATGTAGCTGCATCCGGATCAATATTAATAGCCGTATCTGCAAAGATATAACGCTCATGATTACGCTGCATCACAAATGCACCACTAATTCGCTTCACACCCGGCTTGGTTTTAATAATCTGAAGAGCCGGACGAACCGTATCACCCGTTGCATGTACCGCGCCAGAAACCATGGCATCCGCCTTATGCAAATACACTAACATCGTCCCAAAGTAATTCACATCTGTCAGCATCTTTTGGACTTCTTCAACCGAGTTTTTGCCCTTGCGGCGTGCCACCAAAGCCTCAACCATAGCTTGCTTATCATTTTCAGGATACATATCTGGATCGATGATCTCCACATGTGCCAAATCCACATCATCTTTAGCTGCTTTTTCTTGAATTGTAGCTACTTTACCAAGTAACACTGGTTTTACTAAATCTTGTTGTGCTAACCGTGATGCAGCGGCATAAATCCGAGGCTCCTCACCTTCAGGAAAAACAACCGTCCGCTTTAAGCCTTTAATTTTTGCCTTTAAATTGTCAAATAAATCCATCATGAATTCCTCCCTGCTAACTCTGTGATTGCTTATTATTCTTCATTCTTAAAACGTTCAACTTCACGCGCAATTGCCAACTCTTCGTTAGTTGGTACAACCAAAACTTTAGCTTTGGAATCTGCAGCACTAATATCTCGTAACTCACCTTGCACCTGATTTTTTTCGTCATCAATCTTGAGTCCAAAGTAATCTAATTCGTCCACGATCATTTTCCGAACCAGCATGCCGTTTTCACCGATTCCTGCCGTAAAGACTAACGCATCAATACCATGCATTTCTGCGATATAAGCCCCAATATATTTCACAATATTATTGACAAAGATTTCGACAGCTAATTCCGCACGGCGACTTTTATGCCGAGCTTCCAAAACATCACGCATATCTGAAGAGATTCCAGAGATTCCCAACAATCCAGACTTAGTATTCAAAATTTTGATCATATCGGCAAAATTAGTAATCTTTAACTTTTCCATCAAATAATTCACTAAAGAAACATCGATATCTCCCGAGCGAGTCGCCATTGTGATGCCAGAAACCGGCGTAAAGCCCATCGACGTATCATAAGATTGTCCATTTAAAATGGCGTCAATGGAGGAGCCAGCTCCCAAATGCAAGGTGATCATTTTCAAAGCGCTTAAAGGCTTTCCAAGTAGTTTAGCAGCATCTAACGCTACTGATTGATGGCTTGTCCCGTGAGCGCCATACTTTCGTGCCCCATATTGGGTGTAATATTCATAAGGAATACTATACAAATAATTTTTCGGTGGTAACGTCTCGTGAAATGAAGTATCGAATACCGCCACATTAATTACATTGGGCAGTACTTTTTGCATAGCGCGTATGCCCACCACATTTGCTGGATTGTGCAGTGGAGCGTACTCTGACAAACTTTCGATTTGTTGAATCACTTTCTCCGTAATCTTGACAGAGCCCTTAAAGATCTCACCACCAGCAACCACACGATGTCCGACACCCGTGATCTCGTCATAACTTCTGATGATCTTTAGGTCAATCAACGCATTTAACACGATATTTATCGCCACTTCATGGTTTTTTACTGGCTTTTCAATTCGAATATTTTGCTGATCTCCATAAATAATTGTAAACGTAGACCCATCAATACCAATTCGGTCCACCTGTCCACTCGCCAAAACTTTTTCACTTGGCATTTCAAACAGTTTGAATTTAAATGATGAACTTCCTGCATTAATCGCAAGTGTTTTTTCCATAATTATTAAGCCCCACTCTTATTCTTTATGCCTGCAATTGAATCTTGATCACAATCTCACTTTACCGCGTTCAGACTAAATTCTCAACGCACATTCACATAAATTATACCTTATTGTTTTAAATAAGAAAACTCAATACATATGCCCATAAAAAAAGAGATTTGTTCTACATAACGTAAATTCATATAGAATAAATCTCTTGGAAATAGTTAAATTTTATTTGTTTGTTAACTTGCTTGCAGCTGCTTCATCCAGAATAACGGTGACATTTGCATGCTGTTGTAAGATACTTGCTGGTAAGTCTGGGGTATCTGGACCTTCAATCATCCCTTTAACTGCATCAGCTTTTTCAGCACCATAAGCTTCAAGCAAAATGTGTTTTGACTTCATAATTGAAGCTAATCCCATTGACAAAGCTTCCTTAGGCACATCGTCCTCGTTAGCGAAGAAACGTGCGTTGGCATCGATAGTCGATTGTGTAAGTGATACTCGGTGTGTGCCAATATTACGTGGTGTGCCTGGTTCATTAAAGCCAATGTGGCCGTTACGACCTAGACCCAAAATTTGTAAATCAATTGGATTGTCTTCAATAACCTTATCATAACGTTTGGCTTCAGCTTCAATATCCTTAGCTAAACCATTTGGTAAATAAGATTTTTTGAACGGCTTTTTGTTAAACAAATGTTCATGCATAAAGTAATTATAACTTTGGTCATTATCAGCTGATAATCCGATGTATTCATCCAAATTGATTGAAATAGAATCACTAAAATCTAGATCACTGGCAATAATGTCGTTATAGGTTGTAATTGGTGTGCTTCCAGTTGCTAAGCCAAAAACATGTGCCCCATTTTTCTTTGCATTCTCGAAAATTTTGAAACCTTCTTGGCCGCCTTCAACCTCATTTTTTACAACGATAATTTTCATGACTAATCTCCTTTTTGTTTTTGATGTCATTTTGTAATTGTAAACTTCAACTACCACACGAAATGTCCAGTCGAACCGAGCCAAAAACCGGCAACTTATGCTAGCTTCCTACTGTTCTTAATGCCGTTTTACAATCACAAAATCCAATTCATATTGGTATAGCCCAATTATATAATCTCCGCGTTTAAATTGCAAGGGTATAGACCAAAAAGTTCCTTTATTCAATCTTTCGGCTCTTTAATGACCTTGTTATGGCACGAAATCTAACATCACACCCCCGAAGGCTATGAGTTGCTCATTTCAATTTTTCTAGTTATACTAAACTCATATTTGAATACAGGGGTGCTGGATCCAATCCGGCTGAGATAAAAACTAGTGGTTTTTGACCCTCGAACCTGATATGGATAATGCCAGCGCAGGAAGTTGTAATCTTTACGTGATCATAAGATGGTCACGTAAAGATCCATTGAAACAGACAAAGCTTGAGCTGGCGATTTATCGTCGGCTTTTTATTTTGTTTCAAGAAAGGAAAAAATTATGAATACAAGTGTTGCCATCCAAATTCTCCCCATGTTGGAGGATGATCAAAAAGTTGTGGCTGTCGTTGATAAAGCAATTGAATACATCCAATCCACCGGTGTGTCGTATGATGTGGGCGCCTTTGAAACAACCATTGAAGGCGATTATGATCAACTAATGGAAATCGTAAAAAATATTACAAAAATTGCGGCCGAAGCAGGGGCACCACAGGTCATGACGTACGTTAAGATCGACTACAAGTCAAAGGGCAAGGTTCTAGGCATTCATGAAAAAACAGACAAATATCAACATTAATGTTTTGCCATTTTTACTGATTATTGTTCTCCTGTTCGTCTGGCAGGGAATAAGCTATTTTCAAATGGTCCCCACTTATCTACTGCCTTCACCGATCAGTGTTGTTCAGGCTTTTATCGCTGACTTCGGCACCTTAATGGCCAATGCTGGGGTAACTTTGTTGGAAGCTTTTTGGGGCTTATTAATCGGTGTCATCAGCGGTGTGCTTATTGCGATTGTCATGGATTTGTTCACCCCGCTTTACAAGGCCGTTTATCCACTTCTCGTGATTAGTCAAACAGTCCCTGCTGTTGCCATTGCCCCTCTTTTAATTTTGTGGTTCGGCTACGGCATGTTGCCGAAAATTGTGCTAATCACCATCACCACTTTTTTCCCGGTCGCCGTCGAAATGCTGAGTGGTTTTCGATCCACAGACCCGGATTTGATTCATCTCATGAACACAATGGGCGCTACAAAATGGAAACTTTACTACTATGTCAAATTTCCGAATTCCTTAAATCACTTTTTTGCTAGTCTTAAAATATCTGTTTCTTATGCTATTGTCAGTGCCGTTATTTCCGAATGGGTAGGTGGCTTTAGTGGTCTGGGTGTTTATATGACCCGTGTCATGAAATCATATGCCTACGATAAAATGTTTGCTGTTATTTTTTTAATTTCGGGATTAAGTTTGCTTTTAATCTGGTTAGTGACATTCATTCAACACAAAATAATGCCTTGGGAGACGAATAAAAAATGAAATTTTTCAAACCTTTTTGGAGTTATCTCGGTATCACGCTTTTACTCATTTTGGTGTTAAGCGGGTGTGCTTCCAACTCTCAAAACACAAAGACTAAAACCATTACGGTTGTTCTCGACTGGACGCCCAACACCAATCATACTGGGATGTATGTAGCCAAACAAAAGGGCTATTACAAAAAAAATCACCTTAACGTGAAGTTTGTTCAACCTCCTAAAGATGGTGCCGAGCAACTCGTGGCAAGTGGCAAGGCACAAATTGGCGTTTCCGCACAAGATACTTTTGCAGGTGCCATTGCTCGTCGTAACCCGCTACCAATCACCACCATTGCTGGAATTGTCCAGCACAACACCTCAGGCATTATGTCTCGTAAAGCAGATGGTATTACGGCACCGAAGAAAATGATGGGTAAACGTTATGCCACCTGGGACTTACCTATTGAGCAAGCCACCATTAAGCAAGTCGTCCAAGATGATGGCGGCTCCTATGGCAAAATAAAAAAAATTCCTAACAACAGTACCGACGAAGTAGCCACTTTAAGAGCTAAGCAAGCAGACGCCATTTGGGTGTTTTATGGCTGGGCCGGAGAAAACGCGCAAGTTAAAAACTTTCCGATTAATTACTTCTCGTTTCGTTCTTTAAATAAAGTTTTTGACTATTACACCCCAACACTCATCGGCAACGATCGCTTTTTAAAACGCAATTCTCAGGTAACCAAAGACTTCTTGAAAGCCACTGCTGAGGGTTATCATTTTGCCAGCAAGCATCCACAAACGGCTGCAAATCTCCTAATGGCCGCGGTACCTGAATTAAAAAGTAATCGTAAACTAATTTACGCTAGTCAACGCTATCTTTCGAAGCAATATTCATTGGGCACTGACCAGTGGGGAAAAATTGACGCTCAACGCTGGAATCGTTTCTACAGCTGGCTTAACCAAAATCACTTGGTCACTCAACAGCTGAAAAAGGATCAAGGCTTCACAAATCGCTATCTTTCAAAATGAGGGGTTCATATGATTCTTTTACAAACACAACATATTTCTAAAACTTATACACAACAACCAATCCTTTCTGACATCAACATTCACCTGAATCAAGGAGAACTTGTCAGTATTTTAGGCGTGAGCGGCATTGGAAAAACCACCTTATTCAACATCATCGCGGGTTTAATTGCGCCACAAACCGGCCAGGTCCTCCTAAAGGGACAGTCGATTACCAATCAAACCGGGAAAATCAGCTATATGCTCCAAAAAGATTTATTGTTACCCTACCGAACCATTATGGGAAACGTTATTTTGCCGGCTCTTATGCAAGGCGTGGCGAAACACGAAGCAGAGGAAAAAGCCGCCCCTTTGTTCAAGGTCTTCGGGTTAGAAAAAACCGAACGTCTTTATCCCAATGCCTTATCCGGCGGTATGCGGCAAAGAGCAGCCCTACTTCGAACTTATATGTTTTCCAAGGAGGTGGCCCTTTTAGATGAACCATTTAGTGCGTTGGATGAGATTACCAAACATCAGGTTCATGACTGGTATTTGAATTTAATGAAAAGAATCAACCTTTCCACCTTATTAATCACCCATGATGTTGATGAAGCCATTTTGCTTTCAGATCGTATTTACATTTTAAATGGCCATCCCGCAACTATTTCTAAGGAAATTCAAATTGATGCACAGTTAAAACAACAAGCTGATTTTGAATTGAGTCCCACTTTTCTTAAGTACAAACGACAAATTTTAGATCTGCTTTAAAATACACTTTAAATAGCCAAATCCTTTGCTTTCAATAAAGTTTTAGTTTATATTCTAGTTGAGTGCAGTAAAGCTTACGCTAATGCATTAGTTTCGTTACGACTTATTCTAATAATCAATCGTAAAGGAAATGTTTTTTGAAATTAAATTGATATCTATCTTAAAGGAGCTGTGACTTATGGCAAGTGAAATTGTATTTTTTAATCCCGGTGACTCACTAGGAAACTTTCATGATTACAATGAGGCGGTTCGCAGTGGTCAACTTTACAAACATAAAGACCAAACCCCTCATGAACTCGTAATTGCAACTGACCCTAAAAATAATGAAGAATATGTTGTTTTTTATGCTAAAGACGCCGTTGATCCGGCAGATAAGGATAAGCATGGCACCCAGTATCATGTCTCAAAGCATCTTTAAATTTTTGGCATGCGCCCTAACAAAGGAGGATTTGTCATGACTTTTGCAGAGCAACTTCTGACACAACGTAAACGAGCTGGTTATACGCGCAGTGCTTTAGCTAAAGAGCTAAATGTCAGTCCAGATCTCATCTCAAAATGGGAACATGGTGAAAACGAACCGAATGTCGACGAATTACGTCAGTTACATGAAATTTATCAAATCAGTCTGGATGAGCTCATATTGAATACATCCCCAAATAAAGCTGTAAATCCTTCCCGATGGCTTACGCAAATCGATAAAGCTTTAAAACGAAAATAACAAAATGTGCTTACGTTCATCAAATTTTAGATAACAAAAAAGGCTGAGGAATCACTCCCTCAGCATTTTTCTATGATTTAGTAAACATCAACGTTTGAACCGAATTCTGCTTCTAAATCTTCTAATAGTGTTTTTCTTTCAGTTTTACATTCTTTTTCAGAATATTTAATAAATAAAAACCTCGCTTCATTAATGCCTAAGCAGTGACAATCGTATTAACGATTTACTGTTTTTGGACATTAACAGCTTGTGGGCCACGATCGCTATCTTCAACATCAAAAGTAACTTCTTGGTTTTCTTCTAAAGTCTTGAAACCGTCACCTTGGATTGCTGAAAAATGAACGAATACATCGTCACCATTTTCGCGGTTGATAAAACCAAATCCCTTATCAGGGTTGAACCATTTAACTTTGCCTTTTTCCATGTGGATAAATCCTCCTAGCGCAGTGCGCTTTTTTAATTTTGTATCCCACAGCCAATTACGAAAGGAGTAATACTTGGAAACTCCGTACCTTTAATAACAAACTAATAAAACACATTAACCATAGCTTAACAGTTAACGCCACACAATACAAATAAAACGACCTATTCTTTCCATATATTTTTTTACCGGGCCGCAATATCTGTTGTGCTGTCCACATTAGCCGGGTATGATGGTTCTAGGGAGTGAGTTATCATGAATGATTTCTTTACATTTTTAATTATCATTAGTTTACTGGGGTTTATAATTTTGGAGATTATCAACCTCTACCATAAAGTTACGCACAATCGGTCTTTTTACACTAAAAAAAGCACCAATTTTATTTTGGCAACCGTCCTTATTTTTTGCGTGGCGATGTTTGGCTTTCTCAGTACTGATCCCACACCGTCAATGAGTACCCAGCCTGTTAAAAAAATTTATAAAACAGAAACCGTGGGTAAAGGTCAACTGACATCTGCTAAACTTCAGGCCTACCAACTGGCAAAAGTCTCATCTAAAGTCACCTCGCAATCTGATTCTGTTGTCAAACTTGCGCATCAAGCGACTTCTCAAAAGGAAGTCTACGCAACATCAGTTTCCGCACAAAAAGCGCAACAAAACTCAAAAAGTCTTGCCGCACAAAAAGCCTCAGAAAGTCAGGCCAAGGCGCGTACCAAACAGGCGGTACAAGCTAAAAAGGCCGTTGCAACTAAAGCGAGCCACACCAGTTCAAAACGTGATTTGGATACCGGATCGAAACAAATGATTATTGGTAATGTGAATTCACATATTTACCATGTTCCGGGACAAGCCGGTTATCATATGAACGCTCAAAACGCCGTTTACTTTAAAACGGAATCGCAAGCACAAGCTTCTGGGTATCGCAAAGCCAAGAGATAGTAAGGAGACCTCGTAAATGTTCATTGGTATCATTTTTTTAATTATTGCACTTTTTGCCATCATCGTGGCTTTTCGACAACGTAAAGACCGAATTTGGTTCATTTTACTGGCTGTCATCACCCTTTTTTTAAGTTGGAACCAAGCTGGTACTTACGCTCGTCATCGTGCGTTTCATCGTGAAAATATTAACTCAACTAAAGTCATTACCAAAGTCAATTCAAGTGCCAAAAAATTAGCAACTTCGCTCAAGACCAAAAACAGTCACTTGGCTACTGGTTTATCATCTAAATCTGCCTCTTTGAAGAAAAAAGCTGGTAAATTACATATGGCAATTGCCCAGTATCAGTCTAAGGCTAGCCAAACACGAACTCAAAGTACAGATCAATCCCAATTAGCTAATAAAACTTTTTCAGGTCAACAAACGATCCTTGTGAATCAAAATCAACCCGATTTTACCAGCCGTGATTTAGCCACAACACGTGGCGCTTGGCAAACGTATGGTAACTTAGACCACTATAATCGTGTCACCGCCGCCAATGCTTTACTAAACAAACGATTAATGCCAACGCAAGCGCGTGAAGAATTAGACGTTGATCCGACTGGCTGGCATAACAAAAAAACGGCCAATGGGTGGCTGTATAATCGTTGTCATTTGATTGGCTATCAGTTAACTGGACAAAATAATAATGCCAAAAATTTAATGACGGGCACACGTTCTTTAAACGATCCCGAAATGACCGTCTATGAAAATAAGGTAGCGGACTATCTAAAAGCATCTAAAACCCACTATGTGCGTTACCGCGTGACTCCTATTTTTCGTGGCAGCGAGCTAGTTGCGAGAGGTATTCAGATGGAGGGCCAATCAATCGGCAGCAACGCTATTCATTTTAATGTTTATATTTTTAATGTTGAATCTGGCTATACCATTAATTATCAAACCGGAACAAGCGTCAAGAAATGAGGTTGAGAAATGAAAATTGTCTTTCATATTGATGAAATTGCTAAGTGGCAAACAACTATTAGTAACATCACTAATGCTTTAAATTATGCACAGGAACAAAACGTAACCATAGCTTTAATTGTCGTTGTCAACGGTGCTGCCATTACAGAATATCGGGATCCTAAAATTAGAACATTTATCAAAAGTCATCGCACGCAAGTAACTTTTCACGCTTGCCAAAACGCGATGAATAGTCACCAAGTTACGGCGCAACAACTTCCCGATAGCGTTAAAATTGTTCCGGCTGGGATCATTGACCTAGCCCAGCTACAAGACCAAGGTTACCGTTACATCAAGCCTTAATGACCCTCTTCCAAAAGATTCTTTTGATATTCTAAATTACTTTTTGACTATTTCAATCAAAATTAGTGGTATGCTTAAGGAAGAGATGATTTTTAATCCTTCTTAAGTTTTATCAAGTATTTTAAAATAAATCAGCCTAAAATGAATTAAAGTTTTTTAAAAGGTAAGCCAAACCAAATACTGGCTTACCTTTTTGTGTGCTGAAAAATGATAGGAGTAAGATTTATGCAATCACAACAATTAACCTCAAATAAACAGGTTTCAAGCCACACTATTTTAGCCATTCTTGGGACTGGACTGCTTTCTTTTTGTGGTATTTTATTAGAAACCGCAATGAATGTCACCTTTCCCACGTTAATGCACACTTTTGGTGTCTCCATCTCGGCGGTGCAATGGTTGACATCCGGTTATCTGTTGGTTGCTTCCTTAGTCATGACCTTAGCCTCTTATATGCATAAACAATTTAAATTGAAACTCTTATTCATTTGGGCGGTTGACCTCTTTTTCGTAGGTCTCTTTTTATGTATTTACGCCATTAATTTTCCCATGCTACTCATTGGCCGTTTAATTGGCGGGATTGCCACAGGAATGTCTACACCGCTTTTGTTTGGGATCATTAACTATGATATCCCGGTTCAAAAACTCGGTCGCTACATGGCAATGGGAGCCATCATCGTTTCTATGGCTTCAGTAGGTCCAACCTATGGTGGTTTAGTGTTATTCCATTTAGGTTGGCGGGCAATTTTTTGGATTGTTCTTCCCTTGGCTGTCTTTGCGGCAATACTTGGTATTTTCAACATTAGACAAACCCGACCGATCCACAAAACACAATTAGACTTAAAGGGATTCCTTTGGTTAGCTGGTGTATTTGTTCTCATTTCTTTAGCTTTCAATGAGGCGGCTGTTCATGGTTGGGCAAGTCTTTTCTTCTGGATATTACTGCTATTAGGTTTTGCTTCAGGTTGGTTATACGCCAATCATGCGCTACACCTTTCCACAGCTTTAATCAATATTCACATTTTTAAATATCATCGGTTTGTTTTAAGCTTTGTGGCCTACGCCTTATGCCAATTAATCAACATTGGCATGAGTTTCTTATTGCCCAACTATGGTCAGTTAGTGGTTGGTGCAAACTCCTTATGGGCTGGTTTATTACTCTTACCTGGTAGCCTGTTACGCCTGTTTTTGATGCCTTTTGGTGGCGTTGTTTTAGACAAAAAAGGAGCTGCAATGCCAATTCTAACTGGAATCAGTACCACACTCCTTTCAGGAATTTTATTTTTAAGTTTTCAATCGTATTTAACGATTCCTTTAATGACTCTCTTTTATGCACTTTTTAGTGCTGGCTTTTCTTTAACCTTTAGTAATCTGCTGACAGATGGCATGAAACAGCTTCCTGGCGATCTCAAGGGAGATGGTAATGCCGCTTTTAACGCCATTCAGCAATACGCTGGTTCAATTGGGGCTTCCTTAATGGCTACTTTTATTTCGATTAGCCAATTGCACGCCAATGGTTTAACAACCACTCGTGCCACGGCTCGAGGAAGTATGCATGACTTTGTGGTACTCATTGTAATGGCATTACTCATGTTGGGGCTGCAGATCTTTAATTTTAGACTCGCTAAGCAAAAGACGAATGATAGTAAAGTTCATTAGGTGGCGTCAAAATAGTCTGCTATTTTAATTGCCTTAGGACAGCTTCACAAAGCAAGCAAGTAAAAATAGACACACCTTCCGCGGGATTACGATCCCGCATACGGTTCCGACTTTTTTGCTTTCCGCTGAGTCTGAGGACAGCTCCACAAATCAGTCAAAAAATATAAGCAAGGCTCCCAGCGGGATGCAATCCCGCTTCCGCCTTACTGTTTCTCTATTTTTTCCACCGAGCATTAGGACAGCTTCACAAAGCAAGCAAGCAAAAATAGACACACCTTCCGCGGGATTACGATCCCGCATACGGCTCTGACTTTTGGCTTTCCGCCGAGTCTGAGGACAGCTCCACAAATCAGTCAAAAAATATAAGCAAGGCTCCCAGCGGGATGCAATCCCGCTTCCGCCTTACTTATATTTTTTGACTACCGATTTGTTACGCTCACTAAATCTTTTTCCACCAACTTCTCCGCAATCTGCACCGTATTCCAGNCTCTGACTTTTGGCTTTCCGCCGAGTCTGAGGACAGCTCCACAAATCAGTCAAAAAATATAAGCAAGGCTCCCAGCGGGATGCAATCCCGCTTCCGCCTTACTTATATTTTTTGACTACCGATTTGTTACGCTCACTAAATCTTTTTCCACCAACTTCTCCGCAATCTGCACCGTATTCCAGGCCGCACCCTTCAACAAGTTATCCGACACCACCCACATATGGTAGTTACCAGAATTCTCCTCATCTGCTCGCACGCGCCCTACAAACGTCTCTCGCTTTCCTTCCGCATAAATGGGCTGTGGATACAATTGCTTAGCTGGATCATCCTGCAACACTACCCCAGGCGCCTTTGCCAATAACTGCTGAATCTTTTCTCGACTTGCCCCTTTTTCATCTTTCACTTCAAAGTAAACTGCCTCACCATGACCAATTCCAACCGGAACTCGCACACAAGTTGCCGTTACCTTAATCGCCTTTGCATTCATATCATCCAACATAATCTTCTTGGTTTCATGAATCATTTTCCATTCTTCATGCGTATAGCCACCATCTTCAAACACATCAATCTGTGGCAACAAATTAAACGCCAATGGATAATGCTTTGCTTCACCTTTCACAGGATAAATAGTGCTTGTCATCTCTTCGCCATTTAAATGCTGTTGTGCCTGCGCATTCATCTCATTCCATGCCTGCTGACCAGCACCCGAAGCCGCTTGATAGGTAGACACAATCACTTGTTTTAAGCCAAATGCCTTTCGAATTGGTTCCAAGGCAACCACCATCTGAATCGTTGAACAATTTGGATTAGCAATAATCCCATGATGCCGTTCTAGCGCCTTCTCATTAACCTCCGGAACCACCAAAGGCACATCCGGATCCATCCGAAACGCACTCGTATTATCAACACAAACAGCCCCACGTTTTACGGCTTCTGGCAACAATCGTTTTGAAACCGCACCCCCAGCTGAAGCCAAGACCAAATCAACTCCCTCAAAAGAATCAGGGGTTGCCTCTTCAACTGTGACCGGTTCACCCTTAAAGGTTAACTGTTTCCCTGCTGAACGTGATGATGCCAAAAACTTAACTGTTTTTACCGGAATTGTGGATTGTTCTAATTGTTGAATAAGCCGTGTTCCTACTGCTCCAGTTGCTCCTAAAATTGCGACATTATAGGTTTTCATCTACTTTACCCTCTTATTGTTTGCTTAATTCTCTATGCTACAGATGACTCAGACTTCGCAAAAGCTTCCAAATTAGCCATCGCAGCATGTAAATCTTCTACACTAGCGGCATACGAAATACGAATATAGCCTTCACCACCAGGGCCAAAAGCACTTCCTGGAATAACACCGACTTTAGCTTTTTGTGCTAACTCAGTGGCAAATTCGACTGAATTTTGTGAATAACGAGCCGGAATTTTAGCAAAGATATAGAACGCACCCTTTGGTGGTACCGTTTCAAATCCTAATTTATCCAAACAAGCAATGACATAATCACGACTCTTTTTATACTGAACACACATTTCTTTAGGATCATCCATTCCATTAGCTAAAGCCTCTGCTGCTGCGGCTTGCGCCGGATTAGATGGTGCCGTAACTAAAAAGGCATGCATTTTTGCGGCGTTTTTAATAAACCCAGCTGGTGCAGCAATGTAGCCCACTCGATATCCAGTCATGGCGTGCGATTTCGACAGTCCATTAATCAACACTGTTTGTTCTGGAATCATCGCTGCAATAGAATGATGCGTCACATCATATGTAAGCTCACTATAAATTTCATCAGCAATCACAAAAATAGGTTTTTGCGCGACAACATCCGCCAAAGCTTGTAACTCTTTTTCAGAATATTCGACACCTGTAGGATTATTGGGATACGTCAATATTAAAGCCTTGACGGCATCCCCCTCACGCGCCAAAGTCTCGTTCAAACGTTCGGCAGTTAAAATGAAGTGATCCTTCGAAGTGTCCACTTCCACCGGAATACCACCCGCAACGGTAACTAAGGGTACGTAAAGTGCGAAGGCTGGCGTGGGGATAATCACTTTATCTCCGGGGTTTAACATGGCTGATAAACTAGCCGCTAAAGCCTCAGTAGCCCCAATTGTGGCCACAATCTCAGTTTCAGGATTATAATCCAAGCCGTGCCTCTTCTTCAAAAATCCACTAATGGCATTGCGTAAAGCTGGTGTTCCTTTTTGCGCAGAGTAATGAGAATCATTGTTCTGAATACTGCGAATGCCAGCTTCTTTTACATGTTCTGGGGTGTTGAATCCTGGTTCTCCCAAAGTTAATTTAACGAGTCCAGGAATGCCAGAAATTTTTTGGTCAAACGCGCGGATCCCTGACGGTCCAATTGAATCTAATTTTTGATTGACTTGTCCTTTTAGTGCTGCACTTAATTCTGGCATGTAACTACTCCCTTATGTTATTTAATTTAAAACGTTCTCTAAACCAACTGCTAACTCTGATAATGTGGCAACTTGACGGACTGCAATGGCAACACCTTTCATAAAAGAGTCACGATTAAATGAATCCTGACGAATGGTTAACGCCTCTCCAGCACCACCGAATAAGACCTGCTCATGAGCGACATATCCTGGTAATCGCACGGAATGAATCCGGATTCCCTGATAATCAGCCCCACGTGCGCCCTTAACAGATTCTTTAAATTCTGGTTGAACCGGAGCTTTACGAGCTTCACTAATGGCTTGGGCTGTACTGAGTGCCGTCCCTGACGGTGCATCTAATTTATCCTCGTGATGCATTTCAATGATTTCAACATCGGGGAAATAAGTAGCCGCTTCTTTGGCAAATTTCATTAGCAAGACTGCTGATATGCCAAAATTAGGTACAATTAGCCCGGATGTTTGCTGTGTTTTAGCGAGTGCCTTGAGTTCTGTAAGTTGTGCTTCGTTTAAACCGCTTGTTCCCACAACGGGGTGAATATGGCTTTTTAAAGCAAACTTGGTATTTTCAAACACAGCCGTGGGCGTACTAAAATCGATCCACACATCTGCTGACTTCATTTCGGTTCCTAAATGATTGAAAACCTGTACATCATCAGCTAAACCATACTTTTGTGGTTGCAACTCAGTCACATGTGGACTGTACACGCCGACTAAGTGAAAATCGGCGGTTTGTTTAACCAATTCAACGGTCTTTTGACCCATTGAACCACGAAATCCGGCGACGATAACATTAATCATTTTTAACTCCTAACTGTGCTAATTTGGATGCTTCTAGGGCATCTTTTTTTAGCCCTAATGCTTGCGCTAAAGTTTGCTGTTCACTTTTATTCAACGGCAGAATTGGTAGTCGACACCCACCAACCTGATAGCCTTGCGCATTCAAAACAGCCTTGACTGGTGATGGTGAAGGATACAAAAACAAGGCTTGCATCTTAGGCGTTAACTTTCTTTGTAAACTTGCTGCCAAATTGGTATTTCCTTCATAAAAGGCATCCAACATTTGACGCATGTCTTTACCATAAACATGGGCAGCTACCGAAACAACGCCTTGAGCGCCAATGGCAATTGCGGGAAGCGCTTGTGCATCTTCACCGGTATAAACCATGAAATCTTCAGGGGTATTTTCGACTAAATATTGCAAATCATCCAACGTGGTACATTGTTTGACGGCCTGAATATTAGGATGGCTTGCCAACGCGACCACCGTGCCATTTGCCATCGTCACGCCTGTGCGACCAGGGATGTTATAAATAGCAATTGGAACTGGTGATTGATCAGCGACGGCCGTAAAATGAGCCTTCATGCCACGTTGATTAGGTTTATTGTAATATGGAACAACGACAAGCGCCATATCAATTCCAGGAATTTTACCGACTTCTTTAGTAAATTCAATGGTTTGTTTGGTATTGTTACTCCCAGTTCCAGCAATGACGGGTACCCGGCCGTCCACAATCTGTGCAAACTGAGTGTATAAATTCATTTTTTCATCATGAGTGAGATTGGGCGTTTCTCCGGTAGTGCCGCCAATAATAAACCCATGGCTACCGGTAGCTAACAGATGCTCCGTAAGTGTCTTGAGGCTTTTAAAATCAATCTGATCTTGTTCATTAAACGGCGTTACAATGGCAGTTAAAATATCTGCATTTTTAAACATGTTTCCACTCCTCACTTATTTTCCATACGATAACTTAAAAAGCCCTTGATGGCTTCAATACCTAATTTGATGGCTCGTGGATTGGGTTTTAGCGTTGCAGAATGTAGCTGCGACGTATCTGCCACTCCCAACCAAAACATGGTACCTGGAAACTTGGCTAACAAATACCCAAAATCCTCGCCTGTCATTGCGGGCTTAGTTTCAATGAATTGGACATGGGAGGCCGCCTTCATATACTGAATGAAATTGCGGGTCAACTCTGGATTGTTTTCCACAGGCCAGTAGCCTCCTTGATTTAAATCAACCACTACTTTTGCCTGATAACTCTCCGCAATACCACGCGCGACTTCGCGAATTCGTTGGTCAATGTGCGTGATCATTTTCTGCGTGAGTCCCCGAATCGTTCCTTCAAGGCGCGCATGACCCGCAATCACATTGCGAATACTTCCTGCATCAAACTTGCCAAATGTAATGACCCCGCCTTCAATCGGATCCACACTACGTGAAATAATGGTTTGCACCTGCACAATAAATTGGCTGGCTGCCACCACCATATCATTAGCGTCTTGAGGAAAGGCTGCATGGCCACCTTTACCGTAAAAATCTACATTTACTTCTGTCGTTCCGGCAAATAAAGTCCCCATTCGACATCCAATCGCACCGACAGGTAGTTCAGGATTATCATGCAACCCATAAAATTCATCTGGACGCCACTGACCTTGAAAAATTTGTTTTTCATAGGCCGTTTTTCCACCGTTGAGACTTTCTTCAGCTGGCTGAAAGAAAAACAACAAGTTATCCACAGGTTGGTGAACGGCAAAATAGTTTAATAACCCCAAGGCAACTGACATATGAATGTCGTGACCACAGGCATGCATCACTCCAGCATTTTGCGACGCAAACGGCAATCCCGTCTGCTCTTGCACAGGTAACGCATCAATGTCTGTCCGATAGCCAATGGTTCGTTGAGGTTGTTTCCCATGAATCAGCACCAATAACGCAGTGGGAAGTGCCTTAGGGGTCCGAATTTCTAAATAGGTCTGATCAAACTTGCGTATGGTCGCCAATAAAAAGGCGTGCGTCTGCTTTTCTTGCATAGCCAATTCAGGAATTTGATGTAGCTGTTGATAAATCTTAATTAATTCTGGTTCTGTTAATAAAGTTTGTTGAGTCATATCTTTACAGCTTTCTTAAAGTATCCTCTAATTCCGTTTTTGAACGTGTCTGGTCATCAATATCTTTCATTTTTCGAGCAGGAACGCCAGCCACCATCGTGTTAGGTGCCACATCTTGAGTCACCACGGCTCCGGCGGCTACAACAGCACCTTTACCTACATGAACGCCCTCTAAGACGACTGCATTGGCCCCAATCATGACATCATCATCAATCCGAACAGGTTGCGCCGATGCGGGTTCTACTACGCCGGCTAAAACGGTGCCGGCACCAATATGTGCATGTTTTCCCACGATCGCACGGCCACCCATAACGACCCCCATGTCAATCATAGTTCCCTCACCAATTTCTGCACCGATATTGATTAAAGCACCCATCATAATAACCGCATTGTCTCCAATCACAACTTGGTCACGAATGATGGCGCCGGGCTCAATTCGCGCATTGATATTTTTAGTATCTAACAGCGGAACTGCTGAATTACGCCCGTCATTTTCAACTTCATAATCTTCGATATAATTCTTATTTGCTTCAAGGAATGGTTTCACGTCTGCCCAATCACCAAAGATTGTGCCTATCCGATGTGCCACAAATGCACGAATTTCCCCAGGCACTTGAAGATGATCTAAGTCACCCTTTAAATAAACTTTAACTGGTGTTTTCTTTTTGGCATTACTAATAAAGTCAATGATTTCACGTGCATCTAATTGTGCCATGTCAAAACCTTCCTTACTCTCTATTTTTTAAATAACTTTCTATATTATATGGTATTTTCTAGTTAAACAAAACGCTCATCCAAACGAACAAGATCTTCATAACTTTCACGCCGAACAATTTGTTTGGCGTGCCCATTTTCGACAAAAACAACGGCTGGTCTTGGATTTCGATTGTAGTTGGAAGCCATGGCGTATCCATATGCACCAGTTGCGTTAAGTACTAAAAGATCTCCCGGCTGTGATTTGGGCAACGCCTGATTTTGAATTAAAATATCACCAGACTCACAATATTTTCCTGCAATGCGGACCGTTTCAACTGGCTTTTCATTGGCATGATTGGCAAGTACTGCCTCATACTCAGCCTGATAAAGTGCTGGGCGAATATTATCACCCATGCCACCGTCAACTGTCACATATGGTTGGATACCTGGAACATCTTTGCGAGAGCCAATGGTGTATAAACTATACCCGGCTGGTCCCGCAATACTGCGTCCTGGTTCAATCCAGATAGCTGGCATCTTGAGACCTTTTTCAGACACCCGTTTTTGAACGGCTTTCACAATGGCATCCACAAACGCTTCGGGTGCCAGCGGCTCATCGGCTTTAGTGTAACGAATACCAAAACCACCACCCACATTTAGAATTTGGGTTTCAAAGCCAAAATGGGCCTGCCACTCTGCTGCCAGATCCACCAATTTGTTAGCAGCCATCACAAATCCATTAACTTCAAAAATCTGTGACCCAATATGGGCATGGATTCCAATTGGTTCCATATTTGGATTACTCATCACTTGTTGCAAAGCTTCCTGCGCTTGACCCGATTGGATATCAAATCCAAATTTACTATCTTCTTGACCCGTTTGATCATATTTGTGGGTATGTGCAGACACACCAGGTGTTAAACGTAACATCACCTTCATCTGTTGATGTTTTTCTAGCAGAATCTCGCTTAACAACTGAATCTCATAGAAATTGTCTAAAATGACCACACCAATATGGTGATCTACCGCCATTTCTAATTCTTCACGTGATTTATTATTTCCATGGAAACTCACCTTATGCATTGGAAAACCGGCTTTGATGGCTGTATATAATTCCCCACCAGAGACCACATCAATATGGGCCCCCTCCTGATTGACCAACTGAAACATCCCAACTGTGGCAAACGCCTTGCTTGCGTAACTGACAGCATAGTTCACCTGATTACTTTCAAAAACTTTTTTGAATCGGCGAATCTGTTGACGGATTGCTGAAACGTCATAAGCTACCAATGGTGTCCCAAATTTTTGTGCTAAGGCCACGCTGTCTGCTCCGCCAATCACTAAATGCCCCGCATCATTTACTTGTTGTGCTGTTTGTTCGCTCATTTGTTTACCCCACCGTTACGATTATTTATGTCAATAAAAAAAGGATCTTTTTGTTTTGCGCAAACAAAAAGATCCCAGAATGAATTTCACGTATATTCTGTATCAATTGTCGATAGCGCCCCGCAGCCGACATATTTTGCTGCGACAGTTCGCAGTCTCTTAAACTACGCCCCAGCTAGCCGAACCCCCTATCCAGATCCAGTGCTTCGGCAACCGCCCCTTTCAACAGCTTCAAAGTTCGATAGAAACTCTACTGCTTACTCTTGTTGGTTGCAACCTCTTAAATTATTAAAAAGCTTATAATACTTTTTTAAGGTAGTCAAGTCCTTTTAACTGATTTTTACGGATTTCATCATGGTCCACATACATTTAAATCAAATTTTGAAGCTTATGATTAATTGCCTGTGACAGGTTCTCTTCAAGGTCATCAAGCTGTCAGAGCTACCCACAAACAATAAATTTAGGAGCACTTCTTACTATTACCTGGCAAGAAAAAATGCAGTTTCAATTCACAAAAACAAGTTGCTATTCAAAAATAAAATGCTAAAATTCACAATAACTAATTAAATTCTCATAAAAAATTATGCAGATAGATAAAAGGAGACGTGAACCATGAAAGTTGTTAAATTTGGCGGCAGTTCTTTAGCAGATGGCAGTCATTTTCAAAAAGTTATTCACATTATTCAATCTGATGTAACCCGCCAAGTAGTTGTGGTCTCCGCACCTGGTAAACGATTTGCTGAAGATACGAAAGTCACCGATCTGTTAATTACTTATGCTCAACAAGTAATTGCACAAAAACCAACTGAAACTATCGTTCAAAAAATTAGTCAACGCTACAAATCAATTGGTACTTTTTTTAATTTACCAGCTAGACCAATTGATAAAATCATCAAAAAATTGTGTTCTTTACCTGATGAATACTATCCAAGTCATGCCTATTTGATGGCTGCTTTTAAAGCACATGGTGAACGCCTGAATGCCATGTTACTCACCAGTGTATTGAATCATCTTGGAATTAAGGCACGCTTTGTCGATCCTTTTGAGGCGGGCATCATCGTTACTGACAATCCGGCAGATGCCACAGTAATGCCTGAAACGTATCAAAATTTGGCACAACTACACTTTAAAGATGAAAAATTGATTTTTCCTGGTTTTTTCGGCTTTACGCCTAACGGTCAGATTGCCACCTTTTCGCGCGGAGGTTCTGATATTACCGGTGCCATTGTCGCTCGCGGCTTAAAAGCTGAACTCTACGAAAATTTTACCGACGTCGATGCCATCTACGCGGTCGACCCACATATTGTCCCTCACCCAGAGGCCATTAAAAAAATGACTTACCGAGAAATGCGAGAACTCTCGTACGCCGGCTTTTCTGTTTTTCACGATGAAGCTATTATTCCCGCAATTGAAGGTCAGGTCCCAATCAAAGTTAAAAATACCAATCATCCTGATTTACCGGGAACATTGATTGTCCCAGAAACACATTTCACCCCTCATCACACTATTACGGGAGTGGCTAGTTCCGAACGTTTTGCCGCATTATATTTACACCGTTATTTACTAAACAAGGAAGTCGGTTTCACCTTAAAACTGCTTCAAATTTTATACAAATACGATGTATCCTATGAACACATGCCTTCCGGAATCGATGACTTAACCATTATCTTTGATAAAAATCAATTGAACCGTCAAACGATTCACGAAATGTGTCATGATATTCAAAACACCTTACATCCTGACCAACTGGACTGGATTGACGATTATGCGATCATCATGGTAGTTGGCGAAGGCATGCGGTCTAAAATCGGTACCATTGAAAACATCATTCGCCCGCTTGCAGAAAATGGCATTGGCGTGCATATGATTAATCAGGGCGCCTCACGAATTTCTATTATGCTGGGCACCAAACAGGCCGATGCCAAAAGAGCCGTTAAGGAAATCTATACACATTTTTTTAACACTGTCAGTACTGAAAGGAAGATTTTATATGCAGATTGATAAAGTTCATGGATCCGAAAATCATTTTTTTCTGTTGGATCAAACTGAATTACACAGTAAATTAAACGATCACGAGCTCATTACCTTTACCACCAAAATAACCAATCCACAAACTGGACTTTTAAAGGGTGCTGATGGTGTCTTAGTGGTGGATGAAGCTACCCATAAAGATGCGTTGGCACAGATGCGCGTCATTAATGCCGATGGCAGTGAAGCTTCCATGTGTGGCAATGGGTTAAGGACTGTTGCCCGTTATTTATCCCAAAAATTTCAGGTAGACCAATTTAAAGTTCAAACATTAAATGCGGATCTTCAGGTCAGCAAAGCCACACCTTTTGCAACTGGGGTGCCTGCTTTTAGCGTAGAAATTTCTCCTGTGTCTTTTGACGCTGACAAATTGCCATTTCACCGCGCAGAACATCGACAACTTATTAATAAAACTTGGCCCGAACTTCTGCCTGACCTAAAATTTACGGCTCTGTCTGTGCCCAACCCACACCTCATTAGCTTTGTTTCGGCTGAGGAATTAGCTTCCGACGACTTGGGCACATTAGGCAAACGCCTGAACGCACCTAATCCTTATTTTCCAGACGGCGTGAATGTGAGTTTTGCACAAATTCTCGATAAAAATCAGCTTTTTGTCCGTACCTACGAACGGGGTGTGGGATTCACCAATGCATGTGGCACAGGCATGTCAGCTACTAGCCTGGCATTCGCACTGACGCACCCCCAACAAGGTCATTTTGACCAAGAGATCACTGTTTATAATCCGGGCGGCTTAGTCAAAACGAATGTGCATAAAATTGCTGATACCTACACTATCGCGTTGATCGGAAATGCCACCGTCACCCATCATTTAGAAATTTCGGAAAGTGATTTGCACACGGCAACTTTAGATCACGTTCGCATTCGAGAAACCGAAGAGGAAACCAGCTATTTACAATTTGTGAACCATCTTCCCAAAATTAATGATATTGCTGTCAAAGCTTAAAAAATCCTCAGATTAGTTTTAAACTAGTCTGAGGATTTTTTTAATTTTACGATAACTGTGAATTTTATTGTTTTTGTTCTGCAACTTTTTGAAGCTTCCAGCCAGGCAATAAGTGAAATTCATAATCCTGACTCACAAACTGATGATTTGCTACGCCATTTCCAAATAACAAGCGCCATTCCTCGTTACGATAAACCCGTGTGGTTCGAGTTATCTTAACCTGATTCAACTTGGCCTTTTGTTTCAATGTCACATTGCCCGTACTTGGATTGGTCTTGGCTAACTTTTGTTGCAAAGGATTCGTAGCGTAGTAATAAATACGTTCATTTTTAGTCCCCAGCTGCCGGTACAGCAACACGTGTTTCCCCTTTACACTTGAGGTTAAAGGATAAGTCTGTGTCTGTTGTACTTCTTTCATTCCCAGATAAGTATTATAGTTAAGGGTCATTAACACAACACTGCCCACACTTATCACCAAGCCAACCAGTACCCAAATAAACTTATTAATTCCGCGACGCATAAAGATCATACTGCAAGCCAACAAAACGGTTCCTATAAATAAGAAAACGACAATCATATTAATAGCCCCCTCGCGTATCTTTTTTCAAGAGAAACGTTAGTAAAAAGCCAATCACGGCAAATACTGTCGCAATCAAAAAGGCATAACGGAATCCAACCACATTCGCATTCAAAGCTAATTTTTTAAACAGAATGGGTGTGGCATGTGCAACTGAGGCACTAGGTGTGTGACTGATCGTAAGACTAGACATAATCGAAACCAAGATCGCTGTTCCCATTGATGCAAAAACTTGGCGCGCCGTATTATTCACTACGGTTCCATCCCCAATTAAATTCAATGGCAAAGCATTCATTCCTGTTGTGGTAATCGGCATCATAACCATCGAAATGCCAAACATCCGGACCATGTACAAACAAGCTAAGTAAAAGACTGGTGTTTGTGCCGTAATGGGAATAAAAGAAGCGGTGGTTAAAGATAAAATAAACATGCCAGCAATGGCCATGTTACGGGCCCCCAAACGGTCAAAGACACGTCCAGTAATGGGGTTCATAACACCCATCATAATGGCACCTGGCAATAGCGTTAATCCAGAAGCCAGTGGCGATTCTCCTCGAACGGTCTGTAAGTAAAGTGGTAGGACCAACGTAAAGCCGTTCATAGACATAAATGAGACAGAAACTAAAATGGCAGATAGCGTAAAGTCTGATTGCTCAAATACTTTGAATTGTAGCAATGGATTTTTAATTTTTAATGACCGCCAAATGAAAGTTGCCACTACTAAAACTCCGAGAACTAATGTGCCATACACAATGGGATCTGTCCATGAATAAGTTCCCACTGACGAGAAGGCAAAGAGCATCGAGCCAAATCCAACCATGGATAAGAGGACGGATGTCCAGTCAACTGGGGCCTTTTTTGTAGGTAATACTTTACGAAGTGTGAAATACCCCATGATCAAAACAAATAATGAGATGGGCATAATGGCCAAAAACAGCATCCGCCACGAATAATTAATCAAAATCCAACCAGCAAAAGTCGGTCCAATCGCGGGAGCCAAGCCGACAACAATTCCGGCACTGCCCATCGCTGCACCTCGTTTAGAAGGCGGAAAAATGGATGTCATAATCGTTTGGTAAACTGGAGATGTAATTCCAACACCAGCTGCTTCGATTAACCGACCTGCCAAAATGGTCCAAAAGTTCTGGGCAAAATAACAGACAACGGTCCCTACAAAGAAAATGACAATGGCAGATAAGTAAAGTTTACGCGAATCAAACCGTTGTAAAAAGAATCCTGTGATTGGAATGACAATTCCCATCATTAGCATAAAGCCAGTCGTTAACCACTGCACGGTATTCGCTGAAATGTTAAAAGAGCTCATTAAGGTTGGAAATGCCGTTGTTAACATCGTAGAAGTCAAAAAAGTACTAAATGTTCCAATTAAAAGAGTAAAAACCAACAGAAGTCGGTTATATGGGCGGCCATTTTGGTCGACGGGTCGATCTTCTGCATTCGTACTGTTCATCAAAATGTTCACCTCAAAATTAATTTATTAATTATGTACATATAAAAAAGACACAAAGATTATTGTATCATATAAAATTCATAAAGCTCAAAAAATTGTCAGTTAAACTAACAAAATTTAGTCTCATCTCATAGTTAACGCATTTAAACTTGATTTAACCTTTCCCATTTATGATAAAAACGGAATTGATGAAACGTGACAAACTCTTTAATTTTGTTACCGGACATTATCAATTGCAATCTTAACCCGAAAGATTGTATGATTGTTACGGTTAAATTACAAAGCTTTTATTAATCTTAAGTCTTTTATTTGACAGCTGAATGGATGACTTTCATAATACAAGAGTTATTATCATCTGGAATATTTGCTAAAGACAGCTTCCATAGACTGGTTTAAGCAAAACAAACTCAGGGGGGAAAAGAGAAATTGGCTAAAAAAAATCAGGGACTTAAGTGGGGCTTACTGGGTCTCTGTCTCATTATTATTATCGCTGGCATTTTCATATGGCGTTACGGGCAAACGCATTTTGCACCTCACACCACCATTAATGGTCAGTCTGTAGGGCGTTTAACTGCTAAACAGGCAACCAACAAGCTTGCTGCCACTTCTACAAAAGTAACTAATCGTGTTTATCTGAATGGTAAATTACTGACTACTGGAAAAACACAAACGTTGGCTCCCGTTACTGAGACGCAAGTTCGTTCGGCATTGAAGACCCATCATGGCTTGTTCTCTTCCAAACAAAATAATGCTGTCAATTTAAGCAGTTCAGAAAGTGCCGTCAGTTATCGTACGAATGACCTCAAAGCACAAGTTTCTAAAGCATTAACGGCTTATAACAAACAGGCCACAGCAGCTCACCCAACTTACTATTACCTAAAGAACGGCCAAATCAAAACACAAGCTAGCACCAAAGGCACACAAGTTGATGTACAACAGGCTTTAAATAAATACCAGAAACAAATTAAGCAACTTAAAGACGTTAAAATCACGATTGCATATAAAAAACCAACCCAAACTCAAATTACGAGTGCAAAAAAAGTAAAACAAAGTTTGGAACAAGCACGTAAAAAGACATTGGTCTACCACGTAGGCGGGAAAAATTACAGTTTAAAAGGTAGTGACTACGTAGTCAACTCCACTCCCGGTGAGAAGGCAACTGTTGATTTAACTGCTTTAGAAAACAAACTTACCAAAATCAATAACAGTGACAGCACGCAAGGAAAGTCGCTTAGCGTCAAGCTCTTAAACAACGGTAAAACTGTGACCACTAATAACACATCCGAGTCCAATTACGGTTGGTCGCTAAATGTACAATCTGAGGCTAAGATGTTGGCAAATAAGTTCATTAATTCAAACGTGCAATCAAATGCAAAAGTTGATATGACCAATTATAGTGGCCAAAACATTAGTTATAATCGAAGCAGTGCCATTGGATCGACTCGTGTCGAAATTAATTTGACCACCTTACATGAATACATTTACGTAGATGGCAAATTAAAGGCCAACATTCCGGTTATGAGTGGTACTTTAACAGGTGGTAACAAGACACCAACTGGTTTGTTCCATATCTTGTATAAACAAAGTCCTTCAACTTTAACTGGAAAAAATGATAATGGTTCAAATTATTCTAGCAAAGTAAACTACTGGGAACCTATTACTGAAGACGGTGTTGGTATGCATGATAGTTCCTGGCAACCGTCCAAAGTCTATGGCAATCCAGAATACCGTAGTACGTATCATTCTCACGGCTGTTTGAACAACCCACCTAGCAAGATGAAAACTGTTTGGGAAAATACCTCTACAACAGAACCCGTTATTATTTACGAATAGGTCTAAACAAAGCGGCGAGATTTTTCTCACGCTTTTTTTGTATGGTTAAAAGATTGATTGTATTCTTAAGTCTTTTTCCAATATTTATTATTAAAAAATACGAAAAACCATTACGTTTCTCGCATACTATCAGTTTACCTATTCACTAACTTTGATAATAATTTTCCCTTGTGCATGACCTTTTTCTGAATAATCTAAGGCTTTCTGTGCATCTTGTAATGTAAAGATTTTATCCACAGCTGGTTTTATTTTATCAGCTTCAATCCACATTGTGAGCTGCGCCAACTCTTTACCATTGGCCTGCATAAACAAAAAATCATAAGACACTTTAGATCGCCGCTCCAATCGTGAAAGATTAAGCGTAACTAAACCAAAAAGTAGCATTTTAAACCAACCTAATTTTCTTTTTCGCGCAAACTTTGCGTCAGGTAAGCCTGATAATGACACAATTTTGCCATTCGATTTAACAATCTTAAATGCTTTTTCCAACTGTTTACCACCCAGTGTATCAAACACCATATCATAGTCTTGTAAAACAGCTTCAAAATCTTGTTTGTGATAATCGATGATCTGATCTGCGCCTAAAGTACGGACCCATTTTTCATTTTTTGCACTCGTAGTTGTGGCCACATAAGCACCTAAAATTTTGGCTAACTGAATGGCAATCGATCCCACACCACCAGCACCAGCTTGAATAAACACTTTTTGATTTGGCTTTATATTGGCAATCTCAACCAAGGCCTGATAACTAGTCAACCCGACCAATGGTATTGCTGCTGCCTGAACAAAAGTTAAATTTCGAGGCTTCAAAGCAATATCATCCACATTTACCGCCAAATACTCGGCAAAAGTCCCTATTCGTGAATCTCGTGGTCTGCCATACACTTCATCACCAACTTTAAACGCGGTCACTTGTTTACCAACTTTAACGATCACCCCAGAAAAATCATGTCCCAACGTTAATGGCATTTGGTGTTTTACCAGTAGTTTTACTTCCCCATCACGTGTTTTAGAGTCAATTGGATTCACACTTGCAGCTCGAATTGCCACCAACACATCGTTTGCACCAATTTTAGGAATTGGCACTTGTTTTGAAACCAATGGGCCATGACCATAGTTTTCGATTTGCATCGCACGCATTAACTTAGTCATTTTGTTCATTCTCCTCTACTAATCGTTCAATAATTGCGGCCGTTTTCTGCATAATGCCAAAGCTTTCGTTCGGCTGAACGGCATAATAATGCTTAGTACCATCTTTTCGAATCGAAACGAGTTGCGCTTCTTTTAGAATTTTCAAATGATGTGAAACAGCAGGCCGAGACAAATGTGTCTGCGCCGTTAATTGACCCACACGCATGCCATCGCACCCCGCTTCTAGCAAAGAAACCAAGATCGACTGTCGATTTTCATCCCCTAAGGCTAACAAGATATCCTGTGTTTGCACGAAACCGTCCTTAATCTTTTGAAGATCTGCTTGTCTACTCATTTTATCGTTCCTCCGTTGAAACATTTAAACCTTTTGAAACTATCTTAACGTGTTTCGTCACGAACCGCCACATTGGAAAAGAAAATCGAGACAAATAAAAAATCCAATCTATTTGCTAACAAATTGGATTTCTAAATCAAATATTAGTTGTGTTGTCCGAAAAAACTTTTTATCACATTTCTGGTCCACGCTGATAATTGTAAACTAATGCAGCTGACAATAAGCCAACACTGCCGACCAAAACAATAATTGTCATGATACGTGTTTGGTTTGGATTGATCAACAAGCCAAGTGGATAAAATGTGAGTTGCTTATCCATTCCAAATATGATGTAAAAAAAGGTTACTAGTGCTCCTAAAATACCGGTGTACATACTTCGCGTAATGATCGCAATTGAGCTCGCAATTGCACCCCATAAAAAAGCCGTCGACACACCCCCAAGCACGAAGACTGGTATCAATATTTGATGATTAAAATGATGCAAAAAAATCACCCAGACCAACATGAAAAAGATAGTAATCAGCATTTCTTCAAAGACTCGCAGCATCCAAATCTTTCCTAATGAAAGGGACTTAATGTTTAATAAACTCGAAAAATCACGATCACTTTCTGGATAATTGACAGTACCGATCAAAATAAAGCCTATCAAACTCATATAGATTTCCGTGACCATGGCTGCTTGGGTAAGTTGAATTTCCCGAAAACTTATCATCAATGGTAATAATAAGACTAACCCCAGACAAACTAACAATTGCTTATTCACGATAATTTGATGTTGATACCAAAGCACCCGTGCCCAATTTTTAACTGTCATCGCGTCGATCACCCCGTTTCATGGAATTAACCCACACGGCCAAGAAAAATAGAATAATACTCAAAACAAGGTAACAAAACCGATTCAAATAAATACTTTGCTCAAGTTTATGATAAAGGACCCAGTTATCGGCGATATTAAAGCGAATTAATGGTGACCAAGTTGTATAGCCATTAATATCTGTTACTCCTAACGTAAACAAGCTTAATCCTAAACTCATAATCAGTGTCAAAACAGGGTTAAATAATTGAACAAGTAATAAAATCACTGCCGTAATAAATATCAGCGTTGGCAGAACAAACAACGAGATCGTTTTGAAAAAGGCAAATGGATCAACAGTCACGTTTAAAAATTGACCGACTTTGATTAATTGAAAGGTTGGAAAGATTGCGAGTAACAACACGGCCACATACAACGTACCAACAACTACGAGAAATTTATATCCTAAATAACGCCAAGTTGGCAGCGTTCGTCCCCCAAAAACATCTTGGCAATGCTCCTGCGCTTCTTTGGTAAAGTACAAAAGGATTGGAAAAATGCTAAAGAGCATCATAATAATGCCCATGTAGTCGCTAAACAAACGCGCAAACGGTCGCGTGAGTTGATCGACTTTTAGCTTTTGGTGATAATTTTGTAAGGCCGTTTTGTAAGTGAATTTTTTACCACTCGCAAACAAAGTTGTTAACTGAGCGGTCTGATAAATCGAACGGCCACCAATAATCGCATTTATACGCCGCGTAGTTTTCAAAAATTGTGCATAACTTATTCGCTGATAAAATTTCTTCCAAGTAACCTTCGTCACTCGCTTTTGCGTGATTGGTTGTTGCATTAATCGCTCGTAGGCATCCCGAATTTTTTGTTGATCTCGTTTATTCAAGTGCACATTTTTCAAAAACATGAGCGGATACGTGGGATACGTATTCTCTTGGTAATTCATCTGTAACGTTCCTAACACATCTTTCATAAGCACTTGATGGTCTATTTGATAAGATTCTCCGAAATCCTTGCTGGTGACCGTGGGTTTCATAAAATAATTAACTGCGTCATACCGGCCGGCTTCATGAAGTTGCGTAATTTGATGATTGACGGAACTTTGATATTGTGTAAAGTACAGGGCAAATGCCGCAAGAATAAACGCTAAAAAAGTTAAACTCTTCACAAAAAGTCCTAGTTCTGTTTTAAAAATCTTCATCATAATCACCCCTAATTAAGGCCAAATATTTAGCTTCCAACTTATCTGGATCCTTCACAAAATCACTTGTTTGTCCTTTAAAAACGAGTGATCCTTTTTCTAAAATCAGCAATTGATCACTGATATGGGCAATATCTTCTACAATGTGCGTTGAAAAGATCACAATACGTTTTCTTCCCAATTCACCAATAAGTTGGCGAAAATTGTCTCGTTCTTCTGGATCAAGCCCTACAGTGGGTTCATCCACAATCAATACTTGTGGATCGTTCAATAGTGCTTGTGCAATTCCTACGCGCTGTTTGAGGCCACCCGACAATTCCTTAATTTTATATTTGCGATACCGAGTTAAATTCAGCCTTGTTAACAGTCCTTCAATCCGGTCCGTTAAAAGCGACTGCTTAATTTCAGATAATAGTCCTAAATAATTAAGGGCATCTTCTACTCGCATATTGCGATAGAATTGAAAATTTTGTGGCAAATACCCTATTATAGTCCGAATCTTCCGCACTTCTGTGACAGAAATGTGATTTATCAAAACTTCACCAGCATCTTTCTTTAACAAAGTCGCCATGATTTTCATCAAGGTTGTTTTTCCGGCACCATTGCGTCCCAATAAACCTACCACACCGGTTGAAATTTCAAAATTGAGGTGTTTTAAAACTGGTTGTTGCTTAAAACTTTTATTTAAATTGGTGACCTGAATTTCTGTCATGATTTATTTTTCCTCCGGATTCCATGTTAAGATCCATGATTAAACACAGTACCATTAAAATGCCCTGACTGAGCAATGTCGCGGTCAGTCCCGCATTGAGTAAAATCAAAACTAACGTTGTTAAAATCATCACAAGTACTAACATAACTTTAAGCCGTCGTTGCCATTTTAACTGTCGTCTTTTGGTTACTTGTGCTTCTAGTTGCGCATCTTTTTCTAATTGACCGACTTTATTCCACATGTGAATTAAGAAAATACGATCTTCATCATTTTTCTTCATTTTTCAACCCTCTTAATTTCCACTTTAACCGGCTGCACCGAATTCTGGCGTTTCCCGCACTAATATTCATAAGCTCCGCAATTTCTTTAAATTTGAATCCATAATAAAAGCGCAGAATAACCAGATGATAGTCCTCCGCCTTTAAAAGTGGCTTTAAACTTTGGACATAATCGCCTGGCTCAGCTTGCTCAAACGAAATCGTAAAATTATCAATATCCACTTCTTCAATGCGGCGATTTTTGCGAATCCAATCAATAGCCTGATTTTTTAAGGCTTTGTAGAGATAAAATTTAAAGGACACTGGTACCCCAATCTGCTTGCGTTTGAAATAGATATTGGCGAACACATTTTGCGTCAAATCTTGGGCATAATAATTGTCTTTAATAATCTTAGTCACGTAAGTAATGGCAGAAAAACGATACTTCACGACTAAAGCCTCAAAGGCATTCTGATCATCTGTGCGCACTACCAATTCAAACAGCTCTTCGTCGCTTAGCATTGTCCTTCCACCTCCCTACACTTATAATACGAATTTAATCTGCTAATTGTTACATCTTTTTCGATTATTTTTTCTAAGCAGCAAGCCTCATAACCGTTATAGAAAATTTGTTAAAAACAAAAAAGCTTAAAAAAGATGTTTGCCGTGCATCTTTTTCAAGCTCTTTAATTCTTTAATCTGGCGAAAGGTGTTTTTTCAATACGTATGAAAGCAAACCCCATTTGACGTGTAATCACAAGATTTTGTTAATTTATTAATTCAATCCGGTATTACATGCGTATCAGACACCTTTTTAAACCAAATCGCACTTTGTTTGACATAACGTTTTTGAGTTGGAAAATCAACGAAAAACAACCCATATCGTTTGCTGTAGCCATTGGTCCAAGAAAATTGGTCTTGCAAGGACCAAATAAAGTAACCTTTAACATTGGCCCCTTCTGCAATCGCATCCGCAATGGCACCAAGATATTTTTTCAAATAATCTATGCGTTTAGGATCCGCAAGTACAGTATTTTTATTGACGTTACCCGGTAATTCTTCTTTAAGACCAATGCCATTTTCGGTGACATAAATTTCAGGCACTAACGGATAGTCGTTGTGGATACGCATCAGCATATCATGCATACCTCGTGGATAAATTGACCAGTCCCAGTCAGTAGTTTCAATGTTGTCTGGACGTTTTTCCTCACCAACACCATGCAAACGTGCCACGGAAGTACCTTTAGCTCCAGTTCCATTGTGGACAGTCTCTGATTTTCCATTATATTCTCGTAACCATTTGCTAAAGTAGTTATTGACCCCCACAAAATCCAATTGATGAGCAGCTTTATCAATCACATCAAGCTCTTCTGGCGTTGATTTGAACATCTTCTGATTATTTTTATCGAGAATTTCTTTAACAAGTGCCAAAGTTTCTGGAGCATATTTACCGGCTAAAGTGCCATCTAGATATAAACGATTTTCTAAAGCATCCTGCAACGCTGCTGCATGCCGATCACCTTCACTGTTTGAATAGGGATAAACTGTTTGTAGCGCGTGCACAATTCCAATTTTTCCACCCAAATCCATGGATTTGTATGCATTAACTACTCTCGCATGAGCAATCATTTGATTGTGCTCTGCCTGGAATGTTTTATCAAATCGACCACTTTCAGCAGGTGGAAAAGTGCCATTCGTGTACTGTTGAACCGCCATCGAAGTTGGCTCGTTGATCGTAATCCAATATTTCACTTCAGTGAATTCCTGAAAACAGAATTTAGCATATGCTACAAAAGCATCGACCATCTCTTGACTCAACCAGTCACCAGCTACATGTAACCGCTCTGGTGTGTCAAAATGGTGGAGTGTCACAAATGGTTCAATACCGTGTTGCTTACATGAAGCAAACAATTTGTGATAATAGGCAACACCACGTGGCTCTACAGCCCCTGTGCCATCTGGAAAAATACGTGACCAAGCAATGGAAACACGAATGACTTGAACACCATACTTTTCTGATAATGCTAAATCTTCATCATAACGGTGGTAAAAATCTGCAGCGGGATCCGGCGCAAAACGTCCTTCTTTTTTTAGAAAATCATCCCAAAGTACTTGTCCTTTTCCATCTTCTTTTGTAGCTCCCTCAACTTGATATGCAGCTGTAGCGCCACCCATCAAAAAATCTTTAGGTAATGTTTTGCTCATGTGTAAACTTCCTCCTATTTAATATTATCAGCAACAAATTTAATTGCCTTATCTGCATCACGTGTTAGTTCAATATACTGTTTGCCAGTAGTCGTTAGCAGTTGGACATCATAAGCATCCGTAATCTTTTTAAGATTGCCTTTCATACTCTCCATTTGTGGTGCTAAAATAACAAGATCCATATCGTGGATTAAATCCATATCCTGACCATAGGCTCGTGCGGCAGCATGAAGCGGTAAATTTCGTTCTTTAGCAACTTTGTTCAATGCGTTAGCAAGAATTCCACTTGTCCCACCACCAGCGCATAAGACTAAAACATTTGTTTCTTTAGTAATCGTTGCCTTACCCTTATTTTCGCTAGGCATTTCAACTTCAACAGTAGAATTATTTTCATCTATTCCAGCATCGTTTGTTGCTCCAGCCAATGCAGCATTTCCTACTTCATTACCAACAGATTTCTCTGCTTGTTCTTTTTGCTCTTCTTTTCTTTCACCCTCAAGAAGTTGATTATCATAAATCTTGACAAATGGTAAGTAGAAAAGCACATCGCCAACCAGCATTAGAGCCACTGCAATAAATGACAATGGAGCTAATCCAGTACTAATAATAATTCCAATTGGACCCGGAATTGTCCATGGCAATGTATAAATCATACTGTTCATTCCCAATGTTGTGACAAAAAACTTAAAGATAACTACATTAAGCATTGGAGTCAGTACCATTGGCAAAAAGAAAATCGGATTCATAATCATTGGAGCTCCAAACAAGACTGGTTCATTAACTCCAAACGAAACTGGAATAAAAGTAGCCTTTCCTAAAGCTCGCAATTGTTTAGACTTACATACGATCAAGAACAAATAGGCAACAACTAATGTGGCACCGGTACCCCCAAAATTCATAACATAATCTTGGGTATTTACTGTCAAAACATGCATGGCTTGAGATCCACCTTGAACTAATTTCAAATTAGCAGCCGTATTTGCAACTTCAAATGCCACAACAGCTGGTTGAACAATGGAAGGACCTTGAATTCCAATAAACCAGAAGAACCCCATGGCACCACCAATAATGGCTAATCCAATATACGAGTCACTCGCAGTAAATAATGGTGAAAGAAGTGCAATAATACCTTCTGGTAAATTTTTCCCATCAAATAAAGCACGAAATCCAATATCAAATGCCCAAAAAACAACTACGGAGGATGTCAGTGGAATCAAATCCTTAAAAGTTTGTGAAATATTTTGTGGGACTTGGGCAGGCATTTTAATAGTGACATTATTTTTAATACATACATAGTAAATATTAGGAACAATCAGTCCGACAATATATGCTGCTAATAAACCTTGTGTACCCATGTCTGCAAGAGTAACCCCAGAGCCAGCTGTTTTTACTGCCAAAATAATAAATGCAATTTGAGATGCGATCATAACCGATACAGGATTAATTCTGTTTGTTTTTGGCAAACTTAAATTTTTATAGTCGATAAGATTCTTAGAAGTCGTTGCTGCAATAAATAACGATAGTAATCCCATCGAGTAATTATAAGCAGTTAATAAATGATTAGTAACTTTTGTACTCCAGAAAAATCCCCAGGTATTTGGTAAATAAGCAATTAATAGAAAAACACTAGAGAACAAAATAATGGGCATTGAAGCAATAAAGCCATCTCGAATTGCTGATAAATACGGGTTGGCAGCAATTTTTTCAAAAGCAGGCTTCATTTTATCTGCAATTTTTTCAAACCTTTTCATCACAATCTTCCTTTCTAATTCGATTCAATTCCTAATTTTTCTTCCATTTTTCGAATCCGTTTATATTCATCAATAAAAAATCGAACTTGATCCATGAGCATCATAGTAGTCATTAATGTATCTTGCCCGTGAACCATGATAAACGTCACATCCATATCTGTTCCACCAGCTTCTTTTGAAAGAAGTTGCGTTTGCTCATTATGTGCATCAACAATCGACTCATTTGCTTTTTTTACAAGAGACTCTGCCTCAGAAAATTTACCAGCTCTTGCTGCATCCAAAGCTTGAATTAAAGCTGTTTTTGCATCCCCTGCGTAAGCTACAATAGCGAAACCTACCATTGATATTTCTTCTTTAGTTGCCATAATTGAATCCTCACTCTCTAATTTTTTGACTTTTCATTAATCAATCTCTGTATATGGATAACAAAATACATTTTTTCATTATTGCTTAACTTTAAATTTAAGCGTCGTTCGAGTTCAACAAAAATTGCCTCAGCAATTTCTGCGGATTTTGGATAATTCTCCATTAACTCATCTTTGAGTTGGGTCATAAAATTTGTATTACCCGTTTCTTGATTATCAATTCGGTCCATCAAGTACTGCATATGAATCATTAATCGATCATAAAAATTTCGATTTTTCTCCGTTCGTATAATATGGTGTTGTTTAAAAACCGCTTGAACAACCGAATTTGCATCTTCGCGATTTTTCTGACCCACATCATCAACTTTAGTTGACGTTCCTTTCGCATTAATGAAGTGAAGTGCAATATTTTGCATTTCCGAATCTGGTAGACGAATATGCAAATTTTTATTAATTATTTTAAGTGCATCTTTCGCAATTTGATATTCAACTGGATACTGTTCATGCATATCTGGAACTAAACTCGCCTTATACTTTCCTGCTTCAAAAATTTGATAAGCGCCATAGATATGATCACTTAATGTAATATAAATATAATCCAAAACAGAAAACTGATACTTCTCTTTAGCATTATCAATAATTTCGAATGTCGTTGTCACAATATCCAATGGTATGTCTTTCAAAAGATACGATAAATTATCTTGAGATTCTTTAGATTCTAAGTAAAAAATTTTTTCGATCTTCTTCGATGACATGGAATCCCCCATCTTTTTCTTAAAGTAAACTCCTTTTCCCATGACAATAGCCTGTTTCCGATCTCCTAGGCTGACCAGAGCAACGTTATTGTTTAATATTTGGACAATTCGCATCATGCAATCACCTCCTCAAGACAAAAAAAGACAAGACCACAAACAATCAAGAAAATTGTTTGTGGTCTTGCCTAATTTGATAGTAACAATCCACCGATATTTTATGAACAAATTCATATTACATCATTCGCTATAAAATGTAAACGCTTTATTTTATTTTTGCTGATTTACTTTCTTTAAAAAGACCTCATACAACTAAGTCTTGGCAAGTATCACCACTTATTAATCTGCATTGTCAGGGCATCTGTTAGACAAAATTCACCATCCAAACCATATTTCTCTTTAATCAGCTAGAAGTGACTAAATTCTTCATCATATAGCTATTTTAGTTGTGAAATTTAATGATTATAAATACTTCAAAAGTGAAGTTCGATAAACTTTTTCGCCATCACCATCACGGATAATTTTCCATAGTTTTGCAGCATCCTGTAATTTATTTTGACGTTGTTTATTGATTGGATCCGCACAAAAATCTTTCACAAATTGATTCCATTGATAACTTCGATCATCTTCATGGGTATCAATTTTAACTTTGCCATCATGAATATCAATTAGTGTTTAAATTGTCATCGTTGTATTGTCTTGATGCTTGGCTTGACGAATGGCCACCGCCATCTGTTTGCTGAATTTAAAGTGAGGCGTTTTATAATAGGTCTCTAAAAAGGCGCGTAACTGTGCATTCAGTTTAACCCCATCTAAAATCTTTGTGGTTAAGGTTAATTCCGTGACCGTGTTTTTATTCTGAAAGTTTTTCTGCCTGCCGGACGGCAATTTGTGATCCAACTTTGTGATAATACGTTTATTTAATTCTGCTTAGACACTTTTACTGCTTCAATACGATTATGAACCCCTAACTTGCTAAAAATAGCTGATAAGTAATTTCGTACAGTCCCATCTGAAAGAAACAAACTTGATGCAATTTCTTTAGTAGAAACGCCTTTGTCAGCTTCTTTCAACACAGCCAACTCGCGACTTGTTAGCGGATTACTATCCGCCGATATCATATTTACTACCAATTCAGGCGCATAAATGGTTTTTCCGGCCATGATTTTCGTCCCTCCTTGCTTGATAAGCTGAGTATAGAAGTCTTTTTTCTGATTGTCGGCATTTATTGAATAAGTGGTTTATTTAGTTACCTAAGTGGTTCATTTATCCCAATAAAAAAAGACCCTCAAGGTTACCCTCGAAGATCATATCCAAACAGGCGATCCATAAAAATATGACTCAACCAAATCAAACTAATCATCCCTAGAATGACTGAATTTTGCATAACTGCTAAAGCTAGCAATGGACCTGCCAGCAACAGCGTATGGCCAAGATCGTATACAAAATTACCAACTCGTTCATTAACTAAAAAGCCGACTGCACTTATATCAGGAATCAAAATTCCAATTAAAAACCAACCCCAGCTATATTCATAATGGTTAAAATAAGCGAATATAACGGCGATTAACAAAACGCCAGCTTCAAGTTTTAAGAACCAAGCTTTCATTTTCATGTCAATTCACCTCACAAAACATGGTCCAAGATTGTATTACACAACACAATTAGTAAGTAAATCACGGTCATTGTTTTGAAATTCTGAACGTACATAAGGCTTCCCGTTCCACCAAATATTACGACTTCACTAATTATTCTTCCAAATTCTGGTAAGCGATGTAGCGACTTTGGTGCCATATATCTTCCCCAATAAAGTATGACTAGGATCGGAATTATGATTGCACCGAAAAAACTATAAAATCCGGTAAACCGCATGCCACATTTAATAATTGAGTAAATGGTAGCTAGTTCCACGCAGAATCGAACGGCGTCATTAATTTTTTTCATGTCTTTACACACCACCAGTTAATTCATTTCGTTTCAATCTCACTATCTCGTTTTTATCAGTATAACTTGAAACTAAGGTCACAGGTCAATGCATTTGCCCTCACAAATTAGCCTGCCACAAAGCCACCAAAAATAAAATTGATCCCTGGTTTATCGTTTTAATGCCAGAACATTACAAATACAGCATTAACAAGTTTTCGTCCGAGTGAAATCTTAATCTTTTTACCATCAGCTTGATATTTTCTTTGAAAGTAAACCGGCCGTTCATGCGCATAAATGCCGGCTACCCAGCTCTCTTGAGAATCCTTCTTCCAGTATAAAGGCTTGCTATATGGTTCACTCATAAGCACATCCACGTATTGGTACGCCCCAAAGAAGTTATCAGTCATAAATTGACGTATTCCTTTAGCATCATAGTTAGTTCTTGGTGCAGCCCAACGTGTCAGTTGATATTGATGCGTCAATTTCTCCCATTCTTCTTGCTTATCTTTAGGTAACTGTGACAGTGCTGCTGTAAATGGTTTCGTATTTGTGGGAGTTGTATAAATTAAAGCATGCGACAAATTGATAGATGTTGCTTGCCAAATTTGTAAGCTCTCTGGATGCGACTCAAATCGTTGATAAAGTTGCTTAATTTGATAACTTCGCCAAGCTCGCCAGACCAAGCCAAACAAGAAAGCAATTTCACCGGCAATCACAATGTATCCCGTCCACCCCAGATACATTGGATGACTAAGTACCAGCCAAATATTGTGACTTAATTGACCAAGAACCTGCAGCTTTGCGGCACCTGAACTGACAAGCACCAATTCAAATACAAGACCAACATAATTCAGGATTAACCCCATAAAGATAACAAAAGCTATCCAAAAGACAAACTGCGCCAGAATGTGCCAACTATTTTCATAATTAAGTGTTTTTTTGAATCGCTTATAGGATCGCAATGTCTGAATTAATTGTGCGTTTAGTTTGTTTTTATCCATTTTAAACTCCATTTTTTGGTAAAAGATGCTTAATTATACCATTATAAGCAAACTAAACCGGATAAAATAAAAAAAGTGTGTGCTTATCCATCAAAAATTCCAATGGGGCACACACAAATTCTTATTTATATTCTTGTTGATCGTCTTCTAAACGTTCCTCTAACACTTGAATGGCTTGATTCGTAGTTTCGATTTCTTCAACAACTTCCGACAAGGTCTGGCCTTCGGAACTATAACCCTTGTAGGTTGCCGTCACATACTCATTTTCTTCCAACTGACGCACACGTTCCCTTAAATTTCCCAATTCTTCAATTAAGCGTTCATACTCACGATCAGTCATCTCGCTACCTCATCTTCCTTAGTCTCTCTATCTACGCTAAAGCTTCCGGCGCCTCTAATTGAGGCCCTTTCCCTTCACGCGCCAAGACCCAGTTGTCATAGTTCCACTCCTCGGTGGCACGTCGTGAACGCATGTAATCCCAGCGCGATTCACGTTCCACTTCCATAACTTGTCCACCGGGACCAATCGTAACCCAGTTGTAAGACCCATTTGCATGGGCAAATTTCACCCACAAAACATCAAAGTCTACTCGTTGACCACGACCGGTCAGATAAAATCTTTTTAGGGTGTCGATTCGCATAAACTGTAGCCCTTGTGCGTAATCAGCATCTAAGTTTTGCCACACCCCAATCGCCTGTTGAACTAAACCGTCTTCACTAGGCAACGAGAGATCTGGATTTCCCAAAAAGTTATTATAACTAATCAGGCGATCGTCATCCCCAAAAACTAGCGTAAGGTGGGCATTATTGGGCACAATTGCTTGTTCGCGTTGATAACGTTCCACCCGCACTTCTTCACCATTTCTTTGGCGTTGGGTTGAAGACACTAAGCTAAAGCCATCAGGAATCATCAAGTCACGATCAAGCCGATTTTGAATCAATACATATTCAGCCATGTGAATCACTCTCCATTCTTTTTATCAACTACGACAACAAATCATCTAAACCAGTCTCCATTTTTCCCACCAACCGTCTTAGCATTAACACTTCATCTGAAGTCAACGCCTGAACAACCTCTTGATTAATTGTGGGTAATCGAATCACTAACTGCTGATATTTCTCTTGACCAAGCGGTGTTAACTTCACCACCCGAACGCGCTTGTCGTTGGCAGACTTTTCTTTTGAAACGTATCCTAATTTGATCAATCGGTTTAACCGCCTCGTCACATTGCTGGGATTTAGAAATATTTGTTTAAAAAGGTCGTCTTGCGTGATTTTGCCTTTATCTCCAATTTTTAAAATAAAAAAGTAAGTGCTGGCGCTCAGGCCTAAATCTTTGAGTTCGCTATTGAGATATTGACTAACTTTATGAGAAACCGTGTTGATTGCCCTAATATGGCCATCTAGTTCATTTTCTGACATGTTTTCGATCCTTTCTAATTGCATAGATAATATAAAATAATGCCCCGCACAGAAGTAAGAGTCCCGCCGCATACGTCCAGCGTTGTGCCAGTAAAAATGTTTGTTTTGACACCCCAATGGCCGTATCGATTTCGCGATGATTGAGTAGGGACAAAACGCGATAAAATATGACTGTCGATAAGGTCGTCCCCAAGACTAAACCGAATTCTCTGACCAAAGAATTGGTGGAACCCGCCATTCCTCGAAGCTTCGCGGGCACAGATTGCATGACAAGGACGCTATTAGGCGTGCCAAACACAGCCGTTCCCGCCGCCATCACAGCAGAAAGGACAATGAAGTACCACGGCTCAAGCTTTCCGGTCAAAAATAGCAACCCAACTTGAACTCCAATTAAAATCAGCATCCCCACAGCCATTTCGATATGTTGATTATAGTGGTCAGAAATATATCCTGCTGCTGGTGATGCAATCATAGAAACCACCGGTGCCACCATCAATAAAACACCCGAAAATTGTGTAGAATAATTTAAAATTAGCTGTAAATATAGAGGCGCCAAAATGGTGAAAAAGTAAGACACAATAAAACTTAGAAAAGCTACCACAATGCTTTTTCGAAACATAGCGTTACGAAAGATTGTTAAATTTAGTAAGGGTTGTGTCGCCCTTTTTTCCATTCTTACAAACTGCCAACTGAAAAGAATCATCAGGAGAAATAAAAGCACCGTAACCACGACATGCACATTTAACTGCATCGTCAACAGATAGAGACAACTAGCTGCCAATGCTAACAGCGTTGCCCCATGCCAATCAATCCCTTTTGCTTTTTGAGGCTTACTTTTCGGAAAGGCGACTAACTCAATGCCCAAACAAATAATGCCGATGGGTAAATTAATCCAAAAGATGTACCCCCATGGTAAGCTGCCCAATATGATCCCACCTAAACCGGGACCTGCTAAGGCACCTAACGAAATGAAAATACTTTCCACACCAAACGCGCTACCCAACTGTTTTGCAGGAAAAGTATCCGTGACAATCGCATAACTATTGGCCATCGTCATACTCGCACCGATACCTTGAACAAAACGGCCAACCAGCACTAGTTCTAAAACCTGACCCACTCCCGCGACAAAGGACCCTAGTAAGAAAATAAAAGTCCCAATTTCAAAAATTCTGACCCGTCCATACTGATCCCCAAATTGACCAAACAATAATAAAGTCGCACAAATTGTAATTAAATACACGGAAATAATTAAGGTTGTGGCCCCGGTCGCTGTATTTAAGCTCTGTGAGATTTGTGGAATGGCAATTGCTACAATACTGCCATCGACAATCACCATAAAAAAGAAAATTCCTAATATTGACAATATTAACCAACGTCTATTTTGTGATAGCATGTGATCACCCTCTGGATGTATCATGCGCTATTTTATTTGCTTAAGCAAATAAAATGACTTCATTTGCCCAACATACCTAAAAGGTCCCGCTGCTATCACTAAAAACAGTAATCAAAAAGGAGCAACTTTCTATCAGGAAGATAAGAAGTTGCTCCTTTTTATAAAATCATTTGATTCTAGTTTTCGTCATGTTTGCGACGCTTGATACCAAATAACGCTAACATCATGCCTAATAATGATACTCCAATCATTTCTTCGGTTTGGTCCTTATTTTCATCAGTCTGTGGTAACTTTCCTTGAGTAGCGTGTGTTAACGGCACATTCTTCTTAGTCGTAGTTCGTGTGCCCGCTACGCCATTAATCACATTAGAACCATGTGTGCCGTTCTGTTCGCCTAAAGGATGCCCACTGTTAGGATGAGCATTATGACCGTTAGAACCGTTGCTGTCTTGACCACCATTACCGCCATGATTGCCCGTATTAGGAGCCTCAGGTTTGTGTCCCGGACCCACTTCGCCAGGCTGTTTAATCGCTTGATAACGAACCACCACGATCGAATTTTCAGGTTGTGTCATGGTTGCGTTTGGAATAAGCTCAGCCACATCGCCACTGTGAGAGTAACCTGCAAGATCCGGCGTATGAACAGCTTCATAGACTCCTTGAGGGGTGTACGAAACTTCACCAGTAGTCTTGTTGGTTGCCACTTTATAAACAACCGTTTCAACGACATCATGCGGTGTCTTATTACCAGCACCCTGATAATGAATTGTTCGCGTAACGGTAATTTCACTGTACTCAATTTCATTAATTGGTGTATAGGTAACAGTCACTTTCAAATCAGTCGGTTCACTAGTTGAAGTTGTAGGCGTTACTTCACTCACATTGCCGCTATTCTTAAACCCATTAATTTCAGGTGTGTTAACAGCTGCATAACTTCCTTGTGGTGTATAGGTAGACACGCCAGTTGCTTTGCTTGTCGCCACATCATAGATCAAAGTTTGAACCACGTCTTTAGGTGTCCGCGCACCGGCACCAGTGTAATGAACTGTCCGGGTAACGGTCACTTGACTATGCGTGATCACGTCATGAATCGTGTACGTGCCGCTGACAAAGCTACCATCGCTAAAGTTGTAGTTAGGATTTGCTGCGGCAACTTTCGCTTTACCACTCTCATTTAAGATAACTTCGTAACTACCCACATTCGTTGGAACTCCATCAACCACTTGACCAGTTACCTTATCAATAAATGTGAAGTCATCATTTGTTAGATTACCAGGATCTTTAACCTTAGATCCAGGTGTCACAACAAAGGTCGGTGAATTTTCACCATAATACGACGTTGCATCACTGACACTGAAGCTTGTGGATTTGTCTGATGGATCTGTGGTGGCTGGAAGAATTGTATATTGTCCGACCCCACTTACGGAATCTGCCGTGTACTGGTAATTTGGATCCACCTTATTTAAGTTCGCAATGCCTGCGGCACTTAGTTGGACATCATAGGTGCCCACGTCGGTTGGGTCCGCCGTCTTAAACTCGAGATCGCCAGCTTGTAACGTGTACTTCTCGCCATTGCTCAACTCGACGCTGTATTTACTTTCGTCAAGCGTGCCGGCTTTCCCATCATAGGTTTTGCCATTCTGGCCACTTAACTGAATCGTCCCTGTGGCC
>NZ_JQBR01000020.1 GCF_001438655.1 Pediococcus cellicola
AAGGAAATGGTGGGATAATGATCTCGTTAAAAATCTTGTTTAGATACTTCTTTGCCTATTTGCGTAGTGAGTCAGTTTCATAGGAGACTCATGTGACGGGCTAGGTTAGTCTGATAAGTGCTGACTGTGGTGCAATTGCTAACGTAAGGTTGCAGTGATAATGTCAGGAATTCCGTATTTCAAATTAAGTAGCCATTATATAGAAGAAAAACAGTAAATTTAAAGTTAGAATGTCTTTTAAACGTCACACTGATCTTATTTTGGTTTCGTACCAAGATAGTTTTCCTCATATCTATTTGCTAAATAATGATGAATCTCTTTAAGCATGAGTTTAGTGGACGGCGCTTGTGCCTGTGTTTTATTGATACTGAGACAGATCGTCCGGTAGTATTGGTGTGAAAAAGGATAAATATTCACATTACCGGTTAATTTTTGCAGAGCAAGTTGTGGTAAAATTCCAAATCCCAACCCACTTTCTACCATTGAAAGAATAGATTGATCGTCAATGGAGTATGTAATGGCGTTGGGTTTTACATTATATTGGTCAAGTGTTTTCTTGGTATCTCGATCATAGTCAACTTGTTGGAGAATAAAATGATAATCCCCAATGTCCTCGGTTGTCACATAGGTTTTGTTTTTCGGAATGAAATCTGCAGGTGTGACACAATAAATTGGATCGTCGATTAAAGCTTCCGTTTGCAGTTGGGGATCTACAGGAAGCGTTGCAAATCCAATATCGACGGAACCGATGCGTGTCATTTCTGCAATTTCTGAAAAGTCACCTTGTGTAATGGTAACTTCGACGCCTGGATATTTTTTCTTGAAGTGTTGAATAATTGTTGGTAACCAGTTGATACAAACGCTGCTAAAAGCGCCTAGGCGAATGGTTCCTGAATTTAAGCCACGAATTTGATCGGCAACTTGTTGTAGTTGCGCCTCGCTATTTAAAATGTGTTGAATTACGGGTAAGACTTGCTGGCCATCGGGGGTAAGTTCGACGCCCGTTCGATTACGTATAAACAAAGGAAAACCAAGCTCGCGTTCTAATTGGCTGATGGCATGACTAACAGCACTAGGGGTCACGTTTAAATATTTAGCGGCTTGACCAAAGTTTTTGGTAGTTACGACTTGTGAAAAAATTTCATATGCAAAGTTTGCCATGAGAACCTCCTGATATTAAGCATTATTATTTTATGGTGAAATGCATTCACTTTTTATTGAGAACGTTGAGTTTTACTTCATATTAGATAATTAGTATCATGGAGTCAACAGATAAAACGAATTTTTATGGAGGGATTCAGAATGGAAGAAGAATTTGCTAGTCGTGTGTCGTTAACTTCAAAAAGTGGCTTAAATGCTATTTATCCAAGTCAAGATCCGGAAATGATCTCTTTTACGGGTGGCTTTCCAGATGCTAGCCTGTTTCCTAAAGAAGAACTAGCTCAGAGCTTTCAATCAGCCATTACGAGTAAACCAGCGCCGTTACAATATCAAGTGGGTGACGAATCTCTTGCACTACGTAAAAAGATCGCAACGTTATTAACCAACGATGGCACACCCACTGATAGTGCGTTCGTTATGATGACACAAGGGGCGCAACAAGGGCTTGATTTAGTTGCAAAGCTCTTAATCAATAAAGGGGATGGACTCGTCGTGGAGGGTCCCACTTATATTGGAGCTTTAGCGGCGTTTGATGCTTATGAGCCAACCTATTATTCCGTTGGTATGCAGGATGATGGTATGAATTTGAGTGATCTGAAAAAAATCTTGATCCAAAAGTCAGTCAAAATGATTTACACGATTCCTGATTTTCAAAATCCCACGGGTATCGTGATGTCAATGGAAAAGCGGCGGCAATTAATTGCGTTGGCTAACAAGTATGATGTCATTATATTGGAGGATGCTCCCTATAGATGGTTGCGATATGAAGGGAGATCTTTGCCAAGTTTGAAAGCTTTAGACACACAAAGTCGTGTCATTCAATTGGGCAGCTTTTCTAAAATTTTAGCGCCAGGATTACGCTTGGGCTGGCTCACTGCTGGTAATGATCTCTATTCTCGACTTCAGGAACTGAAAGCAGCTAGTGACCTGGAAACGTCAAATATAATGATTCAAACGGTAAATGCTTATTTGACAGATTACAGTTTGGACGCACATCTAAGAAAGTTGCAGCAAAGTTATCGTGTAAAAAGGGATGCCATGATGCAAGCTATGCAAAAGTATTTACCTGCACAAGCTAGTTATAGTTTTCCTAAGGGTGGTTTCTTTACTTGGGTTACGATGCCAGATGGGTTTGACTTTGAAAAAGCACAAACAAGGTTGTTATTGCCGAATTTTCATGTGATGGTGATTCCCGCAACACATTTATTCCCAGGGGATGGTCATAAAAACGGGGCACGTGTTAGTTTTAGCACTGTCTCACTTTCACAAATTGATTCGGGGATTAAACGACTGGGAGAAGGGCTGTCTGTGGGGAGCCAAAAGCAGTCGATATAGAATTGGTATAGGTGAAAATCACAGTGATTTTCTGCAAAATATGAAACAAATCAAAATTAATTTCAAAAAAGGCTTGACGAAATGTTTACCACTTGGTATATTTATATACGTTGCCTGACGGACAACAGCGAGATTTAGCAAAAAAGAATTAAAAGTTTTGCTTGACAGGTTGTTATCCAGATGATATACTTAAAAAGTTGTCGCATGAGAGATTGATAAAATCTTAAAGAGGCAATTGGTAGACCTTTGAAAACTGAACAAAGTTTCGA
>NZ_JQBR01000021.1 GCF_001438655.1 Pediococcus cellicola
GTAGACCTTTGAAAACTGAACAAAGTTTCGACGAAACAAAATGTGTAGGGTCTTCAAATGAGAATTTTGAAGCAAACAATTTGCGAAGTCAATTCGCTTTAAACAATGAAACAACAAACGAGCTTTTTAAAAACTCAAGTATAATATGAGAGTTTGATCTTGGCTCAGGATGAACGCTGGCGGCGTGCCTAATACATGCAAGTCGGACGCACTTTCGTTAAATGAATTAGAGATGCTTGCATCGAAGATGATTTTAACCATAAAGTGAGTGGCGAACGGGTGAGTAACACGTGGGTAACCTGCCCAGAAGCGGGGGATAACACCTGGAAACAGATGCTAATACCGCATAATAACGAAAACCGCATGGTTTTCGTTTAAAAGATGGCTTCGGCTATCACTTCTGGATGGACCCGCGGCGTATTAGCTAGTTGGTGAGATAATGGCTCACCAAGGCAGTGATACGTAGCCGACCTGAGAGGGTAATCGGCCACATTGGGACTGAGACACGGCCCAGACTCCTACGGGAGGCAGCAGTAGGGAATCTTCCACAATGGACGCAAGTCTGATGGAGCAACGCCGCGTGAGTGATGAAGGCTTTCGGGTCGTAAAACTCTGTTGTTGGAGAAGAACGTGTGTGAGAGTAACTGCTCATGCAGTGACGGTATCCAACCAGAAAGCCACGGCTAACTACGTGCCAGCAGCCGCGGTAATACGTAGGTGGCAAGCGTTATCCGGATTTATTGGGCGTAAAGCGAGCGCAGGCGGTCTTTTAAGTCTAATGTGAAAGCCTTCGGCTTAACCGAAGAAGTGCATTGGAAACTGAGAGACTTGAGTGCAGAAGAGGAGAGTGGAACTCCATGTGTAGCGGTGAAATGCGTAGATATATGGAAGAACACCAGTGGCGAAGGCGGCTCTCTGGTCTGCAACTGACGCTGAGGCTCGAAAGCATGGGTAGCGAACAGGATTAGATACCCTGGTAGTCCATGCCGTAAACGATGAATGCTAAGTGTTGGAGGGTTTCCGCCCTTCAGTGCTGCAGCTAACGCATTAAGCATTCCGCCTGGGGAGTACGACCGCAAGGTTGAAACTCAAAAGAATTGACGGGGGCCCGCACAAGCGGTGGAGCATGTGGTTTAATTCGAAGCTACGCGAAGAACCTTACCAGGTCTTGACATCTTCTGCTAACCTAAGAGATTAGGCGTTCCCTTCGGGGACGGAATGACAGGTGGTGCATGGTTGTCGTCAGCTCGTGTCGTGAGATGTTGGGTTAAGTCCCGCAACGAGCGCAACCCTTATTATTAGTTGCCAGCATTAAGTTGGGCACTCTAGTGAGACTGCCGGTGACAAACCGGAGGAAGGTGGGGACGACGTCAAATCATCATGCCCCTTATGACCTGGGCTACACACGTGCTACAATGGACGGTACAACGAGTTGCGAGACCGCGAGGTTAAGCTAATCTCTTAAAACCGTTCTCAGTTCGGACTGCAGGCTGCAACTCGCCTGCACGAAGTTGGAATCGCTAGTAATCGCGGATCAGCATGCCGCGGTGAATACGTTCCCGGGCCTTGTACACACCGCCCGTCACACCATGAGAGTTTGTAACACCCAAAGCCGGTGGAGTAACCTTCGGGAGCTAGCCGTCTAAGGTGGGACAGATGATTGGGGTGAAGTCGTAACAAGGTAGCCGTAGGAGAACCTGCGGCTGGATCACCTCCTTTCTAAGGATATTTAGAAACGGAAACCTACACATTGTCGAAACTTTGTTTAGTTTTGAGAGGTTTACTCTCAAA
>NZ_JQBR01000022.1 GCF_001438655.1 Pediococcus cellicola
GGCCCTGTCAAGTTGACAGTTGAAATAATATAAATTTTTGGTTTTTACCTAAATGGCTTCATTCCAGTATTCATCTGGAGTGAGGCCATTTCTTTGTGCAGAACGATTTTGATGGTTAAAATATTCAATTCCATCTTCAACGAGTTTTACCAGCTCTTTATACGTTTTGGCCATTGGATGACGATCCATCCAGCGAAGCTTAAACTCATTCCACCAACGTTCCATTGGAGCGTTGTCATATGGTGTTCCTGGCCGAGACATGCTTCGTTCTACTTCAAATTGGTTCAAAAAATTGTTAAATGCTCCCGATGTATAAGCTGATCCACGATCTGTATGGATACGTGGATGAACGTCACCGGCGGCTACGAACGCCCGCTGAAAGACTTGTATTTCAGCTGAGCTAGTCTCGGTATCGCTGAGATTGTACGATAGTAATCGACGCCCATAGAGATCTAATACGCCGCTTAAACGTACTTTATACTCACCATTCACGCCATACGAAAGCTCTGTCGAGTCAGACAACCAAACCTCGTTTGGTGCACTAACTTCAAAATTCTGGTTCAGTAAATTGTCTTGAATATATTGCTCGTTTTGTTTGGTGCGATTGTGCTTTTTCTTTCGAATTTGACAATGAATACCAAGTTCTCGCATGACACGCCGCACCATCTTAAAGGTCACTAAAAAGTCAATTTCTTCGTCTTGCTGTAGATTAGTCAGAAGATTTCCAGCACCAATACCCTGATGATGAAAATTAAACCAATATTTGGTACGTTCTTTGAGTTTCTTATCGTGGCCTTCCCAAATTGTTTCTTCACGGTTGAGCCCCTTATAATAGGCCTGGCGGCTTACACCAACAACTCTTAAGAGTACCGATAACGTTCCCTGATCCTCTTGACTGACATCCTTGATTGCTTGATAGGCCAGTCGATGTTGTTTGTTCACCCCTTGTGCTGAAGTTCCTGTAATTTTTTTGCGAATTTCTCTATAATTTCTTTCTCTTTGAGCTGGACCTTAAGTTGTCGAATCTCAAGTTTTAACTGTTCGGTTTCTGTTAGTTCATCTCGTTGCTTTCGATGTCCACGATTATCCATTAAAGCTGGATACCCGTTGGCTTCAGCTTTGCGTACCCACATCCTAGCTTGCTGATAAGATACTTGAAAATGTTCTGCAGCTTCAGAATAGCTGTGATTGTCCTTAGTAACGTACTCTACAACTTCAATCCGTTCTTCAAAGGTAGTCGTCTTACGACTCATAGTAGGGACCTGCTTTCTAGACGGTGACGCCGTCACCGTTTTATCCCCATTATACCTAGAAATCCAGTTACGTAGTTGCTCATGTGAACGTAACCCAAATTTAATTGTTAGTTCTTCAAGAGTTCCTTTCCCAGCCAAATATGCCAGAACGGCTGTTAGTTTAAGCTCTTTAGAGTAATGATTATTTTGGTGCGCTTCTTCAAGTCCTTCGATACCATCACGTTCATACCGTGTCTGCCAATGCTTCAATGCCTCTGCACCAATGTTAAATGTTTTCGCAAATGCTGCATAAGATGTATTGGCTTGTTTGAACTCTTCTAGAATTGTTAGTTTTTCCAATGCTGTGTATTTAGATCTAGGCATAATAAAAATCCCTCCATGTTTATCAGATGATTTATATTATTTCATCTGACAACCACAAAGGGATTATCGCA